>CAMHRP010000055.1:0-21432 GCA_946187645.1 uncultured Bacteroidales bacterium | reverse complement strand
GGGGATATAGTCATTAAATCCCCGTTTTCCGCTAATTCTTTGATTTCTGTATTTATCATTCTATTTTTCCGTTTTGCTCTTTATTGTTGGTGTAAGATGGTAGGCAAAACTCAATATTAAACCATCTATAAATTTTACTTTCTTTTGATATTAAACCGTTCCATTATGAAAAGGGGCAAAGTATTAGGAAAAATCTACTTTACCCCAAATAGAATGATAAAATATCTATACCAAAGAAAGTAATCATTTTAAAAGTAGGGATAATTTATTATTTTAGGTGATGTTTTTATCCCTACTTTAAATATTGCATTTTCACACAAAATTTCATCATAAAGGGAAAATCAATATAAATCAATTTTCCCCAAACAAGAATTAATTAATCTAAATGAGAAATTACCATATATTTTTACTCTATATCTGTACTTTTCAACTTCCTAAAAATTCCGTAAAAATATATGAATTTTCAAAAGTTTGGCATAATTTTTTGCCCTACATTTTCATTTATTATTTATGAGGATTTGACGGGATTTCAAGCGCGTTTTTTGCATTTCAGAAATAAGAATTAAAAACCGTCATAAACGCAAATTTTTTAATTTCAAAAATAGACCCGTTTTCAGGCTCATTCAGGCGGTTTTATTGGTTGGTTAGGTCATTATACAAAGAAGGCGGAAATCTTTGGGAAATCCGCCATCATTTGACTTTATACCAATTTTAATCTGATTATCTACTTAACAACTGACTTTTTTAATACTACCGTCTGAATTAAGAATTAACTGATAGCCTTGTTTCTTGATTTCTTCTAATGAAATTCTACCGTCTGAACCTTCTAAAATTTTCTTGATTTCTTGCAGTTTCTTCTTTGCTTCTTCTGTTGTGGTGTCTGATTTTTTGGTCTTTGTGCCGTTTGACTTGGCTAAACTCTGAATCTTGTTGTCTTTGTCTAATTTGAAACCATAACTTTCTAATTCTGAAATTTTTACACTATCATTAAAAAGAATGTTTTCAATTTCTTCTAAAATCTGAATCTCTGTTTTCTGTTTTTTAGTTCTTGCCATTTGATTGATTTTTAATGAATTATATAATTTATTTGGTATAAAGTCAGCGCGTACAAATTCAAAGTTTATGCCAAAAAATAAATTTTGCCATTTTGTCAGATTGTGCCGTTATTCTCTACTTAGGTGCATAACATTTTCCCTTAAAGATGGGTCAAAGATATTCAGCGGGGTTATTGTGTGGCCTATATGGTGTTTCACTTCAAAACTAAAAGTAAAATCTTCCCAAAGATTCAGCGTTTTCACATCAATTCTATGGACACACCTTTTCACATGATAACACCTAATTGAATCTATATATTTTTCAATAAACGGTTCAAAGTTGGATTCATTGACTTGTATAATATCCTTATTAAATTCAATGGATTCTAAACGGTCTAATTGAATGGTGTAGTTTATTATTTCATTTTTCAAGTTTTCAATTTCCTTTTTGGTTTGATTGATTTGATTATTCAATTCTTTCAAAAGTTCATCATCATCAAATAATTTTACTTTTTTTCTGAGTTTTTCCAATTCATCATTTTTTTGGTTTATTGTATTATTCAGGCCGTTTATAATATTATTCAAGTTATCAATTTTTTCCTTATTTCTTTCCTTGATAATTTGGAGTTTTTCACCCTTTACATCTAAGGCAAAATTTATTACCATTATTACAATTTTATCTATTATTTCCTCAATGATTAAACCGCCACTAATTCCACCGCCTTTTCTTTCATAAACTGAACCCCTTTTTGAATCATTTCCGTGAACCATTGATAAATTAGTATCTGCATAGAAAATTTTGTTTTTGTATTTGTTTGGGTGTTTGGTTGGTGTTGGATTTGAGTTGTTTTTTAGCGTTTCAGAATCTACCTTTTCCAATATGGTAGGATTATCTAGGCTAATATAATATCTAATTGTATCTGATTTAATAACATTCACAACCGTTTCAGGAGTTAAACCTAAAATATTTGAAATTTTGATATAAGATAAACCATTACTTTTTAATTCAAAAATACGCTCTACATTTGGCCATTCTTTGGGGTCTTTATCCCATATTTTTTTAGTTCCACCGCCTTTTATGTAGTTTGGATTTGAAACCTTTATAAGTCCATATCTTTTATATCTTTCCCCATAGGCCGCATTTAAAACAGAACTTTCAGAATATTTCTTTTTTGCGTTTTGGGTTCTATCACGGATTTTTTTTCTTTCATCTGCTGCACCATATAATTTGACCATTAAAGTAATATCATTGGCCAAATTGGATTTTCCTTTTTCAATCAGAATATTATCAAGTAGTATATAAACGGAATATTTCTTTATTAGTTGCTGGAGTTTATAATAACTATCATTATAATCATCTTCACGGGATAACCTACTAACTTCACGGATAATCAATAAATCCGCTAAAGGTTCAGAATTAAGGATTTTTTCCAATTCCTCACGGTGTTCAGCGGCGCCGCTGATATTCTCTGAAAATATCTGTAAAACATTGATTCCGTTTCTATTACAAAACTCTTTCAATTGTTTGATTTGCGCCCTGTTTGATTGTTCTTTACTACTGACACGGGAATATAAAATGCAACTTTTCCCGTTTAAATTCTCTAAAGTGCTGAAATTCTGTTGTTTGTCCATTTTCTTTGCGTTTTAAAATCATGCCGCAAAGATAGGATTTTTTCATTAAAGGTATTAACATAGTCAAGTCCATCAACCTGAATGTGGCCCTCACTGGGAAACGTGCCAAAGAGATGGCTTCGCGCCGCTTGCTCGGGGCTCAAAAGTCCGACATCGTTTGGAAGTTTCTCGGCGAGTCGTTGTTCTTCACATTCTGTTGCTTTGCCGTGGGTTTGCTGCTGGCCTATGTGCTTGTGCCCTCGGTCAATCGGATGCTTGGTGCTAGTGTGGCAGTGAGGATTCCGTTCACTTGGGACTATCTCGCTGCTTACGGGTTGATGGTCGTGGTGGTGGCGTTGCTGGCTGGCATATTGCCTGCCGTCATCATCTCGCAAGCCCGTCCCATCGATGTTGTGAAAGGCACATTCCGGTTGCGTAGCCGCAAGGGGATGATGCGCTTCTTCATCGTGTTCCAAAATGCCATTTCCATTATCCTGATTGCTCTGACATTAACTATGGAGTTGCAAATGCGCCACATGGTAGAGCGACCGATGGGACTGGAAATGGATAACCTGTTTTATATCAGCTCAAAAGTGAATTTTACTACTAAATCAGAGGCTTTTAGGGAGGAACTTCGCGGTTTGCCGTGCGTGAAAGAATTGGCATTGAGCAACAACGTGCCTGGGGTGTCAAAAACCTCGTTGGGAATGAAAAAGAAAGGCGAAACGGAACACAACGTGATGGTCAATATGTTTGAATGTGACACGGCGGCATTTCGGATGTTGGGTTTTCAGGTGCTGGAAAAGTTCCACGAGCCTGAAGTGGGCAGTGGCTGGATGAAAGAAAGCACCGTTGCGGGATTGACAGGTATGCCTTATGGAGTTTACAATTACGACACAATTAGCTCTTGTTTCTTTAATGACATTTGTGGTGTCATCAAGGATTTCAACATGCTTGATGCACTCCATGCCGCAGATGAGGATTATACCGTCGTCTTTGGCAATCTAGGTATTGGCTTTTCAAAAATTTGCAACCTTCTTTTGGACATCGTGGGTGACCATGACGAGGCTCGTCGCGCCATCGAGGCGGTCTATAAGAAACACTCCGAGGACATGTTTGGCTTCTACATTGAGCCGGATTATTTCGGTTTCGTGAAGGATGTCGTAGCTTCAAAATATGACAAGCAACGTCGCCAGATGCGCCTCATCGAACTGATTATGGCGATTTCAGTCATCCTTTCTCTGCTCGGCCTGGTGGCCATGAGCACGCATTTCGCCTCCGAGCGCGAGAAGACCATCGCTATCCGCAAGGTGTTTGGCGGCACAATGCAGAGCGAAATCCGCCGCAACTTGAAGGAATACATCATTATGATATTGATTGCCAACGTGATTGCCATTCCTGTGGCGGTGTGGATCTGCAAGCGCTATCTGGAAGACTTTGCCTATCGCATTGATCTACACCCGTGGATTTTTGTGGTCACGGTTGTACTGTCGTTTGTGATTGCCATTGGGTCAGTACTTTGGCAAATCGTCTCGGTGGCGCGGGTGAATCCGGTCTGGGCACTGAAAAAAGAGTGAAAAACGATACTGAGTTTTTTCCAAAATTGCCAAAAATCGATAATTTTGGAAAAAACTCATTTCTATTTTGAGGAATTTCCATACCTTTGCTTGTGAAAACAACAAAGGACAATTATGGATAAGCTGATAGGTAGAGAACAGGAAATCAAGTTGCTAAAAGAGTACACCAAATCAGAGCGGCCTGAGTTCGTCGCCATTTATGGAAGAAGACGGGTCGGGAAGACCTTTCTCGTCGATCGATTGTTTGCTGGGAAGATGTCTTTTTCCATAACAGGTGTCCTTGACGGCTCCATGGATGAGCAGATGGAGGCATTCATCGATGCCATGCAGGAGTACAGCGGCGAGTTGGTTGAAAAGCCGAGGACATGGATGGAGGCGTTTCGGGTTCTGAAAGTGTTTTTGAAGAAGAAAGTCGTGCTGAAGCAACGCTGCATCGTTTTTTTCGATGAATTGCCTTCTATGGATACGCAACGCTCGGGCTTTATTAGGGCATTGGGCTATTTTTGGAACAGTTGGGCCTCGCTTCAAGACAACTTGACACTGATTGTGTGCGGCTCGGCCACTTCATGGATGATTCGCCATATTGTGGATGATAAAGGCGGTTTGCATGACCGAATCACCCACGAGATGCACTTGAGACCTTTTACATTGCGCGAAACTGAACGCTATTTGAAAAGTCGAGGCTTCAAATGGGAACGACTATCTGTAATGCAGGCTTATATGGCTCTCGGTGGCATACCTTACTACCTCAGTTTGCTCAATCGGGAAGAAAGCTTTGCCATAAACATCGACCGTTTGTTCTTCAGCGAGGATGAGGAACTGCGAAGGGAATACAAGCGGCTTTACAGAACATTGTTCAAGTCACCCGACTCGTATACCGCCATCGTTTCGGCACTCTCGAAAGTACGGTCAGGATTGACACGTAATGAATTGAGCAGGGTGCTTGGTAAAGACTCAAGTGGCTCCTTGAGCAAGAAGTTGGAAGACCTTGTCAATTGCGACATTATCCGCAAATATGTGGTGAGGGAGAAAAATGTAAAGAAGAACTCAGCCATCTACCAGCTGACGGATTTCTATTCACTGTTCTACTTGACGTTTGTCACCAAAGCTGAGGCGGAAACAGGTTATTGGTGCAACCATATCGGGACATCAGAAGTGAACGCCTGGCTAGGTTTGAGTTTTGAGCGGTTGTGCATGGCACACGTCGCCCAAATTAAACAAGCATTGCGGATTGACCGTATCGCCACCAAGTTCTACTCATGGCGAAGCAAGAGCACAAACCCCAAGGCCCAGATAGACATGATTTTGGAACGTGCGGACGGAATTATCAACATTTTTGAGATGAAATATAGCGAGGCGGAATACATGCTGAGTAAGGAGGAAGAGGAAAAGTTGCGCAGTAGGGTCTCAAAGTTTCGCGAGGAAACGGGAGTCAAGGAAGCATTGTGGCCAACACTTGTAACGACCTATGGCCTTAAGAATGGCATCCATTCTTCCAGTTTTGTCGCTACATTAACCACGGACGACCTGTTTTTGTAAAGCAGATTCTTTCTCTGAATCTTCTTGAGAAAGCATCAAGTTTTTTCCAAAGTTGTCAAAATTGATTGGTTTTGGAAAAAACTCAATTTTGCGCGATAACTATGCACTGTAAAGTTTCTTTACACCACTGTAAAATAACTTTACACTTTGTAAAATAGCTGTTTTTGTATTTCGTTGATTATTATTGATTTGCAAGTTTGGCACGAGGGTTGGTATAAGGGTGCATGATAAATTTAGATTCCCGAAAGGAAACTCAACAAACAATTCAACAGTTAAACAATCAACAATTCAACAATGAATAGCATCTCCGACAAATTAATCAAAATCCTATCGTTAGGCATAGGTCTCGCCATTGGCATCGTGCTGATTGCCAAGGTGTGTTTCGAACTGTCGTACGACAGTTTCTACAAGGATGTGGACCGCATCTATATGATTACGGAAAACATCATCTTCCAAGAAGGTGGCGACCCCGATGATTTCTGGGGCACTTCGGGAGGCATCGCTCCGGGCTTCAAAGCGGAAGTGCCTGGCGTGGAAGCCGCTACGCGCTATTCCAACCTGCTCAACGGTAACCTTTATGACGAAAACGACAACCTCATCACGGGCCTATGTATCGGTGCCGACACCTGCTTCTTTGATTTTTTCAATCGTGAATTCCTTGCGGGCGACCCGATGCAGGCCTTGCAACAATACAATGGCGACATTGCCGTCAGCCGTAGTTTTGCGGAGAAGTTGGGCGGCGTGAACGAGGCCATCGGCAAGCAAATCTATAGCGATGTGTGGGGACCGAATGTGAAACTGACCGTTGTAGGCGTGTTTGAGGACTTCCCGAAAAACGGCAGCGTACAATGTGATATTGTGACAACTATTGCTGCGTTCGGCGAGTGGAGCATCAACAATTGGTTGGGCAACGACCGCTATCGCGGTTTTGTCAAGTTGGCGCCCAATGTGGATCCCAACAGCTTGAAAGATGCCATCCGCAAAATGCAGGAAGCGCACCAGCCTTTGGAGGAATTGGAACGCGACGGCTCCACGATTTGGTACACGCTGACCCCTCTTGCCACCATGCATCGCCATGAGCCTACTATCAAAAACTATGTGCTGATTCTTTCGGTGGTGGCGGCCTTGCTGCTTCTGGTCTCGGTGCTCAACTACCTGCTGATGGCCGTTTCGGATGTGGTGCGCCGCTCCAAGGAAATGGGTGTCAGGAAGTGCTACGGTGCCAGCGCAGGAAGCATCTACGGGATGCTCATCAAGGAGACAGCCTTGAACCTATTGGCTTCGTTGGCCGTGGCAGCCTTGGTGATATGGGCCTTCAACGGGGTCATCGAGTCGTTGTTGGGCGTGCCGGTTGCCAGCCTTATGGTGCCGCAAACCCGTTGGGTGCTTGTCGGCATTATCGCTTTCATCTTCTTAGTCTCAGCTCTCATCCCCGCGATGATGTTCGTCAGGATTCCTGTCTCGACGGCCTTCAGCGGCTACAAGGAAAGCAAGCGTCGTTGGAAACTCTCGTTGCTGATGTTGCAAATCGGCATCAATGCCATCCTGTTGCCTATGGTCCTCGTGGCCGACGGACAATATGAAAGGGCTTTGAATGCCGACATGGGCTACGAATATGAGCATCTGTTGTATTCCCCGTTGAGAGGCGCGGATAAGGACAAATTGATACTGATTACGGAGAAACTGCGGCAATATCCCGAGGTAGAGGCTGCTGAACTGACCTATTGCATCCCTTTGTACAAGTCATCGGGGAATAATATTATGCTGCCCGACAACCCGACAAAGTATCTGATGGGCGTGTGTGACCAATACATGGCGACCGAAGGCTTCTTCGACCTGATGGGCTTCCGTTTGACAGAGGGTAAAGCACCTTCAAAGCCGAAGGATGTGGCCGTGAGCCAAAGTTTCGTGAAGGAGATGAACCTTTATGCCGACTGGAGCGACGGCGCAGTAGGCAAGGACATCCTGATTTCGGAGCACAGCGATGGCGACGATGATGTTTACACCATTTGTGGCGTTTATGAAGATTATGTCATCGGCTCGATGTTGGGCAACGACGACCGCGCGAGCATCCGCTTCTGTTGGAACATGGATTGGAACTCTGGCTCCGAAGACTGGTCGAGGGCGATGAACACCTTGGTGGTAAAAGTGCGCGAAGTGAATCCCGAAGCCATCGCCATGGTGAAGGCAGTCATCGAGGAATGTCTGCCCGAGCGGAACAATGTCGAAGTGACGCCTTACACCGAATTGGTCAAGAAGGAGTACACCCACCTGTATCAGATGCGGCGCACATTCATTATAGGTGCCTTGTTCGCTTTGGCGATTGCCTTGTTTGGTCTGATAGGCTTTGTGCGCGACGAGGCCAACCGCCGCAGCAAGGAAGTGGCCATCCGCAAGGTGAATGGCGCGGTTGCGGGCGAAATCATCCGTATGTTCGTGGTGGATGTGCTGAAACTGGCTGTGATTGCCGCCTTAATCGGTGTGGCGATAGCCTATTTCCTCGCCGACAAATGGTTGGAGTTGTTCGCCATGCGCATCGGTCTCTCGCCGCTCTATTTCATCATCGGCGCGGTGTCGGTCTTGCTTATCGTGACTGTCGTGGTCGTCGTGAGCAGCAACCGCGTTGCCCGAATGAATCCTGTTAAGTCTTTGAAGAATAATTAGTTAATTGTGACTAACTAAACAACGCATCGCCTTTCACCTCACGGGATACTTTTCGTGAGTACATGTTGTCCAATAGCCCGTTCGGGGTGATAAACGCTGGTAGCAACGACTTCCGCGTTTTGGTGACCTTTCGGAAGATACGCATTCTGCGTGCGAGTTGGCTGTCATAGCTCTTGGTGATTTCGTATTCATCGTTCGAGTATTTCATTTCACAAATGCTGATGCACTTGTCGGAACGGTCGATGAGGAGGTCTATCTGAGCTCCGTGTTTCAGGTCTTCTTCCAAATCTTCTGATGCAGTCTTGGGAGGACGGTAGAACCATGAGCAGGGTTTGTTGATAGTGCCGTCGATGCCCAAAGCTTGGACAATCTGATCCAAGTGGTTGAGACACACGATTTCAAAGGCATAGCCACACCAACTTTCATAGAGGGCTGTGGCTTGCATTTTTTGCCAATACCCTTTCAGATAACTTCTAGAGTCGCCCATAAAGCGGAAATGGAAGAGCGTAAAAGGGTCAATCAACTGGTACAATGTATCTTTTTTGCTCTTTTTGAAGGGGATATAGCTTCGGATAAAAGAGCATTCCTCAAGTTCTTTAAGCAGGCGTGTCAGGTTTCCGTTGTTGGTTTGGTGGGCTGTCTCTATGATTTCTTGTCGTGTCATGCCCATTCCTTTCTTTTCGAGTGCAGTCACTACAGCAATGTGGTTATCGGCTTTCTTGAAAAGCGACTTGAAGATTTTCTCGAACTCGTTCACCATTTCGCCTCCTCGGGTGAAACAGAGCGATTCGATGTTTTGTGCCACACTCTTGTCGCGCTCGAAAAGCGACAGATAATAAGCCACGCCGCCCACGGCCATATAACTTTCGATGATTTCCTGACGCTCGTAAAGGAAGCCTTGCGACTTGAAATATTGTTCCGTCTCACCCAAGGTAAACGGTGAAAGAAGCATGGTGTGTGTGGCTCGGTTATGCAGGCCGCCTTTCGAGTTGACCACTTTGTTAAGCATCCATGTGGTTGCACTTCCGCATACGATGAGTTTGATGTCGTTGCGGTAAGCGGCCCAGTCATTCCAAAAATGCTCCAAAGCGCTCACAAACTTGGGACCTCTTGTGTCGAACCAGGGCAGTTCGTCGAAAAACAGAATTTTGGGACCTTCTTCTGCTTCATGCTCAATGTATTTCTCAAGTTGATGGAAAGCCTGAGTCCAAGTTTTAGGCATCTCGGCATTTTCGGTGTAGTTGCTCAGTGCGTAGTGGAAATTTTCCAACTGTTCTTTGGTGTTTGCGTTTTCTTTTCCTGTCATCCGGAAGGCAAACTTTCCTTCAAACAGTTCTTTCACAAGGAAAGTCTTGCCGACACGCCGTCTTCCATAGATGGCGACAAATTCAGATTTCCCACTTGCCAGATATTTCTCCAACTTGACGATTTCCTCTTTGCGACCGATGATATTGTCTTTCATATTTTGGTGAATTTTGGCGCAAAGTTACAAAAAAAATGAGATTGCGCCAACTTTGTTGTAGAATTCTGGCGTAATCTTGATATTTTTATGAGATTTAGCCAAGAAACTCTATTTTTATACACTTTTTCGGTAGTATTTAGGTTGAAAAGATACACTTTTTCAAATCTGCTCACAAATTAAAGTGTAAAAGCAAGTGTAAAGTTTCTTTACACCACTGTAAAATAACTTTACACTTTGTAAAATAGCTGTTTTTGTATTTCGTTGATTATTATTGATTTGCAAGTTTGGCACAAGGATTGGTATGAGGGTGCATGATAAATATAGATTCCCGAAGGGAAACTCAACAAACAATTCAACAGTTAAACAATCAACACTTCAACAATATGAAATCATTTTTCAATTTTTTGAAACGGAACAAACTTTACGCCCTCATCAATCTTTTGGGCTTGACCATCTCAATGGCATTCGTGCTGCTCTTGGCCGTGTATGTGCAGAAACAACTCTCCACCGATGCCTTCCAAGAGAACGCTGACAGAATTTTTGTCATCACCAACGAGGAAAGCCTCAATATGGGCTATTGGTTAGACAAGCACTTGCGCAACCAATTCCCCGAAATTGAGAAATCGTGCGCGGTTTGTAACTATTCTTTCAATGAGGAGTTTAGCATTGACGGCGAGACCGTCTATGGTAGCCTCACCTTCGCGGACTCGTGTTTCTTCGAGATGTTCAGCTACGACCTTGTGAAAGGCTCGAAGGCCGATTGGAAAATATCAGGTGACCGTTGTATGGTGAGCGAGGCGTTTGCCAACGCGCATTTCGGCGACAAAGACCCCATCGGGCGACAAATCATACTTGAAAGAAACGATGGCTACCCCATGGTGGTGTGCGGCGTTTTCAAAGACTTCGGCAACAGCATCATCAACGCGCCAGATGTGTTGGGACATGGCAATTTGATGCCGATTATCAACCCGGCCAACAATGAGCGCATGAGCAATGGTGGCGGCGGAGGTGTCTGCTTCGTGATGACTTATCCGGGTGCGGATTTGCAGGCTCGCCACGACGACATTTTGGCTTGGTGCGAGGAAAACTTCTGGGTTTATAAGCAAAAGTATGACGAGGTGCGCATCATCCCGCTGCGTGAGGTGTATTTCCTTAAAGAAGGAGCACAGGATCATACAGCCACTGTGAGTTTGGGCAACCGCTTTTTTGTGAACCTATTATTGTCCATGTGCCTGATGCTTTTGTTGTTCGCCATACTCAACTATTTGAATCTTTCCACTGCACTCATCGGTTTTCGCGCCAAGGAAATGGCCACGCGGAGGCTCGTTGGGGCAACAAAGGCAGGCATTTTCTTGAAAATGATAGGCGAAAGCACTGTGCTTTGTGCTTTGGCGATGGGCTTGGCGGTTCTTTTGGCTGAAGTTCTTGCGCCTGCCGCTTCTGAGCTATTGCACTACGATATCTCGGTTTTCGGAGCGGTCAATACGGTCAATGTGTTGATTGTCATTGGATTCGTGCTTCTTTTGGGTTTCCTTGCCGGGCTTGTTCCCGCTTTGATGATTCAAAAAGTGCAGCCCATCGAGATTGTGCGCGGATCGTTGCGGGTGAAGACCAAGACGGTTTATGGTCCTATCATCATCGTGGTGCAGAATGCCGTGACTGTGGTGATGCTTGTTTCGGCTTTGACCCTTTACTTGCAAACGCGGCACCTGATAACCGCCGATTTGGGCTACAATACGAAAGACATTTTGGTCATAGACAATGTGTACGGCAAGACGGGTGAAATCAAGGCCTTGTTGGATGCTTATCGTGCCGAGCCGTTTGTGGAGGACGTGGGGCAAGGTGACGGTACGCCGTTGTTGGGCACCAACAATTGGACGATGGAGGTGGAAAACGGCAATTGGGTCTCGTTCCAGCAAATACAAGGCGACCAGCATTATTTCGACATCTTGGGCCTTCGCGCTAAACAGGACAATCATATCCCTGGGTCTTATTGGCTCAATGAATATGCTTTCGGCCAAATTGGTATAGACGAGACGGTGACGGAATTTAGACATAAAGACGGAAAAACCTATGAAATAGGTGGCATATACTACGATTTCAAGATTTGGCCTTTGGAAATACAGCAGTCGGCGGCCTTGATTAACAATCGAGGTGAGAATCCCGATGACGATTTTCCATGGAAATTGTTGGTGAAGACCACCGGTGACCACAAGGCGGCTCTCGACCGTTTGGAACAAGTGACTAAAGAGCTGTTTCCCGACAAGAGTTTTGAAGCGCTTTACCTTGAGGACATGATTGAAGCCTTTTTTGCTGGCGAGAGCAGGATGCTTCGCATCATCCTGATTTTCACCTTGCTTTCGATGCTCGTTTCTGCGTTGGGTTTGTTTGCAATGAGTTCCTACTACATGCAGCAGGAGCGTCGTGCTGTGGCGGTGAAGAAAGTTTTTGGCGCCGACTATGGCGGCGTGTTGCGCGAGTTGGTGCTGAACTTCATGAAGATGGTGGCTGTGGCTGCACTGATTGGCATTCCCGTGGCCTGGTTCATTATGCACCGTTGGCTTGAGGAATACACGCACCGCATCAGCCTCTCGTGGTGGATTTTCGCTTTGGCCGTGCTTGTCGTCGTGCTGATGGCGTTCCTGTCAGTCATTTGGCAAAGCATCAAGACGGCACGGGCTAATCCAGCTATGGTGTTGAAGAAGGAATAGCGTTTATCACAAAACAATCAAAACCCACAAAACAATGAATAGTCAGAAACTACGGATTGCACGGATTAAACGGATGGCCGACAAGAAATTTGGAAGGCACAAGTGCCCAAATTGTTACGGATTCCTACCGGTGGCAGCCATCCGTACTCATCGGACGCTTACTTCCAAAAATTTACGGGAACAAATCTGTAAAATCCGCGAAATCCGTAGTTAAAAAAAAGAATCCTGAAATCTTGAAATTTGAAATTATAAATCTACAATAGTTATGGAACACTCAATGGACAGAAAAATCGAACAGAAAAAAGGCATTCGCCGCGCGTTCACCAAGAAGGCACTGCCGTTTTGGGGCGGGGCGTTGCTCCTCGTCTTTATCCTCTGGCTTATTTTCAGGGACGACTCGAAGAAACTCCGCATCGACGCGGACAACATCACCGTGAGCACCGTCACCTCGGGCGAGTTCAACGACTACATCCGCATCAGCGGACAGGTCGCGCCCATGACGACCATCCAAATCAGCCCTTTGGAAGGTGGCGTGGTGCAACAGATTGTCACCGAGGAAGGCTGTCGCGTCAAGGCGGGTGATGTCATCCTTATCTTGAGCAATGAGAACCTCGACATGCAGATCCTCACCTCCGAGGCCGACCTCGCCGAGAAGGAGAACATCCTGCGCAACACCATGATTCAGATGGAACAGCAGAAGCTGAGCGTGGAGCAGGAGAAACTGCAACTGCAGATGGAGGTGCAACGCAATCGCCGCACCTACGAGGCGCAGAAGTCGCTCTACGACGACGGCCTCATCGCCCGAGAGGACTACCTGAAGGCCGAGGAGGACTTCACGCTCTCGAACAGCCGCCTGAAGCTGGTGGAGAACCGCGCCAAGCAGGACAGCCTCCATCGCTCGGTGGAAATCGACCGTATGCGCGAGAGCCTCGAAAACATGCGCGTCAATATGATGATGATCCGCAAGCGCAAGGAAAACCTGACCATCAAGGCACCCATCGATGGCGAGTTGGGCCTGTTGGATGTGGTGTTGGGCCAGTCGGTGGGCGCAGGCTCCAAGATCGGGCAAATCAACAACCTCGATAGCTACAAGATTGAGGCCCAGATCGATGAGCATTACATCGACCGCATCACGCCTGGCTTGGAGGCCACCTTTGAGCGGCAAAGCGAGCGGTATCAGGCGCAGATCCGCAAGGTGTATCCCGAGGTGCGCGACGGCAAGTTCAAGGCCGACTTCAAGTTTATGGAGCAGCAGCCCGAGAACATCCGCAGCGGCCAGACCTATTACCTCAACCTGCAACTCGGCCAGCCCGTGGAGGCGGTGCTCATCCCGCGTGGCGCCTTCTACCAAAAGACAGGCGGCAAGTGGATCTATGTGCTCTCGTCCGACGGCAGCAAGGCCACGCGCCGCGACATCCGCATCGGGCGACAAAACCCGCAGTATTACGAGGTCGTCGAAGGTCTGGAGGCTGGCGAGAAGGTGATTACTTCTTCTTACGACAACTTTGGCGAATCGGAGGTGCTGGTGTTTTAATTATGGGATTTGCTTCGCAAAGAAATCTGTCAAAAATATCAGTAAAAATCTGTCAAAAATCAGATGACATCAATAAAAGGAAATAATAAGATTTTGAAAGATTTTAAAAATCAGATTTTTGAAAGATTTCTACACGAAGTGTATCCCACAAAAAGAATCAAACAACAAATCAACAAAATAAAAGTTTAACCATTAAAGACTAAAAGCAATGATTAAAGTAGAAAATCTCAGGAAGGTCTTCCGCAGCGAGGACATTGAAATCGAAACCATCGCATTGGACGGCGTTTCGTTCGAAATCAACGACGGCGAGTTTGTCGCCATCATGGGGCCTTCGGGCTGCGGCAAATCGACTTTGCTCAACATCCTCGGCCTCTTGGATAACCCTACCGAAGGCAAATATGAACTTCTTGGCCATCAGGTCGGCGACCTCAAGGAGAAGGACCGCACCCAGTTCCGCAAGGGCAACATCGGCTTCGTGTTCCAGAGCTTCAACCTCATCGACGAACTCAACGTGTTTGAGAACATCGAGTTGCCGTTGCGCTACATGAACATCCCCGCCGCCGAGCGCAAGCAGCGCGTCGAGGACATCATGACGCGCATGGCCATCAAGCACCGCGCCTCGCACTTCCCGCAGCAGCTGTCGGGCGGTCAGCAGCAAAGGGTGGCCATTGCCCGCGCCGTGGTCGCCAACCCCAAGCTCATCCTCGCCGACGAGCCCACGGGTAACCTCGACTCGAAGAACGGCAAGGAGGTGATGGACCTGCTCACCGACCTCCACAAGGAAGGCACCACCATCGTCATGGTGACCCACTCGCAGCGCGACGCCGGCTACGCCGACCGCATCATCAACCTGTTCGACGGTAAGATTGTGGAAGAGGTGTTGTCGCAACTGTGATTAGAAATGAGACAAGAAACGGCGACCGACGCATACCTTGTTTAGATAAAAGGAAAACCAAAGCCGTCGAAAGCCCGGCTAACCTTTGTGGTTGGTCGGGCTTTTGGTGTCCGCAAAATCCTACATCGGCTTGAACACAATCCTTTCGTTAGGAAGCTCTTTTTCACGAAGATACATCAGCAGATACACAGGTAAATATACGGTTTTGTCGCGGATTTCGATGTTTCCGGTCGTAAAGACAAAGGCCTCTTTGATGGCATATTCCGCATTGCTCATCACATTGCTGAGGGCGTTGTGCCGCTTGTAGTCCTTCCCTGACTTGATTTCTATTGGGAGCGCTTGACCGTCGTGTTCAATCACGAAATCAAGCTCTCCCTGCTTTTTGCTGTTGAAATAGTAAAGGTCGTAGCCATGCGAGCGCAACTCTTGTGCGGCGAAGTTCTCAAAAACAGCCCCGAAGTTCGCGTTGATTTCGCCAATCATGATATTGAGTTGAAAGCCAGACGAATACATGCAAGCCAGCAGACCGACGTCGTTCAGAAACAGCTTGAACAGATTGCGCTGTTCGTTGAGTTTCAGCGGCACACAGGGCTTGTCGATATTATAAGTGGGCAAGGCAACCCCCGCGTCGGCTATCCAAAGGAAGCTGTTCTCGTATTTCTCGAATTTCGCCCTGTCGTTCAGCGATTTAAGGATAAACCGCTTGTTTTGGGCGTTGAGTTCCGACGGAATCCTATCGAAAATCTCCTTGATGGAAAGCTTGTTGTCGGCATACTTGGCAATGTCCTTTTTGTACAGCTTTATGATATTCTCCTGCTCGTGCCTGACATCCTGCATGTTGTTGGTTTCCAGATATTTCTGTACAACAGCTGGCATTCCTCCAATCACAAGGTAAAGCCGGAGCAGTTCCATCATCTTCTCATGGACAACGGAATCGACGGGAGTCCGCTTTTTGTAGCTGTTTTGCAAATGTTGCATCACCTCGCCGCTCATGCCCAAAGCCAAGGCAAACTCCTCGAAATCGAGCGGAAACATCTCTTTTTCAGCCATGTAACCGACAGGAACGCTTCTCAAATCTTTCAATTCGACACCCAAAAGAGAACCGCTCATGACGTAACGGTAGCTTCCCTCGTCAACGAGGAATTTGATTGCGGTAACGATTTCGGGACATTCCTGTACTTCATCGAAGAAAATCAAGGTGTTGCCAGCTTCCAATTTGGTGTCCGTCATCGCAGAAAGGCGCAACAGAATGTCGTTTGTGTCGAGCGGGTTGGCGAAAATGGTCTTGAGTTTCGGGTTTTTAATGAAATTAAACTCCACAAAATGCTTGAAGATCGTTTCACCGACCTTGCGGATGGCATACGTCTTCCCGACTTGTCGCGCCCCCGTTACGAGGAGAGATTTTTTGTCGTTCAAAAAGAAATCTTTCAAATAGTTGTAAATCTTTCTATTAACCATTTTATTGTGCTTTTCTCCAACCGCAAAAATACCACTTTTTTGCTTTTTTCCAACCATATTCTGATTGCTTTTTTGCTTTTTTCCAACTTTTTATGAAAATGACCAAATAAGCCAGATTGAAACCGTCCAAAATTTTGACTGTAAACTTTCTTTACACCACTGTAAAGAAACTTTACACTTTTTGTAAAACGCTGTTTTTGTATTTTATTGGTTTTTAATTGTTTACAATTTTGGCACGGCGATTGCCATGATAAAAGGCAGAATAATTGTAAAACTGTAAAGCTATGGCAAAGAAATCATTTTTGACCGCACTGCTCGTTATTATGGCGGTGCTGGGCGCTGAGGCGCAAAACATCAGTGGCCGCGTGGTGGACGAAACCGACGCGCCTATTCCGTATGCCACCATCGTGGCGATGCAACTGCCCGACAGCACTTTCCTCGGTGGCGTGACCACCGACAACGATGGGCGATTTACGTTTGACTTGGCCTGCGACCTGCTGAAAATCAGCTTTGTGGGTTATGAGCCGGAATTCGTCAATCAGCCCAAAGGCAATTTGGGAACGCTGAAAATGAATGTCGCGGCCTCGCAACTCCAAGAGGTGACCATTGCGGCCAAGCGGCCTGAAATCACCACCTTGCCTGACAAGACGGTGGTTGGGGTGGAAAGCACCTTGCTTTCGTCGAGTGCCGACGGCATCGACATGCTGAAGAAAACGCCCGGCCTCTTGGTGGACGGACAGAACAACCTCTCCGTCATCGGGCAAGGCTCGCCCATCGTTTACATCAACAACCGGCGCGTGTATTCGATGGACGAGGTCTATAACCTGAACCCGCAAAACATCAAGTCCATCGAAATCATCCACAACCCGTCGTCGCAATACGAGGCCGACGCCACCGCCATCGTGAAAATCGTCACGCTACAGCGGCATGACAACTTCTCGGTGCGCCTTGGTGGCACACTGACCAAGGCACGGCGTTGGAGCGAGAGCGCTTTCGCTGATGTCACCTTGTCGAGAAACAAGTTCTCGGCCAACCTCTATTATGGCTTCAACGGACGCAACACTCATACTTATAATGATGAGGACGTGATGGGCTACTCGATGATTGAGCACCGTGCCTACAACCTCTCGGAAAACCAAGGCCATAACGCGAAACTGATGTTGGAATACGCCCTGACCCCGAAAATGACCATCGGTTTGCAGAGCATCAACAACCTGGGCAATGGGACGAGCCTGCGCGAGCAAACGACCCATTTCGAAGGACCTGGCCACACGGATTTCAAGACCGTGACCAACACCCACGATAAGAGCCTGCGAAGCAACAACACGTTGTTTTTCAATTACGACATCGACAGCCTCGGCCAGAACCTCAACGTGACCTTGGACTACACCTACAACCGTTATAATGACGAGGACGCTTTCCGCAACATCGTTGACGGAAGTGAAAGCCACGGCATTCTGAACCTTAACAAAGGTTATGGAAACACGGGCATTTATGTGGGCAAGGCCGACTACACCCTGCCGCTCCGAAACGGCAAGACCACACTTGCAGCAGGAGCGAAATACTCGCTAATCCAAACCGACAACCATGTTGACCTGACAGGAACAAACAATCTCTTGCAGCACTACCATTCCGACGAGTCGAACGCCGCCGCCTACGCAAGCGTCGCGCACAATTTCTCCGACAAGTGGTCGGCCACCGCCGGACTGCGGGCTGAATATGTTGACCGTCATAATTCCTTGAACGATGTTCCCCAAGTAGATTACAATAATTTCGGCCTTTTCCCGAATGCCACTGTACAATACAAACCAACCCCGGGCTATGCAGTAGGTGCGTCTTACTCGAAGCGCATCGTCCGCCCTTCGTTGGATGCCTTGAACCCCAGCATGTACATCGATTCCTTGGTCAATACGATGGGCAATCCCAACTTGATTAACACCCACATCCATTCGGCACAGGTTTTTGCCAGTTTCCCCATCTCGCTTTCGGTGCGTTTCGGCTACAATTACGAAATCAATCCCATTTATTGGGAGCATTATCAGAGTGCTGGTAATCTTGATTTTGGAGAAGTGCGTTACAGAAACGGAGACCATACGCAAAGTTTGTTCGGCTCCATCGCGTGGAACGGGAATGTCACCAAGTGGTGGTATCTTTACAGTTCCGTCTATTTCGGCAGGAACTATTACGAAAAGGAAGAAGATGGCATACTGAAACAGAACAACAGGAACTACGCCATGCTTTCCGTCGGCAATATGCTGACTTTGCCTTACGATGTGAAGTTCAACCTGAATTTCTATTACGGGACACCATATCCTTCACAAAGCGTTACAGTGAAAGAGTTGTGGAGTCTCTCCGCCAGTTTGGAAAAGAGTTTCCTCAACAACAACCTGACCGTGCGGCTGAGTGCCAACGACATCTTCAACTCCATGCTCTATTGGCAGCAGGGCATCCTTCGTGGCAATTCGTTGGTCTTCTTTGACAGCGATGGGCGAAACATCATGCTGAATGTCACCTATAAGATCGGCCAATCGAAGGTGAGACTTGATTCGAGGTCGGTTAGTGAGGAGGAGAGAGATAGGTTATGAGAAGTAAAAATGTTGTAATGAAAAATCGCAATAAATTGAGAATCAAGTATGTGATTTTTGAAAAGTTTGTAATGCCCCGAAAACTTGTCAAAACGACAATAATTTGCTATACTTTTGCAGCATGGATTTCAAAAATTAAAAACACCAAAATTTAAAAAGTATGAACAACAAAAAAATCAGATTCAGAACGCTGCTCGTTTTTCTTGCGGCGATGACTTTCACTCTTCCGTTCCTGACTTCTTGCGAGTATTTCGTTGATGTAGATTTCGCAATTGCCCACACCGAAAACGACACGCTTGATTTCAAAGGATGGAATGGGACAAGCGGAGCTTTCCACACAAGCCCTTACACCAGTAACTCGGGCAGTGTTTACGACAAAACGACGATTAGTTCCTTTCATACCATGGGCGGTCGTCATACCTATGTTTCTGAAGAGCAAGCCTTCGGTCAACTCATGTCGGATTTCGACAGTGTGCAACTTACTCGCCGTTCCGATGGCGCATCTACAATCATCTTCCGCCACGACGAGAATGCCACCGAAGCGCAACGCTACTTCTTCACTCGCGAAGCCTGGAGTTGCTATCCTGAAAGCGAGACGCAACTGAGCAGGGAATATACTCTGGTTCTAAAGGATGAAATGTTCAATTAAACCGACATTCAAATACATGTTTGGATAAAAGGAAGCGTCAAAAGCCATCGAAAGCCCGGCTAACCTTGGGTTGGTCGGGCTTTTGGTGCATTAATGAGGTTCACTATTGAAATTTTCGGCCACTATCGAAAAAAAGTGTATTTCTGCTGCCAAAACCGAAACAGCCTGTATTCCGCATTGAAGGACGACGCCCAAAACATGTATTTCCACGAATAACATTTCGTCAAATTGTAAACTACTGTAAAGTTTCTTTACACCACGTAAAGAAATTTTACACTTTTTACAAAGGGGTGTTTTTGTAAAGTATTGATTTATAGTAAGTTGTATTTTATTTGGCATAAAATTCGCTATAGTTTTTTTGGCGTAAAATTATGAGGTGTATTTTACACCGAAAATTGGACAGACAACAAACAACATTACAACCAAATTTCAGTTAAACAATCAAACATCAAAAGTCATGATTAAGACAGAGAATCTGAGAAAGGTCTTCCGCAGCGAGGACATTGAAATCGAAACCATCGCATTGGACGGCGTTTCGTTCGAAATCAACGACGGCGAGTTTGTCGCCATCATGGGGCCTTCGGGCTGCGGCAAATCGACTTTGCTCAACATCCTCGGCCTCTTGGATAACCCTACCGAAGGCAAATATGAACTTCTTGGCCATCAGGTCGGCGACCTCAAGGAGAAGGACCGCACCCAGTTCCGCAAGGGCAACATCGGCTTCGTGTTCCAGAGCTTCAACCTCATCGACGAACTCAACGTGTTTGAGAACATCGAGTTGCCGTTGCGCTACATGAACATCCCCGCCGCCGAGCGCAAGCAGCGCGTCGAGGACATCATGACGCGCATGGCCATCAAGCACCGCGCCTCGCACTTCCCGCAGCAGCTGTCGGGCGGTCAGCAGCAAAGGGTGGCCATTGCCCGCGCCGTGGTCGCCAACCCCAAGCTCATCCTCGCCGACGAGCCCACGGGTAACCTCGACTCGAAGAACGGCAAGGAGGTGATGGACCTGCTCACCGACCTCCACAAGGAAGGCACCACCATCGTCATGGTGACCCACTCGCAGCGCGACGCCGGCTACGCTGACCGCATCATCAACCTGTTCGACGGTAAAATTGTGGAAGAGGTTTTGTCGCAACTATAAAAAGACATGGGACACGAGGACGCAAAAAAACATAACTCGTGTCCCTCGGTTTATTATAACAGCAGCGTCATATAAAGCGGAAGAAATACCAACTTGTCTTTGACTTCAACATCCTTGGAGTGAAGGACGTATGGCGTGGAAAGATTGTTTTGGTACTAATTCATCACGGATTTTCCGTCTCATAAATCACCTTTCCTAGATTTTTCACATTGGTGTTTATACACCTTTCCTAGATTTTTCAATGTGGCAAAATTACACATTTCCTAGATTTTTGAATGAAAAGCTCCCAAAAAAATTCTTCATGACAACGCTCACTGTAAAGTTTCTTTACACCACTGTAAAGAAACTTTACACTTTTTGTAAAACGCTGTTTTTGTATTTTATTGGTTTTTAATTGTTTACAATTTTGGCACGGCGATTGCCATGATAAAAGGCAGAATAATTGTAAAACTGTAAAGCTATGGCAAAGAAATCATTTTTGACCGCACTGCTGGTTGTTATGGCTGTGCTGTGCGCTGAGGCGCAGAACAACAAGGTATGGAAGACTGATACCGTTATCGACGGGAAAG
>CAMHRP010000054.1:0-21667 GCA_946187645.1 uncultured Bacteroidales bacterium | reverse complement strand
GATCCAGATAGAGCAAATCAGTGACCTTACGGCCCTTGATGATGTGCTCGTTGATAATCTTCTCGACGTCTTCAGGCTTCACCTGAGTGTAGAACGTGTTGTCAGGCATGATCTTCACGATAGGTCCCTTCTCGCAGAAGCCGAAGCAACCCGTTCTGACCACCTGAACTTCATCCTGCAAGCCCTTCTCAGCAAGAATGCGCTGGAAGTTCTCGATGATTTGAGCACTTGCCGAGGCCTGGCAGCCTGTACCGCCGCAGACCAGCACGTGCATCTTGATTTTTGCCATATAAATTCCTCCGAATTAAGTTATTAGATAGTTTCGTAGTTCACGGGGATGACGCCTTCCACCATTTCGTTGTTCATCACATACTTGGTGAGGATTTCGTCAGCGCGGTTGTTGTCGACATGACCGAAGACGATCGGGTCCTTGCCAGGGCACTTCACCTCGATGGTCGGCTCGGCGTGGCAGTAACCCATGCAGCCGGTCTGGGTGAAGACGATGCCGAGCTTCAGCTCGTCGGCCTTCTCCATCATGTGTTCCATAACTTGTTTTGCACCGGCGGCGATACCGCAGGTAGCCATTGCGACCTTAATTTGCACCAAAGAGTCGGGATCGTTGCTCTTCTCGCGAAGGTCAAGGTTGGACTGAAGCTTTTCTCTCATAGCTTTCAGTTCTGCTAAAGACTTAACTTTTGCCATAGAATGATTTTTTTATGGTTATTTATTGAGTTGATTTCTCATTTTTGTCTTTCAAAAGGACAAGGCCTCTCGAAAAACGCTGCAAATTTAGGGAAAATAATGGCTCATTCCAAATAATCAAGAAAGATTTTTTGAGAGTTGGTGTTTTTGTATCCACCTGTTTTTCATCCAGATAAAAATATCAAAATTGCAAAAATCTTAAATTAGAATCGTTCTAATTTAGAAAGAGGCATCATTTATAAAAAATAAAAGCTTTCCGATGGGCAATAGTCACATCGGAAAGCCGAAATGTTACATGTGTCTAGCTATTATAGTTCGTCGTTCATCAGCATTTCGAGAACTTTCATGAAATTCTTCTCCTTGAGGTTGACCTCGCCTTCCTCAGCCGAAACAATGTCATTGATATTGGCCATGAAAGCAGCTTTGTCTTCCTCGGTCTTAAGGAACTCGTCCTTGTGTTCTTTGAAAAAACTCAGCCAAGCCGGGCTGGTCATCGACTTCCATGACTCAAAGACTTCATAATAGCTCTTTTCGTCGAACTGCATGCAAATACGTTCCAATTCTTTCATGGAGATTGTGCCATCAATGCCCGACGCACATAGCATCATGAAGATTTCGAATTTTTCTTTGGTAAGGTTTTTATCCATAGGCATACAATTTTATTATTAATTGGTGACAAAATTAGGAAATAAAACCATACCTTTGCAGCAAATTTTAAAATTTATGAGAAAAACTATTTTAATCGCCATTTTCACCATGTTAAGCGGCATGATTATGGCACAAAGCAAGTGTTTCTGGGTTTTCTTCACCGACAAAAATGAAACCCAATTCGATCCTTATTCCTATTTTGATGCCAAGGCCATCGCGCGTTATCAACAATGTGGCGCCGACCTGTACGACATCAGCAACTATCCTTTGAACGACAGCTATGTCAACGCGGTTGGCTCCTACTCCAACGAGGTTTTCGGCGAGTCGCGCTGGCTCAACGCTGTCGGCATTGAAGCAACTGATGACAATGCAGCTTTGATTGCACAATTGCCTTTCGTGGCCAAGGTGCAGGAAATCGTTTCCAATGGGACGGTTGCCAGCGTTAAGACCGAGTTCAAGGAGATTGAGGAAGACAATAAGGACATCCTCACCGGCCAACTGAAACGCTTCGGTGGCCAGCACTTCATCGACCATGGCATTGACGGCAAAGGCCTCCGCATCTGCGTGATGGACGGCGGCTTCCCGAAAGTCGACACCCACCCTGCTTTCCAGCATCTGCGCGACAACCACCAAATCCTCATGACCTACAATTTTCCAAACAAAAAGGAAAACGTGTATGGCTGGAGTACCCACGGCACGATGGTGTTGAGTTGCATCGCCGGCATCAACGAGGAGGGAAAGAAAATCGGGCTGGCTACAGGCGCGGAGTTCCTTTTGGCGCGCACCGAAATCGACCCCGAGCCTTTTAAGGAAGAGGTGTGGTGGGCGCAAGGCGCGGAATGGGCCGACAAGAACGGTGCAGACATTATTAATAGTTCGCTCGGCTACGGCAAAGACCGCCACTGGACCCGCGACATGGACGGCACTTCCTACGTGGCCAAAGCCGCCAACAAGGCCGTCGAGAAAGGCATTCTGGTTTGCAACTCTGCCGGTAATGAAGGCGACGACAGCCGCTGGATGACCATCATCACCCCAGCCGATGCCGAGAATGTGCTCACCGTTGGTGGCATCGATGCCGACCCGATGAATTACAATCACATCTCGTTCAGTTCCTTCGGTCCCACCGTCGACAAACGCCTCAAACCCAACGTGGTGGCTTATGGTCACGCCGTAGTAGCCAACCCGAGCAACGGCAAGTTCACCGATGCCTTTGGCACCTCATTCTCCAGTCCATTGGTAGCAGGCTTCTGTGCCTGTGCGTGGCAAACCAAGCGTGACTTAACGGCCCTTCAAATGAAGGAAGAAATCCAAAAATCATGCGACCTATATCCTTATTATGATTATGCCTACGGCTATGGCGTTCCCCAAGCCGCCTACTTCACCAACGAACTGAAGCCCGCCGAACGTTCCTTTAATCTCGTGCAAGAAAAAGATGGTGTGAAAATTGTCGTTCCAAAGGTCTTTGAAAACCAAGACGTATTCATCAACGTGGAAGGTGAAGACGGTGTGCTGCTCGGTTATTATAAGGTGTATCCTGACTCTACAGGCATCAAACTGATGAACAAGGACTTCGGACAAGGCAAGAAGCTCAACGTCAGCTACAACGGATTCTATGACTCCTGTCCCATCAGCGGCATGGGCGGCGACATCAAACTCGCAGCCAATAATATTCGTATCCATGGTCAAGACGGCACATTTAAAAAGGTGGATGCTGAAGGCTGGCAGAAAACCACCTATTTCCAATACGACTACAACTTGCCCAATACCACTTGGAACGGCTTCAACCGCCATTTCGCTTTCGGTCGTCGCTGGATGTACGGCAAGTCATATAAAATAGGTATGGGTCTTGGTTTGGATTGGAACCGTTTTGTAGCCAAAGGACAGATTCCAGACGCCATGGAAGTAGCAGATCGCGAAACCATCATGCGTCAGATGCAACTGCGTGGCGAATTGCTGCAACGCGTCGTCATCCGTCTGTGGGGCATCAATTGGGACTTAGGCGTATATGGCGGCATTAATGCTCTGCGCCGTGTCAAGATTGTGGACAATCTGAAATGGCAAGATGCTGAAGGCAACCCGACTAAACCTTACAACAGCAAAGTTACAAGCTATTATAACTACTGTAGAGCAATGAACCTCTTCGAATACGGTGCCACTACGCGCATCAGCTACAGCATCGCAAACTTGCTCAATATTGGCGTTTATGGTAGCTACCGCCTGTCACCAGTCATTACTAAAGAAGACTTTTTGATAGGCAGCCCCAACAACCAGCCTTCACCTTGGAGTGTTGGCATTGAGTTTGAACTTATGCCTTGATTTTTTATCAAGTTAACACACAATAATTTACAATATATTTGAGAATTAGTGCATTTTTTTGATACCTCGTATCGGAAAATGCACTATTTTTGCGCCATCAAACAAATAGATAAATTTGTATCGAATGGCAACACAGCACAATACCTCCCTCGTAGTACCGAAATCGACTTTGAGCCGGTTGCCGCTCTACTACAGCCACATCCGCAAGCTGCAGCAGCAAGGCGAGAAATACGTGTCGGCTGCCGCCGTCGCCCAAAGCCTCAACCTCAACCCTGTCTTGGTTCGCAAAGACCTGTCGGGGGTGAGTAGCGTGGATGGGAAGCCTCGCACTGGTTTTGAAATCGATACCTTATTAAATGATTTAAGTGATTTTTTAGGTTATAATAAAGTGGACGAAGCCATCTTGGTCGGCGTTGGAAGCCTTGGTCGGCTGATTCTGACCAATAAGGAGTTTTCGAGTATGGGACTGAATATCACGGTTGGGTTTGACAAAGACCCTGACCTGAATGGTCTCCAAATCGGCGACAAATTCATCCTTCCCATGGAAAAAATGGAAAGCTACATCAAGCGCACAGGGGTCAAAATCGGCATCATCACTGTGCCCGCCGACCAAGCTCAGGCCGTCTGTGACCAAATGGTGAAATGCGGCATCCTTGCCATCTGGAACTTCGCTTTCACCTTACTCAATGTGCCCCAAGGCATCCTCGTGAAAAACGAGAACCTCCCCTCCTCTTTAGCTGTGCTTTCGCAACAGCTTGCCAAAAAATTGAACAACAATAAGTAAAACATTTGACATGCATTAAAAACGAAAATGATAAAGTAGATTTCTAAATAGATAAATAATTATCGGATAGAATTAATAAAGCAAACAACAAACACAAACCGACAAAATAAACTTAAAATATTAACCAATTAAAAAACCCACAAAAATGAATAGATTCACATTACCGAGAGACCTTTATCATGGTGAGAACGCTTTGGAAGCATTGAAGACTTTTACAGGCAAACGCGCTGTCATATGCGTTGGTGGAGGAAGCATGAAACGTTTCGGATTTTTAGATAGAGCCATCGCCTACCTTCAAGAAGCTGGCATGGAAGTGAAAGTGATTGACGGCATCGAGCCTGACCCATCGGTGGAGACCGTGATGAAAGGTGCCGCCGTGATGCAAGAGTTCCAACCCGACTGGATTGTGGCCATCGGAGGTGGTTCGCCCATCGATGCAGCCAAAGCCATGTGGATTAAGTACGAATACCCTGAGACCACTTTCGAAGACATGTGCAAAGTGTTCGGTCTGCCCAAACTGAGAACCAAGGCCCATTTCTGCGCCGTTTCATCCACCTCAGGCACAGCCACCGAAGTGACCGCCTTCTCCATCATCACCGACTATGCCAAGGGCATCAAATACCCCATCGCCGACTTTGAAATCACGCCCGACGTGGCCATCGTCGACCCAGCCTTGGCCCAGACCATGCCCAAGAAGCTTGTGGCTCACACCGGTATGGATGCCATGACGCATGCCATCGAAGCTTACGTCTCGACTGCCCACTGCGACTACACCGACCCGTTGGCCATGCATGCCATCAAGATGATCCAAAGAGACTTGGTGAACTCATACAACGGCGATGTGAACGCCCGCAACGAGATGCACAACGCCCAATGCCTCGCCGGCATGGCCTTCTCCAACGCCCTGTTAGGCATCGTCCACTCGATGGCCCACAAGACAGGTGCCGCATTTGCCGACTTTGGCGCACACATCATCCACGGTGCCGCCAACGCCATGTATCTGCCCAAGGTGATTGCCTTCAATGCCAAGAACCCCGAGGCCAAGCAACGCTACGGTGTCATCGCCGACATTATGAACCTTGGCGGCAACAACGATGACGAAAAGGTGGCCCTGCTCATCGCCGCATTGCGCAAGATGAACGACGACCTCAACATCCCGCACTGCATCAAGAACTACGGTGCCGACTCCTACCCTTGCGAACAAGGTTTTGTGCCTGAGAACGTGTTCCTCGAAAGGTTGCCCGAAATCGCCAAGAACGCTATCGGCGACGCTTGCACAGGCTCCAACCCGCGCATCCCGACGCAAAAGGAGATGGAAGAGCTGCTGAAGTGCTGCTATTACGATACCGAAGTTAATTTTTGAGTTGATATAACCATATGACAGGCGGGCAGCCAATAAAAGGCTGCTCGCCTAAATATGGTATATATAGCATTAATCAAAAAGAAGAATAATCTATTCAAAAAAACAACCCTTTAAAACTAACCCAAAATGAATATTAAAGTATGTGTTGGCAGTTCATGCCACCTGAAAGGTTCCTACGATGTCATTCTAGCTATGAAAGACATCCTCTGGCCAAGTTAGGCGTGGAAGGCGTGAAGCCTATCGCCATGAACGGCATCGCCGAATGCAAAACCGCCTTGACCAAGTTGAAATTCAACAAGGCCACTGAAAACTTCTTCGAAGGAATGGCCTGCGACGACGGCTGCTTGAACGGTCCAGTGTGCATCACACACAGCCCGCGCAACGTCGTTGATGTGGATAAATACGGCAATGAGGCCAAAGAGAAGACCATCTTCAATACCGTAAAACTAATGACGGAGTTTTAACGAGATTTCATTTTTGTATTATTGTCCGAGGGTATGCCGTTGCAGGCGTACCCTCGGGCTGTTTTTGGGAACGAAAAGCACAAGCGAGGCAATATAATTTTTTAGGCAATGACAGATAAAGTATTACAACCTTGCAAAAAATCAAAACCACTGTAAAAACATGGTAATTTTGCATAAATTTGCAGCCAATATAACAAAAGTGACAGATGGCCCAATGGCAAAAAACACAAATCCAGCGCGACAACGGCATGATAGCTGAGGCTCAAGCCCCCGTCATCATCTCCGCGAGTCGAAGCACGGACATTCCCGCTTTCTATGCCGACTGGTTCTTCCATCGGCTGAAGGTGGGCTATTCCGCTTGGACCAATCCCTTCAATGGCGTGAAGAGTTTCGTTTCATACGAAAAATGCCGCTTCATTGTGTTTTGGTCAAAGAATCCAAAACCGTTGCTTGGACATTTGGACGAACTGAAGGAAAGAAGCATCGGTTGCTACATCCAATACACGCTCAATGATTATGAAAAAGAAGGCTTGGAGAAAGGCGTTCCGCCGTTGGAGGAAAGGATTGACACCTTCAAAAGATTAGTGGACCAATTGGGCCAAGGTCGTGTGATTTGGCGTTTCGATCCACTCATCTTGACGGATAGGATAAGTTTGGACGATTTGCTGCAAAAGGTGGAAAACATTGGTGACCAACTGTCAGGCTACACGGAAAAACTCGTTTTCAGCTATGCCGACATCGCCTTATATAAAAAGGTGAAAGTCAACCTTGAGAAAAGCCATGTGAACTATGCGGAATGGACGACTGCCCAGATGGAGGAATTTGCCCAAAGACTTTCGGAACTCAACCAGAAATGGAACTACCAATTGGCCACCTGTGGCGAGAAGATTGACATCGAGCGGTATGGCATCCAGCACAACAAATGCGTGGACGACGACCTGATGATTCGCTTCGCCCACCATGACAAGGTTTTGATGGACTTCCTCGGTGTGGAGGTGAAGGAATCCTTGTTCGGAACGGAAATCGTCAAGAAAAAGGACAACCGCGACAAGGGCCAGCGGCAGTTTTGCGGCTGCATCGTGAGCAAGGACATCGGCGAGTACAACACTTGCCCGCATTTGTGCGAGTATTGCTATGCGAATGCGAGCAAGGAAAAAGCGCAAGAGAACTATAACAAACACGAAATGAATCCGTTGGGAGAAACGATAACGGGAAAATGATACAAAATATGACAGAATCACAAAACATAGAATACAAGGCCGTTTGGAAACACTCCTCCGTACCTCACAATCCTGACATCTCCAATGCTTTTTTCCGCATAGGCTACATTGAAGCATGGGGGCGCGGCATCCGCAAGATGAACGAGCAGTGCGCCGAGGCAGGATTGCCCCAGCCTCTTTATTATTATGATAGTTCTGGTTTTTGGGTGGTGTTTCGCAAAGACTTGTTTAACGAAGAAGAATTGCAAGCCAAAGGATTGAACCCGAGATAGATAAAGGCTATAATGTATGTGAAGGAGAAAGGCAAAATCACCAATAGCGAGTACCAAAAAATCAATATAGTCGCTCGACAAACTGCGACAAAAGATTTGAACGAATTGACTAAAGTATTCAAATTACTGATTAACAAGGGATTTGGTGCTGGTAGTTATTTCGAATTAGTCAATTAATAGTCATTCAATAGTCAATTTAGTCAATTAATGGTCAATTGTATCACTACCTCAACAATCAAAAACGCCTCAATAGGCTCAAAAACGGCTCAAAGATGGCTCAAATGGCGCGTAGAAAGATTAGTAAATGGTCAATTTAGTCGATTAATACAAGTCAACACTTGCCCGCATTTGTGCGAGTATTGCTATGCTAATGCGAGTAAGGAAAAAGCGCAAGAAAACTTTAATAAACACGAAATGAATCCTTTGGGAGAAACGATAACGGGGAAATAATCTATATTTGCACATCAAAAACAAGGCACATGAACCAACCTGCGACATACAACAAGGCAGTAATTCCAAATTCATCGGTCATAACCGACGAATTGAGCATTAATTCGCCAATTGCAATTGTCGATTTTCAGAATAATGATAATCAAGCAGTTATTAATTCGGCAATCATGATTGCCGAATTGAAGGACTGCAAACCCATGGGCGTAGCCACTTATAAAACCACAGCCGAAATGCCAGAGGAACTGCGGAAAGCCATGCCCGATATTGAGGAACTGAAGAAACTGCTGTAAAAGAAGAACTACTATGATGATAGAACAAAACACCAACTACGCCTACAAGCTGAAATACATGGAGAATCCCACTTTCGACAAAGTAAGGGATTTGTCCACCAAATTTTACCGCGAACTGCCGCAAGCCTTGCAGAACGAACTCTTTGAGGCCTTGAACCGAGGCATTGACATTTTGGACTCCGAGCCACAAATGACCGCCTACTTGTTCGCTTTCGGCAAGATGCACCAAGCCAAACTGAATTACGCTTTTGGCAAACTGCCAAAAGAATTCCTTGAACAACCTGAAATCAATATTATTGATTATGGTTGCGGGCAAGCCTTGGGAACGATGTGCTATGCTGATTTCCTTCGTGAAAATGGATATACACAAAAGGTGAAAACCATTTCATTGATTGAGCCATCCGAAATGTGTTTGAAACGTGCTGCACTTCATGCTTCGGTGTTCTTTCCTGATGCAGAGATTAAGACCGTAAACAAGAAGTTTGATGACTTGACCCAAGATGACATTGTGTGTACCGAAGAAACACCTACTTTGCATATTCTTTCCAATGTATTGGATATTTTGGATTTTGATTTAGAGGAATTTGCGGGTTTGATTAACGGTCAAGTCAAAGGATACAACAATTTTGTAAGTGTTGGGCCTTATTTCAATTTTTCTGACAAAGACAATCGAATGATTCAATTCCGTATGCTAATTGGTGGCAAATCGGAGTATCGAAAAATACTAGATAAATACGAACTCGATTCTGGAAAAGAATGGACAGCACAAATACTATCTTTCTCGGTTGGAATGATGGAAGAAGAGAATCTGTCAACAGAAGTTACCGAAGAAGATTTAGTCAATGCTGTGGAAGATACATCTGGAGTATTGTATAGCAAAGATGGTAAGAGATTGTTAAAATGCAATAATGCACATCTCAAATATTACACAATACCTAATAGAACTAAAGTTATTTGTGACAAGGCTTTTTATTTTGGAGATAGTGATGAATGTCTATTGGATTGTATTATCATTCCTAATTCAGTTTTATATATTGGTCATAGTGCCTTTGAAGGCTGTTCTGTTTTGCAAGAAGTAACGATTTCTAATTCGGTCCAGGTCATCCGTCAAAGCACTTTTTGGAAATGTTCATCATTAAAAAACATCACTATACCAAATTCTGTTACTACAATTGAAGACGGGGCTTTCGGCTATTGTTCTTCATTGGAGCAAATTGTATTACCTAATTCGATTACAAGTATTGGTTTTGTGGCATTCAGGAATTGTATATCTTTGACAAAAATAACTATTTCAAATTCTGCCTCAAGAATTGGCTTTTGCGCTTTTATGAGATGCTCCTCATTGAAGAGAATAACTATTCCAAGCTCGGTTACAAAAATAGATGATGGTGTATTTGAAGGATGTACATCTTTACAGCACATAGACAATAATTCTTGCTATTTTGTTGTAATTCAAGACATGCTGATTAATCGACTAACTGGAAGGCTAATAGCTTATTTTGGAAAAAGTTCAAAAGTCGTTATCCCCAGTTGCGTTTCAAGTATAGGTTACGAGACTTTTAAAGGATGTACTTCTTTGCAAGAAATCATCATACCTGATTCAACGACAAGTATATCGAATAATGCCTTCATGAATTGTTCCTCATTGAAACAGATAACTCTCCCTTCTAAAATTACGAGCATTACAAGTGCAACGTTTTTTGGGTGTAGCTCTTTGCGAAACATCGCAATACCAGATTCGGTTGGATTTATTGGAGGTCAGGCTTTTGAGCATTGCTCTTCATTAAAACAGATCGTCATACCTAATTCGGTTTATTGTATTAACGGTAGCGTATTTGATAAATGCGACGCTTTAGAGAAAATCATTATACCCAAAGGAAGTGTTGAAAAATTCAAGAAAATGTTAGATGAACGGTTGTGGAATAAACTTATAGAGAAATAAGAAAAGCTATAATGATATGATGCTTTTTTATAACTAGTATGCAATAAAAGAACATGAAAATAAATAAGATAATACTCAATAATTTCCGAGCATTTAAATATGCAGAAATTAATATTGACGATTTCAATTGCATTATCGGCAAAAACGATGCTGGTAAATCTACTATTTTGGCTGCATTGGAATGGTTTTTCAGTCCTAATAAAGAATTGAATGAGTATGATTTTGCAGCGGCGGGTTATGAATGGAGCGAAAGTTCACCTCTTTCTGATGAAATCATATGGGAAACAATTCAGCAAGAACCCATTCGAGATTATATTTATAATGGTTTTTTTATATCAGTTGATGTCTATTTTAGTGACGTTATAATTCCCAATAGAACTGAAGAATCTGATTTTATCTTCAAAAAAGACTTGTTGTCAAAAGAAGGTTATATCTGTATAAGAAAATTTATGCAGCACCCATTTTATGATTTATATTATTCTTCTAGAAATCAAATAGGCTATCGCATTAATAAACACTATTTTGAAAAAGTTGGCAAAATATTATCAGATTGCACCTTTGATGAATTGGTAGCATTATATAATGAGATTGGCAAAAATGCGGATGAGTTGTTCAAGAATTTACATCGATTTGAGAAAGAATGTAAAGAGGGGAAAAGTGGCTTAGCTTTTTCTGCAATGAAAGCAAAAATACGTACAGAACAAGAAAAAATAAAAGAACAGATATGTTCCGAATTGCATAATTACTACGATAGTATAGGAGAAAGAATATGTGATGAGCAATGGATGGATTTTGACAATATCGATCAAGTTGAATCCCGATTAGGTTTAGTTTTCCCAGATTTTATATTGTACACATCAAAAACACCAATAAATGATTATCTGAACCTTTTGCTTACACCTAATAATGCAAGCAAGGTATATAAGTCGATTGAAGAAGCAAAAGTTTGCCTAACTAATAAACTGTCAGATTATCTGTGTTTAGATGGTACAATTGAAAAACTGGGTATTAAAAAGAATGAAAAGATTGACTTGTTCACACAAAATAGTTTGGTCTTCAATAATAATGATTTGCCATTAAGCATCCCTTTAAAAAACAGAGGTGAAGGTTCGCAGCTAAAGATAAAGAATGCCGTATTTCGGTTGCTTACAGAATTACAGTCAAAAAACCAAATCAATACCATTCTTGCTTTCGAAGAGCCAGAAACTCATTTGCATCCATCGGCTCAAATTGAAATGTATGAAACGATAAAAATGCTTTCTGAAAAATCTAATTATCAGGTAATTATCACAACCCATTCTCCTTATATTGTTAAAGAATTATCCAAAAATGGGGTTTTGCCAATTATAGTAAAGCGTGAAGAGCAATCTCAAGAATCAACAATAAGCAAACTTGACGAAAGTGTTTTGCCTTATGTTTCCATGAACGAGATCAATTTTATCGCTTTTGACGAACCTTCAATCGAATATCACATAGAACTTTTTGGTTACATGCAAAATATGTTGAATAAAAAAGTGAAAGAATTGGACGATTGGCTAAAAGAAAGCGGTATCATTACCGATGCAGACCTTTTTGATTGGTACAATACTAATTCATTGGAAAAAACGGAGAGTATGACTTTGCCTTATTGCGTTCGCAATAATATTGACCATCCATTGGTCGACGATTGTGATCTAAGAAAACATGAAGCATATTTGAACAATAGTAAATTCGACAATAAGGACTTGATACGGAGAAGTATTGAGATTATGAGGAATGCAATAATCTCTAATCCAGAGGTTTTCAAAAAAGAAGAGGAATAAAGTAGAAAAAAGTAAAGCATAAAAGTATGAACGACAACGAAAAAGCAATGATGCACCAATTAGAAATGGATGCACATTCACAAGGATTCGCACAATTCTTATTCAACATGTTTGGTGGCCGATTCATCACCAAAGACCAAGCAAGAGAAACAATGGAGTTCTTCAAAGCGCAAATGAAACGCAATATTGAAAGCAATCCAAATCTATCAAGAGAGCAGAAAGACTATGAAATAGCTATGAGGGAATCTTGGTATAATGCGTTGAAAGTGTCTATGGGGCTGTAGGTTTTACTATTCTGTCTCATCCATCCGCCAATTGTTTTTGTACAATAGGTTTTATCGCCGAATAAGTTATCAACACCCCTTGCAAAGACGGATAATAGGCAGTAACTTTGCAAGGTCGCAAGACAAACGAGCATGTCTTCATCCCAATCCATACCTATGAAACCACGGAAGAAACCCATGAAAGTCATTATCATATGCCTGGCTATCATAGTTGTGCCTATCATAATAAAAGCCATCTGGGTCGGCATCGCCACAAGGAATAACGGTGACTTTGAGAGCGAGAAGGCAGACATCATGGCGCGGAGGGACTTCCTGATAGAGAAGGTGATCACCAGTCCGCAAAAGCTTATCGATGAAATGCCTGCCATCGTCGGTCCTCAGTTCCAAGGGGAGTGGGCGTTGTATTCTTGCTCGATGCTGTCGGCGGCATTGGTGAATACCACGTTGCTATACGATGAGGATAGGGAAGCGAACATCGCCCGTATCGATAGACTTATCCAGATTGTCATGTCGCCAGAACTACGGGCTTACGACCGCGAGCGATGGGGCGAAGACCCGCTGGAAACGTTGGATGGCAAAGAGAGCCATGTCTCTTATCTTAGCCATTTGGCTTGGATGATTGGCGGTTACAAACGCATCGGCGGAGGCGACAAATACGATGAACTTTATCATCGGCTATGCGAGACCATGAACCGCCGCATTCTTGAAAGCCCTAACATGAATCTGCCGACTTATCCGGGCGAGTGCGTGTATGTGCCGGATATGCTGGTGGCCATTGTGGCACTTTCGGTTTATTCTCAGCAGTATGAAGGCAAGTATTACTCAACCGTTTACCAATGGCTTGCCGAGGCCAAACAGCATTGGCTTGACAAGGACACAGGGATGCTCGCATCGTTCTTGCCAGACGATAGGGAAGGGATGTATGAGGAAGCACCCGTCAAAGGCTCTTACTCGGCGTTGAGTTGCTATTACTTGACCTTCATCGATGAAGAGTTTGCTCACGACCAATTTGAGAGGCTGAAGGTGAACTTCTTGCAGAAACGACCTATCACGGGCTTCAAGGAGTACCACGACAGAAGATGTTGGCTCGGGATGGACATCGATGCAGGTCCCATTGTCTGCAACCTTAGCCCAACGGGAACGGCCTTTGCCGTTGGCAGTGTGACCTATTTTGAGGATTGGGCACTAAGGAAAAAACTTCTGAAGACAGGAGAACTTGCGGGAACTACCTGGCGCAGTAGAGGCAAAAGCCATTACCTGCTTGCAGATGTGGCCTTGGTTGGCGAGGCCATTATGTTGGCCATGCGGATGGCGACGGAGTGGGGACGATAATCACCCCTAACAATTGTATTTGCATCCTCTACTTTACAATTTTTACTATATTTTGCATACCATACTTTGCAAATTTTGCCAATTTTTGCCAATTACATTCGACAATTTCGTGTTTTTGCAGGCGAAAACATTCCATAAACACACAAAAAAGAATCGCGCTTTTTTCGACGCGATTCTTATTGTTTTATTTCCTGTCTCTCCCAAACAACGCTCCAATCCACTGTCTGTTAAGTCTCGATATGTTCTGCCGCTTGATGAGTTTCGGGCATTCGGCCTCGCAGGCGTAGGTGTTGGTGCAGCTACCAAAGCCCAACTCGTCCATCTTGCAGACCATTTTATGTACGCGGTCGGCGGCCTCGATTTGTCCTTGCGGCAACAAAGCCAAATGGCTGACCTTAGCACCCACAAACAGCATTGCGCTGGCGTTCTTACAAGCAGCCACACAGGCACCGCAACCGATGCAAGATGCGCCATCCATGGCCATGTCGGCTTTATGCTTCGGAATCGGAATCGTGTTGGCATCAGGAACACCGCCCGTGGTGGTGCTGATGTAGCCTCCCGCTTGGATGATTTTGTCGAAGGCCGAACGGTCCACCACGAGGTCTCGGATGACTGGGAACGGTTTGGCACGCCAGGGTTCAATCCAAATGTCGTCGCCATCATGGAACTTGCGCATGTGGAGCTGGCAGGTGGTGATGCCGTCGTCGTTGCCATGCGGGCGACCATTGATATAGAGTCCGCACATGCCGCAGATGCCCTCGCGACAGTCGTTGTCGAAGCACACGGGATGGGCAATGCGGTCGTTGATGAGCTGCTCGTTCAGGATGTCAAGCATCTCAAGGAAGGAGCAGTCGGGCGAGATGCCTTCCAAAGGATAGGTCTCAAAATGACCCTTGGCGCGGGCGTTCTCCTGACGCCAAATATGTAATGTGAATTTCATAGTTGTCTTTTTATGACGTGGGACACGGGACTTCGGGACGCGGAACAACGACTCGTGTCACGCAGTCTCGCGTCTCGCGTCCTATTTATAGTTTCTATTTGCGATTGTAATATGTTCGTAAACCAGCGGCTCTTTCTCCATGGTCTCGGGTTGGCCGTGGCCTTGGTATTCCCAAGCGGCGACATACATGAAACGCTCGTCATCGCGTAGGGTCTCGCCATCTTCGGTCTGATGCTCAGTGCGGAAGTGTCCGCCGCATGATTCCTCGCGGTGCATGGCATCGTCGATGACAAGCTGTGCCAGCTCGAAATAGTCCTCCAAACGGTAGGCTTTCTCCAACTCGGGATTCATCTCATTGGCGTTGCCCGGGATGCAGACCTTTTTCCAGAACTCGTCTTCCAATTCTGAGACCAACTTCTTCGCTTTGGTGAGACTCTCGGTATTGCGCGCCATGCCACAGTATTCCCACATGATCTTGCCTAACCGTTTGTGGAAATCATCGACGGTCTGTAGAGACGTGGCGCGCCGCGTCTCTACCTGTCCGATTTCTAACAAACGGTTGATGCGTTCCCGAACGGCCTCTTCCGCAGCATCAAATTCTGGCGTTGTGGCCGAAATCTTGCCCACATAGATTTGGTCAGCGAGATAGTTTTGCATAGTATAGGGCAAGACGAAATAACCATCGGCCAAACCTTGCATCAGCGCGGAGGCACCGAGGCGGTTGGCACCATGGTCGCTGAAGTTGGCTTCGCCAGCGGCAAAGAGTCCTGGAATGGTGGTCTGCAGTTCGTAATCGACCCAAAGTCCACCCATGGTATAGTGGATGGCTGGATAGATCATCATCGGAGTCTCGTAAGGGTTCTCGTCCGTAATCTTTTGGTACATCTGGAACAGGTTGCCGTATTTTTGTTCCACGACATCCTTGCCCAGACGCTGTATGGCATCGGCGAAGTCGAGGTAGACGGCATAGCCTGTGCCCACGCCATAGCCAGCGTCGCAGCGTTCCTTGGCGGCACGGCTTGCCACATCACGCGGGACAAGGTTGCCGAAGGCGGGATAACGGCGCTCCAGGTAATAGTCACGATTTTCTTCGGATATTTCGGTGGGTTTCAGCTTCCCAGCACGTATGGCTTCGGCATCTTCCTTTTTCTTGGGCACCCAGATGCGGCCGTCGTTGCGAAGGCTCTCGCTCATCAGGGTGAGCTTTGATTGATAGTCACCATGCACAGGGATACAGGTCGGGTGAATCTGCACATAGCAGGGATTGGCAAAGGCAGCTCCTTTGCGGTGGCAAACCCATGCTGCACTGCCATTGCTGTTCATGGCATTGGTGGAGAGGTAATAGAGGTTGCCGTAGCCGCCAGTGGCGAGCACCACGGCATGAGCAGCATAGCGCTCCATGTCGCCATTGACGAGGTTGCGGACGATGATGCCACGGGCGCGACCGTCGACCACGACGAGGTCCATCATTTCGCAGCGCGTGTGCAGTTTCACCGTGCCACGGGCAATCTCACGGCTCAAGGCACCGTAGGCGCCGAGCAGCAGTTGCTGTCCGGTCTGGCCTTTGGCGTAGAAGGTACGGCTCACTTGTGCGCCACCGAAGGAACGGTTGTCAAGCAGTCCGCCATAGTCGCGGGCGAAAGGAACGCCTTGGGCCACACATTGGTCGATGATGGCACCGCTGACCTCGGCCAGACGGTACACATTGGCCTCACGAGCACGGTAGTCGCCTCCCTTGATAGTGTCGCGGAAGAGGCGTTCCACACTGTCGCCGTCATTTTGATAGTTCTTGGCCGCATTGATGCCACCTTGGGCAGCGATGCTATGGGCACGGCGCGGCGAGTCTTGGATGCAGAAGATGTCGACATTGAAGCCCATGGCACCAAGCGAGGCGGCTGCCGAGGCACCAGCCAGGCCTGTGCCGACTACGATGATGTCGAGTTTGCGCTTGTTGGCCGGATTGACCAGCTTCTGCGAAGCTTTATAATTGGTCCATTTCTCAGCGAGCGGACCAGCAGGTATCTTAGAGTCTAGTTTCATATCATTGTATGTCTTTTAATTAGGAATGCTGAATGCGGAATTCTCAAACCTTGTCCATTCATAATTCAGCATTATTATTATAGTCCGAAATACACTCCGATGACCACGACAGCGAACATCAGGCACACTACCCAGGTATAGATTTGGCCAAGCACCTCAATGGCTTTGCCGTATTTGTAGTTATACAACCCGAAGGTCTGGAACACGGCAGCGAAACCGTGCCGCAGGTGGAACCATACGACAGTAAAGAACACCAAATAGGCAATGATGATGTGCAAGAACTTGAATTTCTCGCGGGCTTGATGGTAGAAGTCAGGCTCGACTTCAAGTCCGGCGGCCTCAAGGACAGCCTTGTCTTCTTTGTCGAAGTTGGTAAGCCAATTCTCCCTGGCGGAATATTCACCGTGCTGTTCGGCATAGTTGAATGAGTCGGGTTGCGTTGTTTTCAAGGCTACAACATCTTCCGTTTTGGCCATATATTTCCCTTTTACCAAGCCGATCTTCACAAAATAAAAGTCGGTGAAGTGCATGATGAGGCAGGCGAAGATGAGGATGCCCGTCCACACTTGCAGTTTGGATCCAGTGTGGGTTTTGGTGCGTTGCGGCTTATGGTAGCCTTTGGGTCGTGCCATTTTGTTGGTCACGGCCAGCCAAATGGCCAAAACCATGTGCAGCAGCAGTGCGGCTAACAGGCCTATCTCCATCACCTTGACGATGACATAGGTGCCCATAAAATGGCAGAAAGCGTTGTACCATTCACCACCGTCATGTCTCAAAATGAGCAAGTTGGCGCTGGCATGAAACAGCAGGAAGAAACTCAAGAAAGCGCCCAAGGCACCGACAAGTATCTTCTTGGAAATGGAATGTATCTTTGGTAAATTCATAATAATAAGATTTTTCAGTTGGTTATTTCTTAGGTGCTCCTCCACCGAAGTCATCATACAAGATGTTCTCGGGTGCTACACCCAAATTGTCAAGCATGTTGACCACGGCAACGCTCATCGGGCCGGGACCGCACATGTAGTATTCGATGTCCTCGGGAGCTTTGTGGTCCTTCAGGTAGGTGTCGTACATCACATTATGCACAAAACCAGCGGTATATTTCACACCCTGTGCATCGGCAGCGGGGTCGGGACGGTCCAAAGCCAAGTGGAAATGGAAGTTGGGGAAGTCTTTCTCAAGCTGCAGGAAGTCTTGCAAATAGAAGACCTCGTTCAAGGCGCGAGCGCCATAGAAGTAATGCATCTCACGGTCTCTAACATTCAAAGTACGAGTCAAATGCATGATTTGTGCACGAAGCGGAGCCATACCAGCGCCACCGCCTACCCAAATCATTTCAGGGAGTTGAGAGTTGAGAGTTGAGAGTTGAGAGTTGTCCTTCGTCTCGCGTCCCGCGTCCCGCAGTCCCGCAGTCTCGTGTCCTTTGACATGGAACTCGCCATAAGGTCCCGACATGATAACCTTATCACCAGGTTTCAACGAGAAGATATACGATGAGGCAATGCCAGGGTTGACATTCATGAATCCCGAACGATCGGGTTTGAAAGGTGGCGTTGCGATGCGCACTGTCAGCATGAAGACATCGCCTTCGGCGGGATAGTTGGCCATCGAATAAGCACGGATGGTGGGTTCAGTGTTGACGCATCGCAGGTCAAACATCTTGAATTTCTCCCACGAAGGAAGGTATTCCTCCCCTATCACTTCCTTGTCGAAGTCGGCATATTTGATGTCGAACTTCGGAATCTTGATTTGTGCGTATGAGCCAGGCACGAAGTCCATGTGCTCACCGGCAGGCAGCTGCACCTTGAACTCCTTGATAAAAGTGGCCACGTTGCGGTTGCTGACCACCGTGCATTCGTATTCCTTCACGTTCAGAATCGACTGCGGCACCACGATTTTCAGGTTTTCCTTTACCTTCACTTGGCACCCCAAGCGCCAATGGTCTTGAATCTGCTTGCGGGTGAAGAATCCTACTTCGGTAGGCAGAATCGTTCCGCCTCCTTCCACTACACGGCATTTGCACTGGCCGCACGAGCCTTTGCCACCACAGGCAGAAGGCAGATACACTTTCTGTTCGGCCAGCGTGGCAATCAGCGTGTTGCCCGTCGGGACGGTCAGCACTTTGTCGTCGTTGATGGTAATTTTCACCTCACCTTTGGGCATGAGTTTGTTGCGCACCCATAGCAACAGGGCAACGAGCAGCAAGACAATGCCTAAAAAAACAATAATGCTAAGTAATATATTGGTTGTAAAATCCATAATATCAAATTTTTATACCCATAAAGGCCATGAAAGCGATACCCATCAAGCCAGTGATGATAAATGAGATGCCTACACCCTGCAGACCTTTGGGAACTTTGGAATAGCGCAGTTTCTCGCGGATGGCGGCGATGGCCACAATGGCCAGCAACCAACCAATGCCTGAGCCGAGACCGAACACGGCGGCCTCACCCACATTGCTGAAGTTGCGCTCCTGCATGAAGAGCGAGCAGCCCAAGATGGCACAGTTCACCGCGATCAGCGGAAGGAAAATGCCCAAGGCGGAATAGAGCGACGGCGTGAAGGTCTCAATCACCATCTCCAGAATCTGCACGATGGCTGCGATGATGGCGATGAAGAGGATATAGGTCAGGAAGCTCAAATCGACAGAAGCCAATTTGGGGCTGATCCATGATAAAGCACCGGGCAGAAGTAGATACTTGTTGATCAGATAGTTGACTGGAACGGTAACGACCAACACGAAAGTCACGGCCAAACCCAAACCGGCACTGGTCTTGACGGTCTTCGACACAGCAAGATAAGAGCACATGCCCAAGAAATAGGCAAAGATCATATTGTCGACAAAGACGGATTTGATAAATAGTCTGAAAAATTCCATGGCCGTTTAGTTTTGGTTGTTCTCTTGCATTTCGGGGTTACGGGTGCGCTGAATCCAAATGATGACACCTACCACAATAAGTGCCATCGGTGGCAAAATCATGAGTCCGTTGTTTTGATAACCAGCCTCATAGAACGACTGCGGGATAACCTGGTAACCAAGCAAGGTTCCTGAGCCAAAGAGTTCACGGAAGAAAGCTACGATGACAAGTATCAAGCTGTAACCCAGTCCGTTGCCCAAGCCGTCCAAGAACGATTCTCCAGGCCCATGCGACAAGGCAAAAGCCTCCAAGCGTCCCATGATAATGCAGTTGGTAATAATAAGTCCCACATAAACAGATAGTTGCTTGCTTACATCGTAAGCAAAGGCCTTCAGGAATTGGTCGATCAAGATGACCAAGGTGGCCACAACAACAAGTTGCACGATGATACGGATACGGTTGGGGATGCCCTTGCGCAGCAGCGAGATGATGAAGTTCGACAACGCCGTCACAACCGTCACTGAAAGGCCCATTACCAAGGCAGGCTTGAGTTGGGCGGTCACGGCAAGGCAAGAGCAGATACCCAGCACCAACACGGTGACAGGATTGGTCTTGCGCAGAGGTTCTATAATGAGTTTCTTCAGGTTAGCCATAGTTTGACTACATTTTAGAGTATTCTTGAACAATCCATCGCTTCAGAATCGGGTCTTGGATTTGGATTTCTTTTCCTGTCACATCGATAAGGTCACGTTTTTTTAGAGCGTCTTTCAAAATACGGATGTTTCCGCTGGTGCCCAAATGATAACGTTGCAGCGTATCGGAAGCGGAGAAGTTTTTCACCCCATCGCTGACGGCACATAGGAAGCTTCTTTGCTTTTCAGTGAGCGTGTCCATTAAATTGACAAACTGCAAGTTAAGCGAATTTAGCATGGCTTGTAAAGCTTCGTCAATGACATTTTCAGAACAAGTGTCAGAAGTGCGAAGCCATGTGTATTGGGCCAACTGTTGCACATAATAAGGATGGTTTTCCACCTGTTCTGCAAGGTGTCCGGCGAGGTCGGGCGTGATAGATTTCCCCGTTTCTCTGAATCTTCCGACGATGAACTTTTTCCATTCCTCATTGGTGATTTTTGGGAGGAACATCATGTCGCCGAAGCGATAGAACGGGCTGTTGTATTCACCAAAAATGTGCAACATCATGTGTTTTTTGCTGCCATAGAGTATGTACGCCACATCGGAGTGTGTTTGCCAATGGCTGCGGAGCGTTTTTTGGAATTTCAAAGTGTTGGCAAATTCTCCGATTTGTTGAAATTCATCGATGCAAACGACCACCTTTTTCTTCTTCTTTGTCGCTATTTGTTGAGGCAAATCCAAAATGTCTTCTTCAATGGGGGTACTCTTTACATCAACTCCCAATGCGATTTCATATTGATTTGACGGGTCAGAAATGGTAAGTTTTGGCAACAATTTGGAAATGAATTCTTTGGCGTTCGAAAGCAGCGATTCTGCCGAAGTGGAGATTTCCTCCATGGTTTTCTTTGCGAACAGGCTATAAAACTCTTGTGGCGTTTCGCATTTGAAAATGTTCATTCTCACGAACAGGATGTCTTTTTGTTCCGCTTCGACCGCCTTGATAGCTTTCGTGACCAAAGAGGATTTTCCCCAACGGCGGGGCGAGATGATGGCGGTATTGGTAAGCGACAAGAAATTGCTCATCAAATGGGCAGTTTCGTCCGTCCTGTCGGTGAAATCAACGTCTTCAACAATCTTTCCGTATGCAAAGGGTATGTTCATCTTTTGAAATTTTCTGCAAATGTAATAAAATGATATGATATAAAATTATATGATATAAGATTATTTCATTTTTCTGCTTTTGCAAATTTTATCAAATAAGCCGAATACTTTTCCAAAGTATTGTCAATCATTTCTTTAACTCCATTCGAAGTCTTGGTTGCTCCAG
>CAMHRP010000053.1:0-22273 GCA_946187645.1 uncultured Bacteroidales bacterium | reverse complement strand
TTCCCGCTCAACATGATGACCGTCATCACGGGCGTGAGCGGCTCGGGCAAGTCGACCTTAGTGAAGGATGTGCTCTACCCCGCCATGAAACGGCAGCTGGGCGAGAACGCCGAGAAATGCGGCAGCTATGGTGCTTTGGAAGGCGACCTGCGCCTCATCCAAGCCGTTGAGTTCATCGACCAGAACCCCATCGGCAAGTCATCGCGCTCCAACCCAGCCACTTACCTTAAGGCTTACGACGAGATTCGGACGCTGTTCTCCGAACAAAAACTGGCCAAATTGCGTGGCATTAAGCCCGCTTTCTTCTCGTTCAACGTGCCGGGTGGTCGCTGCGAGGAATGTGAGGGCGAGGGCGTGCAAAAGATCGAGATGCAGTTCATGGCCGACGTCTATCTGCCTTGCGAGGCCTGCCACGGCACGCGCTTCAAGGAAGAGGTGCTGGAGATCAAGTACGACGGCAAGCACATCTCCGACCTCCTCAACATGAGCATCGAGGAGGCCATCGACTTCTTCGAAGGCTCGTCGGAAAGCAATTCGGCTGTTGTGGGACGCATCTTGGCGAGGCTCAGGCCTTTGCGCGAAGTCGGTTTGGGCTATCTGAAGCTCGGGCAGTCGTCGAGTTCGCTCTCGGGCGGCGAGGCACAGCGCGTGAAGTTGGCCTATTTCCTCATTAAGGGCCAGGTGGAGAAGCCCACGCTCTTCATCTTCGACGAGCCGACCACAGGTTTGCATTTCCATGATGTGAACAAGCTGCTTGAGTCGTTCAACGCCCTGATTGCCAACGGTCACAGCGTCATCATCATCGAACACAACATGGATGTCATCAAGTCGGCGGACTGGGTCATCGACCTGGGTCCCGAGAGTGGCAACAAGGGCGGCGAGATCGTCTTTGAAGGCACGCCCGAGGACTTGGTGAAGTGCAAGGCATCTTATACTGGTAAAGCACTGAAAAGCAAGTTGTAGTACTATGGCCAATGGCTTATGACTATGGCCGCCTCAACGGTCGTGAAAGCGGCCATAGTCATCGGCCATAAGCCATAGTCAGAAAAAGACCGAATTAGAAGAAAAAACTGACAACAATATGAAACCATCCGAAATCAACCAACCCTTGAGTGAGCGGCAGCAGAAGGTAGTCGACACCCTGCTTGGCCTTGGCATCGACTTCGACATCAAGTTCCACCCACCATTGGGTTCCATTGAGGAGTCGTTGGCCTACTGGGGCAAGTTCGAGGCCACGCACTGCAAGAACCTGTTTTTCCGTAACCACAAGGGCAACAAGCACTACCTCGTCATCTTCGAGTGCATGCACCAGATGGACATCCACGACCTCGAGCAGCGACTGCATCAAGGCAAGCTCACCTTCGCCTCGGAGGCCCGCATGGAGAAATACCTCGGCCTGAAGCCCGGCAGCGTCTCCCCCTTCGGCCTCATCAATGACGAGAACCATGAGGTACACCTCTTCATCGACAAAAACCTCTTGAATGCCCCTCGCCTGAGCTTCCATCCCAATGACAACACGGGGACGATTATCATTAGTCAGGAGGACTTTATTAAGTTCTTGGAGGCGATGGGGAATTCTTATGAGTTTGTGGAGTTGTATGAATAATTGAGATAAAATTACTTCTTCTTTTCATTGTCAATTTGGGCAACAATTTCATCCACAACCTGTTTAAGTGATTTGAAATCTATCATCTCTGCATAACCAGCATTATAATAGCATTTCAACATTCCTTTCAATATGGCATCGAAAGTCACCACCATACTTCCTCCTGTTGTCTCATCATCCCACAGCCACTCAAAATCCCTTCTTTCTTCTCCATTCCGAGAAAGAACTTCTCGGTTATACTTACATCCTGCTTGAAAAAGATTATCAAGTTGTTGTCCTTGCATATTGCCACACATAGCCTCCAGATAATATGCCAAAGCCTCTTCGTGCCTTTGAAATGCCGACAAAAGACGAGCATAATAAAAGCTAAAATAGATTGATTTCCAGCTACTTCGGAAAAGGCAGTTCTTGGCTTTCTCAAAATCTGGCAAATGGAAAGTATAAATTAGAGATAATTCATAGCCACAATTCGCTCCAAATGCTTCTGCATTTTCATAGCATTCAATTGCTTCTTTCCAATTGCCATTTGCCAAATATTTCTCGGCATCATGTTTCCATATAGTAACAGCTTCTTCTGGTTCTGTATTGCTGAACAGTTGCTTCACATATTCCAATCGCTGTTTTGTTTCTTTTTCCATAACTAAGGATTTATTCATTTATAATAGACAACACAATCAAGGAATATCTGCCCCCCATTCTGATGTTTTACTATTCATAATACCGTAGCGATGGACAATTGTTAATCTTTTCTCTTTTTCATCAAAAACACTATCCACACTCCAATCTTCAACATCGGGTGACCATAATTGTCCTCCTCGTGCTAAATGCACGATTTCTTCAATAAGTTCATTGTCATACGGAACGATAAATGTTTCGGTTATGTCCAATAAACTATACAAGTCTGTTTCAGCAAATCCAACATTTGAACCCGAATCCAAATCAACGGGTTTGGCTATGACAGTCCATACTTTTCCAAGCAATTCATCATCCGCTTGTGTGACTTCCTTTATTTGGTATTGTCTGTATTTCATTTTTCTCCTATTGTAATAGTATAATTGTTGAAATCTATTACACAATGGTTTTCAACGAGGAAAGGGATTCCAAGTATGCCGTGCAACTGAAACCCATAATCATTCTGTAAGTTGATTACAGTTTGGTCTGCATTGACAACATTAAATTGGGTCAAAATAGTTTTATCACCTATAATTAACTTTGCTTCTGCATACATAGTTACCATCAATACCAAAAACCTTTGTGCTGCCGTCAATAGGATTGAAAGCATTATTCAATTGGTTGTAAACAAAGTCAAAAACAATGTTTTCCGTTGACCCTGTATCAATATCAAAAGTTAGTTTAACGCCATTAACTCTAACATCTATCAAAGTCATTCCAACTTTTTCGATAGTTTCTTTTAATGAATACTCCATAATGCATTAGTTTTACTTTATATAATTTGCGCCCATTGTTCGAACCACATTTGAATAGCATTTCCCGCATTTTTTAAAACCTAATGCATCTAAAACATTAGCATCCATTGACATTTCAGGATAGTGTTCTTTCAATATAATATCTTTTACCAAATTACTCATCAAAGTCTTCATATGCTGGATTTCCCTTATCTTAACAATTATATCTGAATCACTAATACCCGTGCCATTAAAGAGTTTCCCTCTTGTGTTTGACATATTACTTGTATCATTATAAAACACGGTTAAACCATTTTTCCTAACATAATCTGTAATGTAAAAAGACCGTTTTGCAAAATTGCTGCAAATGACTTGATGTTTTTCCCAATAACGCAGCATAAACTCAATGTTTTTATTGAAAACTTCCACGATTTTTTCCAATGGGATATTCTCAAGATGTTTCACACCTGAATTAGGAGCATGGTCGGTATCTATAATTTCGTTTTCTTTCGAAAGATTTGTACCGAATTGAGCATTAACTAACCTAAAGAACCTATTAGGATCTGTATCATGAATTCTCTTATTGTTTTTGTACAAACGCCTATACTCCAAAACTTTCGATATACCAAGTTCCCTTATTACTTCAGGAATTACAGCACCTTTTCCAGAAAAATCACTGCGTAAGAATTCACAAGATGAATGATTATGATATGCTGGGGGATTTTCCCACACAAAAGTATAAGTATCCCTAAACGTTACTCTAAACAAACCAAGAAATGCAACAGGATCTTTCACAAATGCTTGATAAGCAAGAAGCCGTTGTATTTCACCGTCACTATAAAAGTCAATGATGCGTTCCATCCATACAATTGTACCATCAAACCTTTTAGAGTTGTCGTTACGGTATCGGCTATCAAATACCTTGTTGAAGTTATATGATGTTATATATGCCATATTCTTAATATCTCACATGTCAACCAATTCTAAATTTAGATTCTTGTTATCATTCACATTTACTTAGTTCTCGTATTTGTTTGTCAACTCATCCATGTAGTCAAAATCCTCTGAAGCTTTTTCAGTGCCACGAAGTTGCTTCGAAACCAATTCCCCTTCTCCCTGTGCAATCTGTTTGGCGTTCAACTATTCCATCAAACAATCACCTCAAAAATCCGCTTTCCATTCCATTCAATCCATTGTGGCTCTGTATCTTGCTTGTTTTTCGAGAAGTCGAAGGTGACCAAATAACCTTCATCCATACCACGAGTGGCGAGATAGCCTGAAAGCTGGTCGCGGCCAAGTTCCTCGTATTTGTCGCCATGCCATATCTTCAACTCCACAATATACTCCTGTTTGTCGTAGGTCACCACCAAGTCCATGCGGCGGTTGTCGCGGGTCTGCGGTTCCACGTAGTAGAATCCAATCCCGTTGATGATGGGTTTGAGGAAGGTGAGAAACAGCAGACGGCCTTCCTTTTCAAGGAAAGGCTCGGTGCTTTCGCGGTACTCCTCTCGCATCAGGTCGCGGAAACGAGTGACCACGTGCTCCATATTGAGTTTGCCGTTTTGCACATAATTCAGCACATACGGAGAGATTTTTGTCCCCTGTTCGCGCATGGTCTTATTGCCGAAATAAACGAACAAAGCCTCCTCAAAAATCAGGTTGTGGATCATTGTCTTGCCACGTTGGTTCTCACGGATATAGGAAAACATGTTGGCCAAGCGCACAATCGGGTCAACCATCGAATAGCTGTATTCCTGTCCGTTCACGACGATGGAATAGAGGAAATCACGCAGTTCGGCGTTGTTCTCGATATTCTTGGAAAGGTCATCAATCAAGGTGACATTCTCGCCTTTTGCAATGATTTTCACGGCTTTCTGCACATTGTCAAGCGTCCATTCCGCCTCCAAGCGTTCATCGATAATCTTACAAATCGCACTCACCAAATAAGGATAGCCCGTTGTGTATTTGTAGATCTCCTCGCTGATGGCCTTGATGTCCATACCCGTATGCACATCTTTCTCGTAGTCATTGAGCATCTGTGCGATTTCTTCGGGATGGAAGGTCATATCCACGTTGAAATCAGCGGCGATGTTCCAAGGCGAATTGTATTTCTTTTCCGCATCGGGACGAAGTTTCAGTTTGAGGTTCTTGATGTCGTAAACGCCTGCGAGAACGACGCTGTGGAAAGTATAGTTCATGCCTTTGTCGTCACGTTTCAGATACAAATCTCGTAACATTCCGATAAAGCCTACAAATAGTTGGTTGTTGCTACTTTTGTCCACCTCGTCAATTAGTACGATAACTGGCTGTGGAAACAATTGACAAAAAGTAGTGATTGCCTTAGAGAGAGCATCTAAATCTACTATCCCCTTATCTTTCCATACATCAATGAATTTCTCATCCTCGTTCTTATAAGCCAACTCGTATGCCATTTGTCTGGCAAACATTCTTGCGAACGATTCCTCATTCTTAAAAGGCTCATCTCCAATCCCTTCAAAACTAGTTTTGATAACCAGATATTTGTCTGAAAGCCTACGGCGAATGGTTTGCAACATCGTCGTTTTCCCATACTGCCGTGCTCGGTTGATAGTGAAATAATTCCCTCTATCTATCAGGTTTTCAACGGCTTTGAAGCGTTTCTCCGTATCAACCATATAATGTCTTTGCGGATTGCAACTTCCTGTGACATTGAATTCTTTCCTCATACTGACTCCGTTTTTATCTTGACTTTGCAAAAATACACATTTTCATCCTTCTTTCATCAAATCAATCTTTTTTCGCTAACTTTGCGCCTAAATAGTAAACATGTCAAATCATGTCACAAAACCGACATAACATACAAAACCATCCTTTGGCGTGGGCGGCTGCGCAACCGCGTCGCCGCCGGAAAGCCGCCGGTTGGCAGGCTTTCCTCAACCAAGAAAAAAGGTTTTGTCGGGTTTTGCAAGTTTTGTGATTAAAAAACAACACGTTATGAACAACGAAGAAAAAATCAAGCAAGCTGCCGAAATCCTCTCCAAGGCGAAGAACATCGTGGGATTCACTGGCGCCGGAACTTCCGCTGAGAGCGGCATCCCACCTTTCCGTGGCGAGGGCGGCATCTGGAACCAGTACGACCCCAACTCACTCGACATCGACTTCTACTACCGCCACACCAAGGAGTCATGGAAGATCATTCGCGAGGTGTTCTACAACTTTTTCAGCAACAAGGACATCAAACCCAATCCCGGACACCTCGTCCTGGCCAAATGGGAGAAGGAAGGCCGGCTGAGCAGCGTCATCACTCAGAACATTGACGACCTACACACCGTGGCGGGCAACAGCGTGGTGTATGAGTTCCACGGCAATATGTCGCGCTTCGTGTGCACCAAATGCGGCCACAAGGTCGATGCCAAGAGCCTGACACTCACCGAGGAACCGCCCCGTTGCGCCCAATGCGGCGGCCTGATGAAGCCCGACTTCATTTTCTTCGGCGAGGGCATCCCCGAGGACGCTTACTATGGCTCAGTACGCGCTGCGGAGAACTGCGACGCCTTCGTCATCATCGGCACTTCGGGACAAGTCAGTCCAGCCAATATGATTCCTGGAATTGCCAAGCGCAACGGTGCCAAGATCATAGAAATCAACATGGAGCCTTCGACCTATACGAACTACATCACGGACATCTATCTCGAAGGCAAATCCGGCGAGATCCTGCCCGCGATTGATGCCTTAATGACGCGGTGATGTATGGGGATTCGCTTCGCGAAAAAAACTGTCAAAAATCAATAATAAAATCGATCAAAAATGATAATAATTATTTGAGATTTTTAAAGAGATTTTTGAACGATTTCTTGCCGAAGGCAATCCCACATTAGCGACCAAACACTGCCTCGAACATTCTGCGATAGGCTTCAACCTTTTTGTCAAATAATAAAGGATAAGCGCGTGAGGATGAGGGCAATCTATAGAGTGTAAGACCTTCTCTTAGCATGATTTGTTCGTTAGGAGAAGGAATCGAATTCGTATTGTAATAAGCGCATACTTCCGTGGTGGCTTTCTCGCCCGTCGTGGCAATGGCGTGGCATAGTGGCATCTGTTTCAGCAGTGCCTCAATATCTGTATGTTCCACAATCTCCAAAAAGGCATCCGAAGCGTTGTCTTTCAGCCTATTGACTGCCATGGCCGTGTCGAAAAAAGCGATGCCTTTCTCGTTAAGGAAAGCTACGATTTCGTCCTTTTTGAAGCTTTTATGCACTGCATCAACGAAATAATTCTTATCACCAAACCAAATCTGCCCTTCGATGCGCCAGTGGTCGTTAATGAAGTTGGGGTAGAAAAAGTCCATGCACCAACGTTTCTTTGGCGGTGGGAAACTGCCAAGGAATAACACTTTGGCATTGGCAGGAAGGAAAGGTTTTAATGGATGGTGTTCGATCATAATAGTGATTCTTTCAATACGATATGAGACCCATTGTGACATTTTTTCCCTTTTACCGTCATGGCGGACAAGGATCCGCCATCTCCCAAGCGCGAAGAAAAAACCTTATCGCGCAGGAGATTGCGGGTCAAGCCCGCAATGACGTTTAGGGCGTGAGTTCTGTTGTTACCGTTATATATGCTCCAACCTTATTAATGCACAGGGTCCCCTTAAATACCTTAAATCTAATTCTCAACTTATCGGCCTTAACGGTCTGGAAACGAAGAAGTCGCTTGTAACCGATAGTAGTTGTTGGTTCATCCACTTCAATAGGCAACCATTTATCATTAAAGTAATAGTCTAAATAAAATGAATCAACATTCTGTCCCAAAGGAATATATTCTTGCAACAGTAAGCGGTTGAAAGCCGTAGTTTTAGGGAAATCGAAGATGAGTTCGGCTTGGTGGACTCCGTCTTCTGTCGCCCAGTAACGGGTGTAATCGTCACGCAGCACATTTTTGGCCTTGAACCTACATCCTCTCGTGTTGTTGGCGGTCACATCGCAACCTTTAAGCAGGTTGTCGGTTAAATCTTTTTGCAACTTCTGATACCATTGAACGGCATTGGCAGAGTCAATGCTGGGTATCCTACCCTCTTGATTCACAGGAAAATTGAGCAAGAGATTGGTGTTATGGCCCACACTTTGGTAATACAAGTCCATCAGTTGTTCTACGGTCTTCACATGGCTATCCTCGTTCTCGTGGTAGAACCAACCTGGACGGATGGAGACATCCACCTCGGCAGGTAGCCAGGCCTCACCGTCACGATAGCCTTGCTGCAAGGCCTTTATGTCGTTAAGCGATTCAAAGTCAGTTTTGTACATGCACCATTGCGTGGCGTTGGCCTTGCCTTCCTCGTTGCCAATCCAGCGCAAGGTAGGGACAGTGCCGCCAAAGATGCTCGCTTCGGGGCTATATTTCCACACGATGTCCCTCGCCTTTTCATAGTCGTAGTATTGCTCAGCTACGATGGAGCGCATTTCATCGGCGCCTCCATACCATCCTGTACCTCCATTGGCGCCATCAAACCAGAACTCGAACAAGGGTCCGTAGTGGCTCACAAGTTCCTCAATCTGTTTGTGATAGATGCCCACATAACCTTCATAGCCATACTCGGGTTGGTTGCGGTCCCAAGGTGAGAGATACAGCCCAAACTTCAAGCCATGCTTCTTGCAGGCATCCGAAAGCTCGCGCACCAAATCCCCCTCCCCATTCTTATAATAGGTGTTCTTGATGCAATAGTCGGTATTCTCAGTTGGCCAAAGGCAGAATCCGTCGTGGTGCTTTGCCGTGAGAATCACGCCTTTCATACCAGCGGCCTTCAAGGTCAACACCCACTGTTCGCAATCCAAATTGGTTGGGTTGAAAGTAAAGGATGGCGTGTTGCCATAGCCCCATTCCATGTTATTAAACGTGTTTAAGCCAAAGTGTATAAACGCATAAGTTTCAAGTTGTTGCCATTCCAGTTGTTGTTGGCTTGGAATGGGGCCACTTGGCTCGGGACTGTGGGCACAAGAAGCCAACATCAGACCGCCCATTAACACCCATATCAAATACCTATGATTCATTGTTTCACAAATTTACGAGTCTCACCATTCGAACGAAGCACATACACACCCTTGGGCAAGTCGCTGATGTCGATTCTGTTCACCTCGTTTTTGAGTTGAACCGTCATCGCGACCTTTCCGTTCAAATCAAGGATTTCAGCCTTTCCATTCGCTTGATTGACAAACACATCGATGAAATCCGTAGCTGGATTGGGACACACACGAAGAGACGGTTCAGGCTGCAAATGCTCTGATTTCAATGCAACTGGGCTATCGGAATGTGCCTCGATCACGGCTTCAATCGTTCTGTTGCAAACGGCACAGAAAGGCGCATAGTTGCGCATCATGCAGTTGCGTTGCGGCCGATACATGCCTTCCGTCAAATAGCCTCCGCCCTCAAAAGCTCCAACTACATTGTTATATTGATTCGTGTTCGGTGTGGGAATAGGTGTACCAGGGACAACAAGGTCGGCCCATTTCGATTCAAAGTCCACCAAAGTGGTAATGTTAGGTTCCCAAGGCTCCACATTCAAATTATAGAGCAAAGCCAGCGGATTGTCAGGCTCCTCGTATTCATCAGCAAGACCTGCGAAAGCATGGCCAAACTCATGCACGATGACATCGGAAGATGACATGTTGCCCGCTGTGCTCATCGAGTAAAAGTTGTAGAAACCGCCTCCGCCATACTGGTTGCTGTTCACCAAAATGTAGATCTGGTCATAAGGTGCGTTCGCTGCTACATCCTTGACCGAGAAATAATTGCGCGTAGTGCAATAACGGTCAATATAAAAGGTGTAGAAGTGCGAATTGAGAATGGTGCGCTTCCAGATATGCGAGGCTGGAATGTCAACGCCGCTCTCCTCGGAAGGAGCCATCACAGCGCGGAAATTGAAGTCATTGATATGGCTTGCAAACGGCTCGGCTTGAGCAAACACATTAGCCAGATTCTGACAATGTTGCAGGAACTGCGGCATTTCATCGGCGGTATAGCCTTCAGGCAAAATCACGATGTCCACCTTGCTTTCGGGCGAGCCGTTGACCATAATGTCCTCAACAGGAAACACATAACGCTGTTCGGTGGTATTGAACATTTCATTAGGTTCATAAAGCTTTGAGAAAATCTCTTCAAACTCACCATCGAAATTTCTGATTTCAAGGATGATATAAGCCTCATTGCGCGGCAACGGAACACTCACTGATTCTTCATAGCAGCGTTCCATCACTCGGGCTTCATCAGTGGTTTTCCATTCTTGGAACAAGGTGTTGTAACCTCTAGAATAAATGAGCATATTGGTTTGTGCGTCAATCACTTTCACACGATTTGTGCCATAATTAAATGGGTCAATTAGATTGACTTTTGAGCCACCAAAATACGGTTCGATAACAAAACGCTCAAACACATAATGTGAGCTGTCGGAATTGCCGCATTGGAAGACATCCATACGCAATGAGCCTTCATCAAGGAAATATTGGTCGAAACTGATATCTTGCGCTCTCGAAAGCAGCGAAAAAGCTATGGCAAATAGAAGGATAAAGGTCTTTTTCATCACAATAGGTTTATTTTGTTAGGAATTTGATAGTTTGAAAGGGCAAAAATACAAAAATATCCCTCAGTTAATGTTGGTTGTCAATTTTTATCTCACAAATTGAAAGACATGGTTTTATGTCCAATTAACGAATGACAAAAAGGTGGCCCTAGAATAATCTCCAAGACCACCAAAAAATTGTCACGTTCTAGTTCTTTTATTGCTTAGCGTTGTATAGCGTTTGTATTTCAGAATCCGTCAATGGGCGGTCGTAGCTACGGAAGTTGTCGAGACTGCCTTCGAAATAGCCGTTGGTGCTGTTGGTGGCATCTGCGCCGAACATACTGGTGGTCACATACGAACCCCACATCAAAAAATTACTCGACAAGGCCTCAAACAGCGACCCATCAACATAAATCATGCCTATAGTGCCATTGTAGGTCAAGGTCAGCATGTGCCACTGGTTATCAATATATTGTGTGATGGGGTCGATGGTTTTCCAGTAATTGGCGGATGTGGTCGGGAAGTACCTTACATAGTAATCCCTGTTGATAATCAATGCCGAGCATCTGTTGCCCCCAGCGTGATTGTCAGACCCAATCAAGACATGGTCATCGGTACCAATTTCGACATTTGTCTTGAACCAAATGTTGATGGAGAACGCGTCGCCACTCGGAACGATGTTGTCCTGGATGAGCACCGATGAGTTTCTCCCATTGAACACCAAAGACTTTCCTTTGCCGCCTGGCGTGTCTGTCGAAGGTACAGCATTGCTGTTGATGCCCGTGTAGTTGCCATAGTAGTCCACAATCTCATCGTCGTCGAAGGTAAAGTAGCAGAATAGGCCGTCGGTGATTACAATATCATCGGTTTGGCCAGGGCCAGTAATAGGCTGAAGTTGCATGTCGCCTGAAGAAACATTGCCAGCCACGATGGTGATGCTCTTTGTAGCTTCCTCATAACCAGCTTTTTCGCCTTTCACGGTGTATTGTCCCACTTCGAGGTTGACGAACTCATATCGGCCATCGCTTCCCGTAACAGCCGAAAGCCCCGTCGGGCTAAGTGAGATATTCACGCCTTGAACAGGTTCGTTGGTACTGGCATCGGTAACAATGCCTTGGATTTTGCCCACGGCCTTTTCTTTTGTGCAGGACGTCATCATACACAGAGCGAAGGCGAAAAACACGCCCAAAATCAGATTGAAACTTGATTTTTTCATTGTTGGATAGTTTAATTTGTTATTTAATTTAATTGGTTATTCCTTCACAATCTTGATTTTTACAAAATTCGACATGCTTGGATGGATACGCAGCCAACCTTCATTTTCCACGGTTTCGCCATTCCACAATTGCTTCAGTTGATCGCGTGAAAGTCCCATCACATCACCAATTGGATTGCCATCTTCGTCAAGCAAGATGTTTCCATTTGCATCGAGGCATCTGTATGTGCCAGGATAGGTATCCAATTTTTTTGCGTCCACAGGAATGACTTTGTAGGAAAAAGTAAAAGTCATACGTGTTCTCGATGGAGACCTGAATTTTTGTATTTCCTTGATTTTGCAATCCTTGACCTCAAAGCCCAAACCTTCTTCCACCTCAAGAGGAATGGTTTTTCCTATAAGGGCAGGTAGTTCCTTGTCAAGATTCGCATTGATTTCTTCCATGATTTTCTGATTTCTTTCTTTGTTTGCCGCTTTGATTTTCTCCCAGTTCTGCATCCTCTTATCTGGGTTGTCGGCATACTTCTCGTTGTTTTTGGCTCTCTCTTCCTCATATTGGGCATCGCTGGCCGAAATTCTTGCATAATTTTCGCAAGAGATGTTCACCAAGTCACCTAGATACTCGTTCTTAGGCATTTTCTGGAATTTCACATTTTTTTCATTACCACCACCACCTCCACTGCCGCCGCAGGAAGTGAAAAGTAATGCCACGACAAAAGTGCCTGCACAAATCGCTAAAAGACTTCTTTTTCTCATTTGATACTTGCCAAGGTTATTACCCATTATGGCTCGTCGGGGTTAATTGTTGGAATAAAATTAAATTGGAGCAAATGTCACCATAATTCCTTGCATCGGTCTTTCATTCGCCCAAAAATTGGTTTGCAATGCGTAAAAATCACAGCCAGTTTTCGTCATTGCGTAAAATTTTAGTTGCAATGCGTAAAAAATCCAGGTAAATGGCATCATTTGTTAAATAGAGGAGAGAAAAACCGTACCTTTGCCAACATGGATACTGACTCGTTCTACATATTGCTGCTCTGTTTCGTATCTGGCATGACGCAATGTTTGTTGACGTCATGCGGCATTTACATGCTCATGAAACACCGAAACCACCAGTTTCAAAGGATTTTTGCTTTTGTCTTAATCTTGCATGGCATCTGCTTTTTCAATAACTTCGTGGTATTGGCTTGTCGCCATCAGCCTTACTCCGAGTTCCTCAACACCTTTTTGGTAATTTTCGACTACATCATCGTGGGCGGTTACATGATGTTCGCGGTCTCATTGGTTTTTCCTAATCGATATAAGATTCATCAGCTTCTGCTTTTGGAAGTACCTTATATAATTGCCCTACTCTTGTTTGCTATTAGCCGAAATCCCATGGTTTTGGCAGTCATGCAAATATACACTTTGGCGGTTTCGATAGCCTTACTGGTGTATTTGGTCCGTTCCATCAAGAAACACACTCGGATGTTACTGGACAATGTTGGAGACCTTGAGTATTTTGACCTGCGATGGAGCAACATTTTGATTGTCCTCTATTTCGCTTTCCAACTTTTATGGGTTATTGAAAGTCTATCGCAACAATCGTGGTTTACAGAACCCTCTACCGGACGCAACCTGCTTTTCGACACCCTTTATTGCCTTGTCTGCATCGGCATTGTTTTATACGTCATGCACAAACTGATACATCAGCAGGTGTTCACGCTCTCCCCCGCCGACGAATGTGAAAATGAGCCTCAAGAACCAGCCACTACCACGCCCCAACACAATGCAGGCAAACCCTTGATTGGTTATGACATCGACAAGGTCATGAGCGAAAATCAGTATTATCAGGACAATACACTGACAGTGCAGAAGTTGGCACATCATTTGGGCACCAACCGGCAATACCTCAGTAACCATATTAATCAAGAACTTCATACGACCTTCTACGACTACATCAACGATTTCCGTTTAGAGGATGCCAAAGCCATGTTAGATAGTCAAAACTCTGAAAACCAACATTCTTTGGAAGATATTGCCATGATGGCAGGCTTCAATTCCTACGCCACTTTCCTGCGCTCGTTCAAGAAAAAGTATGGGCAAACGCCGTCGCAATACCTTACGGAGAAAAAATCGTGACCAAATCAAAAATTCAAGTCACATAATCGTTTTTTTTTCCTATCTTGCGCCCAAATTAATCGAATGTATATGACTACTGAAGAATTGAAATCTGTTTTCAAGCAACGCTTTGGTAATGAGGGCGTTGTCTACACTTCGCCGGGGCGTATCAACCTCATCGGCGAACACACTGACTACAACGGCGGCTTCGTTTTTCCGGGCGCCATCGACTCGGGCATTTATGCCTGCATCCGCCTCAACGGCACTGACAAAGTCCGCGCCTACTCCATCGACAAGGAGGACTATTGTGAGTTTGGCATGAACGAGGAAGATCATCCTCATTTGCATTGGGCCAATTACATCTTTGGTGTATGCCGCGAAATCATCAAACGAGGTTACAAGCTGCAAGGCTTTGACACCGTGTTTTTCGGCAACGTACCCATCGGTGCGGGAATGTCGTCATCGGCAGCCTTGGAAAGCACTTTCGCCTTTGCCCTCAACGAGTTGCTGAGCCTCGGTATCGACAAGTTTGAGTTGGCACGCATAGGTCAAGCTACAGAGCATAACTATGTCGGCGTGAAGTGTGGCATCATGGACCAGTTTGCCTCGCTCTTCGGTAAGGCAGGTCACCTGATGCGCCTCAACTGTGCCACGATGGAATTTGAGTATTATCCTTTCAACCCAAAGGGTTACAAAGTCGTGCTTCTTGACACCTTGGTAAAACACGAATTGGCATCATCGGCCTACAACCGTCGACGTGAGTCGTGTGAGAACGCCTGTGCCCACATAGCCAAGAAGCATCCTGAAGTGAAATATCTGAGTGATGCCACAATGGCCATGCTCAACGAAATCGATGTGGAGATTCCTGCTGAGGATTACATGCGGGCGGAATATGTCATCGGTGAGAAACAACGCGTCCTCGATGTCTGTGATGCCTTGGAAAAAGGTGATTACGAGACCGTTGGCGAGCGTATGTACGGCACCCACTACGGCATGAGCAAACTCTATGAGGTGAGCTGCGAAGAATTGGACTTCCTCAACGACATCGCCAAAGAATGCGGCGTAACGGGTTCCCGCGTGATGGGCGGTGGCTTTGGCGGCTGCACCATTAACTTGGTGAAAGAAGACCTGTATGATGCCTTCATCTCCACGGCAAAAGAAAAATTTGCCGCCAAATTCGGTCACGAACCTAAGGTTTATGATGTCATCATTTCTGACGGCGCAAGGAGATTATGATTTCGTTTTGTAGGACTGTCACATTGTGGCAGCCGAACCCGTAACGGCTGCCGTGGTACGACAGCCCTACAAACGAACAATTAAACGATTCAACAAACAACAATTCAACATAATGAAACCAACACTATTAGTTTTAGCAGCAGGCATGGGCTCGCGTTACGGTGCCCTGAAGCAAATGGACGGCGTCGGCCCGAACAACGAGGCCATCCTCGATTACTCCATCTATGACGCCAAGCGCGCCGGCTTCGGCAAGGTGGTCTTCGTCATCCGCGAGGACTTCGCCGAGGTCTTCAAGAAAGTCAACAACACAGAGAAATTCGGCATCCCCGTAGAGTATGTGTATCAGTCACTTGACAAACTGCCGGAAGGCTTCAGTGTTCCCGAAGGACGTGTCAAACCTTGGGGTACTTGTCACGCCGTGCTGATGGCCAAGGACGTGATTCACGAGCCTTTTGCCGCCATCAACGCTGATGATTTCTATGGCAAGGAAGCCTACGAGGTGCTTGCCAAATATCTCATGGAATGTGAAGGTAAGAAAGGTGCCTACAGCATGGTCGCCTACAAGCTCCGCAACACCATGTCGGACTTCGGCACGGTAAGTCGCGGCATCTGCACCGCTGACGCTGAAGGTAATCTTCAGACCATTGTCGAGCGCACGGCCATCGGTCACACTGAAGACGGCGGTGCGGCCTATACTGACGAGACAGGATCGCATCCGCTGGACATGGATTCACTCGTTTCGATGAACTTCTTCGGCTTCACACCTGACTTCTTCTCCTATTCCGAGAAGGGCTTTGTCGAGTTCTTGAAAGGCCCTGCCCAGACCAATATCAAGGCGGAGTTCTTCATCCCGTTGATGGTCAACCAGAGCATCCACGACGGATCAGCCAAGCTGAAGGTGCTGTCGAGCAACGCCTCTTGGTTCGGCGTGACCTACAAGGAAGACAAGCCCGAGGTGATGAGGAAGATTCGTGAACTGATTGAGAAAGGCGTTTATCCGAATAACTTATGGAATTAGGAATTATGAATGCTGAATGCAGAATGTCGCAATGCGATGCCGGGGCTTTGCCCTCATTCAGCATTCCACATTCCGAATTTGAAACAGTATGAACATCGAAGTAAAAACCTGGGGTAAAACTCCTGACAATAAAGACATCAAGCTCTACACACTGACCAATGCCAACGGTGTGAAGGTGCAGTTGAGCGACATCGGCGCTGGCATTGTGAGCATCGTCACGCCAGACCGCAACGGCCACTTGGACGACATCGTGCTGGGCTACCCCAATGCCACTGATTACTATGGTGACGGGCCCTGTGCAGGCAAAACGCCTGGGCGTTTCGCCAATCGCATTGCCAACGGCCGCTTCAAGATTGACGATAAGGAATACCAGCTTGAAATCAATACCGGCGATGGAAAACATCACCTCCATGGAGGCAGCATCGGCTTCGCCAACCAGAAATGGGCCAGTCGCATTAATGGCGAGAGCGTGGTTTTCACCTACCTCAGTGCCGATGGCGAGGCAGGTTATCCTGCCGAGCTGGTGTCGAAGGTGTACTATACCCTCAACGATGAGAACGAGCTGAACATCCGCCTCTGTGCCTATTCGTCGGACACCACTATCGTCAACCTGACCAACCATACCTATTTCAATCTAAAAGGCGAAGGCAACGGCAATATACTCGACCACAACCTGAGACTGAACGCCTCGCGTTTCCTGCCCGCCACCAACGAGCTGATTACCACAGGCGAAATGGCATCCGTGGCCAATACTCCCATGGACTTCACGATTGCAAAACCCATTGGCCGCGACATCAAAGAGCCTTTCCCCGACCTCATCAATGGTAAAGGCTACGATAGCTGTTGGGTCATCGACGGTGTTGAAAAAGACAAACTCTGCCTTGCTGCCGAGCTCTCGCACGAAGGCGCGGGGCGTATGGTGAAAATCTATACTACCCAGCCTGGGGTGCAGGTCTATACTGGCAACTGGCTTTCAGGTTGTCCAAAGGGCAAGAATGGTCACATCTATGAGGATTATTCGGGAGTCGCTTTGGAGTGCCAAGCCCTCCCTGATTCGCCCAACAAACCCAACTTTCCCAACACCTTCTTGCGTTCAGGCGAAGAATACAACGAAACAATCATTTTCAAGTTTTCAATTCTTTGAATCTTAAATCTTTAAATCTCAAATATCTATGGAAACAACCGTAAAAAAACAGAACTACACCATCCCGATCATAGTCATGATTCTCCTGTTCGGAATGATTTCGTTCGTCACCAACCTGGCTTCCCCCATGGGCGACATCTTGAAGAACCAGTTCAACATCCCCAATTGGCAAGGTACTTTGGGCGTGTTTGCCAACTTCATTGCCTACGCTGTGATGGGCATTCCTTCTGGCAACTTGCTCCAAAAGAGAGGTTATAAGAAGACCGCACTCATCGCTGTCATTGTAGGCTTCATCGGTGTCGGTATCCAGACGTTATCGGGTGTCTTTGGCAGCTTCGCTGTCTATCTCCTCGGCGCTTTCGTGGCGGGCTTCAGCATGTGCCTGCTCAACACTGTGGTCAACCCGATGTTGAATCGTTTGGGCGGTGGCGGTAACAAAGGCAACCAACTCATTCAGATTGGAGGTTCCTTCAACTCGTTGTGTGGTACCGCCGTCATCATCATCACGGGTTTGCTTATCCCCAGCATCGTTGATGCTAAGATTAGTGATGTCTTCCCGTTGATGTACACCGCTTTGGGCATCTTTGCCTTTGCATTTATCGTCATCCTAATGACCAAGATTCCGGAAAACGAGCAGAATAAAGACGCCGTCAAACAAGTGGAAAGGGGCAAGGGTCCCATGGCCTTCCGTCACTTCGTGCTTGGTGCTATTGCCATCTTCATCTATGTCGGTGTCGAGGTGGGCATTCCGAATGTTTTGAACAAATGGCTCCAGAACCCCGAACTCAATGTGTTGGGAAGCGGTGTCAACGCCGAGGCCATCGCTGGCTCAGTGGCAGCCACTTATTGGTTCCTGATGCTCATCGGTCGTCTGATCGGTGGCATCGTCGGCAGTAAAGTGTCGGCCAAATCAATGCTTACGGTAGTGTCAGCTATCGGCATCATTCTAACCCTGTTGGCCATGTTTGGACCCTCCACGATGGTCAAGTTCCCCGCTTTCAACGGTGCTCACGGCTTCGGCATGGTGAATATCCCACTTAATGCTGCCTTCCTCGTCTGCATAGGTCTCTGCACTTCGGTGATGTGGGGCGGCATCTTCAACCTTGCTGTTGAAGGTCTGGGCAGATACACAGAAAAGGCTTCAGGTATCTTCATGGCATTGGTTTGCGGCGGTGGTATCCTGCCTCTGCTCCAGAACGCCATAGTCGACGGTTTGGGTGGTGTTGGTTACCTCCAAAGTTACTGGGTGATCGTCATCGGCCTTGCCTTCCTACTCTTCTACGCCCTCTGGGGTTCGAAGAATGTCAACAAGGACATTCCAGTAGAATAATTTTATTTTTTTTCATAGCGAAAACAGCCCGTCAAATCTAGTTTGGCGGGCTGTTTTCCTACTATGCATCGCTTATTTTACTCTGACTTTTCTTCCGACCCTTAATTTGTCGGTTTTCTTTATCCTATTGAGTTTACACAGGATGGAAACCGTGGTGCCATTTTCGACAGCAATCTTGCTAAGGGTGTCGCCTTTCTTTATTGTGTAGTATTTCCTATTGCTCTCCGTATTGTTGTCAATAATCTTCAGATTGTTTTTTTTCTCCAAATTATCATACGCGTCTTTCAGCAATACATTTGTAATCGTGTATGATTTATTGGCCACTCTTGCCGAGTCGCTCAACGAATGCGAAAAAAGCCAATCGTAGGTCTGATCAAGATAGAAAACACGTGCCAATCGGGTGTGGTTAACGCCTTTCATCTTACTAAAAATGAGTCTACTCGTATCACCACAGGCGCACATTTCATCCACAACGCGTTGTGAGCAGTTAACAGAAACAGCAGCATCGGCAGTGCCATGAACAATCCATAAGGGAACCTCGTTCAATCCACAAAGCGTTTTCACTGTAGCTCCACCACACATGGCCATAGCTGCAGCCACCTCGTTTGGATAAGTGGCCGCATAATCCAAAGTACCGTAGCCACCCATGCTCATCCCGATTACATAGAATCGTCTTGTGTTGATGTTGTAATGCGTTTTCACCCATTCGTAAACCTCGTGTAATTTCTGTGGATTCCAAGCACCTTGAGCTTGGGGAGCAACAATCAAAGCATCAATCCCTACGCCTCGTTCAACCGCATTGATGCACCCATAGTTACGTACTATATTCAAGTCATCTCCACACAATGTCCTTCCATGTAGAAACAATATCAGAGGTTTCGAATACTCATTGGGGTCGTAATCCTCTGGAACATAAAGCCAAAAATCATAACCATCCTTGATGCAGCCGCGATGAGCTATCAGCTGTTGGGCCGAAGCGAACAACGGCAAAAGGAATAATATAAGGGTCAATATTTTTCTCATAAAGGAAATAACGTGGCACTTTTGTCCTTATTGTATCAACCAATTTTTATTTCAGATTTTAGGCATATCCTTTTTTTGTATTTTTGCAGATTCTAAGGGAGATAGTATGTTCAAAAAAATACTGGGAACGGGAGCGGCAAGAGCTGTCAATGTGCTGACGCAATTGGCCACCCTCATTATGGGTACCAAATTACTTGGCGCTGTTGAATGGGGAAAGGCTTTCATTGCCCAGACGGACATCACCTTTTTATTAATAGGCATCGAACTCATCGCTGGCAGTGGACTGGTGTATTTCACGCCTCGAAAGAAACTCGCAACGCTTATGAAGATTTCTTACAGCTGGATTGCCTTTGTGATGCTGATTTACCTCTTGTTTTTCAAAATTTTACATTTATTTCCCGATTTTTACCACACCATTGTTCCTGAAGGCTATGCCTGGCTTGTTTTGCTAATGACTTTCGTCTATAGCCTGCACGAGTTTAATTTGAACCATTTTTTGGGGAAGGAGAAGGTCGGTACTTTTAATTGGTTGTTTCTCATACAAATACTCACACAGGTCACAATGATGGCCGTGTTGATTTTCGCCATGAACCTGAGGACGGCGAAAGCCCTACTCTACTCTCAGCTTTGTGGCTATAGTTTGGCCACCCTTATTGGTTGGATACTGCTCTTCCCAAATCTAAAACGCGAAGAACGCGAACCTATTAAAGACACCATGAAGGAAATGTTGCATTACGGTGCTTTCATGCAATTATCCACCTTGGTCAGTACCTTGAACAAACGCTTGAGCCTCTATCTGTTGAACACGCACTGTGACGAGAAATCCATAGGTGTTTATGCCTCCGGTACTCAAGTTACAGAAGGAGTGAATATAGTCGGATATAGCATAGGTTTGGTGGAATTCTCCGCACTCAGCAATACCGAAAACGACCAACGCGCCTCGCAACTCACACTTCGTTTTATGAAGATTTCCATTATGCTGACATTCACTGCTTTGTTGGTAATCTGCCTACTCCCGACATCTTTTTTTGAGCTGTTATTCTCGGAAGAGTTTGCTGATATCCGTCCCGTCATTCTGCTGATGTCGCCTGGTATCGTGTTTTTCTCTGCCCATACCGTTTTGGCCAACTATTTCTCTGGTACAGGCAAACCGAAATACAACCTCTACGCCTCGCTTATTGGTCTTTCGGTTACTCTTGTCTCTGCTTTCATCCTGATTCCTTTGTTGGGTATCCGAGGCGCAGCAATCACCACTACACTGACTTACTCGGCTTTGTTCGTTTATCAATGGATTGTGTTCCACAAACAAACGGGGAGTCGGTTGGCACAATTGGTTCCCAATCGTGAAGATTGGGAATGGGTGAAAACAACCACTAAAGGTGTTTTCTGATGTTTTTTTCGTACCTTTGCAACCAAATCCACTTTTATGAGCGAAATCATCGAAGACGACATCTTCACACAAGATAGCGACCCTATTCCTACCACTGAAAACTATAACGACGACAGCATTGTCCATCTTGAGGACATGGAGCACATCCGTCGCCGTCCGGGTATGTACATCGGCAAACTCGGTGACGGCGCCTCACAGGACGACGGTATCTATGTGCTTATTAAAGAGGTGATTGACAACTCCATCGACGAGTTCACTTCGGGCTTCGGAAAGAAGATTGAAGTTAGGGTTGACAAAGCCGAAAAAAAAGTCAGCATCCGCGACTATGGCCGTGGCATCCCGCTGGGTAAGCTGAAAGAGGCTGTTTCGCAACTGAATACGGGTGCTAAATACGACAGCAAGGTGTTCCAGAAGTCGGTCGGATTGAACGGCGTCGGTACCAAGGCCGTCAACGCGCTTTCATCCTATTTCAAGGTGCAGTCTGTCCGTGAAGGAAAAACGAGGATTGTAGAATTTGCACAAGGAAAGTTGATTAATGATTCGGGAATTATAGAGGTCGGCCCTTCGACAGGCTCAGGGGCCTTAGATACTGGAACTTTAACCGAGTTCATCCCCGATTCCGCACTGTTCGGCAACTACCACTATGTGGATGAATACATCGAGAAGCGCGTGTGGAACTACGCCTACCTCAACCGTGGCTTGAGTTTGATATACAACGACAAACGCTATTATTCCAAAAACGGTCTCCTCGACCTGTTGCAGAACAACATGGAAGGCGAAGGCCTCTACCCCATCATCCATATCAAGGACGGCGACTTTGAGGCAGCTTTTACGCATGTCAATGGTCAGTCGAGCGACTATTTTTATTCGTTTGTCAATGGCCAACACACCACTGAAGGCGGCACACACCAGTCCGCTTTCCGCGAAGGCTATGCCCGCGTGGTGCGCGAGTTCTATCAAAAGGAATACGAGCCTGCCGACATCCGTCAAGGTTTGATTTGCGCCTTGTGCGTGAGGATTCAAGAGCCTGTGTTTGAGGCTCAGACCAAGACCAAACTCGGTTCAACCCACCTTGCGCCCAACAACCCTGACGGTACCAACGACAGCCCCTTCCTCAAGACATACGTCTTCGATATCCTGAAGCGCCATCTGGACAACTACCTGCACAAGAATCCTGAAACGGTCAGCGTGTTGCAGGCCAAAATCCAAGCCAATGAGAAGGAACGCAAGGAGATTGCCGGCATCAAGAAAGCCGCCCGCGAGAGCGCCA
>CAMHRP010000052.1:0-22849 GCA_946187645.1 uncultured Bacteroidales bacterium | reverse complement strand
AGGCCACCATCAAACTGATGATGGTGCCGGTGCTCTGCGGTGCTGCCTATAAGAACAAAGGTATCCAGCTCCTTTTGGATGCTATCGTCGACTACCTGCCTTCGCCCAACGACTTGGGCGCCGTCATCGCGCACGACCCCGCCAACGAGGAGAAGACCTACCGCCGCAACCCCTCCGAAAACGAGCCTTTCTCGGCCTTGGCCTTCAAGCTCATCAATGACCCGTATGTGGGTCAGCAGACCTTCATCCGCATCTTCAGCGGCAAGCTGACCAACGGCATGAGCGTCTACAACACCAACAAGACCAAGAGTGAGCGCGTGGGCCGCATCTTCCGCATCAAGGCGAAGGAGCGCGAGGAAATCACCGAGGCCAGCGCGGGCGAAATCGTGGCCTTAGTGGGAATGAAATACACCAAGACGGGCGACACACTCTGCAACGAAGACCAGCCTATCTTGTTGGAATCCATCAATATACCGCCTGCGGTCATCGAGATGAAGGTCAACCTCGACGATAAGAAGAACCGCAGTAAGCTGAGCGAGGCCTTAGCTAAGCTCTGCAATGAAGACCCGTCGTTCCACGCCCACTTCGATGAGGAGACGGAAGAGACCATCATCGCCGGCATGGGCGAGTTGCATCTGGAAATCATCGTCGACCGCCTGAAGGAAGAGTTCAAGGTGCCGGTCACGGTGGGCGCGCCTTCGGTGTCGTTCCGTGAGACCATCACTGCGCCGTTCGAGTGCAACTACCGCTATGTGAAGCAGACTGGTGGTAAGGGCCAATTCGCCCACACCGTCATCCGTTTCGAGCCGAATCCGGGCAACGGCTTCGAGTTCGTCGACATCACCAAGGGCGGCGTGATTCCGAAGGAATACATCCCCTCGGTGCAGAAGGGTCTGGCTGCGGCCATGAACAAAGGCCCATTCGCGGGCTATCCCGTGGTGGACGTGAAGTGCGTCCTCGTCGATGGCAGCTCGCACCCCGTCGACTCCAGCGACATGGCCTTCCAGCTTTGCGCCCAGATGTGCTTCAAGCAGGCCTTCATGAAAGCCAGCCCCGTGCTGCTTGAGCCTGTGATGAAGGTGGAAATCAATACGCCCGACGACTACATCGGCAATGTGACCGGCGACCTCAACAAACGTCGTGGCCGCATCGAGGCCATGCGTCGTTTCCGCAAAGGCTCGCAAAAACTGGATGCCTTCGTCCCGCTGATGGAGATGTTCGGCTATGCCACCGCCTTGCGCAACCTCACCTCGGGCCGCGCCAACTACTCGATGGAGTTCCATCAGTACATGCCGACGCCGAAAGACAAACAGGAGGAGATTGTCAAGATGCGCAACGAGAAAGAGTGATTTTGATTACACTTTTGGTGTAACACCTTTAGTGAAATGGGCGATTTTTTCGAAAGTCGCCCATTTTTCATAGGGACAAAATTTTGTCCATGTCTAATTTACATTATTGATTTCCAATAAAATAAATTTGGACAATCCAAAAAAGCATGGACAAAACCGAGAGGCTCCCCAAAAACCTCTTGACAAGCGTTTTTTCTGTATATTTTTGCATCGACGGACATGGGACCGGGGGCAATACCCTTACTCCTTTACCGTCATGGCGGAGGGACATCCGCCATCTCCTGAGCGCGAAGACGGATCCATTTCGTTCAGGAGATTGCGGGTCAAACCCGCAATGACAGCAAGGGGTGAAAGTCCTGAGTCAAAAACAGAACGCCTATGAAAGCAACACTAAAATCACTTATCCTAACGACCCTCGCGCTTGGCGTGATGCTGTCCTCGTGCGACACTCCCGCCAAACGCTTGCAGCAGGCGCGCGCCTTATATAAAGAAGGTACCGAACTGCGCCAGCAACGCCTCTCGGAAGAGGCCACCGACCGTTTCCTGCAAGCCATCACGCTGATGCAAGGCTGCGAGCCAACCACCGAAAACCTACGCCTCGAAGGCCAACTCAAGGACAACCTCGGCGCGATGTACAACAAACATGGTCTCTTCGACGACGCCCTCAAGATGCACTGCGAAGCCATTGAGTGCTTCCGCCAAATCGACGACTCCACTGCCGTGATGACCACGATGCGCAACTGTGGCCGTGTGGCGAAGTCGTTGGAACAGTTTGCCCAAGCCAAGCGTTATTACGACACGGCTTTCAGCATCGCCACCTTATTAAACGATAAGGCCATGCAAAGCGACATCTACTTGGAGATGGGCCGCGACTACTACCTTCCCGTGGGCAACTATCCCGAAGCCATGACTTGCGTTCGCCGCGCCTTGGAGGGCGAGCTTGACGACAACAACACCGACATCGCCAACATGACGATGGGTGTATTATATTACTACACAGATAACTACGCCGAAGCTAAGCCTTACCTCGAAGCCGCCCTCCGCAGCGAGCGCGCCGGACTGAAGATGTCGGTGTACCAGACGCTCTACGCCATCGCCTACAACGAAGGCCATCTCGAGCAGGCCATGGAATACCAAGACCTCTTCACGCAATACATGATGCAGGCCGACAAGGAACATGCATCTGACAACCTACAACGCCTCAAGGCCGAGTACGAACTGAAGGCCCAAAAGAGCGAGATGGAGAGTCTGCTCCGCAACCGCAGCCTCAAACTCTGGCTCATCATTGCCGCAGCGGTGATTGCGCTATTGGTCATTGTGCTGATTGTGAGGAAGAAGGTGAGCGACCACAAGTTGGCCGTGGAGCAGTTCCGCAGTCAGGTGGAGCGCGACCAAAACCGCATCCACGAGTTGGTGAGCGACATGGAGAACCTCATTCGCACCAACGACGACCTGCGGCGCGACCGTCAGACGCTCTCGCAAAAAGACCTGTTGATGACGAGCAAGATCATGGGGCGCAACAAGGTTTATACCACGGCGCAGGGCCTCGGCGAGCAGGTGACCGCCGACACGATGAACTTCGCCCTCAGCGACGACGACTGGGCCGACTTCATCAGCCTCACCGACTTGGTGTACGACGGCTTCTCGCAGCGCCTCCTCGAACTCTATCCCAAACTCGGCAAGTGGGATGTGCGCATCTGCTGCCTCTCCAAGAACGGCTTCTCCAACCAGGTGATTTCCATCCTCTTGGACACCCAAACCGAGTCGTACTACCGCCGCAAGACCCGCATCAAGCAAATGAAGATGAACCTCGCCGAAGACACACGGACATTTGAGGAAATCGTGAATGCGGTTTAATCAAATCATGAATCTATAAATTTTAAATTTTGAATTTTGAATTAAATAACAATTAAATACTTATACCTATGAAAAAGTTAGTTTTAACCTTAGTAATCCTTCTCGCCTTCGCCCCTGGCGGTATGGCGCAGCAAGGCAGTTTCGCTCCCCAAGGCGCGGAGTGGTATTTCAATGTCAGTTCCTTCATGAACAGCCCCATCACTTATTATCGGATGGCTGTGGAAGGTGATACCCTCATCCAAGGGCATATGTGCAGCATCATCACCCGACCGTTTTTTGGTGGCAACGGCGACGCCCAGTATGTTTATGAAGAAAACCGTAAGGTGTATTGGTATAACCAGACTTTGCAGGCCTTCACCACACTTTACGACTTCGATGCCGAAGTGGGCGAATCGTGGATTTGTGAAGTGGATTCCTGTTCTTTCGAGATACAGGTGCAATCCATTGAGGAGGAGACATGGGAAGGCCATACCTACCGTGTGCAGCATGTGTATGCCATCGGTGAAGACGAGTACAATTCGTTCTTCAATACTGGCGAAGGAACCATCATAGAAGGCATCGGCGAGATAAGTGGATTGTTCCCTTATTCGGGTGCCTGCACTGGTGCTATTTACTGTGGTAGCTCCATAGAATACTTACGATGCTATCTTGTTGACGGTGAGATGCTTTATCACGAAGGCTCGTATAATTGCGACCAACAATCCTTCTGCTGGGACGGCACGGTGGCCGAAGCATACGCTGGCGGTGACGGCACTGCCGAAAATCCCTATCAAATTGCCACTTCGGAACAACTGGCTTTGCTCGCCTATGAAACCAACAACGGCATTGGTAGCGATGCCTATTATGAACTGGTGGCGAACATCAATCTGCAAAGGTGCGAGGGCGGAACGATACAGTGGGTCTCCATCGGAACCGCAACCAATATGTTCATGGGACATTTCAACGGCAATGGCTATAATATCCTGAGTCTGAATCAGTTCATCGGCGATGGGGATTTGCAGCCTGTGGGTGGCTTGTTTGGCTACACCGATCATGCCGTAATCAGCAATGTCCGATTGGTGCAATGCAGTATCAGAGGAAATGGACAATATGTAGGCGGTTTGGTGGGCTATGCCGGTCTGAGCAATATTTCCAATTGCAGCATCACCCAGTCTTCTGTCAAGACCGAAGCAGGCGTTGCTGGCGGTTTGGTGGGTTGTGCTGACATGCCTTTTGGTACGGGTTTCTATCCAACGGACATAGAGTTTTCTTATCTCACCAACTGTCTCACTGACGTAGCAACATGGATTGAAGGCTCCGATTGCGCTGGCGGTATTGTGGGTAAAGTTAACAAGAATGATGGCCGCAATCCTTGGGTGATTGCCGATTGTAGGGTATGGGATGATGGCTATACGGCAGGGTTTTCAGTGACCAGTGATGGCGACGCTGGTGGCATTGTCGGGTGGTTTCGCAATGGCTCAATTTCGGGTTGCTTGAATCAGTTTGTGGTGACGGGTGGTAACCCTGGCACTGGTGGTATTGCAGGAACAGCGGATTTTGTTACGATCAAGAACTGCATCAACCAAGGCGAGATTTCTGGTGGATTTGCCACTGGCGGTATAGTCGGTTATGGTGATGGTAATACGAATGTGACTTCTTTAGATATTATCGATTGTGTCAACGAAGGCTCGGTTACGTGTCACGATATGGGGCAGCATGCTTTCGTAGGTGGTATCGTTGGCCTCTGGGGCTCCAAAATCATCCGTTGTGTCAACAAAGGCGATGTTATGGGAATAGTTAAATCTTCAGGCTTTGTGGGTGGCATCGTTGGAGATTGTGTTGGCATTGTGGCCAATTGTTATAATCGTGGTAATGTGACGGCAACTGTGGATGATTCTGTTGTGAATCCCGAATTGCTGTTTGTCGGAGGTATCTCTGCAACGCCAGACCCGACGATTTACAATGTCTATAATACCGGTGTGGTCACTGGTCCCGAATTACCTGCTTCCGTCATTCACGACTATGGTAATATTATTGGTCGTGGACTCGAAGACAGCCACTATCTCAATGCCTATTGGCTTGATGATGATGACTTGTCGGCTTGTGGCAATGTCAACGAACCTGAATTGCATGGCTCCACGGCTTTTGTGCAGGGTGCCACTTCCACCACTTGGACGCTCAACGATGCCCAATACGGCACCACTGATCTTTTGGAAGCCCTGAATTTCGGTGCAGCAGTCGTGCTTGACTCTGTACCAGAGTATCCTTATCTTACCACTTGGGTGGCCGATACCGAGAATACCAATCAGGGCTTGCCCATATTGGCCTCGATTCCTGAACCCAACGAAACTTTCCAGTCGGGCGACTTGCTGTATTCAATTATCAGCACCAACCCGCCTCATGTGAGTGTGGTGGGCCATGTGGATGGCGAAAACGCCCAAGGAGAACTTATCATCCCCGAAACCGTGAACTACGAAGGTGTTACCTATACAGTGACGAAAATCGGTTATGAAGCCTTCTACCAATGCAGTGGACTCACAGGAAATCTTGTGATTCCGAGCACAGTGGACACGATTATGACGAGAGCTTTCAAAAATTGCTCTGGCTTCACTGGAGATCTTGTCATTCCCAACTCTGTAAGGCATTTGGGTGGGGGCGCTTTCGAATGGTGCTATGGCTTTGACGGGATGCTTGTCTTGCCAGAAGCCATTCCCGCAATTTACTCTTACACTTTTCAAGGCTGTACGGGATTGACGGGTGCGCTGAACATTCCAAGTACTGTGACCAGCATCGGCCCCGCCGCATTCGGCTATTGTACGGGATTTACAGGGACATTGGTCATACCAGAGTCTGTGACTGAGCTTAGCACGCCTGTTCCTCCTGTCAACGGAATAAGAGGTGCCTTTGAGGAATGTTCGGGATTTACGGGTCTAGTTTTGCCTGAATCGTTAAGAATCATTGGCGGAGGAAGTGGTGGAGGCTGTTTCGCCTATTGTACAGGCCTCACCGGCGAGCTTGTGATTCCTAACAAAGTGAAAGTGATTGGTCACAGTGCGTTTTACAATTGCACTGGTCTGACTGGTGAGTTGCATCTGCCTGATTCCTTGCAAAGCATTGGATATGAAGCTTTTGCGTTTTGTAGTGGTTTGACGGGTCGGCTTGTCTTTCCCGATGCTTTAGAAACTATAAATAATGAGGCTTTTGTTGGATGTTCGGGCTTCTCGGATGTGGATTTGCACCATCAGGTGTTTTATCAAAACAATTTTGGTGATGCCGTTTTTGCTTATTGGAGCATGGAAAGCCTTGAATTGCCCGAAGGATGGACGACCACTGGAAAATACACTTTCAAGGGATGCGGCAATTTGAGAACTGTCCACCTGCCCGAAAGTCTGACGAAGATAGAATGTGATTGTTTTCAGGAATGTTCAAGTCTGACTGATGTCAACATCCCTGAGAACGTGACCATCATAGAGTCAGGTGCTTTCGATGGATGCAGTAGCCTGACCAGTTTGGAGTTGCCCGCCAATTTGAGTCAATTAGGGGGCTATGCTTTACGGAATTGTACCAGCCTTGCTGGCGAATTGGTGGTTCCCGATAGGGTGGAGCTTATTCAACAGTTGACTTTCGCGGGATGCACCAATCTTAACCAGATTGTTTTAGGCAGCTCAGTCAATACGATAAACGACAACGCCTTTAAAGATATGGTGCTTGATACGTTGGTAATCAAAGCGACGACACCGCCAGTGATGCGGCATTTCCCAAATCAAGGTCTGCCTTTCGACCAACTTGTCATCGTCCCCTGTGGTAGATTGGAAGCCTACCAGAATGCCGAAGGCTGGAGCGATTTCACCAACATTACCGAAAACTGCGATGGAGGCTTGATAGAATTTGAAGGCTCGGAGTGGTACTATGAAATCCAAAACGAGAACGGAAGCATCACCTACCAGCATTTGGAATATGTTGCCGACACGACCATCAACCATAAAGACGTGATGATTATCATCCGTACGAATACCTTATATGATAAGGGCGAGCACAATGAGGTGACACGGGAGTATGTCTATCGTGAAGACCAGTTGGTGTATTGGTGGAATAAGGACTTGCAGGAATTTACCGTGCTGTATGACCTTGGTGCCCAAGAAGGCGATAGTTGGGTCATCAAGGTTGGCACGGAGACACTCACGATGCATGTGGATGCGGTGGGTTATAACTACTACGGAGGGCAGTTATTCAAGATGTTGTATGTGAGCGATGACCAAGACCTCTTCAGCGGCACTATCGTGAGCGGTGTGGGTCATCTTTCCAGCTTCTTCCCCGAACGGCTGATGACACGCGGTAGAGGATACGGCGTGAATGGTCTGCGTTGCTATTGGAGATATGGTAATCTGCTCTTCACCGTCAACCGTGGCGATTGCGATGCCATCTATGCCGAGCTGCATATCGGCCTTGATGAACCCACAGCGATCCCGTTTGCCATCTATCCCAACCCGACCAATGGCGTCCTCACCATTCAGCATTCAGCATTGACTACGTCGAATGCTTCGCATTTCAACATTCCGAATTCATCATTCAGAATTACCAACCTGATGGGTCAAACCGTTCTCACGGGCAGTCTCACCGCTGAAACCCAACAGATTGATGTGTCAGGTTTGCCGCAAGGCATGTATTTCATCAGCGTGGGCGAGGGGACGCGGAAATTTGTGGTGCGTTAATCGCGGTCCTGTAGGGCTGTCACACCGTGGCAGTCGCCGGCTCGCATTCGGCCCGAATGCAACAAGACGCGGCTTCCGTGGTACAACAGCCCTACAGACCGAAACGAATAGATAAATAACAATCAAATAATTAGACCTATGAAAAAAGTATTACTAATTACGATGATGCTTGTAAGCTGCATGCTTGTTAAAGCGCAAAACTATCTTCTAATGTACATCGATGATATAGAACCCGACCAGGTCTTAGAGTTTTGTATTCCGGATTATGACAGTATTGTCATCGTTGATACCACGTGTGACTATTCATATAATGAACATTGGCTTGTGTATCCTGTGTTTGGAGGCAGTACCTATCAAGTGTTAGAACCAATTCTTACATTGATTCCTGATGAAACAAGCCATGTTTTAGATGTGTATTATTATTCTTGTACGAATGATCGGTTCACTTTTGAGATACGTTTTTTAGATTTCCCTTCTATAGAGCCTTGGTTTCCTATTTGTGCTTGGAAACATGAGGATGAAACGACAACGCTTGTTGCACCTGATAATTCCAGTTATTACTACAATCCTTATTATTGGAATTATGAATGGTCGACGGGAGAGAGCCAGAGAGAGATTGAAGTGACAGATCCAGGATTATATTGGGCACGATTGTATAATAATTGCGGTGATGTCATCGACAGCGTTGAGGTTCGAAATGGTGTCGAAATCAGCCTTGCCTCTACCGACCTTACAACCAACTTAAACCAAATTAGATGGTTGGTCGATGATGCGCAGTCTGCCTATATCACCGAAGTCAACATCTACAGGAATGGTTATTTTGTTGGAGTTGTGCCCTATACAGAAGGAAGTTTCCTAGACAATATCGGTAATGGGGCGACGCAGTGGCAATATCAATTGGTTGGTGTGACTGCTGACGGAGAAGAATGTCCCGTGCAAAGTTATTGGAATCGCCCCATCCATCTCGACCATATTCAAGGACCAAATAACCATATCCTGCAATGGACTCCTTTTGAGGCTGAAAATGGTGCCTCCATTGAGGCCTATCGCATCTACGATTGGTTTGATGGCGAGTTGAACCTTGTTGAAGAGTTCGGCTATTTTGCCAATATCTACAATTACAACCCGGATGATTTCAATGGCGACGCGGTGGTGGCTGCTGTGTTTGGATCAGGTGAAATGTCATTCTCCAATCGTGTTCCTGCCAAATATTATGATTTTGTCGGTGCTGAATGGTACTATGAAATCCAGAACGAGAACGGAAGTATCACTTATCAGCATTTGGAATATGCAGCCGACACGACTGTCAATCACAAGGACGTGAAAATCATCATTCGTACCAATACACTATACGATAAGGGTGAACACAACGAAGTGACCCGTGAATACATCTACGAGGACTTTGGCAAGGTGTATTGGTGGAATGAGAATTTGGAAGAGTTCACCTTGCTTTATGACTATAATGCCGGAGTGGGTGACGAATGGGAAATCAAGGTGGGAACACAGAGCCTAACCATGCATGTGGATGCATTGGAATACATTGATTACGAAGGTTTATCCTATCGACAGATGTATGTCAGCGACCCCGACAACCTTTTCAGCGGTAGTATCTTATGCGGCATTGGTCATTTGACGAGTTTCTTCCCCGAAAGGCTGATGATGCACAGCAAGAATTATCGCGTGGAAAGTATCCGCTGCTACTGGCGCAACGGCGAACTGGTGCTCAAATACGGCGACAGGGACTGCGACGAGGTGTATCAGGAATACCATAATGGTATTGAGGAATCTATTGATAATCAATTTAATATATATCCCAACCCAACGGATGGTGTCCTCTTTGTGGAGACGTTTGCTGGAACGTCTCCGACCTGCAATGAATACCACATCACCAACCTCATGGGCCAAACCGTCCAAACGGTCAAGCTCACTGCTGAAACCCAGCAGATTGATGTGTCTGGTTTGCCGCAGGGCATGTATTTCATCACGGTGGGTGACATGACACGGAAATTTGTGGTGAGATAAAATCGCGGTCCTGTAGGGCTGTCACACCGTGGCAGCCGCACATGCGGCCATGACAATAAGCGGCTGCCGTGGTACGACAGCCCTACAGACCGAAACGGAAAACAGATTGATAAACAAATAAATATCAGATAAAATGAAAAAGTTATTCTTTACTTTAGCAATTTTGGCTGGCTTCGCCGTGCAAGCCTTGGCCTATGATTTCCAAGTTGATGGCATTTGCTACAATGTCAAAAGCGATTCGTTGAGCACGGTCAGCGTCACCTACGGCGACGAAGACTATTCGGGCAATATTGTCATTCCGAGTACGGTCACCGTGGATGGACGGGTTTATACGGTGGTCGAAATAGAAACTCACGCTTTTGCTTACTGCGAGGGCTTGTTAAGCGTCGACATTCCCAATACTGTGACTTTTATAGGCGATGGTGCTTTTCAGGGTAGTGCAGACCTTGTCTCCGTCACACTTCCCAATGCCATCACAACCATCCAGTATGCTACGTTCAAGGATTGCAAAAGCCTCGAATCGATTGTGTTGCCCAATTCAATTGATTCCATAGAAGGCCATTCTTGGTATAATTACGGTGCGTTTGCCGGTTGTACCAATTTGGCTTCCATAACCTTCCCCAATGCCATCAGGAGCATTGGCCGTGAGACTTTTCTCGAATGTTCCAGCCTGACTTCCATCGATTTGCCCAATTCGTTGGAGGAAATTGGCGAATTTGCCTTTTGCAAATGCTATAATCTCACTTCAATACACTGGCCAGAGGGCATACACGAATTGCCGAAAGGTGTTTTTGGGTGGTGTACGGCTTTGGAGTCATACGAAGTGCCAGACCATATTGTAGCCATAGGTGAAGAGGCGTTTTATCATTGCGATGGTTTAACTTCGATCACGATTCCCAACTCAGTGACGACTATTGGTTTGGGAGCGTTTTCTGGCTGTTCCAATCTAACTTCTGTACATATCCCTTCATCGGTTACTTCAATAGGCGGTAGCGCCTTTCGAGCCTGCTCGAATCTCGTGTCCATAAACATTCCGGATGGCGTCACAGTGATTCAAGGTTGGCTGTTCGGCGAATGTACCAGTCTTCCCGAAATCAATTTGCCGAATACCATTACCAGAATTGGCAACAACGCATTCTATATGTGCGATGGCCTTACTTCAGTTCAGATTCCGCCCTTGTGCGACAGCATCGGGTTCTTTGCGTTTAGTGGTTGTAAAAATTTGACTTCTATTGATTTGGGTAATGTTAGAAGCCTTTCAAATGATGTTTTTGGTGGATGTGATAGGCTTGAAAATGTGGTCATTCCTAATACGGTTAAAGCTATGAGTTATTCCGTATTTAGTAGTTGCGTAGGATTGAAAAATGTGGTTATTGGAAACGCTGTGGAAACTATGGGACCTGGTTTCTTCTTTGGCTGCAGTTCACTTCAAAATGTTATTATGTTGGGGAGTGTTCCTCCCGAATTGACTGGAAATGCTAATCAGTTTTTTGATGAATGTGGGGAAGAGTTGCGGTTGATTGTGCCTTGCGGAAGCGGTTCATTATATAAGGAATCGGTTTTTGGTGGTTGTATTGACGAGAGTAGGATCGTTGAAGACTGCAACCAGCACAATATCACTGTTATAGGAGATGAAAACGGTGGACAAGTCGCGCTTTCGGTCAATTCGGCGATGATGGGCGAAGAAGTCACCTATTACGTTGAGGTTCAGCCTGATTATGTGTTTAACGGGGTCGTGGTTTACAAAACTGACGACGAAACCTTCAGGATTCCCGTGGCTGACAACAAATTTGTGATGCCCAATTTCGATGTGACGGTAAAGGCTGATTTCGAGTATCTGAACATCGGCGAAGGCCAACCCGAATGGTACTACGAAATCCAAAATGAGAACGGCAGCATCACCTACCAGCATCTGGAATATGCCGGCGACACCACCATCAACCACAAAGAAGTGACTATCATCATCCGCACCAACACCTTGTATGACAAAGGCGAACACACGGAAACGACACGGGAATACATCTATGAAGAAAGAACACTAAGAGGCAACAAGGTGTATTGGTGGAACAAGGATTTGCAGGAGTTTACCGTTCTCTATGATTTTGGCGCCCAAGAAGGCGACAGTTGGGGCATCAAGGTCGGTACGGCGAGCCTCACGATGCACGTCGACGCGGTTGAGCAATACGAATATGAAGGCCGAGTGTTCAGGATGCTGCAAGTGAGCGACGACCAAGACCTCTTCGGCGGCACCATCGTTTGCGGCATCGGCCACCTCAGCAGTTTCTTCCCCGAAAGGCTGATGAACCGTAGCAAGAATTACCGTGTGGAAGGTATGCGCTGCTATTGGCGCGAAGGCGAACTGTTCTTCAAATACGGCAACCGCGATTGCAACGAGGTGTATGAGGAATGGCACAATGGCATCGAGGAAGACGGCCCTTCGACAGGCATAGGGACCTTAACCGTTTACCCCAACCCGACTGATGGTGTCTTGTTTGTACAGACGTTGCGTGCAACGTCTCTACCGACCCAAACCTACCACATCACCAACCTCATGGGCCAAACCGTCCAAATGGGCAGCCTCAATGCTGAAACCCAACAGATTGATGTGTCCTATTTGCCTCAGGGAATGTATTTCATCACCGTGGGCGAAGAGACGCGGAAATTTGTAGTGCAATAATAATAGCTTCAAAACCGAAAAAAGCCCGAGAAGTGATTCTTGGGCTTTTTTTGTATTTGTTACAAATCAACGACCTCCCAATGGCCTCCTTTGTCGGGACCGATGCGGCGAAGCAATCCTTCTCGCTTTAGATGGGCAAGTTGCTTCTCAATGCCTTTGGGTGAAATGCCCACTTCTTGTGCTAAACTTGCCGTGGTGAGTTTGGGGTTCTCACGCAACAACTCAAGAATTTTCTCCCTACTGTTTTTATTTTTCTCCCTACTATTTAAGGTTTTTCTCCCCACTTCATTTTGCGAATCAACAAAGGATTGGATATCTTGCTGAAGGTTTTTTCTCAGCGTTTTGAATATGAAATCTCTGAAAATCTGCAAGTTTTCATCTCTTCGAGTGTCGATAAGCGCTTGAATGTATTCAGATTTATCCTCTTTCAGGATCTTTGTGGGTATTAGGCCGTATTCAAATTGAAGATGATTCATGAGCAGTCGGGCCATTCTGCCGTTGCCGTCCACCCATGGATGGATAGCCACCAATTCATAATGCGCATCAAAACTGAGTTCGTATTGGCATTTTTTGTCTTCTTTGCTGATGTTTTTTCGCTTGTCATTCAGATTGTTGCAGAAATTCTGTAATCGATTGGGCACCTTGTGGAAATCCATATACGATGCGCCTCCGATTCCTGCGCTGACATTCACCAGTCTTAGGTCTCCGTTGGCGGATGAGAATTCACCCAAAGCGGTTTTATAAGTGCTGCCCGTGCTTTTCATCACCAAGGCAGCCATCTTTTTCAGCCATTCTGTCGTTATTTCAATGTTGGATTTTGCCATTGAAATACTGGCTTCGTAAGCCGCCTTCAAGTCCAAGTTCATCAAATACTCATTGATGTTTTTGCCTTTGGAAGTTAAACCTTCGTCAAACAAGAGTTGGTTCTCCACCTCAGTGATGGTCGAGCCTTCAATGGCGGTAGAGTGGGTGATAAGTGAGTATAAGTAGAACTTGTCGAAGTCCACTTGTTGCCCAATGCCCAAGGTTTCGTATGTCTGTATCAGTTTTTCTATTTCTTCCCAGATGCTCATATTGTTGTTTTTGCCGCAAAGATACAACTTTTCTCCCTACCGTTTTATTTTCTCCCTACTTTTTTTAGTGTTCTCTGTTCGCGAACAGAGAACACTTAGTTGCAAACACTTGAAATATAACAAAATAAAACAAGGCTGCCGCAACCCTGCGACAGCCTCATTCAGCATTCTTCATTGACTCCGTCGAATGCTTAGCATTTCATCATTCCGCATTCTTATTTGAAAGCGTTTTCGCTCAACCCCTTGCCACTCAAAGCCAAATCCTTCATGTAGCCAGGCACCTCCTTGCCGAGGTACTTGTCCACATACAGCTTGGCGAGGTATTGGCCGAGCATGAAGCCGTGGCCGCGCAAGCCGGTGAGGATACCGACCTCCGGGTCGACGATGTAACGCGGCTCGGTGTAACGACCGGCCCAGCAAGCCAAGAAGCTCACTTCGCCCAAGTTGGGAATCCACTCGGCGAAGACTTCGGAGACAATCTCCAAGAACTCCTTGCTGTTGTACTTGATGTTCTGGCGTGCCTCGTAAGCATCGGTGTCGGGGCTGGCACAGCCGATGATCTGTCCGGTGTGGGCCCACTGCTGTCCGTAGACGGCGCTGAAGCCCTTGTAGTGACGACGGTCGATGATCATGTCGAGCGGACCACCATTGGGTCCCATCATAGGCAGACGGCGCGTGATGAAGGCCTGGTGCTTCACGGGATAGAGACCCGTGTCGAGGCCCAGCATGTCGTTGAACTTCTCGGCACCCCAACCCATCGCGTTGACGAAGTGGTCGCAGGTGTACTCGATGAACTCACCCTCGTGGGTGCGGACCAGTGTGACATAGTGTCCACCCACTTTTTGCACATGGAGCAGCTCGCAGTCCTCGAAGTAGCGACCGCCTTGCTGCACGCCGATCCAACGGATGTAGTCGATGACGCGGCCAGGTGTGGCCTGCCAGCAGTCGCGGGTAATCAAGGCGTGGCTGTAGGTGTCCTTGCTGTCGTCCCACAGCGGCGATATCTCCTTCTTGAAGTCCTTGCGTTCAATCATGTAGGCATCGCTCCAAGCGCGTGAGGCATCCAAGGAGTTGTAGGTGGCTTCATCGTGTACCAAGTTGACATAATGCGTCGGGTGGTAGTTGATGTTGTGTTCGGCCTGCATCTTCTTGAAGATCTCGTGGTTGTGCACGGCGATGTCGGCGATGTCGGGGTTGGAGAAGGCTGGACGGCCGCCACCGATGCAACGCCACGAAGCGCCACGGCTGTAGTTGATCATCACGGGTTTCTTGCCGGCTTCCGAGAAGTAACGGAACAAGGCACTACCTGCGATACCGCCACCCGCGATGAACACTTCGACCTGTTCTTTCTTCACGCCGTTCATTTCGGGGAAGATGAAGGTCTCTTTGGTGTGCGGATTGTAGAGGTCGCCAAGGCTGACTTGGTTCGACAGCGGGGCACGCGGTGTGGCGTCGCCGACCAGTTCGATGCCGTAGGAACGCAAGATCTGACGGGCGCGTGGGATGCAACGCTTGCCACGGCACGGACCCATACCCATGCGGGTGATGTGTTTCAGCTCGTCCACCGAGATGGTCTTACGGTTGCCGATGACGCGCAGGATGCGGTCCAATTTGATGTCTTCGCAGTGGCAGACGTAGGTCTCGCTCTCGCCTTCGGCCAGTTTCTTCTGGGAAATAGGCGTGGTGAGTTCCTTGTTGGCGTTGTAGCGGTCTTTCAGTATGAAGCCTCTCACGTCGGTCAGCTCGAACACGCGGCTTGCCTCACCCGACGGACGCGACGAGCGGGCTTTCACCCGAGCCACATTGGTCTTGTTCGACTTCTTGAGGATCTTCTCGATGACGCCTTCGCCAATCTTTTGGCCGTCGTTGTCGACGAGATAGACCTCTGCGCCTTCCTGGGCTTCATATTCGATGGGCAGGAAGCAGAGCGACTTCTGCACATCGTAGCCGAAGATGGCCAAGCCCGGGCAGCTCGACACGCACAGCATACAGCCGATGCACTTGTTGTAGTCGATGGTGGGCGTGCTGCTGGTGGATGGTTTGGTGATGGCGCCTTGTGGGCAGCTGAACGAGCAAGGGTTGCAGGCGAAACCGTAGAGGCAGTCGGCCTGCACGAAAGCCTTCTGCATCATGCGCTCGGGCGTGGGCAGGTTGGGCTTTTCAAGGAGACGCACAGGATGCTGTTGTGAGTCGATATATTGTCTTGAAATCTCAAGATAATCGTCGTAGTTGAAACGCACGCCGATGGCTTGGGCCACCTCGTAGGCGACCTGCTTACCACGCAGCACGGCGCTGGTGCCTTCGCCGATGCGGATGGCATCGCCGGCACCATAGGTGTTGAGGCCGAAGACCTCGCGGCCTTTCACCAACAGTTGGTTGTCGGGGATAAGGCCGGTGCAGATGTTGATGATGTCGATGTCGTCAATGACTTGTTCAGTGCCAGGGATGGCCTTGAAGTTCTCGCACTTGGCGATGACGGCGCCCGTGATGCCAGTATAGTCGGCGTTGGGGATGGCACGCACTAGAACATAGCTGGTCATGATCGGGATGCCGAGACGGCGCACACGGTTGGCCTGCACGGGAAAGCCGCCCTCACGGGGCATGGCCTCGATGATGGCCTTGATGGTGGCACCCGCTTGCATGCCTTGGTAGGAGGTCAGGTAGCCGATGTTGCCTGCACCCACGGTAAGGACTTTCTTACCCAACAAGGTGTGCTCCTGGTTCATCATCTTTTGGAACACGGCGGCGGTATAAACGCCTGGCACATCGTCGTTCTCGAAGGTCGGCATGAACGGCACGGCACCCGTGGCGACCACGAGATGTTGTGCGTCGATGTAGCCAATCTCGCCAGTGACGATGTTCTTGATGGCTACGCGACCGCCTTCAAGCAGGTCCCACACGGTGTTGTTCAGCAGGATGCCTTCGTGGTTGTCGCCCGCCAAGGTCTTGGCAATGTCGAAGCCACGCATGCCGCCGAATTTTTTCTCCTTCTCGAAGAAGAAGAACTGGTGGGTCTGCATGTTGAACTGACCACCGATGTTGGCGTTGTTGTCGACGACGATGTTGCTGATGCCGAAGGCGTTGAGTTGCTCACGGCAGGCGAGGCCAGCGGGACCGGCACCGATGATGGCGACTTGGGTCTTGTAGACCTTCACCTCACGGGGCTGCTGCTCCTTGGGCTCGGGAAGGATGGTGTCCTCCTTGTCGATGCGGCGCACTTCCTTGACGCCATCGACTTTAGTGATGCAGATACGGCGAATCTTGCCATCGACCAGCATCTCGCAGGCACCGCATTTGCCGATGCCGCAGTTGAGGCTTCGGTTGCGGCCGTCGAGCGAGTGGCTGTGGACGGGATAACCGGCTTGGTGAAGGGCGGCGGCTATGGTCTTACCGCGTTGACCTTTGACGGTCTTGCCTTCATATTGGAATTCCACAAGGTCTTCCTGCGGGATGTCCAAGATGGGGTGTTTTTCGATTTTGTACATATAGGATGTGATTTTGAGTCTTAAAATGCGGGCGCAAATTTAGGAAAAAGCAAAGAATGTGTGCAATAATCTTTGATTTTTTAAAATTTTAAGGATATGACAATGAAAAAAGGCCACTTTACCATGACCACTGACCCAGACCATGACCTGCTTTATTCGTAAAAGCGGTCAGGGTCAGGGTCTATGGTCAGGGTCACTTAAAACAAATTGCATCGTGCTCCTACTCCCTTGTTTCACCAGAACCTTCTTTCCCTTGATGAAGTCGCTTTCCAACCCGTCTTGGTAATGGCGAATGGTGAACAATTGCAGCCCGTCGTTGTACTTGACACTGAAACCATCTTTGAGGTTGGCTCTCAGCTGTTTCAGTTTCTGTTCGTTGCTGTCGAAGCAGAACGAAAGCATCAAAGCGGAGGTCTGAATCATATTAGCGTGGATGTTGAGCTCGACGCAAAGGGTGAAAATGGTTTTCAGGTTGTGTTCGTCCATGAAGGAGAAGTCGCGGGGCGAGATGGAGACCAAGGTTTGGTTGTCTTTGACGATATAGGAGGGAATGCTCTCGTCGTTTTTTCGATGACCGCCGTCGATGAGAGAAGGGTCGTGGTCGGGATGGAGAAACGACTGTACCTTGAGTGTTATCCCTTTGTTTTGCAATGGTTTGATGGTCTTGGGGTGGATGATGGTGGCACCGTAGAAGGCCAATTCGATGGCTTCGGAGTAGGGGATATGTGGCAGTTGAACCGTGTCGGCGAAGCGCTTCGGATCGGCGTTGAGCAGCCCGTCTACGTCTTTCCAGATGGTGACTTCCTCGGCATCGAGGCAGTTGGCGAAGATGGCCGCGGTGAAGTCGGAGCCTTCGCGCCCGAGGGTGACGCTATGTTTGCCGTCGGCTGTACCTCCAATGAAACCCTGCGTCAGGCATACGATACCTCGAATATGTTCATCGTTCAACTTGCTGATTTTGAGTCTTGTCTCATCCCAATCGGGGTTGGCAGCGCGGTAGTGGGTGTCGTCTTCGGCAATGACATATTGGCGCGCATCGAGCCAACGGGTAGGGATGTCGCGCTTGCTGAGGTATTCATGGATGATGCTGGTCGAGATGAGTTCGCCATAGCATACGGTTTGGTCGTATTGGTAGTCGTAGGGCATGTCGGTCTTCTGCAACTTTTCCCAAAGCTCGATGAAGAGACCTGCGATATTCTCGTCAAATCTCGGGTCGGTGTTGCCGCCGAACAGGCCTTGGATGATGCTGTCGTGGTAGGCGATGACCTCATGAAGGGCATCCATGCCAAGTTGGCCGTCGTGTTCACGGAAGTTGGCCAATGCTTTTTCGAGGGCGTTTGTCGTTTTACCCATGGCGGAAACCACCAACAGGATATCCTCGTCCTTATGTTGGCCCACAATGTCAGCCAAGTTGCGCACAGCCTCGGCATCCTTCACCGACGCACCACCGAATTTATAGATTTTTTTGATCATTCTCGTTCCAATTTGAGAATGCAAAAATATGAAATCCCTGCAATAAATTTATTAAATAGGAGTTATTAACCCGAAAAACGGCTACTTTTGCACGCTTTTTGACGTGCCAAAAAAGCCCCGAAGGGGCGAGCCGATATTATCGGGGAATTTATTCCCCGCGCAATACCAAGCAAAGAACAAACTAAACAACTAAACAATGATAGAAACTGACATTCGTGAACTGAACGAAAAAATCCAAAGAGAAAGTCAATTCCTCGACCTCATCAACCTCGAAATGAACAAGGTCATCGTCGGACAGAAACAGATGACCGAACGCCTTTTGATTGGCCTGCTGGCTAACGGCCACATTCTCCTCGAAGGTGTGCCGGGCCTGGCCAAGACCTTGGCCATCAAGTCGATGGCCAGTGCCATCGATGCCGACTTCGCCCGTATCCAATTCACCCCCGACCTGCTGCCTGCCGACCTCATCGGCACGCTGATCTACAGCCAGAAGAAGGAGGAATTTGTGGTGCGTCGCGGTCCCATCTTCGCCAACTTCGTCCTCGCCGATGAAATCAACCGTTCTCCTGCCAAGGTGCAAAGTGCCTTGCTCGAGGCCATGCAGGAGCATCAGGTGACCATTGGTGATGAGACCTTCAAGCTGCCGGATCCCTTCCTCGTCATGGCTACACAAAACCCCATCGAGCAGGAAGGTACCTATCCGTTGCCCGAGGCCCAGGTGGACCGTTTCATGCTGAAGGTGGTCATTAACTACCCCAAGAAGGAAGAGGAGAAGCTGATTCTGCGTCAAAATATCGCCAATGCCGGTGCCAAGATCAACGCTGTGGTGAAGCCCAATGATATCATCCGCGCTCGCGAGGTGTGCCGCGAAATTTATCTAGACGAGAAGATTGAGAACTATATTACCGACATTGTTTTCGCGTCACGTTTCCCGAGCGATTACAAGTTGAAGAAGTTCGCTAACATGATTAGCTACGGTGGCTCGCCGCGTGCCACCATCAACCTGGCTTTGGCTGCCAAGGCCTACGCCTTCATCAAGCATCGTGGCTACGTCATCCCCGAGGACATCCGTGCCGTGGCTCCCGATGTGTTGCGCCACCGTATTGGCCTGACCTATGAGGCTGAAGCTGAGAATATTACTACCGAAGAAATCATCAACGAAATCCTAAATACCATCGAAGTGCCGTAAAACCAAGTCCCGTAGGGACGACAGCAATGTTGGCAGGCGGTGTAAACCCCTGCCGACAAAACGGCAACGGGGTGTAATCCCCAAGCCGAAAAAAGAAAACAAGATGGTTTAAAATATGGAATCAACAGAAATATTCAAGAAAGTCCGCAAAATCGAAATCAAGACGCGAGGCCTCTCGAACCACATCTTCTCGGGGCAGTACCACAGCGCCTTCAAGGGGCGTGGTATGACCTTCAGCGAGGTGCGCGAGTACGAGTACGGCGACGACATCCGCAACATCGACTGGAACGTCACCGCCCGTTTCAACAAGCCTTTTGTCAAGATCTTCGAGGAAGAGCGTGAGATGACGGTGATGCTGCTCATCGATGTGTCGGGTTCCAACGACTTTGGCTCGCAGAGTCAGTCGAAGCGCGACCTGACTGCCGAATTGGCAGCCGTCTTGGCGTTTTCTGCCATCCAGAACAACGACAAGGTGGGTGTCATCTTCTTCAGCAGCAAAATCGAGAAGTTCATCCCGCCTAAGAAAGGCAGTTCCCATATCCTTCGTATCATCCGCGAAATTGTCGACTTCAAGTCGACGGAACGCGGCACCGACATCGGAGAAGGTTTGCGCTTCCTGACCTCAGCCATCAAGCGCCGCACTACAGCCTTCCTCATTTCCGACTTCATGACGGACAAGAGCTTCGAAAAAGAGATGCAGATTGCTGCCAACAAACATGACCTGGTGGCGTTGCGCATCACGGATCGCCGTGAGATGGACATGCCCAAGGTGGGACTGGTCAAGTTCCGCGACTCGGAGACGGGCAAGGAACGCTGGGTGGACACGTCGAGCCGTGCCTGGCATGACGCTTATCAGCAGATGATTCACTACAAATCGGCCGAGTTGAACCGTGAGTTTACCAAACACGGTATCGACAACTCTCTGATTTATACCGATGAAGACTATGTGAGACCTTTGATGCAACTCTTTAAGAAAAGGGAGGCAAGAAGATGAGAAGATACATTTTGTTTTTGATGGCGACGTTCGCTTTCTTTGGCGGCCTCAATGCGCAAAACGTGGAGGTGGAAGGCAAGGTCAATGACACGAAAGTGCAAGTGGGCAAGCCTTTCACGCTCGATTTGAGCCTCAAGGTGCCCTACGGCTGGTTCGTGGAATGGAACGATTTCGCCATTGACACGTTGTCGGAACAACTCGACATTATCAAACGCAGCGAGGTGGAACGGACCGCTGATGCGGACAGTAATGTCATTGTGAAGCAGCAACTGACCTTGATGACCTTTGATACTGGCCAAATCCAAGTGCCTGCTGTTGGTCTGACCTACGCCAAGTCGTTTGACGACCCAGACCGACTGAAAGCCTATACGGATCCTATCAACCTTTATTCGACCACCATTACAGTCGATACCACCATGGCTTACAAACCTATTGTGGAGCCTATCGCCGCACCGGTTCAAATGAAAGAGGTGTTCCCCTGGATTCTTGCCGTGCTTTTGTTGGCTTTGGTCGTCTCCGGCATTTGGTATTGGCGCAAGCACCGCAAAACCAAGGTAGATGCTGATGGTAACATTGTTCGTGGCCCTGTCATCCCGCCTTACGATAAGGCCGTTGGTGATTTGGAGCAATTACGTCAGCAGAAGCTCTGGCAGTTAGGCAAGGTGAAGGAGTATTTCTCTTCGCTCACCGACATCGCCCGTGAGTATATCGAAGGCCAGTTTGGTGTGAATGCTGTTGAGATGACCACCGACGATATCCTGGAGGAGGTCAAGCCGCTGCATTTCTCGCAAGAGACCTACAATAAGTTGAAGGAAACGATGGAAGTCGCTGACTTGGTGAAGTTTGCCAAGTATTCGGCAGCCAACTTGGAAAGCGAGAATGCCATGAACAGCATGACGGAATTCGTCAACGAGAGTTACGCACAATATCAGAAACGCAAGGCTGAAGAAGAAGCGAGACTTGCCGAGTTGAAGAAGCAGAAACAAGAAGAACCCGCAGTAAAGGAGGAGGTGAAAAATGTTTGAAAACATTGAATTTGCGAATCCCAAGCTGCTTTGGCTCTTGCTGTTGGTGCCTTTGGCTATCATCTGGTACATCCTGCGCCACAAGAAACAAGAAGCCTCTGTGAACTTCTCCGATTTAAAGGGGATGGTCAAACTGCCTAAGACTTGGAAAGCCTATCTGCGTCACCTGCTTTTCGCCTTGAAAATGGCAGCATTGGCTTTGTTGATTGTAGCCTTGGCACGTCCTCAGAGCTCGTCGACCAACTCGACTTCCAACATAGAAGGCATCGACATCGTGATGGCAATGGACGTCTCAGGCTCCATGTTGGCCCGTGACCTCAAGCCTGATCGTTTGACCGCCGCCAAGAATGTGGCCTCCGACTTTGTGAAAGATCGTCCCGGCGACCGCATGGGACTGGTCATTTTCTCAGGTGAAACCTTCACCCAAGTGCCGTTGACTACCGACCACGGTGTGATGCTCAACATGCTGGCCGAAATGAAAAACGGCCTCATTGACGACGGTACCGCCATCGGTGACGGTTTGGCTACTGCCATCAGCCGACTCAAGGACAGCGAAGCCGTTTCGAAAGTGGTCATCCTGCTTACTGATGGTATGAATAACGCTGGTTCGGTTGACCCTTATACTGCGGCCGAAATTGCCAAATTGTATGGCATTCGTGTTTATACCATTGGCGTGGGTACCTATGGGACTGCACCCTACCCTATGCAGAATCCTTTTGGCGGCATAGTGCTTCAACAAATCAAGGTTGAAATTGACGAGAAACTGCTGACTACCATTGCCAACTCGACGGGAGGCAAATATTTCCGCGCCAACAACAACCAGAAGCTGGACGAAATCTATCAGGAAATCGACAAGTTAGAGCGCTCCAAAATCGAAGTGACCGAGTTCCGGCGCCTTCATGAGGAGTTTTATCCATTGGTGGCTTTGGCATTGGCCTTGCTGTTGCTCGAATTCCTGTTGCGTAAGACTATTTTCAGAACTTTAACCGATTAAAGCCATGGAAAACGTATTGC
>CAMHRP010000051.1:0-24183 GCA_946187645.1 uncultured Bacteroidales bacterium | reverse complement strand
GGGTAGGAGACCCAGAACGGGGCGGGGATGATGACCTCGTCGCCGTCGTTGACGATGGCTAAAAGCACATTATTGATGGCCTGCTTGGCACCGTTCGAGACCAGCACGTCAGTCTCTTTGTAGTCGAGGCCGTTGTCGCGTTTCAGCTTGTTGGCGATGGCCTTGCGCAATGCGGGTGTGCCTGGTACGGGCGGATAGTGCGTGTCGTTGCCGTTGATGGCGTCGATACCAGCTTGCTTGGCCGATTCGGGCGTGTTGAAGTCGGGTTCGCCGATGCTCAGGCTGATGACGTCGATGCCTTGGGCTTTCAGTTCACGGCTCTTGTTGGTCATGGCCAAGGTAGCTGACTCAGCCATGTTCAGAACTCTGTTGGAAAGGATGATTTCGCTCATGATTTATGATTAAATGTTGATTATAAATGTTGAATTGAAAAGGCAAAGGTAGGCCTTTTTTTGATAAGGTCGGCAGAAATGCTGAATTTTATTCTTTTCTCGTAGATAATGACAGTTGAGGCGAAAAGAAACTTGTAATTGGAAGGTCGATTAGCGATGGTTTTAGTTTTTTTTTCTAGTTTGTTGGCTTTGTGTAATGTTTTTTTCTATTTTTGTCGCCAAATAGAAATGAATTTGGCGCGATATTTGCTTGTGCCAAAGGAAAATAGTTGAAATTATGCGCAATAAAATGGTAAAACATTTAATGACGGCGCTCTTAATTATTGTTGCAGCGCCATTTGTGAGGGCTCAGGTGCATGTGGGCGACATTCTTTGCGAAGATGGTGCCGTCGTCAGTCCCGCCAATCTAGTAGTTTCGGAACATAACGCCATCGGCGTGGTGTTTTATGTGGATGCCACAAAACAGCATGGCTGGGCAGTTGGGCTGAAGGATTTGGGCGAGTATTCATGGGGTCCCAACAGCAAAGACACGCCACTACGCAACTGCTCGAGCAGACAACAAGCTCTGAATGATTTAGATGGTTATTCCAACACTAAAACCATAATTGAGGGTGGGTACGACCTTCCGTTTCCAGCTTTTGATTCTCTTGACTTCGAAAATGGTTGGTATTTGCCTGCTATAGGTCAGCTGAAACGTCTCTATTCTAAATTGGACAAGGTGGATGAAAGTCTTTCAGCAGTCGGAGGCACACCTTTTTCAAATAATGGTGAATGGGAGTATTGGTCGTCAACCGAAAACTACATCTGCAATGCATGGTTTATAGATTCTTTTGGTAAGCTGCACTATAAAGACTATAGTTTTAACGGCAACAAAGATGACAGAAGATTTGTTCGCGCCGTTAGGAATTTTTAATGCCGGGTTCTCAAGTAAAAATGCCTCTGTACACGACCTTGTGCAGAGGCATTTTCTTTTTTTTTGGCCAATACCATAGATGAGGTTGTCCATTTATACTATTAAAGCGGTGCTAATTATGTCAATGACATTTGTGGCAGCAACTACCGTGATAGTCGTGACATTTTGAGCACGGTTCCTACCACGTTAAGCGATGGAATGTCATTTTTGAAATCGAACTTACATGGTTCTATAAAACAACAATACTATCCGCCGTGTAAGGCTTGATAATTGCAGATATGGTAAATTGTTGGAATTCCAAAATAATCCTTATCTTTGCCGCAAATTATAACGAACAATGAACAATTGGATTATTATCATAGCCTTAGTGTCCGCAGGTCTCCTGCTGATGGTCGCGGCTGTGATTGTTTTGCTTCGCTTGTCGAAGATGAAAGACACCGAATTGCGCAATAGCAGCAAAATGGAATTGAAGGTGCAAGCTCTCAAAATTATCATGCCACTCAAGGTGCAGGCCTATGAACGTTTTTTGCTCTATCTTGAGCGTGTACAGTTGCCTCAACTGGTGAAGCGCGTCTATACCCCTGGCATGGAAAAAGGGACCTTTCATCTCATACTCCTGCAAAATGTGCGCGAAGAGTTTGAGCATAACCTTGCCCAGCAGTTGTATGTTTCCAATTCCACTTGGAATGCAGTCGTTAATGCCAAAGAAGAACTTGTCAATCAAATCAATACGACTTTCGAGCAACTGAAGGACGAAGAGGATGTGTCCATCTTGGCGCAGAGCCTTGTGGCTTTGCCCAATCCCATGGTGGAGCAGGCCGTCGCCGTCTTGAAGCGTGATTTTGAACGTTTGCTGTAATAAAAAGCAGTTATTTTCGTTCAGTTACAAAAACTAGAGCAATGAAATTTTCCGCTACCCAAATCGCCGGAATCCTTGAAGGCAAGGTGGAAGGCAATCCCAATGTCGAAGTCTGGAACGTGGCCAAAATCGAAGAAGGTGCACCAGGCATGATTAGTTTTTTGGCGAACCCGAAATACACGCACTATATCTATGAAACGCAGTCAAGTATTGTCATCGTGAACGATGATTTCGAGGCGACGGCTCCCATTCAGGCCACCCTGATTCGTGTGCCTGATGCTTACGCCTGCTTTGCCAAATTGCTTGCGTTCTACGACCAAATGACGCAAAACAAGCAAGGCATTTCGTCTTTGGCTTTTATTTCAAAATCTGCTCAATGCGGTGAGAATCTGTATCTTGGTGAATTTGTCTTTGTGGGCGAGAACGCCAAAATCGGCAACAATGTGAAACTTTATCCCCAAGTGTATATTGGCGATGGCTGCATCATCGGCGATAATACAGTGCTTTATCCAGGCGTGAAATTATATAGGAATACAGTTATTGGAAAGAATTGTATCCTTCACGCTGGTGCAGTACTTGGTGCCGATGGTTTTGGCTTTGCGCCTCAGCCGGATGGCCATTACGAGAAGATCCCTCAAGTGGGCAACGTGGTCGTCGAGGACAACGTGGAAATTGGAGCCAATACAACCATCGACCGCTCCACGATGGGTTCAACACGCGTTCATAAAGGTGTAAAACTCGATAATCTGGTTCATCTCGCTCATAATGTTGAGGTTGGCGAAAACTCTGCTTTGGCAGCCCAAGTGGGCGTGAGCGGATCGACACATCTTGGAAAAAATTGTGTGGTGGGCGGACAGTCCGGCTTTGTTGGTCATATAAACATCGCCGACGGTTCAAAGTTTGGCGGACAAAGCGGAATCATGGGTAGCATCAGGGAGGAAAATAAGGAGTTTATGGGCACGCCTATACAGCCCTTACGCCAGTATTTAGTTTCAAATGCCCGCTTCCGCCATATTGACGAGATGGCTCGGAAATTGGAAAGACTTGAAAAGGAATTGGCTGATTTGAGAAGCCAAAAAGAGGGAAAGTGAATGCTGTTGCAGGTTTTTTTTTGGAGATGATAGAATAATTCCTATCTTTGCACGTTTTTTGTGGAAAAGATATCCACGTATTTGATTTTTTATGGAGAAACAATGTACGCTCAAAAATAGAGTCAGTGTCAAAGGAGCAGGCCTCCACACACGTCAGTGCGGCACTCTCACCTTCAACCCGGCTCCCATAAATTCTGGAATTCGTTTTCGTAGAATTGATTTAGAGAACCAACCTATCATCGAAGCTGATGTCGATAATGTCATTGATACCGCCCGTGGTACCACGCTAGGTAAAGGCGGAGTAAAAATATATACAGTTGAACATGTGTTAGCTTCTTTGCGTGGTATGGGTATCGATAACGTGTTGATTGACATCGATGTGGAAGAGACTCCTATCATGGATGGCAGTGGCAAGTATTTTGTTGAGGCTATCCATAAGGCGGGCATCGTTGAGCAAAATGCCCCTCGCAATTATCTCGTTATTGAGGAACCGATTTCCTATAAGAATGAAGTCTTAGGCATCGAATTGAAAATTGAGCCTGCCGATTCTTTCCAAATTGACGTAAAGGTGAAATACAATACCCGAGTGCTTGATGAACAACACGCATCATTGCACAATCTCAAGGATTTTGAAAACGAGATTGCACCTTGCCGTACATTTGTTTTTCTTCATGAGTTGGAGACGCTTATTAGCCGTAACCTCATCAAGGGTGGCGACTTGACCAATGCTATCGTGTTCGTTAACCGCAACGTCTCTGCAGAAGAGCTAGACCATATTGCTGCTTTCTTCAAGAAACCTAAGGTCGTGGTCAAGGAATGTGGTATCTTGAATAATGTTGAGCTTTATTTTGACAATGAACCGGCTCGCCACAAGCTGCTGGATGTCATTGGCGACTTAAGCTTAGTCGGCCGTCCAATTAAGGGTAAGGTGACTGCCGTGAAACCTGGCCATTTCTCCAACACAGCTTTTGCAAGAAAAATCAAACACACCTTATTATATTAAACATGAACCAACCTTTAGCCTATATTCACCCCAATGCCTGTATCGCGGAAGACGTGAAAATTGAGGCTTTTGCATGGATTGGTGAAGATGTGGAGATCGGTAGCGGTACTTGGATCGGACCCAATGCCACCATCATGGACGGAGCCCGTATTGGGAAGAACTGCAAAATCTTTCCTGGTGCAGTCATCTCAGCTATTCCCCAAGACTTGAAATACAAAGGTGAGACCACCTATTGTTATATCGGTGATGGCACCATGGTGCGCGAGTCGGCGACGGTCAACAAAGGCACGGCCGCTTCAGGGAAGACCGTGGTGGGTAGGGACTGTCTTTTGATGGCTTTCACTCATGTAGCGCATGACTGCTACCTTGGCGACCATGTCATTATGGCCAATGCCGCCACACTCGCAGGTCATATCACGGTGGATGATTGGGCTATTTTTGGTGGACTGGCTGCTGTAAGTCAATTCAGCCGTATCGGTGCCCATGTGATGATTTGCGGCGGCGCTATGGTGAATAAGGATATCCCACCTTTTGTGAAGACGAGTACTGGCCACCCGGTGTGTTATGCAGGAGTCAATTCCATCGGTTTGATGCGCCGCGGATTTTCCCGAGAGCGTATCAATGCCATCCAAGATGTATATCGTGTTATTTACAGCGTCGGAATGAACGTCACTCAGGCGGTGCAATACATACGCGAGAACCTTCCTATTTCGGAAGACCGAGATTTCATTTTGGATTTTGTGGAAAGTTCCAAGATAGGCATCATGAAGAATGCCGTCGGGAACGAAGACTAAGCTTCTCCCATTACCTTTTTGTATTCCTCAAAGATTTGTTGTCCAATGTTTTGGGCAGCAAATGTTTTTATGGCATAGTCGCGAATTGCTTGGCGGTCGTATTCAGAAGAATGGCCGAGCATTTGGATCATGCCTTGCAACAAAGCGTCTTCGTTCCCTTGGGGGATGAGGATGCCTCTCTCAGGTGAAAGGATTTCGGCAATGCCTCCGACGGAAGTGCTCAATACAGGTACACCGCTGGCAAAGGCTTCCACAATGACGCAGGGTAGGTTTTCGAAGTTGGAGAACAACACGAAGAAGTCTGCTTTTTGGTAGGCTTGTGCCACCTCAGCAGAGGTCTTTTTGCCGTGGAAGATGACACAATCTTCAAGATGATGCTCTTTTACAAAAGTTTTGAACTCTGGAGCATCATAGTCATGGATGACGTGCAATTCGAAATCGTCGCGCTGATGTCTTAATCTTTCAATAGTGCGCAGGATGCCACTGAAGTTCTTGGCCTCATCGCGCAAAGTTGAAATATGGAGCATTCGCTTTTTCCCGCAGTGTATGTCATTCCTGCTGAAGCCTGTGTGATGGAGTGAATCTATGCACGGCTGTCCAAGCTTAAACATATCCGTATTCACCAAATTATAAATCACCTGAAAACGGTTATTCACGCCATGCCCTTCCATGCAATGCTGCAAATCAAGACTAACGGGCATGATGAGCTCGGCATTGTTGGCGATTTTGACGATTTTGTACTTCAGTTTTCCGACTAAAACATCCTTGTTCTGCGGCTGATAGATGGTCCAATGCTCAGTGAGGACATATTTGTAGCCAAAAAGCTTCTTCCATAGCAAGGCCACCTGTCCAAGAGGGTAGGTGACGTGAAGATGTATTAAGTCGGGATTGAAAAAGCGTTTTTTGATGTATTTCAAGCCATATTGGTACATCCGCAGCATCTTCAGTTTGCGAATGGCGTTAATCTTTGGTGGACGGATATATATCTGCACATGGGTGTGGTGCGCCCCAGGAATCTCCTTGACCTCGAACGATTTTGTCATGTCCTTGCCGTCGCAGACAGAGAGAATGACGGAATGGCATTCCTCAGGCAACGCGTCAATCATGCGGACGCAGAAGTTGCCCAAGGTGGGGTCGTCGGGGGTGGGGAACCAACTCAGTAGGTGCAGGATGTTCATCGGTTGTTCAGTTGTATGGCTGTCACACTGGGGTAGCCGTATTGGTTATTCGATTCTATGCGTTTTGATGTCAATCTCAAAGTACTTATGCGGTATCTCATACGGCACAAGCTTGTGAGTGGGCAAATTTTCAGGCAGATAAACAGCACACAGAGTATTTGAGATATGATAGATATGTTTACGCTTCTCTGCCGGTGCACCATCCAAGATGGCGCCCATCACATCCCAGCGGATGGTCTCGGGGTCGAGGCCGTAGTCGTGCCAAACGATGATGCTACGTTCACTTTTCAGTAGTTTGAAGGCGGACTCGGTGTCTTTCTTCACGCTCTCATAATGGTGGTCGCCATCGACGAAGACCATGTCGTACTTGCCAAAATGAGAGCCGAAGTCATAAGTCTGGGAGTCACCGTAAAGTTGTTCAACATTGCTTAAATCCTTGCTGAAGAAGCTGTGCAGGTCGGCGTATAATTGATTATTGGTCAGCTTGACAATGTCTTCTTTCGGCAGGTTGAAGGTGACGCAGTGTTCGGTCACATCAGCCAAATTGGCTACGCTCTCGCCACGCCATGTGCCGATTTCAAAGTAGTCTTTTGCCTCATAGCGTTTCGCCAAGGCCCGCAGCAAGGCAATGTCGATGGGCATGGTGGCACCCGAGAGATAGGCATAAGGCTTCGCGATTTCGTGGAAATCAGGGAACAACTCGTTGATTTCGATGACGGGCAGGCCGTCGGCGAGACCATATTTTCGAATGACGTCTTCCTTGTTGCTGCCCTCGTCTTGCAAGACGAGGTTGAGCAGGTAAGGATGCCTGATGATGCGCCCGAGGGCTTTCGTGAATTTATGGAGTTTATTCATTTTCGGTAGGTTGTTTCAAGAATTGTTGTTTCAGCTCGGCGATGTAGTTCTGTATCTCGCTCTTTGTCAACAGGAAGTCGCGTCCTTTGAAGTGCGACTCTTTGACGAAGAACACGAACAGGAACACAGCATTGATAGTATACGACACCGCCGAGGTGATGGCTGCACCTGTGACATCGTATTTTGGTATTAATGTGAAGCCAAAGACGAAGGTGATGACCAGTCCACACAGGGCAGCGAAGGTGTTCATCTGATAACGTCCAGTGCCTGAGTAATAGTGTCCGAGGATGAGGAAAATGCAGTAGAGTAGTATGCCTGGTGCGAGGATGTGGATTAGTTTAGCCATTTCGCTGAACTCTGGACCGAAAATAAAAGTGTAAACCTGGGACGGTAATAAGCACAACACCACGACGGCCAAGGCAGAGACAAGCAAACAAATCTTGCTCAAGTCGAGGGTGAGCTTTTGAGCGTAGGTGCGGTCGTCGGCGTTGGCAATGCGCGCATATTGCACGAGGGCGATGCTATTACTGATGATCCAGATGGCTTCGGCGAGCGAAAGGGCGTTGGAGAAGACGCCTACGCGACCCACATTGATGTATTTGTCAAGCAGATAATAGCTCAGACGCAGGTTGAAAAACTGCACGAAGTGGCCCGTTTGGTTGAGGAAGCCATACTTGAAGAGGTCTTTCAAGACGGGTTTGTAGTCCTTGTCCGTGTCTTGGCGCAGGTTGGCGTATTCCTTTCTCAACATCCAAACGCCCAACAGGAATGTGCCCCCGTATGCAGCATACAGCCCGATGACGTAGCCGTAAATGTCTGTTCGCTTCAGCAAGATATAATAGATGACCAAGGTCAAGGCCAAAAGCACGGGTTGGAGCAGCGTGTTGTAGTTGGCCTTTTTGATTTCCTCCTTGCCGACCAAGAAGCGGAAGTTGATGTTGCTGAGCGAGGAGATGAACGACAAGATGGCAACATGAGCGACCAGGTCGGGCGCCAGCTTCGGATAGAACAGCCAGATGGCGAAGCCCATGATTACCGCAATAAGCGCAGCCCATACTGTGGAGGCTACTAGAATCTTCTTGAACGAATGGCGCGGGGCGAGGTAGATGATGCTTGCACCGCAGACAATATCGGAGAAGATAAGGATGAAGGAAATGGAGGTCAGGAGAAGCGCCTGCGTACCTTTGCCCGTATCGCCCATCGTTTGGGAGATGATAATGGCAATGGCGAAGTTGAGGGCTGCCGCCAGTATCTTAGTGCCAAAGGTATTTAGGATTTTCTTGAACACGGGGTTACTCAGGTTATCAACGGCAAAAATAGTAACAATCAATTATTTTTCCAAATCCGCCCACTACTACTATCGCTCTCGGCTCCTGTCACCGAAGCCAAGACATTGGTCTTTCCTTCCAAACGCAGCAATCCGAGGAAAGCAAAAACCAAAGCTTCCTTATAGTCGATGATTTGCTTTTCGGGCATGACCAACTCGTGTTTGGTGCGGGCTTGCAGGCGTTCGATGAGGAACTTGTTCCTTGCGCCGCCGCCAGTGCAGAGGAGCTTTCCTTTGGGCAGGAAGCTGATGGGCAGAGCAATTTGCAATGCTATATGCTCAACGAAGGTGGCCAGCATGTCGGGCACGGGGAGGTCTTTCAAAAGTTCTTTTTGATAGGTTTCAAAGAACTCTCTTCCCAAAGACTTGGGCGGTAGCTGTCCGTAGAAAGGATGTTTGTTCAGCCGCTTCAAAAGCGTGATGTCCACCTTGCCACTGCGTGCCAACTCACCGTCACGGTCATAATCAAAGCCATTCATGTTGGCGAGATAGTTCAAGGCCTGGTTGGCGATGCAAAGGTCGTAGGCGATGCGTTTGCCATCCTCATCGTAGGAGAGGTTGGCGATGCCACCGATGTTGAGGCAAATCGTGTAGTCGCCAAAAAGCAGCTTGTCACCAATGGGAACGAGCGGTGCGCCCTGCCCGCCCTTGCTAACGTCTTCGCTGCGGAAGTCATTGATGACTGTGAAGCCACAAGCCTTGGCCAGTTCTTGTCCATCACCGATTTGTAGGGTGTAGTGCTCTTCGGGTCTGTGGAAGATGGTGTGTCCGTGCGAGGCTACGAAGTCGGGTGTGGCACTGTGCTTTTGGGCAAAGGCCAGCACTTGTTCGCCAAGGTATTTGCCATAGTCCTTGTCCAGCTGCACCAACTCCTCGGGTTGCTTGTGGAAGGCTTCGGAGAGTTGCTTGGTCCAATACTCAGAATAGGGTAGGGTCTCGGCCTGCAAGATTTGGAAGTGATATTTGCCGTCCTCTTCTTGGAAGCGCACAAGGGCGATATCCAGTCCGTCCAGCGAGCTGCCCGACATTAATCCTATGGCGATGGTTTCTTTCATGGGTGGTGTTTTAATTAGGAATGTTGAATGCTGAATGCTGAATGGGCGAAGCCCAGCGCCGCATCGCGACATTCCGCATTCTGCATTCATAATTCTGCATTCTATAATAGTGGTAACACTTTCCCTAATTGTATGCTATTAGAGCCTTTGACGAGTATCGTTTTTCCGCTAACAGGACTGCTTTCAAGATATTGACACAGGTTCTGGACATTATCGAAGGTCTTCCAATCAGGGTTCTCATTATAAGTGCTGAAGTTCGACCCGACCAACAAGGCCTCCTTGAATTTCAGTTCTTTCATCAACTCGAGGATGTTGCGGTGCTCTTCCTCTGAGGCTATTCCCAACTCTCGCATGTCACCTAATATTAATAGGTGTTCCTCTCCACAGATGCTAGCGAAGTTAATCAATGCGGCACGCATGGAAGTGGGATTGGCGTTGTAGGCATCCATGATGATACGGTTCTTTCCAGACTCAATCACCTGCGAGCGGCTGTTGGTGGGCGTGTAGGCTTCCAAGGCCTCGATGATATCTTTCTCATCCACGCCAAAATACTGTCCCACGCCGATGGCTGCGGCCACATTCTCGAAGTTGTAGCTACCAACGAGATGGGTTTGGATGAGATGCTTTCTCCAAACGACACTTAAATACGGGTTGCATGCACCAGGCGCAACGGGGCAGAAGGCAGCAGAATGCCTGCCATAGCTGATACGTTCTTGCCCCTCTGATTGCTCCCAAAGCAGCGGATTGCCTTGGTTGACGAATACAGCCTTTCCGTTGGCTTTGATATGCCTATAGAGTTCGGTCTTGGTCTTGATGACGCCCGCGAAGCTGCCAAAGCCTTCCAGATGTGCTTTTCCGATGTTGGTGATAAGGCCGTAGTCGGGGTCGGCAATTTTGCAGAGAAAGTCGATTTCCCCAGGGTGGTTGGCGCCCATTTCCACGACGGCAATCTCGGTCTCGGGCTTGATGCTCAGTAGGGTGAGCGGCACGCCAATATGGTTATTTAGGTTGCCCCTAGTGTGGATGATGTTGTGTTTCTTGGCCAGCACTGCCGAAACGAGCTCTTTAGTGGTTGTCTTGCCGTTGGTGCCGGTTATGCTGAGCACCGTGGCCTTGCTCTGCGAACGGTGGTAGGCGGCTAAATCCTGCAAGGTCTTCAGCGTATCATCCACAATCAAAATGCGTTCATGTTGAGGTAGGTCTTTGCGGTCGGCAACGACGAGACTGGCTACACCTTGCTCGGCTACTTGTAGGGCGAAGTCGTTGGCATCAAAGTTCTCGCCTTTCAATGCGAAGAAGACAGCGTCTTGCTCAATCTTTCGACTGTCGGTAGAGACTTTATGGGCTTTGAGGTAGTGCTGGTATATCGTTTCAATTGGATTCATGAGCTTTGGCTTTAATGAAAGAAGCCGCCTGACGGATCAAACGGCTTCAAAACTATCATGAAAAAGAATCTATTACTTACTTTGCAAAGGAACTGCCTACTTTGTTCATAGCGCAACGGAAACCGATGGTGGAGGCAGACTGGTTTTGGTTGAGGTATCTACGTGTGCCAGGGCTCAGGTAGTAGGGACCATCGGCCCAAGAGCCGCCTTTGTACACTCTTGATTCGTCGCTGATAAGTGTCGTACCAGGGGTGTCGTTAGTGGCAGCTTCATACATCTCTTTTGTGAACACGCTTTGGTCGTCTTGAGGATCACTCCAGCGATTGCGAATGGCTGACATATAGTCACCGTCATCGTAGTTGGAGTTGAAGCTCGTGCGGTAGTTCTGACGCTTGGCTGCTTCTTCCTGAGGGATGGGCTCTCTGCGAATACGGCCGAGGGAGTCTTTCTGCAGCAGGAAGCCTTCGTCGTCAACGGCCTTGCGGGTAAATACGTTACCACGGAAAGGACTATAGTCGGCCACATCTTCGAAGGAGAGGGGACGATAGACGTCTTGGCACCATTCGGAGACATTGCCAGCCATGTTGTACAAGCCGTAGTCATTGGGCCAATAGGAACCGACAGGAGCCGGCAGGGCAGCACCGTCGTTCAGATTGCCGGCAACACCCATGTAATCACCAGGGCCTCTCTTGAAGTTGGCCATGAAGCTACCCATATATCTCTTGTTGTCGGTGCGAAGGCCATCGCCATTCCAAGGATAGACTTTACGTTCGCTGACAATTTCGTTGCTGGTGTTACCCACCAGGCCAACAGCTGCGTATTCCCATTCGGCTTCTGTGGGCAGACGGTAGGAAGGCAACAGAATACCATCGTCCATTCTTACGTTACGAACACCATCGCCACCTTTGGAAAGGTCTTTCTTGCCGTTCTTAACTTTACCCGTGTATTGTCCAGCCAAATATGCATCAGTGTTGAAGTTTTCCTCATCTTGTTGAGTCGGATCCCAATCAAGGATGCCCGCTTCAACGAGCATCAACTCATTGACACGGTCGGTACGCCATGCGCAGTAGTCATTGGCCTGTACCCAGGTCACACCTACTACTGGATAGTCATTGTATGAAGGATGGCGGAAATAAATTTCAACCATGGGTTCGTTGTACGACAAACGGTCACGCCATACCAAGGTGTCGGGTGCAGCGTTACGTACTACTTGAGGGTAGTTTTGACCATAGACACGGTTCAACCAGTAAATGTACTCGCGATAGTCTACATTGCTGACTTCAGTGCGATCCATGAGGAAAGAAGGCACGGTCACTTTACGTGGTGAGTTGTCCCACGAATAGGTCAAATTGTCGGTCGTGGCGCCCATGACAAAAGTACCGCCTTCGATGGCAATCAGACCGGGACCGATTTCCTGGTCGTTGATTTCTGTAACTTCAAAGCCGCCATTGTTGGCATCGTTGTAAGCCCAACCTGTTGTGCGTGAGGACTTCTTGGAGCATGAAACGGTTAGCAGCCCAGCCAAAACGATGATGGCAATTGTTTTGAATCCTTGTTTTCTATACATTTTCATTCAAATTTGTTATCTTTAAACTCGATTGAGATGCTTTTATTGTACGCGTCTCGAAATTTTTCAAAAAAATCAGGCAAATTTAGGGACTTTTTTTGAATTGCTCACCATTTTTGAGAAAAAAACTTTTTTCTCCGCAATTATTGATACACTGCAATAAAAAAGTAGTATTTTCGTTCCCTAATTAATTAAGAAGAAGTCTGTTGTTGTTTTGTTTATAATATATTGAATGATAAATAATTAGTTGTTTAATTTGACGAATTATGCATAATAAAACTCATATCGTATCGCTATTATTTCTGCTTTTGTTTACTTTTTTGGCTCCTGCGGTTTTCTTCGGACAGGTGAAAACGGACTATTCGATTCGATTGCAATGGAAAGGAGTGGTTGAGGAGCATTATGCTAACGACACAATACTATATATCGGCCTTGAATCAGGGGAATATGAAAGTCCCATGCCGATTTTTTCCCAGTCGTTTCCTATTTATGACGATGCGGTAAAAGCAGAAGTGAAATGCCTGAATGTGAAGACGGCCGCTCTTTCTGATGAAGAGATGCAGATTGCCAGAAATTATTCTTATGGCTCTAATTTTGAGATGGAGGTTTCGCCGATTCGTTCTCGAAGCGAGTCTTTTCTTTCGGTGCGTATTGTGCCGTTCCGTCAGATGGGAGACCAATACGAGAAGTTGCTTTCCGCCACACTTTCTGTGACGTTGGTTCCCGATTTTGAGACTCGGAAATATAATCCTGGCTTTAAGACATCTTCGGCTATGTCGAGCGGGTCATGGTATAAAATAGGTCTTCACGAAACTGGAATATACAAATTGACTGCTTCCGACTTGACGGACTTAGGAATTGATGTTTCATCAGTTGACCCGCGTCAAATTCGCATTTACCATAACGGTGGTGGAGTGTTGCCTGAACTGAATGCTGCTTCTCGCCCTGATGACTTGGTGGAGATTCCCATCTTTGTTTCAGGAGAGGCTGATGGCAGGTTCGATAACGGAGATTATATTCTGTTTTATGGTCGTGGCCCGGTTTGTTGGAAGCGTGACACGGAAAGGACGGCTTATGTCCATGAACAAAATCCTTACGATGATTATGCCTATGCTTTTGTCGTTTTGGGTTTGGGCGCAGGTAAGCGTATTAGTGAGGCGGGAGTGCCTTCAGGTTCGGTTGAGGCTACTGTCAATCAGTTTATTGACTATCAGGTGTATGAAAAAGATGATTATAATTTGAACCATTCGGGTCGCACTTATTACTGTGACAGGATGGATCTTACCTCGACCAAGAATTATAATTTCACATTCAGCAATGTGATTACAACTAAACCATGTTGGGTTAAGACGGCATTGGCGGGCCGCAACTTCAAGCCCGCTAACTTTGAAGTGATGGTCGACAATGTGAAGAAAGCTACTTATCTTATCGCTGCAACCACCAGTTCAACGCAGCACCCTTATGGTTATGAGGTGGGCGGATGGATCACAGCCCAGCCGTCGAACGAAACGATTCGCATTACTTTGAAACATGATGCCTTAGGCGCAAGTTCCACTTCCGAAGGCTATGTGGATTATATTCTTGTTAACGCATGGCGCAGTCTGAAGATGACTGGCGGTCAAATGCTTTTCCGGAATCCCGACGCAATTATTAATAATAAGGTGTATGAATACCAGCTTTCGGGTGCTTCGCAGCAAATGCAAGTGTGGGATGTAACCGTCCCGACATCTCCGAAAAAGGTGAAAGGACAGCTCAATGGCTCGCTATTCAGTTTCAAAGTAGTGGGAGATCCTTCAAACGAGTTCGTGGCATTTAACGGCAATGCTTACTGCTCAGCAAAGTCTTTTGGCAAAGTTGACAATCAGAATCTTCACGGTGTACGTGATGTGGATTTCGTCATCCTTACATACGCAGATTTCAGTTCGGAGGCTGAGCGACTAAAGGCCCTTCACAATCGAATTGACCCGGATTTGAATATTTTTATTACTACCCCTGAGCTGGTTTATAACGAGTTCAGCTGTGGCGCTAAGGATATCTCGGCCATTCGTGATTTCTGCCGTATGCTTTATCTTGACAGCAGTCCTGGCCGCAAAATCAAATATCTGTTGCTTTTGGGTGATTGTTCATACGATTACAAGAACCGTGACGGGATTGTGGATTTTGTTCCTTCCTATGAAGCCGTGCTCTCGCTTTATATGAGGGATGCCTATGTTACGGATGATTATTTCGGTTGTATGGATGAAACCGAAGGCAATATTGGACATTCTTTGGCTGATATTGGCATTGGCCGTTTTCCAGTGACTACTCTTGAACAGGCTTCTCAAATGGTTGACAAAGTGGAACGCTATGTCGTGAAAGATGCCAATACAATGCAGCCGTGGCGTAATACTGTCACCTTCTTTGCAGATGATGGTGAAGGCGATTTTGTGAACAATGCTGAGACACTGGTTAGCATGTTGCCGGGTGTGGGTGGCGATGGAGTTGTGGTCGACAAAATATATCTTGATGCCTATCCTCAAATCAGCGCGCCAGGTGGTGAAATTGCCCCTGAGGTGAATGCTGCTATCAACAGCCGCATTGAGAAAGGGACCTTGGTGCTCCATTATGTCGGCCACGGCGGCGAGGTGCAGCTCTCGACGGAGAAAATCATGCAAAGGAAAGATGTTGACTCTTGGCGTAATGCCCCGATGTATCCGCTGATGATTACGGGCACTTGTGAGTTCAGCCGTTATGATGACCATGTCCGCACTGCCTTGGGCGAATATGCATTTCTGAATCCCTACGGCGGCATGGTTGCCATGTTTACTACATCTAGATTGACAATGGGAGTCGACAATCAAGACTTTGCTAAAGGTATTTATAACAATTTGTTCCGTATTAATGGTGGCGAACATTACCGCTTGGGTGACGTCTATCGCATGGCAAAGACAAAAGGAAGTTATGCCGAGAAACGTTATGTTTTTTTTGGCGACCCTGCATTGCGTCTGGCCTATCCGAAGTGGAAGGTGGAGACGTTGAGCATCAATGGTCAATATCCAGGGTATGATTTGGACTCTATCCAAATCAACGACACCACTTGGCAAACTTATCCTCTTTATCATGATACTATCAGTGCTTTGCAGCCCGTTGAGATTGAAGGCGTCGTGAAAGATTTAGACGGTAATGTGGCCACTGGCTTTAACGGTGTGGTGCATGTGACGGTTTACGACAAGGCAGCGGAACTCGCTACATTGGGTACGGCAGATGCCAATAACCATGTCTATCATTTCAATTTGAGGAATAGTGTGATATTCAATGGGAAAGCAGAAGCTGTAAACGGTAGGTTCAAGATTAACTTCATTGTGCCGCGAGACATAGCCTATCGCTATGGACAGGGCTTGATAAATTATTATGCTACGGATTATGAGGTGGACGCAAACGGGAATTGCGACTCGTTCATCATCGGAGGGTTCTATGATGATGCTTTTGAGGATAACGATCCGCCGGAGATACGGCTTTTCATTGACGATACCTTGTTTGTGGACGGAGGCGTGACGAGCGAGAACCCCATCTTGCTTGCCTACATCGAGGACGAGAGTGGTATCAATACTACAGGTGCTGGTATCGGCCACGACATCATGGCTTCGCTAACGGGAACGTCGAATAACGCGTATTGTCTCAATGACTATTTTTCAGCCACAATCGACAAGCCGGGCTATGGTACCATTACCTACAAGATGCAAGACCTGCCCGATGGGAATTACACCCTGACTTTGAAGGTTTGGGATATCTATAACAACTCGGGCACCGCCACCATCAACTTCACCGTGATTAACAGCGGTGGCATGCACGTTGAGAACGCTTACAACGTACCCAATCCTGTGACGGACGAGACTTGTTTTGTGTTCGATCACAATCAGGTAGGTAACAATGTGAAAGTGAATATCTACATCTATGATGTTATGGGTCGTTGGGTGAACACGCTCTCTGAGACCGTAGCTGGCACCTCGACCCGCATTGCGCCTATCCGCTGGAATGGCTGTGGCGCAAATGGCGAACGTCTCCGAAATGGCATCTATGTCTATCGTATCGTTGCCGTTAATGATCAGGGTGAAACGGCCTCTATAGTGTCAAAGTTAGTTTTAAGTAAATGAGAATAGGTATGAAAAGAAGGAATATTATCGTTTTGTCAAGCATCTTGCTATTTATGTTTTGTGCTCAAGTAGGCTTAGCTCAAGAGAATACTTATCAGTCGGTGCTGAGCAACCATACTTGGCATCGTCTTTCTGTGACCCAGGAAGGCGTATACCAGTTGGATTATGCCACATTACAAGCTATGGGCATTGATATAAGTAGCTTGAATCCAAATCAGATACGAATTTTTGGCAATGTTTCGGGGATTCTGCCTGAAAAGAATTCCGAAGCCCGTCCCGATGACCTGACGGAGATGGCCATTTGTGTTACAGGTGCCGAAGATAATAGTTTTGATGAGGGTGACTTGGTATTGTTCTATGGTCAAGAACCAACGCGTTGGATTTTGGTTGACGGAAACAACAAAACCTATCGGCGCGAGCGCAATTATTATTCCGACACCACTTATTATTATATGTGTGTTGACAGTGGCAATGATGGACTGAGGGTGGGAGAGAAGCCCTCTCTTCCCTTGGAGGACGCTACGACGATTATCACAGAATTCCCTGATTATTTTTGGCATGAGGAAGAACTGTTTTCACCTTATAATATTGGACAGAATTGGTTCGGCGAACGTATTTCTTCTGAAAATACAGAACTATCTGTACCATTTGTTTTTCCCAATTTGGTGAAAACCAAGGCCCTGACTGTGAATGCTCAAGTTTTGGGCCGAATCATGAGCGGTTATTTGTATTATGATGTTTGGGTGAAAGACAATCATGTCATGGATAATGTGTCGGTGAAGTATTATGGCAAGAACTTTTACGGAAGGTTGTCGTCTTTCGAGAAGCAAATCATGTTGGATTCTGATAGTGCAAGCTTCGATTTGAGCTTGCGTTTTGATCCGCTGGCTTCCATGTATTTGGATTATGTGGAGGTGTATGGTTGGCGTCAGCTGATACGTACGGATGACAATTTTCTCTTCCGCTTGATGCCAAGTCAGTTTGGCGACGAAAAGAGTGCTGTTTGGGTGCAAAATACGGATTCCGATTATCTGCTTTGGGAGGTGACCTCTCCCTTGCTGCCAGTTGTCCAGGATGGCGTATTAAGTGGTGGTAATTTGGTGTTCGCCACTGATGAGAGGACGGAAAAACGATTTGTTTTGTTCAAGCCTTCCGAGACGTATCATGTCGCAAGTTGGACGTCGCTGCCCAACCAGAATGTGCATGCCATAGCCGAAGCTGACAATCTGATCCTTACCGTACCTCTCTTTTGGGAACAGGCACAGGCTTTGGCGGATTATCATGCTGAAAAGGATGGGTTAACAAGTGTGCTTGTCGATGTGAATGAGATTTACAATGAGTTTTCGACGGGTCGGCCTGAGCCTACAGGTATACGCGATTTTGTCCGCATGGTTTATCGACGTAGTGGAGGAAGACTTAAGTATCTGACCTTATTTGGTCGGTCTTCGTTTGATTTCCGCGACATTTTAGGCGCTGGAAAAGATTTCGTGCCTTGTTATGAAACCATGAATGAACCTCATAATCAGGTAAGCTTCTGTTCCGACGATTATTATGCCTTGATGGATGATAACGAAGGACCTAACTGTGGAGGCCGTGTTGATATTGGCGTCGGTAGGATTCCTGTTTCTTCAGTGGCAGAAGCCGAGACGGTGTTGCGAAAGATTTATCATTATGATGATTTGGCAGCTGCACAAGGCCAATGGAAGACGGATGTGCTGTTTTTCGCTGATGATAAGGATTCAGGTTATGTAAGAAACAGTGAGACGTTTGAGAGTATGATGGATACCATTTGTCCTCCTTTCACAGGCAAAAAGGTGTATTGTGGAGCCTATCCCGTAGTCAACACTTCGAGTGGCGTGACGATTCCTAATGCCACTGCCGATTTGTTGCAGACGTTGGATAAAGGTGTGTTGGCTGTGATTTATACAGGTCATGGTGGCGTCAGGGGATTGACAGAAGACAATGTCTTCACCAACGCCGACATTACGTCTTTGCAAAATTATGACAGGATGCCTTTCGTTTTTACCGCTACATGTGAGTTTACCAAATATGATAATCCTTTGCTGGTCTCAGCTGGCGAATTATTGTTCTTGAATCCTCGAGGCGGCTGCGTGGCATTGTTCACCGCCTGCCGTCCTACCTATGCTCACGACAATCTTCGTCAGTCAAAGGCACTTATGGATGTGCTCATGCGGCGTGATGAAGAAGGACGGCCGCTTCGTTATGGTGATATCGTTATGAGGGCAAAGAGCAACCTGCTCAACTATGATAACCAGAATAATCCGATCAACAATAAAAACATCCGGTATCTGTTTGTAGGCGATCCATTGCTACGCTTCCCCATGCCGCAGGAAAATATCGTTGTGCAGAAAATCAACGGCGAATTGGTTGGTGGAACAGATAACCTCAATCTCCATGCAATGAGTATGGTCACGGTGGAAGGGGAAGTCAGAACGCAAACGGGCACACTCGATAATGGATTCAACGGAACTCTTTGGGTCAGGTTCTATGACAAAAAATCGAAAATGAAGGTGGTATTCGATCACGATCCCTCCAAAAATGTGTATTATTATAAGGATGTGCTTTATCAAGGTCAGGTCAGCGTGAATGCTGGTAGATTTACTGTGTCGTTCCAAGTACCTTTGGATATCAAGCCTGAAAGTGGTGTGCCGCGCTTCAGCTTCTATGCTTATGATTCCATTCGAGGTGTGGATGCTATGGGTAAGTTTGATGACCTTATTTTGGGCGGCATTGACCCGGCAGCCTTCCCTGACGATCAAGGTCCAACGATTTCGTTCTATTGGAACTCGCCCGATTTCGTAAATGGTCAGTCGGTGGAACGTCAGGGTGTCCTTTATGCCGACCTTTATGACGCCCAAGGCATTTATCACTATGATTATTGCTTAGGACGTGACATTGTTTTGAATAGTAATTATTCCTCCTATAATCGTATCGTTCTCAACGATTGTTTTGAGCCTGCCTTGAACGACTTCCGCCGTGGGCGGATTGCTGTTCCTCTTTCTGATCTTGAACCTGGCACTTACGAGTTTGACCTCAAGGTTTGGGACACTCAAGACAATTCTTCCGAGGCCAGTCTTTGGTTTGTCGTTGATGATGACCTGTATCTGTCGCAAGTGTTCAATTATCCCAATCCATTCTCTGAAGAGACTTATATCACGTATAGTCATACAGGTGAAGACGGTGATTTTGAAGTTAATATAGAGATTTTCGATATCATGGGGCGACCAGTGCGCCACTTGCATCGTAAGGTCAGTGCAATGGAAGGCACTATCGAACCCATCCGTTGGAATGGCTGTGACTATTCGGGAACACCCTTGCGTTCAGGTATTTACCTTTATCGTCTCACCTTGACCGATGAATCTGGATACTTCCGTACCGTCAGTCAGCGTATGATAATCCAACGTTGATGCGAAATTTTTTTTTCGAACCGGTACAATAAGCCATTTGAATAATCGTTATCTTTGCAATATTAAAATACGGAATTTGAATATGAAAATCAAGAAAACTCTCGTTGCCGCCCTATTGATGGTTGCGGCAGTATCTTATGGACAGAACAACAACTACATTGGACAGGATTACAGTGTTTCTCCTAATGTGATTACGACAGCTGTACCATTTGTTTCTATCGCTCCTGATGCTCGTGGCGGTTCGATGGGCGATTGCGGTGTGGCCTCTGAGACGGATGTCTATTCCATGAATTACAATGCTGCAAAGTATGCATTTATGGAAGACAAGTTCTCGATCGGCCTTGGCTATAGCCCTTGGCTGCAGAAGCTGACTAAAGACATGCGTCTTGCATATTTGGCAGGGGCGTATAAAATCAATGACCGCTCTTCGGTAGCGGCAACACTTCGCTATTTTAGTTGTGGTGAAATCGAGTTTAGGGATAACAACAACATATCACAAGGTAAATACAGCCCCAATGAATGGGCTATTGATGCTACCTATTCTCGTATGCTCGGCGATTATCTGTCGGGTGCCGTGGCAGGCCGTTTCATCTATTCCGACCTGACCCAAAACCAGACCGACTATGGCCGTCCCGGCATTTCTGTAGCTGCTGATGTTTCCGTGTATTATAAGAAGCCAGTGGAATGGTTCAGCAGTATGGATGCCGACTTTGCATGGGGCGCCTCCATCAACAACATTGGTAGTAAGATTACCTACAACGGACAGTCAGACCGCCGCGACTTCATTCCGACTACATTGCGTGCTGGTACCAGTCTGAAACTTGAACTTGATGAGTACAATTCATTGGCCTTCATGGTCGATTTCTCCAAACTCCTGGTGCCTACACCTCCAGTTATTGAAAGAAACGAAGCAGGACAACCTGTGGTCAATGATGATGGCAGCTACAAGATTTTGTATGGTTACAACAACAACGTTTCCGTGGTACAAGGTATGATTCAATCCTTCTACGATGCTCCCGGATACGGATGGAGTGAAGAGAAGCAAGATTATGTACATTACGGCACCTTCTATGAGGAATTGTGTGAGATCAACATTGGTGCAGGTGTTGAGTACTGGTATAACAACGTCTTTGCTGTGCGTGCCGGTTATTTCAATGAGACTGCTCTGAAGGGCAATCGTAAGTATGTCACCCTTGGTGCCGCTTTGAAATATAATGTGTTTGGCTTGGATGTCTCTTATCTGATTCCTGTGAATAGTGTTGTGGGTAGCAATCCTTTGGAGAACACCTTACGTTTCAATCTCACTTATAGCATGGGCAGAAAGAAGGGCTAAGTTTTTCGTATACAAAAAAAGTGGCGGCTGAATGTTCAACCGCCACTTTTTTTGTCCCATTATAATATCAATGCCAGCAAAACATACAGCCAGTGGGCTGCGATGCCAGCGCAAAGACCACCAATGGTGTGTGCGCCAATGGCCTTGCCGATGAGCTTGCGATAGCCGAGGCTGTCGAGCATGGCGGCATGGGTGCTGAGGAAACCGCTCCAGCACATACCGATAGCGGTGAACACGGCAATGGCATTGTTGTCGATGATACCTTCAGTGATGAAACGAGGTACCAAACCGATGGCGGCACCCACAGCGCCGAGGGCGGTCATGGGGAAGGAAATCAATGCACCATCCTTGAAGCCGAAGAGCCAATCGAAGATGAAATTGATTTTGTTAGCTGCCCAGCTGATGACGGGCACGCCTTCGTAAGCAACACCAAGGTATTCACCGTTTTCGCCCGCAGCACCAAAGGTGAGCATCATCACGATAGTGGAGATGCAAAGCACGCCGGGGATGATGGCGAATCCGATGCTCACGCCGTCCTTGCCGCCGTCAAGCAACGAGTTGAGGAAACGCATGAATACGCCACCTTCGCTCTTGAAGGAGATTTGTTGTTCGTCACCACCAAACTCTTCGTCGACGGGGGAGTCCAGTTCAGGGTAGGATTTCAAAGTGGAGAGTTGCATCAGTCGGGTAGAGACGATGCTACCGATGACGGCACCAGCCACACCCACCAAAGCACCCTTGCCGAAACCAAGGCCTGTCATGAAAGCCACGACCACCAAGCCCATGCCAAAGGCTGTGCCGAAGTTGGTGAGTGAGACGAGTTGGTACTTCTTGAAGTAACGGTTGAAGTTCTTGTCGTGCGCCAAAGTGATGATGGCGGGGTTGTCGCTCAAGAAGGTCATGATGGCACCCAAAGCGGCCACGCCAGGAAGGTTATAGAGTGGCTTCATCAAGGGACGCAACAGGTTCTCTAATAGACGTACCACGCCAAATTCGGTGAGCAGCTTACTGATGGCACCCATGAGCACGCAGATGGCCATGATGTAGAACACGGTCTCCAGCAGCAGGTGGTATGCCGTCTGCATAAAGGTGTTCAACATCTTGGGAAGGGTCATCTTGTAGGCGAGTAGACCAAAAAAGGTGAAGAAGATGATGAGGAAAATGATGGCTTCCACGCTTCGTTTCGTGGTGAACTTGAGCGGTTTCTCCAAAGCGCCTTCGATTTTCTTGAAGACTTTTTCCACCCGGTCGTGATAGAACGTGGTGGTTCGTTTGATGGTGTTGTATTTTGTCTTTGCCATAGCGGATTAGTTTTTCTTGAGGTTAAGCAGGTTGATTTTCCAGGTAAGGCCTAGGTTGGCTTGGAACTTGCTGATACCATCAGAGCTGGTATGTGAACCGCAAAGGTGGAGACGCAGGCTTCGGTCACCCATGGGATAGTATTCGAAACCGATGCTCTCGAAATCTACCTTCTTGCCAGGGACGACATATTGGTCGTAGGCTTCAGTGTTGGGGAGTTGGGCTTGGTTGAAGTCATAGCCAGCCTTGGCAAACACAATCCATTTCGGCCCGATGTCTACACCGATACCGTAAATGGCTGTGATGTCTTGGCCAAAGAACTTGTCTTGCTCAAATGAGGCGCGGTTGATGACGTCCAAATACATCTCCACACCCTTGAATTGCAACTTGTTACCCAAGGCGATGTAGTTGATGAACTTACCGGGTTGGTATTCAATCATATTGACTGAATAAGCTGTCTTGAACACGCCGAAATTGCCGTACCACATCAGGTTGTAGGAGTAGATGCTCTGCATGGCCTGGTTGATGAAGGGCGAGTTACACATCTGAACGAGGAAATGGTTCTTGCCAGAATTGTCCTTATAGTTTAAGGAGGCGCCTACCTCGTAGCAGCACACGGTGTTCCAGAACTCGGTGCCATAGTAGATGTCGATGGGGTTGGAGTCGTATTCCCAACCTCCGATGGCCACGACTTGCTTACCAGCAGAGAGGAAGAAGTTGTCGGTGAAGTTCCAGTTGAGGTAAGCCCAGTCTGTACCTTGGAAGAAGGTGTTGGCGAAGCCGATGTTCGGAGTGTTGAGCCTTTGGCGCAGGTGGTAAGAGAACTTGCTGCCAATGGTACCGTCTAAGGCGACGACTAGATATTTGCCTGCAAAACCATGATCGGTTTTTGGAGCAACGGTGTCGTGCCCAGGATGGTAGTCGAGGGTGAAGTCGGCACGGGTGTTCAGATGCAGGTTGTCAAGGGTGACAAAAGGCTTCTTGTCTTGCGGGAATGCCTGCAAGCAGGTGAAGAGGCCTAAAATGGTGAGGAGTAACGCTTTTCTCATACGCAAATAAATTTGCTGCAAAGGTAAGAATTAAAAGTGTTGGGATTGGCGTTTGTGGCAACAAAAAAAACGGGGCGGATGACTCCGTCCCGTTGTGGGGTTGGTTTTGCAAAGACTTTAGCAGACTTCGATGGTCTGCACGGCCTGCTTCTTCTCATCAACTGTCACCTTCGGGATGACGATATCGAGGATGCCGTTTTCGACCTTGGCGCTGATTTGCTCCTTGTGGATGTCCTCAGGCAACATCACCGTCTGGCGGAAGTGTTCGACCGAGAACTCGTGACGCAGGTAGCGCATCTCTTCTTTGTTCTCTTTCTTCTCGCTCTTGTTCTCTTTGACCATCTCGACGACGAGGTTACCTTCGGCATCGATGCTCAATTTGACGTCTTCCTTGGTGAGACCAGGGATGCAAAGTTCGAGTTTGTAGTTGTCTTTCGTCTCCATGATGTTCATGCGGGGCGTTGAATAAGTCGTGTCGTTCCAGTTCATCAGTTCGTTGAACAGTGTAGGCATAAAGTCTTG
>CAMHRP010000050.1:0-25221 GCA_946187645.1 uncultured Bacteroidales bacterium | reverse complement strand
CAGCAGACCAACCGTGAGCAGCAGACCAACCGTGAGCAGCAGACCAACCGTGAGCGACAGGCCTTCAGCAGGTACAAGCGGCAGAACAGGAAATGTGGCATCAAGCCGTCCAAACAGCTCCAGCAATGCAAGCTCAGGTCGTGTTGGCTCGGGAAGCCAAAGCGGTCAACGCCAAAGCTACACTTCTCCAAGCAGCAGCCGTCCATCGCGTTCAAGCTCCGAATATGTACGTCCGCAGAGCAGCACTTCGCGTCCATCTTCTTCGGGCTATAACCGCAGCGGCTCTTCCAGCAGCTATAATAGAAGCAGCAGCTCAAACGGCTCATATAACAGAGGCAACTCGTCAAGTGGCAGCTACAATCGCAGCAGCTCACCTTCAAGAAGTTCCTCGTCAAGCTCAAGCCGCGGTTCTAGCAGCTACAGTGGTGGCCGCAGCTCAAGTTCAAGCTCAGGTGTAAGCCGTGGCAGTTCAGGCGGCGGTAGCCACAGTTCATCAGGCGGTGGTCGCAGCTCTGGCGGCGGAGGAAGAAGATAAATTTCACCCGAATCCCAATAATTGACAATAAAAGACTACCTTTGCAGCTTAAATGCAAGGTAGTCTTTTTTATTTCATCACCATGAAGAAAGCCTTAATCATCACACTCATCATACTATTCTCAGTCAAGCTGTTTGGCCAAGGCAGCGATGATGCCTGCTTATTCTCTCAAACCTATTACCAAGGCACAGCCAAAGCCATGGGCATGGGCAATGCCTTGGGCGCAGTAGGTGGCGACATGACGGCAGTAAACATCAATCCGTCAGGTATGGGTATCTATCGTAGCAACGAGTTCACTACCACACTCAACTTGATGGATAACTACACCCATTCCACATATTACGGCACGAGCAACGGCGCCAACAATATGCGTCTTTCCATTCCCAATCTCGGCTATGTGAGCACCAAGCAAAGGAGCAACTACAAGCCTTTGCGCTTCACCCAATTCGGCATCGGACTCACCCGAGCCAACGACTACAACATCCACAGCTACGCCAAAGGCATCAATCCGACAAGTTCGAAAATCGATGATTACCTCGCACAAATCGACGGCTATTCACAATTAGAGTTACAAGACGCCTTCCCCTACACGATTTACCCGGCTTGGAGTACTTATCTCATTGACATTTATCACGATGATTTAGGTGATTATTATGGTAGTCCCGTCCCACAAGGCAATATCTGGCAAGGACAGGAAAACACTTTCAAGGGCCGTTCCGAAGAATGGACTTTTGCAGGCAGCGCCAATTTCAACGATCGCCTTTTCATCGGCATCAGTGCGAATCTGGCCCATGTGAAACGCTTTGGGACAAAAGTGTTCCAAGAAAGTCGAGTTGAAGGCACTGAAACGGATTTCGACCAATGGAGTTTCAAGGAAGACCTACGCAGTGACGCATTTGGTGGTAATGTGAAGCTCGGTTTCATTTTCCATGCCAATCGCTGGCTGCGTTTGGGCGCCGCTTTCCATTCCCCAACCCTCTACAACTTCGACGAATCGTGGCAAACCGAGACCGAGTCACAAATCTTAGGGGTTACCCGAAAATACATCAGCCCCATGTCCAACTACGAATACACCTTCATCAAACCACTGAAATGGGTGGGCAGCATGGCTTTCATTATCGGACAACATGGTATAATTAGCATAGATGTAGATTATACCAATTTCGGTGCTGCATATTTCAAAGATAAAAAAGATGAAGAAGATCTTGATTATTATGATTACACGCCAAAAAATGATAAAATCAAAGAAATATACAGGAAGACTTTCAATTTCCGTTTAGGCAGCGAATGGGCCCTGGGCGACTCTTACCTAAGGTTAGGTGCGGCCTACTACGGCAGCCCATTTGGCCTTGGCGAAACGGGCAGTAGCGTCAAGAAAGCCTCGTTCGGCATTAGCCTTCCCGTATCTAACAGCACCACTTTCGATTTCGCCTATGAATTGAGCTACGGGAGATCTTTCCTTTATCTTTATGATGCCGGCGACTTGGGTATCGAGTCCATCGCGCAGCAACAATTCAAGAACAATCTCGCTGCCACTCTCAAGGTGAAGTTCTAAACAGAAAAAGGCTACCCGAAGGCAGCCTTAATCGAAATCTCAAATCAGACTATATTCATCAAGCGTTATATTGTTCGATGATACCCTTGTCAACAAGGATACGACCACAATACTCGCAGACGATGATCTTCTTGTGTGTGCAGATGTCCAACTGATGTTGGGGCGGGATACGGTTGAAGCAACCGCCGCAGGCCTCGTCGAAAATACCCACCACGGCCAAACCATTGCGGGCATTTTTACGGATACGTTTGTAAGCAACCAAAAGACGGTCTTCCACCAGTTTCTCACATTCGGCAGAACGCTGAAGCAGTTGTTCCTCCTCCTTTTCTGTACCTTCCACCAGCGAATGCAGCTCGTCCTTCTTGTCCTTCAGTGAAGACTTCAGTTCGGTGAGACGCATCTGAGCCTCAGCCACCTTGACGGCCACTTCATTGTCCTTAGCGGTAATCTCTTTGATGCGTTTTTCTGAAAGTTGGTTATCAAGCTGTTGATACTCAATTTCTTTAGTCAATGAATCATATTCGCGGTTATTGCGGACATTGTTCTGTTGGTCCTCATATTTCTTGATCAAGGCTTCGGTTTCCTTAATCTTGATCTTATAATCAGAGATGTCTTTCTGATGTTTCTTGCTTTCCTCCTTGAAATTGGCAATACGGGTCTCCAAACCGGCAATTTCGTCCTCCATGTCCTGGATTTCGAGTGGAAGGTTACCACGGTAGGCGCGAATCTCATCAATCTTAGAGTCGACCTGTTGCAAGGTATAGAGGGCAACCAGTTTCTGTTCCACGCTCACTTCAACGGGGTCTTCCACTGGCTTGGGAGCCTCTTTCTTTACGGTGGGGGCCTCCTCTTGAGGAGCGGCAACTTCCTCGTTTACCTCAACTTCAGTCGTAACTTTTGCCGTTTTCTTTGTCGTCTTCTTGTCTTTCTTTTCGTCGGCAGCTTCTTCATTCACCACTGGGGCTTCGTTTTCCTTTTCGGGGTCCGTTTCAGCCTTAGTTGTTTTTTTCGTGGTTTTCTTTGTCTGCTTAACTTCCTTTACCTCAGCAACTTCAGTCACCTCAGTTTCTTCTATGTTTTCTTTCTTAGCCATATTGTGATTACTTATTTTTTACAAAATAATGAACCGAATTTGTCTTCGTTTCAGCAATTTCGGCTGCAAAGGTAGGAAATTTTTTCCGAATCAACTTACATAATAATTCTTTCGTGAATTGTTCGGTCTCAAAATGCCCGCCATCGACAAGGAGAATGTTGCCTTCTGGAACGAAAAAGTCATGGTATTTGATGTCGGCAGTGAGGTAAGCATCTGCACCACAACGCATCGCATCAGCCATAAAAGGAACCCCAGAGCCGCCACAAAGCGCCACTTTTTGGATTTTTCTGCCAGTCAAGGCGGAATGACGTAAACAAGGCGCTCCAATTGTATCAGCTACAAGGCTCAGAAAATCAATTTCTTCCATCGCTATTTCAAATTCGCCTACCATGCCTGCCCCACAAAGGTCAGATTCCGGGGTTAAAGGTTGCAAAATATGCAGGTTCTTCAAGCCCAACTTTTCGGCCAAAACACGGCTCACGCCTTGGAAACTGTTATCCAAGTTCGTATGCATGGAAATCATGGCGATGTCGTGCTTGATGGCTTTCATCACAGCACGTTCAATATAAGTTTCAGGCGTAAGATGCTTCAATCCACGGAAAATCAAAGGATGATGGCTGATGATGAGGTCACAATGCTTGGTAACGGCCTCGTCCACGACTTTTTCTGTAATATCCAAGCAAATCAAGGCTTTACGGGTCTCTGCATTCAAATCACCGACTTGCAAGCCAGCATTGTCATAACTCTCCTGCCAATGTAGCGGAGCCACTTCAGTAATGCAGTTCAAAATGTCTTTTACGGTCATATTTTCAGTTTTGAGGCTCAAAATTAGGAAAAAATGTCTAATTTTGACCCCTACAATGAGAATTTTACTTCTGCCCATATCGTTTCTATACCATATCGTATTGACAATCAGACATAAGTTGTACGATTGGCATATCTTAAAAGCCACACAATTTGAGAAACCGGTGATTTGTGTGGGCAACCTTAGCTTGGGTGGGACGGGAAAAACGCCACATACGGAATACCTCATTTCTTTATTGAAGGACGACTATCACGTCGCGACCTTGAGTCGTGGCTACGGCAGAAAGACCAAAGGCTTCAAATTGGCTGAAAGCATAAGCACCTGCGAAGACTTAGGCGACGAACCATTGCTGTATTTCAGAAAGTTTCCACAGATATTGGTTGCTGTGGACGAGGACCGTGTGGATGGCACTCGCAAGCTGCTCTGCAGTCCGAACAGGGCAGAAGTCGTCCTCCTCGACGACGCGTTCCAGCATCGCCCCATCAAAGCGGGTTTGAACATCTTATTGACGGAATACCAACATCTTTATTGTGACGACTTCCTCTTCCCTACCGGCACTTTGCGCGATGTGAGGTCAGCTGCCAAGCGTGCGCAAATCATCATCGTCAGCAAATCACCTAAATGCCTAAGGGAAGAAGATAAAAAACGCGTCATCAACAAATTAAAACCTGAAGAAGAACAAAAAGTGTTCTTCTCATATTTAGAATACAACGAATTGCAGCCTTTGAACGAGAAAGCAAAAACTGTTGCCTCCGAAAATGCTGATTCCGTCTTGGCTTTCTGCGGTATAGCCAACCCAAAGCCGTTTGTCGAAGAATTGAAGGACAACTATAAATCCGTTGATTTTCTGCAATTTGCCGATCATCATACCTATACAAAAGAAGATTTGACAATCATCCTCAAGCACTTTGAAGACCTCAGCGGAGAGAAGAAAATCATCGTCACCACCGAAAAAGATGCTGCACGATTAACAAATTCTCCTTATTTTTGTCAGTTTGAAATTGCGCCGTTATATGTTTTACCCATCAACGTGCGTTTCCATGAAGAAGAAAAGTTTAACGAAGAAATATTGAAATATGTACGAGAGAATTCTTACAACCGTTGGTTATATTAAATTGAAAACCAACGACTTCCAGCCTGAAGTCGGCATAGTGCTAGGCTCTGGATTAGGCGGTTTGGCCAATGGCATAACCGTTGAATACGCCATCCCCTATACGGACATCCCGAACTTCCCCGTCTCCACGGTAAAAGGTCACCAGGGACAACTGCTGTTTGGCACCATCGCTGGCCGAAAAGTCATCGCCATGCAAGGCCGTTTCCACTATTACGAAGGCTATCCGATGAGCGAAGTCGCCTTCCCTATCCGCATGATGATGCAACTAGGCATCCAGTTCCTCATCCTCAGCAATGCCGCCGGAGGTCTCAATCCGAACTTCCATGTGGGTGATATCATGATCATCAACGACCATATCCATGCCATGCCCAATCCGTTGATTGGACCACATGACGAGCGTTTTGGCGAGCGCTTCCCCGACATGAGTGAGCCTTACGACAAACGTCTCATCAAGTTGGCCGACGAAATCGCTTTGGAAAAAGGCATCTGGGTGCAGCACGGCGTATATTGCTCCACTTCTGGTCCAACCTACGAGACGCCTGCCGAATGCCGTTACTTCCGCATCATCGGTGCCGACACCATCGGCATGTCGACCACGCCTGAGGTCATCGTGGCTCGACAAGGCAAGTTGCCAGTCTTTGGTTTATCCATCGTTTCCGACATGGCCAACATCTATGGTTTGGACCACACCATTACCATCACGCACGAGGAAGTCATCAAGGCCGTGAATGCCGTGGAGCCCAAGCTCATCACTCTTATCACCGAGCTCATCCGCCGCAGCGCCGAAATCCAGTTCTGATGGCCGTTTATTTCGTCACCGACTTCCATTTGGGCATCCCTTCACTTGAGGACAGCCAAAAGCGCGAGCGCAAGTTGCTGCGCTTCTTGGACATGATTCGTCCCAACTGCGAGGAGCTCTACCTGATGGGCGACCTTTTCGACTTCTGGTTTGAGTATAAGACCGTGATTCCGAGAGGTTTCGTCAGGCTACAAGGCAAGTTGGCTGAGTTTACCGATGCAGGCATTCCGGTCCATTTGTTTATCGGAAACCACGACCTTTGGAGTTTCGGCTACCTGCATGACGAACTTGGTATCGAAATGCATCGCGAGCCGGTTGTCAAGATGATAAAGGACAAGAAGTTCTTTTTGGTCCACGGTGACGGCAGAGGACCGGGCGACAAAGGTTACAAGTTTTTGAAAAAGGTATTTGAATGCAAGTTCAATCAATGGCTATTCAGATGGTTGCACCCCGACATTGGCATTGGTTTGGCTTTGAAATGGTCGCACAACCATCGCTTGAAGAAACTCAAAAACGAGGTGGAACGCGGCTATTATGACGATATCCCCAACACCCGCCTCTATCAATATGCCCAAGAGCAAGCCAAACTTGACCCAAGCATCGATTTCTTAGTCTTTGGCCACCAACACAAGCCCATGCAGTATCAGAGCGGCGACCATGCATTGACAACCGTTGTGGGAAATTGGATTTATGATTTCACTTATGCCGTCTTCGACGGAGAAACAGTTCTTTTAAAACAATTCGACAACTAAATAAACAAATCGAAAATATAACGTGATTATTAAATAAAATATCTATGAAAGTAACAGACAAGTACATTGACGAAAACAAGGATCGTTTCCTTGAGGAATTATTTGAACTTATCAGAATCCCTTCCATCAGCTCGGAATCCGCACACAAGCATGACATGATTCGTTGTGCTGAGTGCTGGCGCGACAACCTACTGAAAGCTGGTGCCGACAAGGCCGAGGTGATGCCTACCGATGGCAATCCCATCGTCTACGGTGAGAAAATCATCGACCCGAAGCTGCCTACCGTCTTGGTTTACGGTCACTACGACGTGATGCCCGTCGACCCCATTGATCTTTGGCACACCGACCCATTTGAGCCGGTCATCAAAGATGGCAAAATCTGGGCTCGCGGTGCTGACGATGACAAAGGCCAGTCGTTTATGCACGCCAAAGCCTTTGAAACCATGGTGAAAACCAACACTTTGCCTTGCAACGTGAAGTTTATGCTTGAAGGCGAGGAGGAAATCGGATCGGGTAGCCTATCGAAGTGGGTTGTGGATTACAAAGACCTCGTCAAGGCCGACATTATCCTCGTTTCCGACACCTCGATGATTGGCCCTGATGTGCCGAGCATCACCACGGGTTTGAGAGGCCTCGCTTACTGGGAAATCGAAGTCACCGGCCCCAACGCCGACCTGCACTCCGGCCTCTTCGGTGGCAGCGTAGCCAACCCGCTCAACACCCTCTGCGAGATGATTGCCAAATGCATGGATGAAAACAACCACATCACCATCCCGCACTTCTACGACGACGTCATCGAATGCTCTCCCCGCGAACGCGAACTGCTCAACATGGCTCCCTATAACGAGGAAAACTACAAGAACAGTCTCGGTGTGAAGGCTTTGCGTGGCGAGAAAGGCTACACCAAGATCGAGCGCGTCGGCATCCGTCCCACCTTCGACCTCTGCGGTATGTGGGGTGGTTATACTGGCGAAGGTGCCAAGACCGTACTGCCTTCAAAGGCATACGCCAAGCTATCCTGTCGCCTCGTGCCCGACCAAAACAACGAAAAGATTGCCGTATTGGTGAAAGACTACCTTGAGAAGAACGCTCCTGAGTATGTCACCGTGAAAGTCACGCCGTTGCATGGCGGTCAGGCATACGGCTGTCCTGTTGACCTGCCAGCTTACAAAGCCGCCGAAGCTGCTTACATGGACACTTACGGCAAACTGCCCATACCGATGCGTTCGGGCGGCTCGATTCCGATCATCGCCAGATTCGAGGAAGTGTTGGGCATCAAGTCCATCCTCATGGGCTTCGGCCTCGGCGAAGACGCCATCCACTCGCCCAACGAGAACTACCGTCTCGACCACTTCTACAAAGGCATTGAGACGATTATCGCTTTCTATCAGCATTTCGCAAAAGGTGGAGAAATTGCTTAAACGTTTGCAACACATAATAATAAAAAAGGAAGAGTCTATTGGCTCTTCCTTTTTTGCGTATAATATCTTAACTCCACCTATTATTTCGAGAACATCACCTTTTCACTGTTGAACATGCGGGTCAGAACCCAGACGGCGATGCCCGTGTAGACCACATTGGCGGCCAAGGTAACGATGACAGGTATCCATTTCATCTCGTGGGCAAAGACCGAGGTCATCACCTGGATGGAGTTGTAGAAAGGAATCAAATAGGCCGTCAAGCTTTCGGGCGCGCCGTTCTGGAACATAGGTGTCAAGCCACAGAACATCACCACCAACATGAATGGCGTAATCATGGTGCCAGCGTTCTTTACATCCTTGGCCAGTGCCGACAATATGCTTACGGCCGAGGCCATGATGAGCACCGTGGCAAAGATGATGAGCAACAGCACAACGTAGTCGGCACACGTAAAGTTGAGTCCTAGCTCCACACCTGCCGCATCGGTCGGTATCATCTTGGGCAGCGAAAGCACAATACCGATGAAACTTGAGATACCACTCAATAATGCTATGCAACTCAGCGACACCACCTTGCCCAAGGCAAGCTCGTTTCTTCGCAAAGGAGTTACCAGCAGGGTAGCTATAGTACCGCGCTCCTTCTCGCCAGCGATGGCGCTAGGCGCGATGGCCATCACGCCGCTAAAGAGCAACATCAGGATAAGCATCGGGATGAGTTTCGACAAGATGCTGTCTAACATTTCGTCGCTACTGGCCTTATCGAAGGCAGCCCCCTCTGAGTCTGCGCGATTGATGTCGAAGCGGTTGCTCAGTTGGTCTTCGTAAGCCGTAAGTGAGGTTTCGAGAATATGATAAACACGACTCGAAGCATTATTGGCAGAGTTGTAATAGATTTCCACATTTGGTGCCGCTATACCGCTTTGAGGGTCGTAGGTAGCCACCTTCTCGTCGAATGCTTCAGGGAAGCGCACCAGCACCACGTTGAGGCTCTTATCTTCCAATCTATCTATATCCTCTTGGGAAACAGCTTGTTGAGATACAGCGGTAGCAGGAATGGCATCAATCAGCGGTGCCACACTAGCTGGCAGATTCTCCACGCACAAGGTTACCAGTTCGTTGGTTCCTTCGGTGGCCATCTTTTTCATGGCCATGCCCATGAAGCTGTAGATGAGATAAATCAGCAGGCCTGGCATGATGACCGTGGTGAACAGCATCTGTCGGTCGCCAAAGAACCGGGCAAACTCTTTCTTGATGATGGTCAATGTGTTGCTTTTCATTCTTCACCTCCTTTCACTTCTTTGTATATTTCGAAGAAACGGTCTTCCATCGTCATGCCATTGCAAACTTCGTCAAGGGAGCCACAGGCTATCAAGCGGCCATCGATGATGATGCCTACACGATCACAGAGACGCTCCACCAAACTGAAAATATGCGTACTGAGGATGATGGTCTTGCCTTCATCGCGTAATTCTTGCAAATAATCAGTAACAGTGCGAGCGGTCAATACGTCAAGTCCGTTGGTAGGCTCATCGAAGATGATGATATCGGGATTGTGTACCAACGAAATGACTAACGAAAGTTTCTGCTTCATGCCAGTGGAAAGGTTGGCCACCTTCACTTCAGCGAACTTATTGATGCCGAAACGCTCAAACATCTTGGTTTTGCGCTGGGCAATCACTTCCGGGGATATGCCGTAAAGCTGCGAGAAAAAGTCAAACAAATAATTCGGTGTGAAGAAGTCTTCCAGTTTCAATTCCGAGGTCAGGAAACCGATTTTGGCACGCACTTGTTCGGGCTGGCTCACGATGGAGCAACCGTCTACGAAAGCATCGCCACTATCGGGAACGATAAGTGTAGCGAGCATACGCAAAGTGGTGGTCTTACCAGCACCGTTGGGACCAAGTAAGCCAAAAATTTCACCCTTGTTGGCAGTAAACGAGAGGTTATCGACTGCAACGATTTCTTTGCGGTCGGTCCTTTCAATCTGTTGTTGTTTGCGCGAGAGTCGGAAAGTTTTGCTCAGGCCCTCTACGCGAAGAATCTCATTCATAGGACTCATTCTTTGATAATCTGCTTGTATTTCAATTTAGTCACAGCACCGAACTTACCCAGTTCCTTTTTGTCGATTTGCTTTTCGTTGCCCGACATCATAATGACCACAGGGCGGTTTTTGATCATACGGTTGTAGAAACTCTGCACATCGTCGAAACTGGCATTGCGGATGAGTTCCGTCACCTCGCCACGCGGGTCGTGATCATAGCCTTTTTTTATCCAGTTTTGTACGACCGAGGGCATGTCACGGAATCCGACATATTCGCTCGAACGTGATTTCAGCAAGGCTTCTTTGGAAGCGTTGAACTTCTCCATACGCACTGGCATGTTGACAATCAAATCCTTAAACGCAGTCATGCCGTCCAAGGTCTTGTCGGACTGCGTACCGAGGAAACCAAAGAGCTGACCTGGTTTGCGCTGCAAATAGTCATACCGATAGTTAGCGTAAGCGGTATAACCCAAAGAGCGGAACTCTCTGATCTCCTGAAAAACAATGGAGTACATATCCGTTCCGAAATACTTGCTAAACAGCGAAGCCATCGCCTCGTCTTTGGCGCTCAACTTCTCACCTGGCACATGGAAATAGATATTGCTTTGACGGAAATTCTTGTTGGAAGCGATAAACACCTGAGGCTCAGTATACTTTTTCTCCACGCGAATCTTCTCCTGCCCCCTAATGGCATTCGACTTCACCAATTTGTTGTTTTTCAGCATACTCACTAGCATTTCTGGTTGGGTATTGCCACTATACAACACGTAACCATCATATTTCAAAGCTTCAGCTACTTCTGCAAGCAATTCCTCTCCGCTTCTCTTTTTCCATTCCTTCAAGGTGGCATGGTTCAAGAAGGTTGACTGGTCGCCATACATGGCATACTCGCGGACCGCCTGCGCCCATGTTGAAGCATCTTCACGTAGTGCGCTGAGGTCGGTTTTTTCGCCATCCACCAAGGTCTTTATGTATTTTTCCTCATTGGAAGGATTCTGCAACTTACTGATGCACAAAGCCATAATTGTGTTAAGGTCTTTCTCAAAACCCGTCATGTGTACTGTAAACTGGTTATCAGAGCTGTAGAAGTCAACCGTGGCACCCAACTTTTGCAATTGAAGCGCATACGCTTCCGGCGATTGTGTCTTAGTGCCCTGCATTTGCAAATAAGACACTGCTCGACCCAAGTCGGGGTCGTTGGCAGAACCATAGTTGAACACAACCTTCAGGTCAAAGATATCGTTACGTGGGTTGGCCGTCGAGTAGAGTTTGAAACCATCGTTGACCTCGGTAATCACTACATCCTCGCCAAATTTGACCACCTGAGCCTCTACTTCGGGCACCTTTTGTGCCTCGATAGCCTTGGCAAAATCAGACTTGGCCTCAGTATTCTTGGCCTCAATGGGTTTCCAATTGGGTTTGTCGACTTTATCCTTAGCCGGGAAGCCCATCTTGGAGCGCACATCCAAATAATCGTTGCCGAAATACTTATTGGCTATGGCCACTATTTCAGCTTTGGTGATCTTCTTCAGGCGTTCCGTCTCAGCCAAATAATCCTCGTAAGTCTGTCCCGTGGTTTCCAGCTCTAAGAAAAGACTCGACAAACTTCCAAAACTCTCTGTGGCTTTCAATCGTTCCGTCAACATGCTCATACGCATAGCCTCGAAGAGGTCGTCGCTGAACTCGCCTTTTTTCAGTCGGTCAAGGCAGTCAAAGATGAGATTCTCGGCACTTTCGTGCGACTGTCCCAAAAGTCTGGGAATGTAAATCATCACATTGCCGCCATAATCTTCCAAAGAGAGCGGCAGCAAGATGGCAGCCATGATATCGCCGTCTTTCATCAGTTTGTCCATCAAGCCCGTTTCGCCATTGGCAAAAATGGAGCAAGCGAGGGACAAAGGAAGCATATCAGGGTCCGAATTCTTTACGCCAGGGAACACCAACGCACCCATTTTGACAGGTGTCATTCTGACTTCCTTCACCATCGGGCCGTCGAACTTAGGCAAGGTATAAGTGGGTTCTTTTGGCAATTTGCCACTGCGCCATTTGCCAAACTTCTCGGCCACCATAGGTTCGGTTTCATCAATGTCGAAGTCACCGACAAGGATAAGAGTCATGTTGTTGGCCACATAATACGTGTTGTAGAACTCACGCATCTTGCTGGTCTGCGGGTTTTTCAGGTGTTCGGTATAGCCGATGACGGGACGACCGTAGGGATGCTCACCAAAAACCTCTTTGAAGAGATACTCCTGGAAGGCTGAACCGGGGTTATCGCCATACATGTTCTTCTCCTCGTAAACCGTCTCCAGCTCTGACTGGAAAAGACGGAACACGGGGTTGCGGAAACGCTCCACATACACATCCATCCACTTGGAGAGTTGATTCGACGGAAAAGTGTTGAAATACATGGTTTGGTCGTAGGACGTACCCGCATTCAGACCTTTGCCACCCATCTGTGTAAGGATAACGTCCACCTCATTCGGGATGGCATAGTTGGCCGATTTCTGCGACAAAGCATTGATTTTCTGTTGTATGGCTTGTCTTTCAGCCACATCAGAAGTCTCGTGTAAACGGTCATACATCAGGTCGATGCTGTCCAGATACACCTTCTCAGCCTCCCAATTGGTCGTTCCAATCTTATCCGTTCCCTTGAACATGATATGCTCAAAGTAATGTGCCATACCCGTGGCGTCTACAGGGTCGTTCTTGCTGCCTACATGAACATAGACAGCACCGTAAATCTCGGGCTGCGAATGGTCTTCACACATCACCACCTTCAAGCCATTGTCCAAATGGATGGTTTTGGTTTTCAAGTCGCTCTGCTGGGCAAATGCAAATGTAGTTCCTAATACCAAAAGGAACAGAATCAATAGTTTTTTCATTTTGCTTGTTTTGTTATTGTTATTCAATTCCAAACATGTTTCTATACTGTTCAACGATATAGGCATCCACCCAATCGTAATACCGCTGCATCACGTTGGCATCCTGTGACTCCCGATAGCGAATTAAGGCATCCTCACCAAGTTGCATCACCTCGTTTTCAATCGGGAGGATGCGCTGCAAGATGCCTGTCCCCTTTTTGTTCATCAGCTTGGAGAGATCACCATAGAACTCCACATTGCCGCGTTCGAGCGAAAATACACGCTCTTTCAGTTTCAAACCTATTTCATTCAATCGTGAATGGCCTGTTCCATCATCCGTGACAATGGCAGGCAGTTTCCCAGATTTTGTAAGTACCAAGGGCATGGCAACGGTAGTCAAAGGCCAGCCCATGATGGTCCAACTAACCGTATTGAGTGGAGACTCATCGGGTCTGACACCTTGCACCAACACCACAGAAGCCGTAGAATAACGGGCAATGTAGTCATGGAACGAGACGTAGCGTGTTTCTTCTTCGGCCTCAGGCATGAAATCATGCATGTCGAGTTTGGTCACACCGTGTTTCAGATAACGCGAAATATGGGTAATCAGATAGTCGTGCTCCAAATTGCCTTCCTTGCAAGCCTCAGCCATGAAATCGGTGATGGCCTGATAGCGTTCCACGCCCTGGTCCAGCTTATGATTGCCCGTAGTACCGAAATTGGTGCGCATAAGATAACCGTCAGGAGCAACTATAGGGTCGTTCACGTCGAACTTCACATAATCGTAGTTGCCCGTTTCATAATAGGCGCAACCGCCTTTGGCGTCAAGCACAGCAAAATTTGAGTTGACCTCCCGAGGTTTCTTTATCGTGTCCAGCAGACACTCAAAATCTTCCAAAGTGGCACATAATTCCAGAGCCTTACGGATAAAGATGCCATCACCATCGGTGTCGCCACCATCGCCATTCATGTTATAGGCCGCAGTATTGATGATGCCAAATCCAGCTTCGTTATGACCACCCCAAACGTCATTAGGCTTCGTATCCTCAGCATTCACAAGGCCAAGATAACGATACCTCTGACCTTGGACTACAATCATCATATTGTGCAAACTCTTCGAATCGCGATGCTTGAAAATCATCGGGCGACCGTCCTTGGTGACCCTACCAGAAACAATGACCGAGGTACAAGCCCTGACAGGCTGCACCTCGGTCATCATGACTGCCACCAATGCAAGAGCCAAAACCAGCTTCTTCATGGCAGATCAATTAGTCAATAACATGCTGATAGTAAGTTCCTTCCTTGAAGTTCTTAATACCATCCTTCAGGAAATTCACAAAAGCATCTTTGTCCAAATCGTATGCACGCGGCTTCATCAGCAGGTTGCCGTTGTGGTCCATGAGGCAGTAATAAGGCTGTGCATTGGTGCCGAACTTCGAGATTTGGAAGTCAGCATACTTGCGGCCGATGGTCTTCTTTTCCTTGCCATCGTAGGTCGAGGTGTACCACTCGTTCTCGGGCAAGGCCGTCTTATCGTCGACATACAAGGCACAGATGACAAAGTCGTGGCGCAGCATGTCTTTCACTCGCGGGTCGCTCCACACGTTGGCTTCCATCTCACGGCAGTTCACGCAGCCGTGACCCGTGAAGTCGATGAAAATTGGCTTGTTGGTAGCTTTTGCGGCGGCCAAGGCTTGATCGTAGTCGAAATAGCCTTTCAGGTTATGGGCCAAATGGAAGAGGTCGGCATATTTAGGTTCTTCATTGAACTCACCAACGGCTACAGCTTCTGTCTGACCTTGCGGCGCCACCGCCATATTGGCAAACTTAGCATCCACATAGTCAATCACTTTTTCGCTGTTCTCTTCGATGATACGGTTGAGGTCGAAATCAAGAGTTTGCTTGGGCGGCAGATAACCCGAGAGGGCCTTCAAAGGAGCGCCCCACATGCCAGGAATCATATAAACCACAAAGGTCAGGTCGATAATGATGAGCACCAGACGGAACACGCCCAACTCCTTGACTTCCTTCTCGTCCTTGAAACGAATCTTGCCCATAAGATAGAGGCCAAGCAAGGTAAAGCACACAATCCAAATACCAAGATAGACCTCACGGTCGAGGAGGTGCCAGTGGTAGGTTTGGTCTGCCACACTGAGGAACTTGAAGCCCAAGGCGACTTCGATGAAGCCTAATACGACCTTAACGGAAGTGAGCCAGCCACCACTCTTAGGCAGACGCTGCAGCAGGTTCGGGAAGAACGCAAACAAGGCAAACGGCAATGCAAAAGCCACGGCAAAGGCAAACATCGTCACGATAGGAGCCCAGAATTCGCCCGAGGTCGACTTGATGAGCACCGTGCCCACGATAGGACCCGTGCAGGCAAACGACACCAACACCAAAGTCAAAGCCATGAAGAAGATGCCGCCGAGGTTCTTCGTGCTTTGCTTGCTGTCGCTCTTGTTCACCATATTGCTGCCCAGTGTGATTTCGAAGGCTCCGAAGAACGAGGCCGCAAAAATCATGAACACAAGGAAGAAAATGATATTCGGCAGCCAGTGTGTGGCCAGCCAGTTGAAGATGTCGGCCGTAACGCTGTTGCCACCCACGAGCCAGGTCACCAAGATGATGATGGCAATAGGCAGGGTGTAGAGCAACACGATGAAAAGGAAATACATGAAAGCCTTGAAACGACCCTGTGCCTTGGTTTCGCCCTCACCGTGCATGAAGAACGAAACGGTCATGGGGATCATGGGGAACACACAAGGCGTCAGGATGGCGGCAAAGCCCCAAAGGATGGCTTCGAGAATCATGCCCCAGATGTTGGACTTCTTGCCAGCAGTGGTTTCGGGCTCAGCGGCCTCAATCACAGCGGGTTCGCCGTAGGTAAGGTCAACGTCCTCGGTCAAGGAGACACATTGACCGTTTTTGCAAGCCTGATAGTTGATTTCGCCCGTGATGGGGAAACCACCGTCCTTCAGTTTGCGGAAAGTCTGGGCAAACGAAGCCGTGCCAGCAAACTGTTTGTACTCCACTTCAAAGATGTCGTCGTAATACATCGGCACATCCGTAAGGTCGCGGGCCTCGCCCACCGCCTCAAAGAACTCGGAAGTCTTGATGTCGAACACTGTAGGTAATGGTCCCAAGTCAGGCATCTTGGTGGAATAAATGTGATACTCGGGGTCGATTGTAGCCGTGGCAACAATATCGAACTCATTTTCGTTGAGGTCTTGGATAGCGACAGACCACTTAACTGGGTCGATGATTTGCGCACGGACCTCCATAGGGACGATGGCGGCGAAGGCCATCAACAGGAAGAGAAATAGTTTCTTCATACAAGTTAATTATTTAATTTTCAGTGAATTATTTAATTGCTTTTTCGATTCTATACAACACTTTACCTTCCCGCTCAATACTCTCAATTAAATCCTCATTTCGAAGCATAGAGTAAAGACTTAGATCAACAAAATATGGCAGATACAAATCATCAATCTTAGCGTCAAGGAGAGCCAATTGAAGATAAGTCAAATTACTGCCTTTCAATGTAATAACTATATCCGAAGCCACTTTGTTCGTACCTCTTGCACGTGAACCATAGATAATAGCTTCCTCGACTTCGGGAATCGAAGCCAAAGTTTCACGCAAGGCGCTGATCTCATTATCTTTAAGTCCAAACTCCATCATTTACTCAGATTGGGTGAACAAATCGGCAGATTTATAACTAGACAGATTATTCATTCTTTCATAAAAACGCACAAACGCTTGAAAATAAGCATCTTTTACACACACTATAACATCAACAGCTGTATCTTCATCGTAATTCTATTCCATCTCGGCAAAGTGTTATCCATTACAGTATATTTAATCTGCAAAAATAGAAAAATTATCTATCTACCTGAGTCTGTTTGCAAAGAAATATAGTTTTTGTTGAAATTGAAACCTTATATCGCTCATCAATGCGATATCCGACCACCCAAAGAATATCGCCATCAGCGGAAACCAAGAGCCAAACATTCCGTTTTTGCCATTCCGTAAATTTCTGATCCACAAAGAAATCGCTGAGCAATTTAGAGCCTTTCATGCCCAAGGGATGGAAGCGGTCTCCGTGATGCCAATGGCGCAAAGTCAAAGGGAACTGGATTTTGTCGGCATCCAATTGAGCCACTTCGGATGACTTGTCGATAATGAAATCGGCATTCTTCTCAAATCTGGAAAAACGAAGATGCACAGGCGAAATGATTTCCTCATCCCCTATTTGAATTTGGATTTCATCATCTGTTTTCGCCTTTATTTCAGAGAGTTGTAGTTCATTTCTACCAATTACTACGCAATGTGTAGGAGAACAATATTGATTCCCAACGCTCGATCCGAGGGCATCATAGATAAAGTGGCATCGATCGGTGTTAAAGCCATATTGGCGTAGCCATTCGAAAAGCAATTGGAATGAGGAATGCTGAATGAGGAATGCTGAATAAGGAATGCGTTGAATATCACCGTTATATTCGATGATTTGACCCAGTTTCTCTTGTAGTAATTCTCTATATAGTTCATTTTCAGCGGCAAGATGTTCCAAAGACTTATACAATCCCTGCCGTGCTTCGGCATGCAGTTCATCGAAGGCGGGCAGCAATTGGTTGCGGATTTTGTTGCGCAGATAAACGGATTCGGCGTTGGTATGGTCTTCTCTCCAAAGGATTTGGTTCTCAACCGCATACTTTCGGATTTGTTCTCGCGAAGCCCACAGTAAAGGTCGAATAATCATTCCATTTTGTGGCTTCATGCCTTTCAGTCCATTTAGGCCTGCGCCGCGAAATAAGTTGATGAAAAAAGTCTCAGCCTGGTCGTCGGCATGGTGGGCTACAGCGATTTTGTCATAACCCAGCTGTTGCCGCAATTCTTCAAACCAGGCATAACGCAGATCACGGGCTGCCATTTCGATGGAGATGCTTTGTTCTGCAGCATATTTCTCCGTTTCAAAATGCTTTACAAAGCACTGAATGCCATTCCGTTCGGCATAATCTCTGACAAACTTTTCATCGCCATCAGATTCCTCGCCGCGCAAATGGAAATTGCAATGCGCCGCGACAAATTCCACCTTAGCTTTCAGCAACAAATCCGCCAAAACCATGGAATCGATGCCGCCACTGAGAGCCAGAATGACTTTGTCGCTTTCGGCGAGAAGGTTATACCTATTAATATATGCTTGGAACTGGTCAATCATTGTCAGTGCTTTACCACAAATTCTCCCATACCTTTTCCGTCCACCTGAACGAAATATAAACCATCAAAATATCGATTTGTTTCAATCTTTACATGCTGACTATCAGACACAATAGCATCCACCAACTGACCCAAGCTGTTATAAACTTGGATCAATCCCTGCGCCTCAATGTTCACAATACCATCAGCTGGATTGGGATAAATCGCGCAACCTTCTTGCTGATTATCAAAGATATCCGAATAGCATTGATGCACTTCTATGCCCAAGGGTTCAAAAGCGTCAATGATGGTTTGCAAATCATAGATATAAAAGCCTGAGTGCCCACCGTCAAGTACGATTTGTCTGTCTGGTGCAATCAAGAAATAATGCGGAGAATAGGAGAAATGATACAAATCCACAAACCTCTGAGCGCCTCCTTCCAGGCCTACCGTAGGATATTCGACACCAAACTCCTCGCACCATCGGAAACACAACTCCTCGGGGTCGGTGGTCACCTCCATGTAGAATATGTCTTCATTGTTGCATCCGTATCGATAATAGGATTCCACAATGTATGGCATCGCCTCTCGGCACGAAATGCAAGTGAATCCGAAGAAATCAACGAAAACGAACTGACCTCGATCAAGAATATCGAACAAATGGATTTCGTTGCCATGACAATCAACCAACTCGAAATCCAAGGCTTCGGGACCAACACAAATCGTATCGGAAATGTTCTCAGAGCCATCTTCACAGCGCGAAGCCACAAAGTAACAGTTCTCCTCCGTCGGATGATATGTAACGTTTTCTATGTTTGGCTCAACCGTGTTGGCCTCAAAATGGAAATCCTCTTCCGCATAATTCCGCGAAAACACATGATAATATTGGGCACCTTCAACGCCCTCCCACTCGAGGTCCAAATGTGATGCTGAAAGATGAGCCGTCAAGTTGCTTGGCGCCTCGCACTGCCCAAAATTGCAATCGCTTGGCACGATGCCCAAATCCGAAAAGACCTCCTCAAAATGATAGACTATCGGCTCTTGAAATATCTGATGGTCAGGCAAAAACAAAAGAAACTGGTTGTTCCCATAGTCGTAGATGCAATCAGGATATAGGGCATAAAATGAGGCACTCCCTCCATCCATGCCAATCACGGGAAACTCAATATGATGTTCTTCGGACCAACTTTGGCACTGTGCTTCATCAGCATTAGTCAACAATTCCATAAAAAACACATCCCTGCCATTGCAGCCATACTGATGGTACAAATTGTTCATAGTCAAAGTCTGCCCATAACCGCTAAAATCATTCTGAAAGTGAACCAAGACATATTGCCCACCGTCGAGCAACTCAAACAGATTGTACGCTACGCCATTACAATCCGTAAAGGTAAAATCCTCAACTTCAGGCGGACACTCGGCCTTCAACTGCCAACCCAAAGCAAGAAACACCAACAAAAGAAACGCCTTTTTCATGTTCAGATAGTATGGATTGCAAAAGTACAAAAACCTCACAATCCGAAAAATAAATCATTTCTTTTTCTTCACCGAAAAACCAAATCCACCGATTTTTTCGCCGAGGCCGTAATACTTGCCGTGGGAATAGGCCAAAGGCTTGGCATGGTTGAGTTGGAACGCGCCCGTGCCCTTGTCGATGAGTTTTTCCTCCGCATTGACGGCTACCACCTCAGCGATGAACATATCGTGCGAACCTAATTCCTTCACTTCCACCACCTTGCACTCGATGCTCAACGGCGACTCGGCAATCAAAGGGGCTTTCACGATTTGGGCAGGCTCGGTATGCAAGTGCATCTGCTTGAACTTGTTGTAGTCGCGGCCCGAGCGCACACCACACCAGTCCGTGGCAGCGGCCAGTTCCTCCGTCGTCAGGTTGATGACAAACTCCTTGTTTTTCATGATGAGTTCGTGCGAGTGGCGTTCCTTGCGGACGGAAATGTAGCACATGGGCGGATCGGAGCAAATCGTTCCCGTCCAGCCGATGGTGATAATATTGTAGTTTTCCTCGCAGTCGCCGCAAGTGACCATCACGGCGGGCAAAGGATAAATCAAGGTTCCGGGTTTGAAGGGGATTTTCATAATTTAGTTCTGTTTATGGTTCAACTATCCAAAAAACGCCCGATGCACATCATGCTCAATTCATTTTCCGACAAGAGTTTCGATTCCGTGTTGTTTGGTCATTTTAAACAGCTCGTTCTCAAAAGCATAATAGTTATCTCTATTTGATTCTTGTTTCTCAAACAATGAGAAAACGGGTGGTGACAGGCGCAAATCCGAGCCTTCCTTCGGAACAATTCTAGAACTAATGCCATAATTATAGAACTTTTCTATATCTGTCCACCTGATTAACCGATACTCCGGAACAAGTTTCGAACCAGACAACCTCCTCTGTTCCAATCCAAGGTCGGACAGCTTAATATTGACTTTGGCTTCTGCAAGTTTATGAGCCAACAAGAACATTATGAAGAAACCAACAATCCATAAGACAGCAATCATCCATTCATTGTTCAAAGAGCGGACAAAACCTAATGGTATTATCATTGCGACAACAAACAAATAAAACACTTTTTCTAATGGACAAATTATAAATGTGTATCCGTCTGGATTAGGGACAAATTCCTTTTCGTCTTTTTTTTCTTCTTCGCTCATCGCTGATTGTTTTACGATTGCAAAAATAATGGTTTTCCCCAACACTATCCAAAAAACGCCCGATGCACATCATGTTCGGGGGCGATTCCCCAAAAGTCATCACAAAAAGCAGCAAAAATTTCCCAATTGTCCTTTTGTTTTTCAAACAATGCAGGCCATGGAAGGGAAATACGGAAATCTGTATCTTCTATAACGCTTATCAGAAAATCATTATCTCTGCTTCTGCCATGTAAATAATAGTGCCTCATATCGTCCCATTTTATCAACCTGTATTCAGGGTATATCTTTGATCCTGATAGCCTCGTCTGCTCCAAACCCTCTTCCGTAATTTTAAGATTTACTTTCACTTCCGTAATTTTTCGCATAATAACCCATAGAATAACAAAAACACCGATAAAAACACCCCAGATTATCCAATCCCTATCACTAAAGGCATTTCTAAAAACATAAAGAAGTAAAGTAGAAATCATCGTACCCACAACGAAAACACTAACCCATACCCATCCTTCAGCATACTTCACAATCGTGTATCCTTCCGCTCTCGGAATGGTTTTTTCTTCGTCATCGGTTTTCTTCTCTTCTTCGCTCATGGCTGATTGTTTTATGATTGCAAAGATAATGATTTTCCACATCATCTTGCGGGGAATGATTCGTTTTTGTAATTTTGCACATTGAAAATATGAAAACTATGTACGCTGAACAAACCACATTGAACCCAATCCAGCTACACCTGCTCGAAATGTTCAACCATTGCAACAGCGAGAAGATGATGCTTGAATTGAAAGAGGTGTTGGCTGAATTCTATGCCAAACAAGTTCAAGAAGAAGCCGACCGTCTTTGGGATGAAGGCACACTAAACGGTGAAGCCATTGAGCGCATTCTTGATGAGCATTGGAGAACTCCTTACCCTGAGGCGAGATGAGAAGAATCGTCATCGACACTAACTGTTTGATTGCCATACTGCCCTCGAAAAGCCCCTACCACAAAGTGTGGACAGACTTTTTGGAGCAGCAGTTGGAGATTTGTGTGTCAAATGAAATCTTGATGGAGTATGAGGAAATCATTTCAGAAAAGACTTCACCTGCTTTTGCAGAAGCTATCATCAAGACTTTGATAAACAAGCCCAATTTTATCAGGGTCTATCCTACTTGGCGATTTGGTTACATCGTGACAGACCCAGACGACAACAAGTTTGTTGACTGCGCCATTTGCGGAAGAGCAGAATTACTTGTTTCAAACGATAAGCACTTCAATGTTTTGAAAGACATTGGATTTCCTCATGTAAGAGTATTAAGGATCCAGGATTTTGTTCAAATTTTAAATTAGTAATATTCAATAACTTAAACCTAGTTTTGGTAATTATCATCCCAATTCATAGGCAATAATAAGCAAAATTTTTCCTAATTCATAGGCAAGAATTACTAAAACTTGCACAATTCATAGGCAAAAATAGGTCAAAATTTGCCAGATTCATAGGCAAGAACCTTTTTTCAGACAAAAAAAATCCCGCCCAAACGAGCGGGATTTTTCAGTTTTTAAGGTCGGCCAGTCGATGCCTTTTATCAGTCGGCCCTTCGACAAGCTCAAGGACCTTGGCTTATTCAATCGTCCAAGTCGAGCCGCTGTTGAGCAGGTCGTCCATGTTCTTGATCTTCGAGTTGGCCTTCTCGTTTTCAATGACTTCCAAGAGGCTGTCGTTAAAGGTCGGGGCTTTCACGTCGCGGATGACGCCGATGGCCACGGGGAAATGAGGCGGCATCATGTGTGCCAGCATCATGTGGATACCCGTGTCCTCGGTGGTCTTGTCGTGGACGAGGATGTCCTTCTCGGTGATGCCGTTTTCACCAATGGTGACGACTTCGAGATGGTTGTCCTTCAGCATGATACCCTTGTCGCGGTTCTTGCCGAAAATCAAGGGCTGGCCGTGTACGCACTTCACTTGCATGTCGTCGCGGACGTCCTTGCCGGTGATGTTTTCGTGAACGCCGTTCGAGAAAATCATGCAGTTTTGCAGGACTTCGGTCACGGCGATGCCATCGTGCTTGTACGACTCCATGAAGATTTCGCTCAGTTCCTTCGGGTTGATGTCAACGCCACGGGCGAAGAAAGTGGCCTTGGCGCCGATGGCGAGTTCGCCAGGATTGAACGGGTCTTCGTAAGTACCTTGCGGCGAAGTCTTGGTCTTCGTGCCACGGAAGGTACAGGGCGAGAACTGACCCTTGGTCATACCGTAGATACGGTTGTTGAACAGGATCAGGTTGATGTCGATGTTACGACGGCAGGCATGGATGAAGTGGTTGCCACCGATGGCGGTGCAGTCGCCGTCGCCGGTGATCATCCACACGCTGAGGTTCGGGTTGGCCAGCTTCACGCCAGTGGCGGCAGCGGCGGCACGACCGTGGATGCTATGGAAACCGTAAGTGTTCATGTAGTAGGGGAAGCGCGAGGAGCAGCCGATGCCGCTGACGACAACGATGTCTTCCTTCTTCTTGCCCAACTTCGGGAAAATGTCTTGAACGGCCTTCAAGATGGCGTGGTCGCCACAACCAGGGCACCATTTCACCACCTGATCGCTTGCAAAATCTTCTTTGGTCAGCATGACCTCTTGTTCGATATTCTGATTTTCCATAGTCGTATTATTTTAAAAGGTCGTTAAACTTAGCCTCAAGCTCGCCGAGGGTGAACGGCAGGCCTTGCACCTTATTATATTGTTCGCTCTTGTATTCCGGGAAGTTCATGCGCAGGTACTTGGCAAACTGGCCGCGGTTGATTTCGCAAACCACGATCTTCTTGTGACCTTGCAGCACTTCCTCGGTGTTGCGCGGCAACGGCATGATGTAGTCGAAGTGGGCATGGGCGATGCTCTTGCCTTCTTCCATCAGCTTCTCGACAGCCGTGCGGACGGTGCCGAAGGTGCCGCCCCAGCTCACCACGAGCAGGTCGGCGTTCTTGTCGCCGTAGATTTCTTGCAGCGGGATGTCGTTGGCCACGCGGTTGATCTTCTCCTCGCGGAGTTCGGTCATAATCTGGTGGTTCTCAGGATTGGTCGACAGGTTGCCCTTGCCGTTTTCCTTTTCCAGACCGCCCACGCGGTGACGCAAACCAGGTGTGCCCGGAATAGCCCATTCGCGGCGGAGCCATTTCTCGTCGCGGCGATAAGGCATATAGTTCGGGTCGTCGGCCTTGGCCAAAGGAGGCGTGATGGTCGGCAGGTCGGCCATGCGAGGAATACGGAACACCTCGGAGCCGTTGCCCAACGAACCGTCGCTAAGCATGATGACGGGAGTCATGTGCTCCATGGCGATACGGGCGGCTTCGAAAGCGGTGTAGAAGCAACCGGCAGAGCTACGGGCAGCGATGACCACGAGCGGAGCGTCACCATTACGGCCATAGAGGGCCTGCATCAGGTCGCTTTGTTCCATCTTGGTCGGCAGACCCGTGGAAGGACCGCCACGCTGCACGTCGATGACGACGAGCGGCAGTTCGGTCATCACGGCCAGACCCAAGGCTTCGCTCTTCAGCGAGAGGCCAGGGCCAGAGGTCGTCGTCACGGCCATGCAGCCCGTGTAGGCGGCGCCGATCGACGACATGATGCCGGCGATTTCGTCTTCAGCCTGATAGGCCTTGACGTTGAGGTTTTTGTATTTGGTCAGCTCAGCCAAAATGTCGGTGGCCGGCGTGATGGGATACGAACCGAGGAACAGCGGGCGACCCGACTTCTCGCTGGCGGCCATCAAACCCCAAGCGGCGGCGATGTTGCCCGTGATGTTGCGGTACTTGCCCTTTTCGAGGTCGGCAGCTTCCACCTTATATGTATTGGTGAAGAGCTCCCAAGTGTCGGCATAGTGGTAACCGGCGTCGAGGACGGTGCGGTTGGCCTTGATCACTTGGTCCTTGCCTTTGAACTTCGTCTCGAAATAACGGTAGACGGTGTCGAGTTCGCGGTTGAACAGGTACATCACAATACCGAGGGCGAACATGTTCTTCGATTTCAGCATCGACTTGTTGTCCATGCCGAAGTCCTTCAGGGCCTCTTTGGTGAGTTCCGAGATGGGGGCCTTGATGACCTGGTAGTCGGCCAAGGTGCCATCGGTGGTGGGGTCGGCGGCATAGCCAGCCTTTTCGAGGGCCTTGTCGGTCATCGAGTCGGAGTCGAAGATGATGATGGTTCCAGGCCGGAGCCAGCGCATGTTAGCCTTGATGGAGGCGGGGTTCATAGCCACGAGGACGTCGCAGAGGTCACCAGTGGTGTGAACGGGTTTGTGTCCAAAGTGCACTTGGAAGCCAGAGACGCCAGCCACGGTGCCTTGCGGTGGGCGGATTTCAGCCGGATAGTCCGGGAAGGTGGCGAAATCGTTTCCGGCAAATGCTGTTGAATCCGAAAA
>CAMHRP010000049.1:0-25393 GCA_946187645.1 uncultured Bacteroidales bacterium | reverse complement strand
CATCGACTGACGAAATAAAGGTAATGGGCAAAGCGTCGGCCATCTTGGCGATAAGGTCTTTAACGCCCATCAAGGCTGGGTTTTCAGGAGTGTCTTCATCTATCGTCAATTCTTTACGCCAGCGTTTCAGATGCGGGAAGTACATCTTCATCTGTCCGATGTATTCTTCCTTCGTGATGGGCTGGGGCAGTCCTTTGTTTACCTCATCCACAAACTGGGCACAATGCTCTATCATCTCATCCATCGAGCAGTCTTGGGTGAACTTGCCGTCCTTAAAGCAATACATGCAGTAGTCTTCATTTTTGCTTCCATCGGCATTGGTGCCGAGGATTTCATCGGTGAGCGGCATTCCGCAACTCTGACAGAATTTTTGTTCCATAATATATGTGTTTTTATTGAATTTGTCTAAAAAACTACATTTATCGTTCAATCTCCAGCCTCAACACCCTGATGGGCTTACGGCTTGCCTTCGCCTTGGTATTGCGTTCCATCGTAACCCAACTGTCCTGGCACACGAAGTTTTTCCTTCTTTGGAAACGTGGCATCGTAAGCCTCAAAAGCTTCAGGGTTCTCATCTGCAACAAAATAACCTTTCGGTGGACAATAAGTTGACTCCACGATTCCATTCGAGGAAAGCCAATCGGGGATGAGCTCCTGGGCAAGGAAATAAGGCACGTCGGCGTCGCGAGGCTCATCGTGGTAGTGGATCTTGAATTTGCTGGCCAAATCGAAGCCCGCGTGTTTGTAGAAATCGATATTGCCTTCCATCTGTAGCAAGCCAATTCCCATTTCCTTGGCCTTCTCTAAGGCATAATTCAGTAACTTCAGGCCATAGCCTTTGCGCTTATAATCAGGATGGATGCTAATGGGGCCGAAAGTCCATGAAGGGAAGTGGCTGCCATCGTTAAGGATGATCTCGGCTTTCGAGAACATCACATGGCCGATGATTTTGCCATCCTCCTCCATCACGAAATCCAACTCCGGGATGAAGTCGGGATTATGTCTATATTGGTTGAGTACATAATGCTCCGTGCATCCTGGACGGTAAACGTTCCAGAAAGCCTCGCGGGTGAGGTTTTCCACTTCGCGCCAGTCTTGTGGTTGCTCTAATCTGATGTTCATCGCTCCTGTATATCAATTTGGATGCAAAATTAGTGTATTATCCATTCCGAAACGAAAATCTGATGTGGACAATTATATGGACATTGTGGCAATATACGCGAAATATATGCTTGTTTTCCATATTTTTGCAGCGAATCATAACGGAACAATTGTTTTATTATGGCACGACCGACAAGCATGACGAAAGAAAAGATACTCGCTGCTGCTATTGACATCGTGAGAAATGGTGGCACTACCGCACTTACAGCCCGAAATCTTTTTTCGGTGTTGGGTTGTGGCATCAATCCCATATTCTCGGCCTTCGGCTCCATGAACGGCGTCATCGAAGCCGTCAGGGCCGAAGCCCGCCGTTTGTTCAAGGAGCGTGTTGGCGCAGGCTTTTCCTTAAATCCGCCTTTCAAGGGTTTTGGCATGGCCTTTTTATGGTTTGCGATGGACGAGCCGCAACTCTATAAAATGGTGATGGCCGACACCGCTTCAGCAACCTCTTTCGAGGAGTACATCGACACCAACATAGGCTTCAAGCAGGAATGCCTCGATGCTATCAACCAATCGTTTTCTTTGGAAGAAAAGGATGCGGAAATGATTTATTATCAAATGGTTATTGTGGCTTTGGGATTGGCGCACACCTGCGTGGAAGGAGGCTCTGTGCTTCATCTGCAGCAGGTCGCGGCGGTTTTGGGCAAGAATGTCCGTGCCTTCCTGATGGTTATCCGCGCCGGCGCCGATGAGCGCGAATCTTTCGTGCCTCGTGAGGGCGCAGGACCCGAGGGCGATGTCGATTCCTATCTTCTGCTACATTCCCTTACAAGCCAGAACCACTTGATACAAGAACTTCGTTCCAATCCTCGATATGTGCAAGACAACGAATGGGTTGAAATGGAACGTGTGTTCCGAAACAGTTTCTCGCTCACTCCAGAATCCCTTCGGGAGGAGCATCCCAACCTCACCCGTGGCGATGTCCGTCTGATCATGCTTTCCCGACTTCAGTTTTCCGTGACCGAGCAAGCGCTTCTTTTGGGCATATCTCCTGCCTCAGTCACCAAGGCGCGACAAAGGCTTAAGGCCAAGTTGGGGATGTAACTTCTATCCTCATTTCACAATCCGCTCCCCCACCCAAGATGGAGTGACAAAGCGTTACGGTGAAGTTTTTACCTTTCCACAAACTTTGCATCGAATACATCACGCTTTGGCGCGAACATTCACAGAGCAAAGGTGTTGTGACATATCCTTTTTTGCACAATTCACAAGTGCATTCCAAAAAGACCAGCCGATAGACACGACCTTTTTCGACGACCTCACCTTTCACTCCAGGCAAATCATTGGCCATCTCAAAGAAAACATCCATGTCACCTTTAGCGTCCTCATAAAGTTTTTGGTAAACCGAAAGCGTACCGCCTTTCACACAGTTCTTTCCGCATTCCGCGAAGAAAACTGACCGTTGTTCCGGTGAAAGCTGTGCTATGCCTTTCTCGAATCCATTAAACCAATTTGATAATTCCATATCAATACGTTTTTCTTCTTATTCAATATACGGTTAATCGTTCAGCGGCCGAGTTCAATATGATTGTCATACTCAAAGACATTTATGGTTTTTTGCAATTCATCCAAAAATCTTGCTCCATGTCCCCCATCCATCTGCACATGATGGAACTGGAAGGAGATGGGTAAGGTGACCTTGAGCCAACCTTTGCGATATTTGCCCCACATCACCATCGGGTTGTTGAATAGGTCGCAGTACTGGTTGACGATGCTGTCGAGTTCCGTACTTGTCATAGCCGATGTGCCGACAATGACGGCTTCATTGTCTAGGATGTCCTGGCAGTCTTGACCAATAGTCTTTGTCAGATGCAGATAATCAGCATTAAACTGCTCTAAATTGTCGGTAACGGCGATGTCGCAGAAACTAAGTCCGTCCTTTTTGTTATTCACTATCACGTTGATGGCCATACGGTCGTATTTATACAGTTTCCCGTTCTGAGGCAACATGTAAAACTCCTCAATCTTTGATGCAGCCCTGCCAATGCACCAGCACAGTAGCATGTTGAACTTTAGCCCTTTTCGCCGACTTACCTTATACAGCCGCGTCACGTCGAAGGTTTTGGTTAGCGTCACCATCGGCATGGGCGACTTCATCCATAGCTCAAACGCTTGTGCCCGATTCGTCTCCCGTGGGTTGATTTCTTGTTTCATTGTAAGTGTGCCTTTTTGTCCATATCAATTCGGTCGCAAAATTAGCGCAATATCCGTTCCGAAACGAAAACCAAATGTGGACAATAATGTGGACAATGTGAATCACCATAGATAATGAAAATGTTGTAGTTTTGCGGTGTAAATCAAACTTGAACGAGTGAAACGACGAAATTCGTTGTGAAATAAACCATTATGTCAGAACTGAAAGCGATATTATCAGGCAGAATCAGCGGCTACGATGCCAAGGCATTGGCCAAAGCCGACTTCAAGGAAGAACTGTTTCAGTTGCTTTTCGACCCCGACAAACGCACTTCCGACAACGCTGCCTGGGTGTTGACCCATCTGCCCAAAACCGCAGACTCCTGGCTGACTGAACGTCAAGACATCCTAATTGATGAGGCCATGCGCACGGCAAGCACCACCAAACGCCGCCTCATCATGAACCTCTTGGAACGGACCTCTTTTGACCCCGACCACACCCGCACCGATTTCCTCGATTTCTGCTTCAACGCCATCCTTTCCGATGAACCCATCGGCGTGAAGAGCTTAGCCATCAAGTTGGCATACGCCCAGAGTGTGCATTATCCCGAACTGCTTGAAGAGTTCAACGCCATGCTTCAGATGATGGAGCCAGAGGAGCTTCCAGCGGCTTTGAAGCATCTGCGTGGGAAAATGCTTGCAAAATAAACTAATAAAATCAGCCACATTTAATAAAACACTGCAGCAAAAAGTGGAGTGATTTTGCTACTTTTTTAGTAAATATATTGTTGAAATAGAAAGAGTTATGTATCTTTTGCATCAAAAACTAATAGTAGTAAGACAAAATAAACTAACAACAGCGAAGCAAAATAAACTAATAACAGCAAGACAAAATAAACTAATGGATGGGATGTATTGAAGAGTTTGGGAGGATGATGGAATAATGCGTTTTGGTTATTGATTACTTAAATTCAGGTGGGGGACAAATTGTACCCCTACTGGAATGAAAGCGGCTGACGAAAATTGAGAAATAAATCATTTTGCCGAATGAAGAAAGATTTGTATTTTTGCGGTGATAAATAATCGTTCTTGAAACTTGCATTATGAAGAATGTTGTAGAAATACCAAAGACACAAGTGATTATGACTTTCGTGGCCACTTGCGTCGAGACCACCGCCCGACTGCTGAACACATCTTATAAAGAGGTGTATCAACGGATGAAGCGTATGGGGCTGATAGAGCGGTTTATACTTCCGCACTACGAAACCCTTCATAGTGAGAGCCGAGAGAACCTTGCGGAGGTGTTGGTGGAATGTATGAACAATTGGGAGGGCAGGAAATGAGTGAATTGATGGAACAGAAACAATCTGAAGACCCTGTTAAGTCGCCTGTCATACAAGAGATTATCATGAGCAACCGCATTGGTGCCATATCAATGGAGTTATCCAAACGGCTGAATATTGAACCCGTGAAAGCATTGCAACTGTTTTACGAAAGCCAGACCTGCGCCGACTTGCATGACAAATCCACGGGGCTATACCTTTATGGAGATTTGTATGTGGCTGATGAGTTTATGCGGGAGATGGAGTATGGGATGTAGGGTTTGGCACACGGCACGTTTCGTGATGAACAGCCAATTGGTGACGGCAGGTTATCCCTGGGTAGTGATTCCCGTGGAACGCCGACAGGAATATATGGCAGTCCTGGAGCAGGCTAGTGTGGAGGGGAATATTGAAGGGTTTGTGCGGTTTATTGGGAGGGTGATGGGATAGTGCTTTTGCTTTCATATCATATTAATAATCGATTGAAATTAATTGTATTTTTGCAAAAATAAAAAAATATGTGGCCTGACAAAGAAGCAAAAAAAGATTATCTAAATTTTGGTTATTTGGTTGATTTGATCGTGGATATTGCAACCAATAAATCATTATCTCCATCAACAATAGGATTATATGGTGATTGGGGCAGTGGAAAATCGACCCTTATGAAACTTGCCCAAAACTCCATAGAACAGAAAGCGAAAGAAAAAAGCAAGAAATGGAAAAAGAAAGAGGGGGAAAATGACGATGATATGCCCAAAACGCTTTGTGTTGAGTTTAATGGATGGCTGTTTGAGGGTTATGAAGACGCAAAGACTTCTCTATGTGGAACTATACTCGATGCATTGGCCGATGAAAAGCGCTTTGGTCCTGCCATTGTTGATTATGCAAAAGAACTGAGAGAAAAAATAGACTTTAAAAAGTTGTTAGGAAAAGGGATCAAGTATGGTTTAGACTTTTTCTTGACAAGCGGTATAGGCACTCTTACTGATATTACTTTGAGCAGTATCCTATCTTCAATTAAAACTAATGCAGGTGAAGTTCAAGCAAAGGATATTGAGGAATTGCTTGCAAAATTCAAAAGAGATGAAAAAAAGCGTACGGAAATAAAAAACTTCAGGGAGGATTTTGCGAAGCTTTTAAAAGATAGTAAAGTAGAGAATCTTGTTGTTTTCATTGACGAACTTGACCGTTGTATGCCAGATACAATATTAGAGGTTTTTGAAGCTATTCGTTTATTTCTCTTTGTTGATGGCATGTCGTTTGTTATTGGAGCAGATGAGCGCTTAATACAATATGCAATAAAAACGAAATACAAGGAAGTGCCAGGAAACAACCTTGACATTGGGAAAGAGTATCTTGAGAAGGTTATTCAATACCCAATTTCGATTCCTCAATTGAACCATGCTGAAGTAAACCAGTATTTGTCATGTCTATTGCTTGAAAACACCCTTAAAGATGAGGGTGAATTTGATGTTTTCTTACAGGTAATCCATGCAATTGAGCCCGACAAGGAACTGACGATAGAAGTTTTGCAGGACAGAGCAGAGTCAATTGCTGAAAAGAGCAAACCAGACATTGCCTTTGCAAAGCAAATTTCTTCTGTTTTGGCTCCAAGCATCAATGGTAATCCCCGCCAATGTAAAAGATTCCTTAATACTCTGTATATGCGATTGGAGCTTGCCAAGGCTCGTGGAATTGATTTGAATAAAAATATTATGGCGAAACTATTACTTGCCGAGTATTTCAAGCCAGACTTTTTCGATGTTTTGGTAAAAGAAACGAACCGTGACTATTTCAAGGGTTTTGAAAAAGGGAATGTGTTAGAAGAAAATCACCCCTTTGCTATATGGAAAGATGACGTCTGGGTGAAAACGTGGATGAATAATGGCACCAATATAGGCGATGAGAAACTTGACAAGTATGTTTATTTTGCCAATATAAAAAACCGTTATGGTCAATCCAAACTTGATATGTTGAGCCCGACTGCACGAAAATGTTTTGATTTATTGGCTAGCGGAACTGATTCTGGCAGAAATCAAGGTGTGAAAATGATTAATAGGATTTCAGCTGGTGAATCTGCCATAATAGCTTCTGAATTATTTGCTATTGTAGAAATATCATCTGAAATGAATAATGAAGCATTGCGTTCATTTGTTGATGTTTGTGTTGAGGTAGACATGAAAGACTATGCTTTGAAAAAAATGAAAGAACTGCCCCCTGAAAAATATTCCTTTGAAACATACGGACAAATGACATCATTTATTGGTAAATTAAATGAAGAACAAAAAAAAGATCTTATCTCGTACTTGTCATCCAATAAAAAACTAATTAATGCTATTCAAAGGACAAATCAGGCTACAAGTATTATTAAAAAGAAGAAATAATGGGAACATCAAACCTTTATGGAGGGCCAAAGAAAACGGTTCTTTTGCCACCAGATTATAATCCAGAAGACAATCCGTTGGGAGTGTCTCATGGTGGTGAACTACCTACGCAGGAAGAACCTAATGTGGACATTCCTAATAATATGAATTCAGGCGATCAATTACCATCTGAGTTGCCGTGGAAAACTGTTCGTCGTTCGATGACTAATGCTGTGAATCACAATACAGCAAAAAATGTAAAAGGATTAATTCGCAATTATGCCAAGGCTCTTGGTGGACACACTAACGCTACTCGTCAGGCAAAGACGGCACGTCGTACAGCAGTCTCTCTGTACAGCTACTTTAGCGGAACACCCGAGTTAATTCGAACCCGTTTTGAGCAAGTAGGAGTCCTATTTGAAGACCGGCCAACCAAAGACATACTTAACGATATTTGTTCGATATTGGCGCCTGTGCCTAATGATCTAGAGGATTCTTTGGCTAACAGAGCTTTGAATGAAACTATAGCAGATGTGGCTTTGGACGAAAATATAGATTTAACCCAGCTGGAAAGTTTCAATGAGGATTTGCTTCAAAAAATGGTAGGAGGATTCATGAAGCATTATATCTATGATAAACTAATTCAACAATCCGAACAGGGAGCATTGGCAAAATGTAATGATTTATCAAAACTAAATAAACTTGAAAAAAGTATAAAAAGATATATTGACGGGATTGTGGATGGTATTGTTATCGATGTTGTTCGTTCAGGTATGAATCAGTCTGATTTTAACATGGCTGTAGATAGTTTGTTCGATGTTGTATACCAACAAATGGAGGAATTGAAATGAATAATAGTTTTGTTTTTACTCTTTCGGAAAACGACCACTTTTCGATAAATAGGGCACTTTCTGTAAATATAAATGATTCTTCACAGTTACATTACACGTTTTGGCATCCGAGAGTTGGAGAAGGCAGGAAACAGATGTACAAAACCATGCGAGTCTTTACTGACGAAGCTCTCGATTTATTGTATTTGTCTCTTGCTGTTTATTATGTGGATAAAAAAGTGAAACGTGAAGTGCAAAATGATGCATGGACACGTAACCTAGAAATATATATTCCTGTAAAAGCCTATCAAAAGTGGGAATTATGTAAACAAACAATAACTGATGCATTAAATTTCTTGACAGGCGACCATTGGACAATACATTTTAGGGAACGTTTTACGTTGACGGATGAAGAAAACCGTTATAGAAAAGGACGTATTAGGTTTCAACATTCATTACAAAGGATAAATACTGACACATTTTGCATGCTTTCAGGCGGGCTAGATTCTTTTATTGGTGCAATCAATCTTTTGCATCAAAATATTCAACCAGTTTTTGTGGGAAACTATAATGGCGGCAAAGGTGTGAAAAATTACCAAGATGGAGTTGTTGATTCTCTAATTGCCAAGTTTAATTTGCCAAAAGACAACTTCTTTAGGTTTTACGCCGCTCCAGTTAGAAGTGTTGAGAATTCCACACGGTCACGTTCACTATTGTTTTTTTCACATGCTATTGCAATAGCATCTGGTATGGGACATCACATTGATTTGTATATTCCTGAAAACGGTGTTATTTCACTAAATATTCCTTTGACGGTAATGCGAGTTGGAAGTTTGAGTACTCGGACAACTCATCCATATTTCATAGGCCTTTTACAAAAGGTAATCACAAGTCTGGATATAGATATTACTTTAAAGAACCCTTTCCAATTCTTGACTAAAGGAGAGATGATGCAACAATGCTTAAATAAAGAATATTTGAATAAAACTTATATGTTGACAATGTCATGCTCACACCCAGACCAAGGCAGATGGGCTGGCGATAGCCGCCCTTGTCATTGTGGCTCTTGCTTGCCTTGCACTATTCGTCGGGCTGCTGTTAAGGCGGCTGGGCTAATAGATATGTCCAATTATAGAGATCCGAATTACTTGAAGCGTGATGCTCGTAAAAACCTGAAATCATACCGACAAGGATTATCTGAAAAGCAATATTCTCTTGCAGCTATACAAATGTCGGGTCCTATATACGACAACCATCAGTTATATGCTGAATTATATGAACGAGGAATTCAAGAATTAAAGGACTTTATTGATACAATCTAATGACACTTTTGTATGACACCCACTTCCATTTAGATTTGCAGAAAAATAGAGCTGCAGCGATTCAACATATTGAAGATAATAAGATTTACACCATGGCTGTTACTAATCTTCCAGATTTATACCGATGCGAATCAATTGAGGTAGCGAGTAAGTACATACGATTTGCACTTGGGTTTCACCCAGAATTAGTACATCAGTACAAAAATCAGATTCCTTTGATGTGGGCATTATTGCCGAATGTACGTTATATCGGTGAAGTTGGGTTGGATTTTGTAGACACTACATCTCAAAGAGAACAAATTGCTTTTTTTTCAGAATTAATTGAGCGTTGTAGGTATGACCAAGAAAAGATAATTACCATACATTCACGTAGAGCGGTCAAGAAAGTTATAGAAATAATTGGGAAAGATTATAAGTTTAAGCCGATTTTGCACTGGTTTTCGGGAAGCAAAGCTGAGCTTATAGAGGCAATAGATAGGGGGTTTTATTTTTCTATCAACAATGCTATGATGACTTCTCATCGTTTTTTGGAAATGCTTCCAATGATTCCAACTAATCGTTTGTTGGTTGAAACCGATAGTCCTTTTACGCAGTTCATAATAAGCCATATGTATACATTAAACATTATTGTGTCTTCCATTAATAGCTACAGGTCTGATGTCAATGTTTCAGCTAATTTTGAACATCTTTTAACCAATAAATAAGGAATTTCAAATTAGAGGAGAATTGCCCCTTTTCTTTCCAAAATAATCCCTATCTTTGCACCCATAAACCAACAAAAACACCCAACATATCGAACAAACAAAATAGAACATAACTAACATATTTAAAAGCGTTTTCGCTCTAACTGACTTCTTGAAGTTCCACATATCAAGCCCAGTTTAGTAAAGCGGTAAACGCCTACGAGTAATCGTGGGCTTTACTTACTTACTGGGCAGGTCGTGGAACACCTAAGAAGTCGTAAGAAAAGTTCCACGATTTTTTATGCCCAGTAACGAAAACACAAAACAAATCAAAAGCCGCCAAAGGGTGGCTGACCATGGCGAGGTGTTCACCAATCCGCGCGAGGTGAACGCCATGCTCGACTTGGTGCGCGACGAGTCGTTTCGGCTCGACAGCCGCTTCCTTGAGCCTGCCTGTGGCGACGGGAATTTCCTCATCGAGATTCTGCGCCGCAAACTTTCCCTATTGCAAGACATTAAATCCCAAACGGAATGGGAGTTCAAAAGCCTGATTGCCGTAGGCTCCTGCTATGGCATCGACATCCTGCCCGACAATGCCGAGGCTTGTCGTGAACGGTTGTTTGCCGAAGTGATTGACCAAATTGGGAAAAAAGGCTGTACAAACGGTTATGAAGAAAGCCTCCGATACATGCTGCAAAAGAACATCGTCTGCGGCGATGCGCTGACCTATCGCACTGCCGAAGACAAGCCCATCGCTTTCTGCGAATGGACACCCATAGCGGGCAGTATGCAGTTCTCGCGGCGCGACTTCCAGTTTGATTTCCTCGTCACACAAAGCCACCAATACAGCCTCTTCGACGAACAGGGCGAGGTGCAAAGTTTCGACGAGCCAGTGCGCACCTATCCACCATTGCATTACACCCAACTTTACCGATATGAAGAACACGTATAGCCCCGACATCCTCAATTGCTTGGCCAATTTAAGCAGCGATGAGGTCTTCACCTCACCCGAGTTGGCTAACCGAATGCTCGATCTGCTGCCACAGGAGTTGTTCCGTTCCAGCAAGACGCGCTTCCTCGACCCATGCAGCAAGAGCGGAGTCTTCCTGCGCGAGATTGCCAAACGACTGTTGGCAGGGCTGGAAGAGCAGATTCCCGACTTGCAACAGCGCATCGACCACATTATGACCAAGCAGGTCTTCGGCATTGCCTGCACTGACCTCACTGCCGAGATGAGTCGCCGCACGCTCTATTGCACCAAACAAGCCAATGGTGAGTATAGTGTGGCCACTTGTTTTGATGATGTACAAGGCAACTTGCGCTATTTGCGCTGCCAACACACTTGGGAGAACGGCAAATGTAAGCATTGTGGTGCCAACCGTGCCCAATATGACCGCGTAGAAACCATTGAATCCTATGCCTATCCTTTTATCCATAAACCAATTAAAGAAATATTCCATAAAGAGATGCAATTCGATGTAATTATTGGGAACCCGCCATACCAAATGAATGTAGGTGTCGAGAAAGAAAACTATGCAATTGCTATATATCATAAGTTTGTGCAACAAGCCAAGAAACTCAACCCAAGATATCTTTGCATGATTATACCGGCACGATGGTATGCAGGAGGTCGTGGTCTTGATGATTTTAGAGATGAAATGTTGCATGATAGAAGTATTCGTGTGATACATGATTTTCCAGAATCAATTGATTGTTTTCCTGGGGTTGAGATACAAGGCGGCGTTTGTTTCTTTTTATGGAATAGAGATAACAAAGGTGATTGTCAAATAATAACTCACAATGCAAATATATCAAGCGAACCAATGAATCGTCCCCTGCTTGAAAGCAATTGCCAAACACTAATACGTTATAACCAATCTGTCATCATTTTGCGAAAAATTCAAAAACACAATGAGCCTACATTTTCACAATTAGTGAGTTCCCAAACCCCATTCGGCCTAATTACAAGTTATAAAGGAACGCAAAAACCATTGAATAAAACGGACTTGAAAATGTTTATCAGTGGCAACGAGAAAGAATACAAAGGAGGGACTGCCTTTTGCCCAATAAATCGGGTATCAAAAGGAAAGGAAATGATTGGGTGGCATAAGGTCTATATATCAAAAGCATATGGTGGTGGCATGGCGTTCCCTCATATGGTTATAGGTACACCTTTTTACGGAGAACCTAACACTGTATGTAATCAAAGTTATTTGGTAATAGGCCCTTTAAAAGACAAGAATGAAGCAAATAACCTAATATCATATATCAAAACAAAGTTATTCAGATTTTTGGTATTACAAAAGAAAAATGCACAAGATGCCATGCGTGGGGTTTACCAATTTGTCCCAATGCAAGACTTCTCCCACCCATGGACAGACGAGATGCTATACAAGAAATACGATTTGGACAAGGACGAAATTGCCTTTATTGAGAGCATGATTCGCCCGATGGAATAACCGCAAAAGACTTTGATTATGCAGACGATAGACCAGATACTTCCTAACGAGCGGCGGACGATACCGCAGATTTATATGTACGACGACACATCCTTCCCAGGATGGATAAAGATAGGGCAAACCACTCGCGCCGATGTGCGGAAACGCATTGATGAACAACACCCCATCACCGAGCCACACAAGACCTACCACCTGCTGTGGCACGACAACGCTTTCTATGCCGACGGCAGTGGCGAGAGCTTCAGCGACCACGACCTGCACGAGTGCTTGCGTCGCATGGGCAAGGAACTCATTGGCGAGTGGTGCCGCTGCTCATTGCGTGAGGCACAGGCGGCTTACGTGGCAGTGCGCCACCGCGACACACAAGTAGAAACCGTGCGCGACCTCGACTACAAGATGCGCGACGAACAGGAACAAGCAGTAAAGCAAACGGCAGACTATTTCGCCAAGATGGATATAGAGGAGCCTAACCGTCCCAGCCACTACCTTTGGAATGCCAAGATGCGCTTCGGCAAGACCTTTGCCACCTACCAACTTGCCAAACGCATGAAAGCAAAACGCGTTCTGGTGCTTACTTTCAAACCAGCCGTTGAGGACTCATGGCGCGACGACCTGCTACGCCATCGCGATTTTGAAGGTTGGCGGTACTACAGCAGTCGCATGGATGAAAATTTCCCGTCATTGTCTTCGCCCAAACCATTGGTTGTTTTTGGATCATTTCAAGACTATCTCGGCAGAGATCGCTATGGCAACATCAAGCCTAAAAACGAGTGGGTGCATTGCATCAATTGGGATTTGATTGTGCTGGATGAATACCATTTTGGAGCTTGGAACGACAATGCCAAAAGCTTGCTCGACCTTGGGGATGTCGACGCAAAAAAGCGACAAACGGAAGAGGACGAAGTGATGAGCGAAAGCGGCATTGACGTGGAAAGTGGTCGTGCTTGGGACGACGAGGATGTGCCTATCACTGGCCAGCATTACCTTTACCTCAGCGGTACGCCGTTCCGAGCACTTGCCACGGGCGAGTTTATGGAAAACCAAATCTTCAACTGGACCTATCAGGATGAGCAGGCACGAAAAGAAGCCATCGGTGGCCCTTATTTGGAGATGCCCACCATGGTGATGATGACCTACCAGATGCCACAAGACCTTGGAGCCATGATCGAGCAATGGGACATGGACGGCTTCGACCTCAATGAGTTTTTCCGTGCCGAAGGAAAGAAATTTGTCCACGAAAAAGCCGTGCAGAAATGGCTCGACATCATCCGTGGCAAGGCACCTATCTTCGGCGACAATAGTTCGCCTCTGAACCGTCCTGTACCGTTACCTTTCGAAGACATGCGTCTGCTCGACCTTTGCGCCCACACGATGTGGTTCCTGCCCAATGTGGCTTCGTGCGATGCCATGGAAGCTCTGCTTCACCGTCCGGCCAATGGATTCTATCAAAACTACACCATTATCAACTGTAGTGGCACCAAGGCCGGTATCGGAATCGATGCCCTCGGACCAGTGCGCGAGGCTATGGGTGACAATCCGTTGAAGACGCGCACCATCACGCTGACCTGCGGCAAACTGACCACAGGCGTAACGCTGCGTCCTTTGGGCGGACTGCTGATGTTGCGCAATTGCTCAAGTCCTGAGACCTACTTCCAGACGGCTTTCCGTGTGCAAAGTCCATGGACGGCTACGGACAAGGACGACCCCACGAAGAAAACCATCCTCAAACCCACCTGCTACGTGTTCGACTTCGCTCCCAACCGTGCCTTGCGCGAAGTGGTGACTTACGCCAATCAATTGGACGTGGACAGCAACCGCCGCATCACCGACAAAGTGGATGAGTTCATCAACTTCCTGCCCATCTTGCAATTCGACGGTAGTTCCATGAAGCGGGTGGATGCTACGGAGATACTTGATTTCGTCGACAATGGCACAAGCGGTACTTTGTTGGCCCGCCGTTGGAATAGTGCGCAATTGGTCAATGTAGATAATGCCACCTTGCAACGGGTGCTTGACAACCCCGAGGCTTTGGCCACCATCATGAAAATCGAGGGCTTCCGTGCCTTGGGCAGCGATATCATCGAAAACATCGTCAACCGTGCCGAAAAGATAAAGAAGTTGAAGCGGGAGGTGGGCGAAAAGAACGATCCCAAGAAGAAAAAGGAACTCACCGCCGAGGAGAAGGAATACCGTTCCAAGCGTCGCGAGGTGCAGGAAAAGCTGATGAAGTTCGCCACCCGAATCCCCATCTTCATGTATCTCACGGATTATCGTGAAGAAAGTCTGGAAGATGTCATTCGAAAATTGGAGCCCAAACTATTTGAGCGTGTCACTGGCTTGACTATCGACGATTTCGATTTGCTGTTGCGTGTCGGCGTCTTTAATCGCGCCCAGATGAACGACGCCATCCTGAAGTTCCGCCGCTACGAGGATGCCTCGTTGGAATATACTGGCATAAACCGCCACGCCGCCGACACCCGCATCGGCCTGATGGACAGCACCGTGCCGATTGAGGCGATGCTGAGGACTGAGATGGAGTAAATGGTATTGCAAACACAAACTTCATACGAAAAAGCAATTAATTTTCGACATAGCACTTGCAAAATGGGAAAATGTTTGTATTTTTGCAGTGTCAGATTGTCGTCAGAGGGCGCGAACAATTTGCTTTCGCAGCATTATTCAAGCTGGACCTTTCTGACCCCCATACGAGGACATAGCCCAAAAGGTTATGTCCTCAGTTTTTCTATTTCATCCTCTATCCGTTTTTTGACTGTATCCTTGTCAGAAACGGCAAACAAATCGGGCTTTACGACAACAGCCTTGCTGTTGTGAACTACATAACATTCGTTGATGTTACCACTCGTAAAATCCTCATGCCTACCATAAAGACCCGAAGCAATCTTTTTGGTTTTGAGTATGCTTTCAGCCATGTGCATATCAAAATCAAGCACCACAGTCTGGCAACCCTGTTCCTTGGCTTTGCGAAAGGCAGATTTAATTCCGTTTTCACTTTCTATGCCTTTTCTATCACCAAGTTTCTCATTGATGGTATACTCTGGATTCTTATGGCCAAAAACCAGCAAATGCTCATTAATACGAATATTCATTTCGTCAAAGCAACCGAGTAGCACCCTTGCCACACGAATGTTTTCAACAAGTTCTGTTTGGTCAGCTTGCTTGCTAATCAATAGCCGTTCACCATAAATCTCATCAACTAAAAAATCCTCTATTCTAAACATGGTGCAAAGGTAAAAAGAATTGCGAGAAGTGCAATAACTGTATCTGCACGAGAAAATAAAGAACAGATAATCGATGTTCATTACAATATCAAATGTTGTTTAACCGAAAACTTTGTATCTTTGCCCCAAACAAAAACACCTCACCCCATGAATCACCCTATCAAAGAAGGCTATATGCCTTATCTCGGCTACCAGACTTACTACCGCATTGTCGGTGAATCTTCAAGCAAGCCCGCACTGCTTTGTCTGCACGGCGGACCGGGCAGCACGCACAACTATTTCGAAGTGCTGGACCGCATCGCCGACACGGGCCGTCAGGTCATCTCCTACGACCAAATCGGCTGCGGCAATTCCTACCTCGACGGCCACCCCGAACTGTGGACCCAAGAGACCTGGATCAACGAGCTCATCGCCTTGCGCGAACACCTGCACCTCGACCAGCTCCACCTCCTTGGCCAGTCGTGGGGTGCCATGCAGGCCATCGCCTATATCATCGACTGCCAGCCCAAGGGCATCAAGTCGGTCATCCTCTCTTCGGGCCATGCCTCCAGCTCGCTGTGGGCCAGCGAGCAGCACCGCCTCATCAAATACATGTCGGCAGAAGACCAAGAGGCCATCCGCCACGCCGAAGCCACGGGGAAATGGGACGACCCCGACTATCTCCGCGCCAACGAGCATTATTATGAGCGTTATGTCATCAGCGTGGACGAAAACTCGCCCGAGTGTATCCGTCGCCCGAAACGCGCCGGCAACGAAGCCTACCTCTATGGCTGGGGACCCAACGAATACCAACCCTTAGGCGATCTGGCCGATTTCGAATACACCGACCGTCTCAACCAAATCACGCAACCCTGCCTGATTTGCAGCGGCACCCGCGACATCTGCACTCCCGTGGTGGCTGCCTCGCTCTACGAGAACATCCCCAACAGCCGCTGGGAAGTCTTCAAAGGCGCACGTCACACCTGCTTCATCGAACAGACCGACAAGTACTGCGAGATACTGGAAAAGTGGCTGGAGGAGTGCGATTGAGCTTCATCTTTTCCATGCTGGATTATGCCCCGACGAACTCCACACCAAGGTCTTTGCAAACCGTTTGAGCCGTAGTGCGACCGCTTTGTGCTGCTGGGGGAAGTCCGCCGGAATAGGCTGTCCGCTGCCCAGTGAAGTACAGGCCTTCACGATAGCGGACGGGCGCGTGGTACAAGCGCTTAAAAGGCGGCCAGTCCGTCATGTAGCTGCCTTCGAAGGTGCTGCAATAACGCTCGTAGGTGAGTGGCGTGGCCATGTCGGTCACAACAACGGCATTCTTGATTTCGGGAATCACCTCGCTGATGGCTTCGATGAAGCCTTCCATCACCTCTTTTTTCTTGTCTACATAGCTGCCGTCTGCTTTGGCCGCTTTCCAATAGCCGTATGTGGGGCCATGAAGCAGACATGTGATGACACTGCAACCTTCGGGAGCATAGCCCTCCTCCGTGGCATAATTATTCACGACAATCGTTTTGTAAGTGCGCCCAGCAGCTTTCAGAGGATGTGGCAGCACAATCTGCATGGAACGAGGCCATGAGGACAAATCGGCCTTGATGCCGACGCCGAGAAACATACACTGTGTCGTTCGAAGTCCCGACCGCATCTTCTTGGCCCAGCTATCCTGTAGCGGCTCCTTGAAAAGTGTGTCGATGGCGCTTCTGGCATCTGCAGAAACGACTACGACATCTGCCGCAAGCACCTCGTCCTTGGTACGAACCGACCATTGTTTGCCTTCAAGGGAAACCTCCACCGCAGGGGTCTGGTATCGGATTACTCCCCCGCAACCTATAAACGTATCAGCCATGTTTTGTGCCATGCGCAGGGAACCGCCTTGGGGGTAGCCGCTGTCGCCGACCTGAAACGTCCCTAAGGTATAAATCAGCGACAACGCATTGATGTCAGGCTCCACAACGGCCGCCAAAAGCGCCCTAATCCGTGGATTCTTGAACCATTTGGCATAGGCACGCGCCGACTGGGCCATCAAAAATGGCGTGACGAGGACGGCAGGCAGCATCTTGACATATTCCCAGATGGAAAACGGCTTGGGGTTTCGGACTTTTAGGCCTCGTAAATCACTGATAGGCTGATGGAAATTCTTAAAACAAGCCAAGTGAAAACGGAGTCGCCACAGGGCAAAACGGTCCCTAAAGCCTGTTATTTCCAACCCATGCAAATCGCGAAACAGTGGCATGGTACCTTTTTCGTCCACCAAGGTATAGATGGGATCTTTGAAATAGACAGGGTTGTTTTCCTGCAAGGCTCCGGTCTCCAACCAAATCTGATGCAAAGGGATTTCCTTCTTGGCTCCAATAAGCCAATGGATGCCACCCTCAAAAGTGTAGCCTTTGCGTTTCCAGCTGGTTGAAACCCCTCCGGGACCAGCAGCTTTTTCCAAAACAAGCGTCTGAATACCAGACTGTTGAAGATAGACAGCTGTGGTGAGTCCCGAAATTCCCGCGCCGATGATCAATGCTGTCCTTTGCGCCATGGATTCACTGTTTCCAACGCTTAAGTGTCGGGAAATACTGCCGCATCATGCCCTTGTACTCGTCGCGGGTCATGGGCTTGGGCATGTTCTTGTTCACTTCGTCAACGAACTGCGCGCAGAACTCAATCATTTCGTCCATCGTGCAGTCCTTGGTGAACTTGCCATCCTTGTAGCAATACATGCAATAGTCTTCATTTTTGCTTCCGTCGGCATTGGTGCCGAGGATTTCATCGGTGAGCGGCATTCCGCAGCTCTGACAGAACTTCATTTCCATAGGTTTATGTGTTTATTTCTCTTGAAATTTCTTGTATTGCGTCCATTCCTCCCGAAAATCAGTCTCATGCTTGCCCATAAAGAACGTCGCTTGACAATCCTTGCCAAAAGGCGACCAGTTACCGCAAATCACGCCATCGTGGGCGATGATAGGCTGGAAGATGCCGCTGTTGTTGTGCGCCTTGTGGCTATAGTCGGGCGAGAGGACGACGTCGCGGCTCTTGTAGCCGATGAGGTATTCGTCGTAGGGCGGAATCAGGATGTATCTGCCTTTGCGGAAACCACGGGTGCGGCAGTCGGCGGTGAGATAGAATTCCCGTTTCGGTTGTAGAGACGTTGCGCGCAACGTCTCCACATGCAGGTAATCACCTAACAATTCCATCCCTCGCCTGCAATCATTGATGTTCAACCCCGACCACCACACGAAATCCTCCAACGTGGCCGGCTGGCGGCTCTGGAAATATTTCCTTGCGAGCATTGCCAAGGTCGCGTCGCGGTCCATTTTGTTGCGGTTTTTCACCTTATCGGCAGCGAGGGCGTAGGTCGCCTTCATCGGCAACAGGTCGCCGCTGCAAAGCGTCCCCGACAGCTCGGCATAACGGATGTGGTACGACAAACGATGGTCGTCTATATGGATGTCCTTCTCCGCCAAGGCCTGAACGAAGTCTTCCTTGGTGACGCTGCCTTTGTCGGCGGCAGTCTGTACAAGGATTTCCCTGATACGTCTCACCTCTTCTTCGGGGATGCTGATTTGATTGCTGCGCATCCAGCCCTTGATGACCGCCAATGCTTTCGCTGAACAAAGTTCAAGCAAAGGCCAATAGTCTTCGGCTGACACGAGTTGCCAAGTGCCGCGCATCAGGTGCAGACGGAGGATTTGCCCACTGTCAAAGGCCTGCTTGAAGGCTTTGGCAGAGGGCTTTTTGGTCCGCATCGCCACCGCCCAACGCATCAGGCGATATTCCTGCGCCTGCATCGCGCCCATATAGTCCACCAACTCGGCTGGAGTGTCGAACTGCGGGCCGATGAGCTGTTGGTTGAGTAAACGGAGGGCTATAGGGTTCATGCGTCAATGGTATTGTTCAACAAAATCGCGCACCAGATTAAAAACCGGTTCGTAACTGTCGAAAATGGCGTTTTCGTAAGTATCGTAAATGGTGTGGTAATATTTAAAAGCATCGCCTTCTCGGTTCTCCAAGAAAATGCAAGGCACATGGCGGGTTGCAAAAGAATAATGGTCGCTATTGGCGGCCAACTTGCCCCGATTTAAGGCTTTGAAGTAGTGCTTTTCATTATTGATTTGCTCAAATAAAGCGAATCCACGCAAACCTTCATCGCTGGCCTCGCAATACTGCACCGGGTTGTTGTCGCCAATCATATCGATGTTGAACAAATATTTGATTTGCTCCAGAGGTACGATAGGGTTCCTGGCAAAATACTCCGAGCCCCGCAGGTTGGCGTCTTCGCCCGAAAAGGAGATGAAATACATGTCGTATTCGGGTTTGTTTTTGGCATAATAGGCTGCCAAAGTGACGATGGTGGCAGTGCCAGAAGCATTATCGTTGGCACCCGCGTAATACACTCTGCGGCCAAGGTTGCCCAAATGGTCATAATGCGCCGTGAAGACATAGCAGCTATCGTGTCGGCGACCTTCCACCTTGGCGATGACGTTAAAGCACTCGTAGTCCTTCAGGAATTTGTTGTCCACTTTCAATCGGACGCTCTTCACGCCGTCAATGGCTTCGGGGGTCACCCATATGATGGGTTTGTCGACCACGCGATGACCATAGGCCTTGAAGAACTTGATGGGCGACGGCCAAATATAGAGAAATCCAGCATTGGGGGCTTCCTTTTTTTGCAGCGGCTTAAAAACATCACCATGCCGATAAGTGAACCAGAACTCACAGGCAACGAGACAGTTGACATACTCGGGCTTGGCTAAGTCGGCCATCATCTTTTCAGCATCGAAGTTCAACGTATCAACGTGATACACAGGGAATGTACCATAGATGCCAGGTGAGTATTCACGCATGGAGAAATCATGTCCAGGCTTAAGTTTCTTTCCATCGGCCCACATCTTCATCTTGCCTGAGAAGGTATTGATATCCAACGTGAAGGGCTGGCAAATCACCTCATCAACACCAGCCTTGACAAATTCTTTTTCAAGGTATTTTCCAGCCTTGTTGGCACCATCCTTAGCATAACCGCGGCCTTGGTATTTCGAAGAGTTCAACTCCTTGACAATCTGCTTGTAATGCACCAAATCTTGTGCATTTAACTGTATCGTAGCAAAGAAAAAGGCGAACAGGATTCCGATAATTACTCTTTTTGTCATGACTTTTTTGTTTAAAAATCGTCGCAAAAATAGGGTTTTCCTGTTTTTCCAACAAATTTCTCGTAACATACGGCACTGTCCTAATGATTTTTTTGGAAAAGGGGTCTCATATCGCCTTGATGTGTTTGAAAGCCAATCCATCGGAATGCTACTATTTTGCCCTTGTCTCTCGTTATTTCCGTTCGTGTTTTCTTGAAACTAATGGTTGTTGTTGCATCTCTTAGACCAAAAAGAACCCTTAAAAAAACAAATCTCTGCAGTACGAACCAAAATAATCAGCGATATGGAGCGACATAGAGTAGAAAAAGCGGAATTCTGTCTGTTTAAAATAAGTTATATCAATGGTAATCAATACGTTACAAAACCAATAATTCTTAAGTTTCAAAGTCAGGAAAATATAAAACTGTCATATCAAGCAAGCCGCACTGGAATCCAACCATGCGACTGCCATGATATGACAGCCTTACCATTTCCGTTTTAGGATAATTATCTACCACTCAAGAACGAGCCTTCTCTGTATGGACGCGTAGGCAGGCTCTTTCTGCTTTCCGATTTCGAAGTCGTATTGGAAAGACGCTTCAAATAGGCCTTTTCCACATAGTCTGTACCATATTCATTCTCATAAATGAACGAATCCTTGTTCAAATCGACAATATTCATCTTATAGGTTTTAACAGGATGTTCGATATTCATATAGAGAATGGCATCAGATTTATCATACGAATAGGTGAATTTGGTCACCAAAGTAGTGTCAGGGCAAATGATGGTATCGTAAACCGCTGGATTGTCGCTGACTTTCTTTATAATGGTGTCTTGGCTTCTGTCGCGCATCTCACCCGTCTTGTCTTCCCTGAAAATCAAGTCAATACCGCTCTGTGAGTCACCGGGAACCATGTCGTAAGTTTCCATGGAAGCAGCAATGGGGTTGCCTGCATAGTCAATGTTGTAATACTGAATTTTTTCCACACCCCAAGTGCCTACAAACGACTTATAGTCATTCTTCCCGCATGAGGTGAACAAAACTGTGGCAATAGCACACAATGTCAATAATTTAATTCTCTTCATTTTTAGATTTATTTTATAGTTAATCAATTCGTTTCAGGAAAAACCTTTCAAAGAAAGGCGTAGGCTCTGAGAAATAGTTGATCCACGAAGCAGTAATGCTGCTGTCTGTCATTTCCTCAATGTCCATATTGGCACTGGTCGCATCCGAAAAGACGGAAACAATCCAAGAGGTGTTGTAAATTGTAAGTATATGATTTACAGAATTATAGTCGTAATCACAATTAAACTTCTTAATCAAGGCGGGACTGTCGTTCAGCAAGAGTCTACCCGTTCCGTCGGCATAAAAATACACCTCATAGCCATGACCTTCGCCTACCTCATATTGGAAAGTCTCCCATTTTTCGTAGCCTGTACTATCGGTCCGACAACTGACATATTGTTCACATCCCCAATGCCCTACCAAAGGTGAGTTGGCATATTTCTCCTCTTTGCGACATGAGCTCATCGCAAGCAAAATCATGGTCATCAAGGCCAAAACACCGATTTGAATCGTTTTTTTCATTGTATTTTTCGTTGCAAAAATAGGATTTATTCAAATATCGCGCCAAATTTTCTAATTTTGCATCATTAATTCTCACAAAATGAAACGAAAAATACACCTTCTTATTATAATTTTGTGGACGACCTTGTTCGTTCAGGCCCAAGATACGCTCACGGTGATGCAGTACAATCTGTTGTATTACGGCAACTATAATAGCGGATATGCTGATTGCTTCGAGACCAACAACAACACGCAACGCAAAGATGAATGCATTCGCACCATCGTCAACTATGTGAAGCCCGACATCTTCACCGTCTGCGAGTTTGGTGCCACACAACAGCTACAGAATGATTTTTTGCGGCACAACTTGAATATTAATGGCGCCGACTATTGGCAATCCGATAACATTATTAATAGTGCAGGCAGCAATATCATCAACCACATCTTCTTTGACTCGCGCAAGATGGGTCTGAAGAAACACGTAGCCTTACGTACCCAACCTCGCGATACCGATGTCTACGAGCTTTATATGAAGACTCCTAGCTTGGCTGCCGGCGACACCATCAAGCTTGTGTGCATCGTGGCGCATCCGAAGGCTGGAATGGGCTTTGAAAGCGACCGCCGCGCATTAATGCAAAAGGCCATGGATTATGTCAACGCAAGCTATCCCACCGACAACGTGCTGATTATGGGCGATTTCAATATGTATGGGGCCAGTGAATCTGGTTATCGTTTGCTCACCCAGACCTACAGCAATCCAAACATCTGTTTCATGGATCCTTTGGCACTGGTAGGCGGCGTGGGAGAGTGGAACAACAATGGATCGTTTACCCCTTTCCACACACAGTCTACAAGGAGTTATTCTGACGAATGTTTTTCCAGTGGCGGTCTCGACGATCGCTTCGACTTCATCCTGATGGCTGATGAGATTGCCTTCAGCTACAACCATATGCGCTATGTTCAGGGCTCCTACCATGCCGTGGGCAACGACGGCAACCATTTTAACCAAAGTGTAAACCAAGGATATAACTCAGCTGTGCCCACCGAAGTCGCAGAAGCCCTCTTCAATAGTTCCGACCACCTCCCCGTGACGATGAAAATCGCGGTGGACGTGCATCTTGGTGTGGAAGACCACGAGATACAGAGCCTCTACGCCACTGTGGCTCCCAACCCTGCATCCGACAGGGCTGTCGTGGCTTTCTTCAATCCCTTACAAGGACAGGTACAATTTGAATTATATTCGCTGCAAGGACAATTAATGCAACGTGAAGCAGCCGCTTTTGACGAAGGAGCGCAGCAATATGAGCTTTCGTTTCATGACCTCACTAAAGGGTTTTATTTGCTGAGAATCAAACATGGTGGTGGCTGGGAGCAAACGGTGAAGCTTATTGTTCAGTAAAAGCAGGCCTCAACAGGTATGTCATCCCAACGAGGGCAGAAACAGGCTCCAGAAAGCATGTCATTCCTGCATAGGGCGGTGCGTCGGAGGGAATCTATGCTTTCTGGAGCCGTGTCAATAAGGTTTTCTGCTTTGTACCGCCTCCCATAGATTGACTACGTCGAATGCAAAGCATTTTCCTCTCCCGCACATACCTTTGCTGGAATGACATGGAAGGCTGATTGTTACTCTCCAACCCTAACCTTCATCCCATCAGAATAAGCACTAAATTCAGGTGCATACTGGCACTGGATCAAGGCGTAGCCGTTGTTGAGGTAGCCTTCCTTGGTGACGAACATGCTGTACTCCAGCTGGTGCGTGCCCTTAGGCAGGAACTCGATGAAGAACTCCATGTCGGTGTCGGTGTTGCTCTGGTAGTAACTCATGCGGTCGTTGTACTCGTAGCGCGAGATCTGCTCAATCGGCTCGAAACCGGCGGCACGGAGGTCTTTGACGAAGACGAAGCTCATGTCCTGCTGGCTGGTGAAGGTAATCTTCACGGTCAGTTTGTCGCCAACCTTCAAGGCTTGCTTCTCTACAGGAACAAGTTTCTTGCCTTTGTCAGTCACCGTCTCCACAAACAATTCGCGCTTGATGGTGAAGCCCGACTCATCGCTCTTCACCTCGTCGATCGGGACGAAATACTGGCGGAACAAACCGCCCCAGACCAAGTGGTTAGTTGGGTTGTTGACAGTGAGCTGTTGCATCTCTTGGGTCACTTCGTTGGCGTTCCAGTGGCGTTGGATAAAGCCTGTTCCAGCCACGCCACCCTCGGTGCTGATGGGCGTGCTGCCAAAGCGCAGGGTGACTTCCTTGCCTTCCTCGAACCAGTCGCTGCCACGCATCAGCAGGGCATAGATGGCATCGGCGGTAGAAGCGGAGTTCTCCCACATCGTGGTCTGCTTCTGGGTGAGCAGCCACACGCGCAGCTGGTCGATCATCTCCTGGTTCTGGTCTATCTCGGCGAAGGCGGCCATGATGTTGGCGTGGGTGGCGATATGCGACTCAAACGAGAAGTATTTCTTCGGCCAGTACATGCCGATTTGCTCGTTCTTCTGGGCACACTCCTTGAACGACTGTATCATCAGTTTGGCGGTCTTCTCGTTGCCGTTGCGGTAGAGCACCAAGGCACCCTTCGAGCGTTGGTTGAAGTTGAACGACGTCCATTCCTTGTCGAGGCTCTTGAGGTAGTAGTCCTTGGCCTTGGCAAAGTCTCTGTCGGAGTTCTGCTCTTTGAAGAAACTCAAGGCATAGAGCTCGTTCAAAGTGCTGGAACCGATGGGCCAGTCCTTGCCTTTGCTGTGGGCTTTCATATAGCGGTAGGTCTCGGCCACCTCGTATTCGAGATAACGCACGGCCTTGTCGCAGATGCTTTGTGCGGTGTTTTGGTCGGCTTTGCTCAACGAACTCCAAGCGCCCATCTTCTGCAACTTGCCGAAGCCGCTCAAGATGTAGGTGCTGATGTAAGGACTCTCAGGCATACCATCCATCCAAGGCCAACCGCCGTTGTATTTCTGCTTCTGTTGAATAAGTTGCAAAGCGCGAGTTTGTTGACCGCGCAAAGTGTTTACCTCAAACAAAGTTGCAATGCGGCTGCGTTGCTCGGTTTCGCTCTTGGCTTCGAGCACCCAAGGTGTTTCTTGCAGCATGATGGCCTTCAAGTCTTGGTCCTTCTCGAGTTGCGAGAGCAGGGCATCGGGCGTCTCAATTTGCCATTTCTTGATGTAGTTCAAGAGGTTCGGGATGTGGTCGGCGATGTAGGACGAGAGCG
>CAMHRP010000048.1:0-25632 GCA_946187645.1 uncultured Bacteroidales bacterium | reverse complement strand
CCTTCTCCAAAAAGATTCTCCCTTCCTTATCCCTAATCCTCACCAAATAAACCCCTTGCACCAATCCCTCCAAACTCACCTCATTAGAGTTCAGCACCCTCTTCACCACTTGCCCCAAAGCATTATAAAGCCAAACCTCTTCAGCCTCAACACCATATATCCGCACCAAGTCCTTACTCGGATTAGGATAAACCCCAACACCATTTTCATTCCATCCTTCCTGTTCCTCAACACCGTCATAGTCAAAGATATCGGTAAGATGGAAAACCCAATAGTTATCCTGCGACCCCACCACCACATTGGGACAATTGATATCGCCGTAGGGATAGGGCGGCGGGTACAAGGCATCCTGGCAAAGAAAGACAAACTCCTTGTCGCTGACTTGAACGGCATCGGCATATTCTTGAGCCGAAGCCACATCGGCACCCATCACCCGCTCCCACAATAGATAACCTTTGGCATCCGTCCTGAAAATCCAAGGCTTTGGAGCCCCCCATGAACCATCGGGGTTTTCATACAACTGCAAAGCACTTTGCACATCGCCATCCCTTGATTCCGACCATCCAGTAATCGTAAATCCACCATCGTCATTTTGGAAAACTTTACACGCAGCATCATTAAGAGTGCCGCCATAGCATTTGCTCCATACCACATTACCATCGAAATCGGTTTTCAGAAGCCAAGCATCGTGACTGCGACCATGATGGGGGAGGCCTTGGTTGTAGCCCAAATGATAACCGGCTCCTCCAAGGTCGCCATCATCCGAAGCCGCACAACCCACATAGAGATAGCCGTCTTCAAGCACAATGAAATCGGCAAAAGAATCGTTTTGGGTATAGCCGCCGTAGCATCGGTTATCCAACAAATTGCCTTCAGCATCTAATTTGGCCACCACCCCGAACACAATAGTCGGATACTGGTTGCAACTATAGAGAGAGCCGTATTGTTGCGGGTCGCCGTTAATCAATACCGTATAGGAGCCATCTTCCATTTCCTTGATATTGCTGACCAATTCATTGTCTTCCGTCCCCAAGGTAACTTCCCACTGCAGGTTGCCGAGGCTGTCCAACTTGAAAATCCATGCATCCCATGAACCAAAATGATGGCTGATGTCACCGCCGTTCCATGCTACGGTATGACCGCCGACACATCCTCCGTCACTTGTTGCGGTAACTCTCGGTGGATACCATGAAGTGTACACTGGGTTCCCTATGACACGCTTCCAAAGCACATTGAACTGTTCATCTATCTTTACGATACATGTATTGGCTTCATCACCGACAGGGTCTGTCCCGATCAAATAGAAATGGTTGGGGTTTGTCTTGGATTGAGATATTTGGGATATAGTGTTCATTTCCACACACGATTGGTCAACCAGTTCCCCGGCTTCATTCAGTTTGATAATCCAACCGTTTCGTTGGCCGGTGTGTTCGCATTCAACGGAGAAGCCTCCGTCATTGTCAATGTTTCCTCCAGCCAAATAACCATCTGGAGTTTTGATGATGCAATAGGGATAATCATCGCCCATGCTGCCATAGCCCCATTGCCAGTCGAAACGGACTTGCGCTTGCATCGTCACCCCTCCCGCCATCAGCAGGAGCGCAAGCAGGGTGTAAATTCTTGTTGCTTTCATCGTGTTACTGTTTTGAAATTTTCGCAAAGTTAATGATAAAGATTACTTGTCAAGAGCTTTTCACAGGCAACTCCTGCCTTGTCCATACTTTTTCTTGTTGCCAACTCTTCAAAATATTGTTTTTCAATGATTTGAAAAATAGCAGCAAAACGGCTTGTCCCTATTTTTTTGACAACACGCAATCTGTTTTCATCCCTCCAAAGGTATTTTCATTCCTTAATCCACTTCCCAACTTCCGCTTCCTTCCCATCTACAATTACCTTCCAAACATAAACGCCCTCAGCCCAATCCGTTGCATCAATCCCCGTCACATGCTCCGTAATATCCTGTCTATGCACCAGCCTCCCATTCACATCATACACCTCCACCCAGGCATCCTGCAATCCCGTGCGGATATTCAGCACATCCTTCCCCGGATTGGGATATGCCACCGCCACGGCAAAACCAGCATCGTGGGCTTCTTCAATGTCATCCAAGATGCTTTGGCTTACTTTGTAGATGACATTTTCTTGAGCCAAGGTTTCCCGATTAGAACCTGACGCCACCACAAGACATCCACCTTTCGGGCAAGCGTACACACTCAATGGATACAACGCCCTCTTGTCATTGTGATAATAGATTTCACCTTTCTTGTTCAAGTCTTCGTCAAGCCATGCAAGATAGAAATTATCGTAGAGTTCCGAACTTCCCAACATGTTAAAATCCATGTCCGCAATCATGTAAACATCTCCGTTTTCCGAGAAGTCGATGGCATTTTGCTGGGCACCTTGGCAATCGACTAACCGATGCATGCCCCAAACATAGTTTTCCTCCACGAAATTCTCGTCCATCACTGACATCACAACCTCGTCGTCAATCTGCTGGGGATACACACTGGTCACGCTGCCTATGGCGTATATTTTACCGTTGTACGGGTTGCTGTGGTAAGAATCAGGGTCTTCTATCATGGCCGGATAAATTTGGCTGGTGATGTTGTCACGCATCAGCACCGTGTTCAGTTCCGCGTCAAGCACATAACCGTTGAGATAGACACCGTAATAGGAGCCATAGTCGTTTGTCTCCGCCACCACCAATCGGCATCCCAAGGAATCAGGAGTTGGTTCAAGCCAAGGAACGAAAAGACTGGCGCTCAAATCTCTAAAGACCCGTTCCGTAACCAACTCGCCTTCAGGGTTGAATTTCATTATTCTGATACCCTTTTGGGTTATAAACATACCCTCATACACAAAGAGGCTGTCGGGGGCGTAGGCAATGAAGGTGGATCCGTCCTTGCACACTACGGCTCTTGTCATGTATTTCTGCCAACCGTCGTCGAGCATGAAATCACCCATCTTGCCGCCATAATCTTTCACAGTCAGATGCAAGTCGTCGTCAATTTGGAATGCGTGCAAGGTGGCCGTGTCCCCAATACTCTCGTAAAAGAACTGCGTTTTCTTGCCGTCGGGCAAGGTCATCAGGCGGGAAACGAGGTAGGTTTCCGTGGTGCCCTCTGTGTAGGGATAGTCGACGGTGCCAAGTATTTCGCCGTCCTCACGCATCTTGATGAACTGGAATTTTTCAGAGTTTGTGGCAAACACCATCATTTCCCCCGTGTTGATGTACTGCACATAAACAGGATGGATTTCATCGGTCACGAAGATTTCTTCAAGGTCGTAATACTCTTGCCCTTGCATCGTCACCCCTCCCGCCATCAGCAGGAGCGCAAGCAGGATGTATAGTCTAATGTTTTTCATTGTTTCGTGATTTTATTCGTGTAAACTTTCCCTTCCGCATCCTTAATGCGCAGCAGGTAAAGCCCTTCCGGCAGGCCGCTCACATTGACTTCGTTGGTGCCACGGACCACCTTTACCAGTTGGCCCAAGGCGTTGTACACCTGGATTTCAGCCGCTTCAAGGCCATCAATCCGCAGGGTCTCCAAGGCAGGATTGGGATAGACCTCCACCCTACCCGCTTCAGTTTCGGCCACTCCATCCACCGACCAATACACCCTCAAGAAAAATTCGAACTCATTGTATTTCGACCGCGCTGGAGCCGAATAGCAGTCGATGTCTTGGTAATAGGCCACCACTTTATAAAGATAGAAGGTCTCGTCCTCTAATGAGGTGTTGTCGGTATAAGATGTGGAGCCAGCACCCAATGTCTTGATTTTCTGCCAGTTCATATCGGCTTCCTTGGTACGGTAGACGAAATAGCCCGAAAGGCCGTCATGTGGTTGGGGGGCTACCCATGTGAGTTTTATCTTGTTGTTGCTGGTCATCTCATACCACAGGTGGGTGGGGGGCTGGCAGTCGTCGCCAATGGTGGCACAAGCCTCGTTGGTCGGGTCACTTTCGCCCGAAGCGCAAAAAGCGGTCACAAAGTAGCAATGCCCACCATGCGTCGCTGTTTCATCGACAAAAGTAGCAGGGCTGTCTCTCACCGTCTGAAGCAGTTGCCCGTCACGATACACATTATAATCTGTGGATTCACCATAGGAAGTCCAAGCCAGCACCACATGCTCATCCTCGGCAAAAGCGTACAAATCAGTGGGTGCATCGCAATCCGTGCCATTGCCGCAACTGTTGTTGGTTTGCAGGAAAACACCGTCATCGATGCCTTCCAGAGCACCCGAATACGAATAAACGACATGATTGTCAGCATCCTTGATGACAAAACTCACGTCGCTAACCGTACTGCTTCCTTTGGACCAAGCGAACGAGACATGACCCAAAGGCACCGCAACAGAGAGTGTCTCGCTGCTTGAGTGCGCCGTGACCGACTCCATCACCTGCATCGCGTTGTTAATCACTTGTATGGAAGCGCCCTGCCATCCGTTGAAGAAGGTGGTCCCTGCCGCGATAGTCCAAGTGCAGGAAGGCCCGAAGCGCACACCGCTTTGGGTGGCAATCCTTCCGTGGAGACCGTTGTTCACCGCATAGACCTGATAATCGTGCAAGCCATAAAACGGCACTTCGTCGGTGATTTCCATGGCCGCGCCTGGAGCAACATCGTCTTGGGTATAAACCACCCTGCCGTCACGCTTGACGACGATTTGGTCGATATGGGTCAAATTGCTATTGTTCAATGACTTTGTTGGATTGTTCCAATGCACGGTACAGGTGTATGAATCACCGGAAAGCGGCTGCACGCTCAAGTTAGTGGGTTCCTTTGGTGTAGCATTGTAGACGCCAGAAGGAACGGCGTCGGCAATCATCTTTTGTGCCAGATTCCAAGTCTGGTTGTAGGTTTGCAGGTTGTCGATGCTGAACCAGCCATCGAGGGAACCGCCCCAGCTCCAGTTGATGTGAAACAGTCCGTTGTCGTCGTAGCCATCGCAAATGAACGAATGGCCCATGCTTCCTCCATCGGTACCTGCATACAAAATCGGAATGCCCATGTCCAAGGCATCGCGCATCATGGCCACCCATTCATCGTAGGGATAATCGTCCCTAAACAGATTGTGCGAAGTGCCATAACCGAAATAGGAGCTCATCGCCGGTGGGATGCTTTGGTGCAAAGCACCGCTAGCCATAGCACCATAATTCATGTCAACACTCACGCCGCAATGATATATAAGGAGGGCAACATATTGATTGTCATCATTCAGCGATTCGGGCATTTCGTCCCAATGGTAAGTGGTTGCACCGAAATTTGCAGAGAGCGTGCCGTAAAGGTAACTGTTGTATGAATGTGAGCCTGTGCCGTGTTCAGGATAGTTCCAATACTTCATCACCTGTGCCATCGAAGTGGCCACACAGCCCGCGTAGGCATTGCCGCAAGGTCCAGCCTCGTCTTTCGGGCAATATGCGTTATAATAACAGTCTTGGTCCCAATGCGTGGCAACCAAAGGTTGGACAACCACTGATCTCAAGGCTTGCGTTTTGCCGCAGCGTTCAAGGTTCTCCCATTCTTGGGCAATCACGAAATCGGCTTTTTTCAGGTTTTCTTCCGCAAAATCAACAGATTGCCCATATCCTTCCAGGAAATAGGCCAATCCATCAGGGATGTTTTCAGTGTTGAAAGCACCTGTTTCGGCATAGCCGAGAATGGGGCTGGTAAGGTCGCTGGCCGAGACGATGACGAAACCGCCTGAAGCACCATTGAAGACATGATACGATGCTCTGCCGCTTTCCGTAACGGCTGTGTAGACCCACTTCAACTCCGTGTTGTTCTTGAAGTTGGCCTCGACAAACTTCGCGCCCAAGGCCTTGGCGCGTTCCATGCCGACCGTTCCGCCAAGCAATGGCTTTGAGGCCATCAGCAGAACGGCAATAAGGCTGTAAAATCCGTTGTGTTTCATTTTAAAGCTGTTTTTGAATTATTTCTTTATCCATTTTCCTGTTTTCACCCTTGCAGTAGGACCACTCAACTTCCAGAAATACATTCCCGAAGGCCAACTTTCTGTAACGATACTCGTTGAATTGCCCTGAATTTGTCGCTCATACATCTTCCTGCCGTTGAGGTCATAAACCACCACAAAAGCATTTTCCCATTCCGTGAGGATATGCAGCATATCCTTGCCTGGATTGGGATAGACACTACTATTGGCAACTTGTTCCTCCACCACATCCCAATCGGGGGCTTCGAGGGCGCCGAGGTCGATACGCCCATTGATCTCACGGGGATTGCCGGCAAAGTCAGTTTCGGGATAATATTGGCTCATATTGGTGGCACCCACGTTGAGGCAAGGTGAGGTTTCAAGCAACGCCCAATGAGCAGCCAAAGTTGAATAGTCGTATTCAGGACCTAAGCCTGCGGTCGGATTGACAAAATGTGGGTCGCCAAAGACATCTCCAGAGCCTGTAATCGTGCCGTTGCAGTTGTTGAAAACGGTCGGGTCAGAGTGCGTCGGGTCCATTCGCTCGAAACAAACGCCCGTGTTGCCCCAAAAAATGTTGTTGTAGATTTTCTGTTGGCCATTCGTCCAAATCCCCGAGCCATAACCATGTATATGTCCCTCGCTTTGATTGTTGGCAATCGTGTTGTTATAATAATGGGAATAATTGGGAGCCGTGGTACCTAACACAGGCGAATAGCCATCGTTGTTGACGATGATATTGTCGTGCAAGCGCCCCACGCCTTCCCAACCGAGGTACAACGTGCTGCCGTGGTTGCCGTGGATGTAGTTGTTGTAGACCTGCGGCCCCTGAGCCGACAGCGACAATTCGCCAACGTGCATATCAAGAGCAGTTCCATAATGCCCCGAGTTGTTGTAGAACTCGCAATCGTGCACGGTGAAATGCCGCAAGCCGCCCAACGTAGCACTCGCGCCCCACCACGCATAATTGCCGTGGAAAGTGCAATACTCCATAAGTACGCTACCAGGATTGAGCACATACATGGCACCACCGCCACTCCCTGACGGCGAACTGGTGTTGTGGTCGTTGCGGTTTTGCGAAAAACGGCAATGGGCGAAATAACAGTATTTCTTGTTTCTCACCTCAACGCCAGCGCCAAACCTCTCCCCTTCAGGTGCGCCCGTGATTATCTTTCCGTATTTGACTTCACAGAACTCCATCATCACGCTGTCTTGGGCATTACTTTGGTCGGAAATCAGGTGGATGCCTCGCCACCCCGATTCCGCTGAAGGATTGTTGAAATCGGTGGTGTTGCGGGCAGTGAAGGTGACGGGGACCTTATCTGCGCCCAAAGCGTAAAACGAGCCGTTGTGGACGGTGATGCGGTAGTAGCCTTCCGCAATCACCCAAGTCCCACGTTCGACGGTGAGGCGGGCTGTGCCTTCCGCATCAGGCTCAATGACGACATCACCTACAAGTTTAACGGTGTCGGCGTCCCAAAGCACATTGCCTTGGTATTCGCCCGAAACCTCGATGGTCTGAGCCGAAAGCGGAGCCGTCAGCAAAGCCATCCAAATGACAAAAAACAAACCTTTTTTCATGACATAAAACGATTAAGTTGTTACTAATTTGTTTCATACCAACAAAACTATAACAAAAATCCGCCAAAAAACCAAGATTTGAGCCAAGTACAGATTTTTGTTTTTAACTCATCTTGATAATCAATGCGTTGCGAGAAAAAAGTACAGATTTTTCTCAGTCCACCAAAGCTGAAATCAGTTCAAAATCGACCTTGTTTTTGAGCTTGGATCGGTATTTTGCCACCATGTTTTCGCATCACAAATTGCACGCTATCTCGAAAGGCAATCAGCACCTAACACCCTAAATGACCGAAAAACCATTATCCGAATCCCATCAAGAGACAGTAACATTCAAAGCCTTTTCCAAAGGTCGAAGAACATCGGTATCGTAAGTACAACACACGGTTTGTATTTTGTAACCCTTGACCTTGGCATCAGGGAGAAACTCGTTTTTGAGTTTTGCCAACAACTTGCTGCTATAGCGTGTCACGCCTCTCAGATTATAAATCTTACACGGGCGCATCTCGCTGGTGCTGACCGCCCTGTAGTAGTCAATAAGTGCCTTGAAAAGCACCTCGTCTGTTTCGCCCTCCACAAACAAAATCACCTGCAACGGTTTCGATTCTGATTGTTTCACCATAGCCTACTAACAGACGAAGTATTTCTCGATCTTTTCGTTGTCACCCTCCATGTCAAGCATGAAGTCAAACATAAACTCCCCTATGGTGAGTTCCATGTCGCCAGCATATTTATAAAGGTATTTCAGCTTCGACGGATTAATCTGGGCAAAGTGCGCCAGCCCATCATTCTTGGGCAGGCCGAAATACATCTGGTCAGGTCGCAGATAACGCATCAGGTAGGGCGAATGGCTCGTCATCAGTATCTTCGTGTCAGAGGCGTAGTTCTGCAACGTCAGCAGCAGGTTCTCCATCAAGCGTGGATGAACGGAGTTCTCGGGTTCCTCCATCATAATCAAGGGGATGTTCTGCTTCTTGGCGGCGATGCAGAGCGTGAAGAGGAATATCATCCGCTTGCTGCCGCTCGACAGTAGCCGTATGCTGGTCGGGGTCGTGTTGAATGCCTCCCTGACCCTGATGTCATAAACTCGGCTTCTTCCGTCGCTGAGCGTGATCTCGTCCGGCTCAAATTCCACTATTCTCGGGATGAGTTGCTTAATGCCGTCGGATAAGATGCCATAGTTATTCTCGTCTGTTTTTTTCAGGAAGTAAATGTATTCACTTAATGTCCTTCCTCCAAGCAAGGGAACCCCAGCGTTACCATCCATCGAGAAATACGATTCGGGATTGTTAAGGGTCTCCAAATTAGGAACGTTAATAGAGCATATCCGCTTCGCAATATCGGCAAGAAACAAGGTCCCGTTGGCTATCGTGGACAAAGCGAGCTGAAGGGGGAATACCTCAAATGGCTTGTTGCATCTGCCTTTTGGTGATGGAACAATCAGACAAATGTCTTTGGAAGTCCTGTTAACCAATTGGCGATAGCGTTGTTCGTTGGCCAATTTCACCTTCAGCCACTCCGACACGACGCACCCTTCTTTGTCCGCTGTTGCCCATTCACATTCAAAGCCATAGAGAAACAATTGTGCATGCTCATCTGTCGAAAGCCTTCCATTGAGTTCGAAGCGGAATTTGTTGTGGATCATTGCTTCATTGATAGGGGCGAATCCGCTACCGAGCATTAGTCGTCTGCTCTCCATACTGGCTTTTAGAAAATCCATTCCAAAACTGATGGCGTTAAGCACATTGCTCTTGCCATAGCCATTGGGAGCGATGAGTGCATTCATTTCCCCTACATTTATGCGGACATGTTCAATGTTGGAGATACCTTTTATGTCAAAACTGTCAATAACCATAACTCGTGCAAATATTTTTGCGTTAGTAGAACTTAAATCTGCTGCAAAAATACATAAAACGATAAACTCGCGCAAATATTTTTACGCTTTTTCACAATATACCACTTCTAAAGTCAAAAAGCGAAACAAGACTAATTCTGTATAGAAAAACCGCCATAAGACCTCAACCATTTTCTCACTCGACAAGCGCAGAAATCAGGTCAAAATCGACCTTGTTTTTGAGTTTGGAGCGGTATTTCATTACTGTGTTTTCGCTCAAGTCAAGGATGTCGGCCTCTTCCTTGATACGGAAGCCGAGGAACGACAAAACCACAAGATTGCGCTCCGTTTTGCTAAGGTCGGGATAGGCCGATTTCATTTTCTCAACACCTTGGGGATAGGCTGCCTCAAAAGCCTCCATAATGCGTTGCAAACGATCTTTCTGCCCCGTCTGGTAAATCGCCTTCACCTGCTGTTGCAGCATATCGCGCTGCTGCGTGGTGAGTTGCTCCAACTCCGCTTGCAGTTGGCGCTGCGCCTCGCGGAGTTTCAGCGTTTCCAATTCCTTATTTTTGCGGTAGCGCAACGCCGCCCATAGCACCGCCATCAGCACGATGACCAACAGGGCTATCCACAAATAGAGGCGGTAACGCTTCAACTGCTGCTCGCTTTCCAAACGCTGGATTTCCAACTGCTTGTCGTATTCTTCCTTCACTTGTGCCACAGCTTTTTGCTCCGCACCATAGTCGAGGTTGGCACTCAACAACTTATCGGCATAGATGGCTGCATTGGCCTCATCGCCCAAAGCTTTGTAGGAACCGTAAAGCCGTTTGTATAGGAAAGTGAGGTCGCCGCTCCTTTGGGTCATTTCCTCTGCCCTCAAACCATAATGAATGCAAGAGTCGTATTGCTGCAAATCGAAATAGGCACGGCCAATGTTTTCAGTCAAATCATACCGATAACTGTTCGCCATTGGAGAACGTACAGTACGCAGGTCTTCCAATCCCTTTTGGCTCTCCGCTATGCTCTGATGAAGCATATTCTTACCATCATCTTCTTTTTCAAAATGTTGTGTCTCAAAACAATAGAGATAGTAATCGGCTAATGCACTATGGAAATAAGAAGCCTCAACCGTGTCGCCTATCATTTCAGCACATTGCAGGCCAACTCGGTAACACATCAAGCAACTGTCGTATTCACCGAGAAGCAGATACGCCATCCCCAAAGGGAAAGCCGTGATGAGTCGGTTGCGATGATACAGTTTTTCAGCATAATAGCCATCGGCAAGTTTCAAGTGATCGACACCTTCGCGATGATATCCCGAGTTGGTGTACGACATGCCAAGCCGCTGATGGATGGCATATTTCAGTCGGTCGATTTCGTTCTTTTCATCGGTGGGCTTGAGTGAAAAGCGCACAAAACGCTCATCGACATGCTCACATTGCTCGATGCTTTGCAAAGCCTTCAAACGGTAGTCGAGCACATGTTGCTCACCCAAGTTTTTCACTTGGGCCATTCGCGACAAAATCCAATAAGTCATGGACTCGAAATATTTGTCTTTGTCGCCAACAAATTGCTTTTCAGCCACCTGCATCAGCGAATCGAAGTCGTTGTATTTACGGAGGCCGTCGTTCACCTTGGCCCTCAGCAGGCAATAATGCGCCCGCTCCTTCTCCGAAAGTGCTGAAAGATTCAGCGTGTCAAGGATTTGCCTTGCGCTATCAAGGTTGGTTTGGTAGAAGCACTCCACGCGATAAAGCATGTCCTCCTCGGGCGGTGGAGGCGTTTCGTGCTTGGAGCAGGCGGCCACCAACACGACAAAAAGCAAAAGCCCTATGGGAAACCAGCGTTTCATGGCCGCAAAGGTAGCATTTTTTGGGCACACCAACAAAAAAAGGCCGACCACTTTCGTGACCAGCCTAAATGCTTTCACTTCATTCCTTGCGCAATCTCTATTCCTTCACCCACTTCCCTGTTTCCGCGAGGGTCGTTGAGACTGTCGAAACGCCCGTTGTATAAACCTTCCAAACATAAACGCCCTCGGCCCAATCCCTTGCATCAATCACCGTCACATGCTCCGTGAGGGCTTGGCCGTGGACGAGCCTGCCGTTCAAGTCATACACTTCCACGCGGGCATTCTTCAAGGCCGTGCGGATGTTGAGGGTATTGCTGCCTGGGTTGGGATAGACATTTGAGGTTTTCTGCAATAATGATTCTTCCACGCCCCAAGGGTCGTCGGTGACATAGGCCCAAATCATGAATTGGAGTTGTTCCCAAGGCCCATAACTGGCGACATCGGTCCATTTGTTTTCCTCCATTTGCACCCAACGGGCATTGGGGTCGGGGTTGTCGTCGTAACAAACTGCAGCCGAATAGGTCTCTGTCATGTCGGTCTCGGAGAAGACAATCCAAAGATGCTTCGTGACATCAAGTTCAACGGGGTTGTCCAAAACAATATCGGTAAAGCCTTCATTGCCTGTCGGAGCAAAGACCTGCTCGTCAAGCAAGGTAAGAGGCATAAATTCGTTGCCATAGTAAACTCCCAATAGCAGGTTTCCCATGATATAATAGTTTTCATATATGGCCACTCGGGTCAGGGTGAACCCGTCGTAGGATTGCAGGACAGAAGGTGGAAACGACACCGCCCATGAGAAAGGAATCTCCTGGGGAGTATAGGCAAGGTTGCTACCATACACTTCGCTGCCATAATGGAGCCAGGCATCTTGTACTGAAACGACAGTAGGCTGTTTGAAAGGAATGGCATCTGGAGCCTTTTGACATGCAAACAGATCGGTTGATCTATCCGTGTTGCATTGTTCCTGGGCTTGCATCGTCACCCCTCCTGCCATCAGCAGGAGCGCAAGCAGGGTGTAAATTCTTGTTGCTTTCATAGTATTATTGTTTTATCCATTTTCCGTTTTCTGCTTCTTTGTTGCCTGTAAACACCTTCCAAACATAAACTCCATCAGCCCATCCTCCAGCATCAATCGCCGTCACGTTCTCCGTGAGCTCTTGTCTGTGGATGAGTCTGCCCTTCATGTCGTACACTTCCACGTGGGCGTTTGGCATTGTGGTGCGAATATTGAGCGTGCTGCCACCTGGATTGGGATAAGCTGCGGCAACGGCCAGTCCATGCAAATGGGCTTCCTCAACACTCACGAAATCCTCCGGCGTGATTTTGTAGATGCAATAGTCGCAATAGCCCGTAACGGTATTCATACGAGTTGCGTAAACGAGGCAACCTCCATCGGGACAAAAATCGATAGTATGGGGGATAACATGATAACCCGTGGGTTTGAAATAAATCTCATGCTGTTTGTTCAGGAACTCATCCGTTTGGGCCACATACAAATTATCATTGATATTGCTGCCAGCAACGCTGACGTCCATCCAACCCATCATATACACGGTGCCTTCGGGACTGAAAGCCATGCCATAACCTTCATCGCCCATCCTGGGGTTGATGATGCCCCAATTCCAATTCAACACGGCAAACTCCTCGTCGAAAACCCTCATGAAGACATCAAAATCGCTTCTTGACTTGTTTTCCTCCTTTGCTTCATCTTTGCTCAAAGGGCCTTCACATCCAATTGAATAAGTCAACCCGTTGTAAGGATTTAGCTGGACAAAGTGAGGGCACTCGAAATTGCCTATCCAACCGCTGATGTAGGGATGAGACTCGTAGACCTTCCCCGCGTCTTCCACTACGGCGACCGTGTTGAACTCGTCATCAAGGGTATGGCAATCAAATGCATACTGCACGAGGTTCCGCAAAATGATGCGGCATCCCAAAGAATCGGGAGCGGAGAAGAACTGGTTCGAGAGGGAAAAGGGTATGGAATCAAAAACCCGCTCGCTCACCTGGTTGCCTTGGCTGTCAAACTTGAACAAATGCATGGCTTCCGTTTCGTTAATGTGCCAAGCGCTGTCAACAGGATAGGAAATCAACAAGCTGCCGTCCTTTGAAAACACGGAATGAATCATTTCGGAGTAAAGAAAAGAATTGTCAGGATGGTTGAAGTCAAGACCTTCCCATTGACAAGGATAATAGGTCCACGACAAGTCCTCGGGATCCAACTCAATCACACAAAGCATGGGCAACGTGTCGTTATCATCCTTACGAAACGACGCATAGCGGAACTTACCGTCATAAAACCCTCCGTGTCTCCACTGGCTCATCCTATGGCTCGGGATAGGGGCTTCGTCGAGTATATCGCCATTATACGACATTTTCAACACCTTACATTTTTCCTCCTGGTTTCCGCCGAAAGCTAAAAACATCTTGTCGTTATAACTCCTGAGGGCATTGAACCAAACGGAATCCGATTCGTAAATCGTTGTGAGGTCACTGGGAATCTCTTGCGCCTGCATCGTCACACCTCCCGTCGTTAGCAGGAGCGCAAGCAGGGTGTAAAGCTTTACTTTTTTCATTGCAAAAACATTTTGAAATTGGTTTACGCAAAATTAAATGAAAAACCAGCCATCACCCCAAACGAGACATGGAAGTACACAAAATATTCTTTTGTTTGAATTACACCAAATTGATATTCAATAAAATAAAAAATCAAAAATACACATTTTTCTTACCCACCCAAGGTGGAAAATGCATCGGAATCTAGCTTTTTCCTGAGGTTGGAACGGTATTTTCGAACGGTGTTTTCGCTTAGGCCAAGCAAGTCAGCCTCTTCCTTCGAGCGGAAACGGAGGAGATTGAGCAAGGCAAGTTGGCGTTCCGTCTCGCTCAGGTCGGGATGGTCTTTTTTCAGGTTATCCACGGCTTGCGGATAGGCGGAATCGAATGCGTCGAGAATACGTTTCAGTTTGTCGTCTTGGTCAGATTGGTAAATGGCCAATGCTCGTTGCTGTAACAATTGCATGGATTGCTGTGCTGCATGATCCAACTCCAATTGCAGTTTTTGCTGTGCCTCGCGCGACCTCAGGACTTCCAACTCCTTGGCTTTCCGATAGCGAAACACCAAGACGACCACCGCAAGCAGGACAGCCAGCAGCAAAGCTATCCATAGGTAAAGCTTATACCGCCTTATTTGCTGTTCGGCTTGCACTTTGTTGATCTCTATTTGCTTCTCGTACTCACCTTTCACCTCGGCGACAGATTGTTGATTTTCATTCTCTTCTTGTTGTGCCACAATCAGTTTTTCCGCAAAGAAACTGGCTTTGTCGTTGTCGCCCAATGCCCTGTAGGAGTAGAACAGCCATTTGTACAGCAAACCACCTTGTTCGTGGAGGTCGGGCATTTCATAGGCTTGTGTCCCAAAATAGATACACGAATCGTATTGATGGAGTTCGTAATAGGCTTCGGCCAAGTTTTCAACCAGCCCCTTTTTATAATTGCTTTCGATGGTATCGCCCAAAAGCGCCAATCCCTTGCGACTTTCCGCTATCATTCGACGCAACAGGCCTTCGCGTTCTTCTTCGTTTGAAAAAGCTTGTTTCTCAACCCGTTGCATACAATAAATGGAAAGACAACTATAATAAAAGGCACAGTCGTTGATGCTACCATAGATTTGGGCATCGTGCAAACCGTTTTGGAAACACACAAGGCAGCTATCGTATTCCTCCAAAGCAAGATAAGACATGCCTAAAGGAAACGTGCATACCATATATTGCTTATGATTCTGAGTTTCAGCATAATAGTTTCTCGCCGCTTTCAAATGCTCAATGGATTCCTTGTGATAGCCGGTGCTCCCGTAGGACATGCCTAATTTCTGATGGATGGCATATTTGACCTTGTCGATTTTCTCTTGTTCACTAATCGGTGGTTCAGAGTAGCGCAACAAACGCTCATCAACATGCTGGCATAGTTCTATGCTTTGCATGGCTTTCTGCCTATAGTCGAGAACAGTTTGTCGGGTTCCGCCTTTAAATAGGTTCAGTCTGGCAAGCGACAGCAAAGTCATGGTTTCATAATACTTGTCTTGACCTCCAACAAAGTAATCTTCGGCCACTTGCAACAAAGAATCGACTTCCGAGTCATATTGATCCATCAATTCTTTCACCCACATCCGCACCAAGCAATAATGCGCCCGTTCCTTCTCTGATAGCACCGAAAGGTTCAGCGTGTCAAGGATTTGCAGAGCGCTGTCGGGATGGTTTGGGTAGAAGCATTCCACGCGATAAAGCATGTCTTCCTCAGGCGACGGAGGCGTTACGTGCTTGGAGCAGGCGGACATCAACACGACAAAAAGCAAAAGCCCTATGGAAAACAAGCGTTTCATGGCGGCAAAGGTAGCATTTTTTGGCGATGCCAACAAAAAAGGCCGGCATTATTAAAAGTGTAAACTTTTTGTAGTTGGTACAATGAAATGGACAAAAATCTAAAAAAGGTGTAAATTGATTATGAAAAAAATCTAAAAAAAGTGTATTTTTGCAGCGTGAAAAATCTCAAAAAGGTGAAAAATGCATGGTCATGAAAAGAAAAATATACGATCAACTCCTTGACTGGAAAAAAAACAGGCATGGCGAAGTGGCATTGCTTATCGAAGGAGCACGACGCATTGGAAAGAGCTACATCGTGGAGGAGTTCGCGAAGCGTGAATACCAATCCTATCTTCTTATAGATTTCAACAAAGCACCTCAATTAGTGAAAGATTGGTTTGACCTATATCTGGAAGACTTGGACACGCTTTTTCTCTATCTGACCAATCACTACAAGGTAAAGCTCTACCCTCGTAAGTCGTTGATTATCTTCGACGAAGTCCAACTTTGTCCAAGGGCGCGGGCTGCCATCAAATTTCTGGTTGCCGATGGGCGTTATGACTACATCGAAACCGGTTCGCTTATGAGCATCAAGAAAAACACGCAAGGTATCGTGATTCCTTCAGAAGAACGAACACTAAAGATGCATCCTATGGATTTCGAGGAGTTTCTTTGGGCCACAGGCAACGAGATGCTTATGGATTTCATAAAAAAGATGTATGATGAAAAACGGCCTATGGGCCAAGCTTTTCACAGGCAAGCCATGGATGCTTTTCGGCTTTACATGATTGTGGGTGGAATGCCCCAAGCGGTCAAGAAATATGTTGAGACCAAGGACTTCGATGAAGTGGATGTCGTCAAACGCGACATTTTGGGCATCTATCGCAACGACATCTTCAACTATGCAAGCGAGCAAGCAGACAAGGTGGTGAACATCTTCGATCAGATTCCTGCCCAACTTTCGAAGCACGAGAAGAAATTCCGTCTTTCGGCCTTGAAACCTGGTGCAAAGTACCGAGATTGGGACAGCGCCTTCTTTTGGCTCAAAGATGCAAGGGTAGCCAACATCTGCTACAACTCCACCGAGCCAAACGTAGGTTTGAAGATGAATGAGAGTCGTACCACACTCAAATGTTACCTCAACGACACCGGGCTACTCATCAGCCAGACCTTCGATGAACGCGGCATTATGACTTCCGACATCTACCGCAAACTACTGTTCGGCAAGTTAGAGGCTAATGTCGGGATGTTGGTTGAAAACGTTGTGGCACAGATGCTTGTCGCGTCGGGGCACAACCTCTATTTTTTCAGCAAGTCGTCAGAAAAGAAAGAAGAGCGGATGGAGATTGATTTCCTGTTGTTGAAAAGCAAGGTAACGAGTCGCCACAACATCATTCCTATAGAGGTGAAAAGCGGAAAAAACTACACCCTCTCCTCACTCAACAAGTGCGTGACGGCCTATTCCGAAAGCATTGCCACGCCGATGGTGCTCCACGCCGCCGACTTCAAGCAGGAAGCGGGCATCACCTATTTGCCGCTTTACATGACACCGTTACTATAGCGTTGTTCCCCTATTCCTTCACCCACTTCCCTGTTTCCACCAAGGTCCCTGAGCCATCAACTGTTATGTTTTTGATAATCAGCGTATCATACTATCGTTCCTATTGCAACAACAATAACCGTTTGACCGTCCTCCCGCTCGTCGTGGCGATTTCCACCGAGTAAACGCCTTTCGGCAACGAACCGATTTCTAATACAACAAGGCTTTCCGATTCGCAAACATGCTCCAAAACCACTTGTCCAAGGCTATTTATCATTCGGATGTGGTTGATTTGTGTGCCTACAATACTCACCTGTGAATAGGCAGGATTGGGGAAAAGTTGTATTTCGGTCGTTTTGTTTTCTTCCACATCAAACCCTGACGCATTGACCGTAATGCTGAAAAGGGAGTCACATTCTACGCCTGTTCGGGCGGTTAGGATGCCTTGCCCAAAGGTAGTTGCCCCAAGGTCGCAGTGATAGCCGTCGTTGGAAGGCATGATTTGCCATTCGGGGTGACTGCATGTCCAAGTCAAGATACTGGGCGCGATGGTCAGGGAGTCGGGAACGGCATAGCGGGAGGTGCTTCCCGCGACCACCCATTCAGGACCTTGCAAGGCTGAAACGTAATTGTGTTTGATGGTAAGGTTCAAAATGGCCGTGCTGTCGCAACCGTGGATGCTTTGTCCGAGGTATTCGTAAACTCCTGACTCCATGTAGGTTTGGCCGTTCCAATCAAACTTTTCGCAGTGTGTTTCATCGATTTCTGTTGTATAATCCTCATAGACAACAAGATGCAATGTAACAATGCTGTCGCAACCTGAAATGGACGGCAGGGTGTCTGTGTAAACACCCGTTTGCTCCAAAAGTTGCCCATGCCAAAGGTAAGGCTCGCTTTGGCAAGTGGCAGCCTCCTCCGATGAGGAAAACGACCTTGTTTCGATGGTGGTGGTCAAGAAGAGCGAATCTTGGGCGCGATGGGGATTGCGCAACACATTCACGACCTCGTAAACGCCATCCTCGGCGTATGTGTGCAAGGCATTGGCACCATGAGCCGAAGTGCCGTCGCCAAAATACCAAACTACATCGTCGTAATTCCACTCGGTAACGGTACTGAAATCGATGCTGTGGTTGGTGCAAAAATATTGGTTTTCAGTGATTTCCTGATAGGGTGTCTTGTCGATGGTCATGTCGTAGGTGAAATTCGACATGAAACTGTGCGCCTCAAGGAAAACGCCCGAGTCCCAGTCGGGGTCGCCCACGTCGCAAATGCCCATTTTGATATGGTATTCCGTGAAGGGTTCCACCCTGAAACTCACGGTCAACACTGTCGTAAAACCGTCAAACTGAATGGTTTGTCCGCCTGCATTGTTCACGAAATATTCCGAATTGTGCTGGGTATAGACGCTGTTGATGCTCACTGTTTCGTCAGTGCCTGGGATTAGGGCCATGTTCTGGTTTTCGTAGTAGCCGCCTTCAGGGTTGATGCCCGTGACGAAAAAGCCAAAAACATCGTTGTAATACGAGCCAACCCACTCCAAATATTCCTCCGAGGCAAACACATAGTTGAACGAAACCTCTTTGTCCCAAGGCACGAAGTCGAACTCAAGCACGGCCATGTCAAAGACCGAATCTGGAGCATAAGAAATGGCTTCGAGGGTTTCGTCGATGTATTCTCCACAAGTGGTTCGCACGATTTTGTCATCGCGATCATTCGGCCCGACCGCCACCGAAACGCCACCCGTGGCAAGGATAAGTCCCGCCTCGATGCCCAAGTTGGTCGGGTTGTTGCCTGTATCAAAATAGCCGATGCTGTTGCAGTCGATGATGTCCGGCGAGCCGTTGAAGCGGACGTTGGAAACCGTCACGCCGCTCTCGAGCAGCACGTTACGCACCAACCATTCGGGGGTGCATTGCTGGATGGAGTCAGCCGAGGTGACGATGAGTTGCGCTTGCGCTGATGTTGCGCACATGGCGATGAGGATGGTGATTAGTCTCTTCATGGTGTTTTGGGTTTTATTCTCAACTATCTACTTATAACTAATTGTTTTATAGTACGATAGCTCGATGCAATGACTTCAATAATATAAATGCCTATCGGCAATTCCGCTAAGTCAAGCGTCATAGAGTCAGTGGGCTCACAAGCCTTTTCCATGACCACTTGCCCGTAGCAGTTCGTCAGCCGGACAGAAGTGATGCCTTGGCCCTCGATGCTCACTTTCGAGTTGGCTGGATTGGGAAACAGGTTACATTCTTTGGTATAGTCGTGGCTTTCCACACTTTCATAACCCGCGTGAATTATGGTGCTCACATAGCCAGCCAAGACGAGTTGCCCTTGTGCGTCGGTTCTAAACACCTCGCAGGTCACGGGATAGTTGCCTTGTGCGGAATAGGTATGCCAAGCCTCTGTGTCGGTGAGAATTTCCGTCGTGCCATCGCCGTAAATCCAATGGGCTTCAGTCATTTCGTAGTTCAAATGTAAATCGAGGTTCAAAGGTTCATTCAGGTCAAAATAGAAGCCATCGGGGTGAAGCCATTCGCTTGTGTCGTTCACCGTCAGCGCGGTTGTGAGCATCGCCGCGTCAAGGAAATAGGAATAGGCTTCGGCACCACCCATGCCATAAACATGGGCCACAAAGCCGCCTTCCGTGTTCTCCAAGATGTGTGTCGTGTCGGCAATTTGGAATCTCGCGTAGGCATATTCGGGCTTACTTGCCACCAATTCAAAAAGGTCGTCAATAGGCTCTCCATCAAGTTGCATCCCTGATACTGAAGCGGTTTCGGTCACTATGTTGAGATAATGCCATTTTGAAATGAGGGTATTGTGGGCGCAAAACAGGGCGCGATTTGTTTGCTGCTCCATCGGGAGTATGGTGGCCATGGCGGGGTCGCCTATAGCACCTGGAATATCGTCGTGGCCATAAAAGAACTTGCCGACGATGGCGGGTTCAGTGGTTTCGAGATAGATGGCGGGATAGTCGTCGGTAAGTTCAAAAACGAAGGACTGCCCTGCGTTGAGAGTACGCACCAAAGTGCCGTCCCTGCGCACCTCGCAATGGTCTTTCATGGCTGTAACGCGCACATAGTCGGCAGGGCGTCGAAGGGATTGCGTCACCACAAAATGGCGGCCCAAAGTGGACGCAGGCAGCATCACTTCTTCAGCATGGTCGATGTAGGGTGTGTTGAAATAAGGTACACCCAAACCTTGGTTGCCTGCAAACACGGCGATGGGTTTTCCGTCGCGGGAGGTCACGCGCGTTCCTGAAAAATTGCACAAATGCTCCGATTGCAACTGATAGACCTGCCCTGCATTTAAGGTCACCGAAAGAGGCTGGTTGGCCTGATGGTGGTTCATCGTTTCGCAACTCAACTGAAAATCCACGGTAGTGTTGTCCTCGGTGGCAACGACGGACAAAACCGAGCGCACAAAATCATACATTCCAAAATTCTCGTAGGTCTGCACCAGATATTCGCCGCCCAATGTATTGGATGGCAAGGCTTTAGATGTATCAAAACAGGCCTCTTTGTAATTGGCCACGACTACGGAAACAGGCTGTTTGGCCGTCACATGCAGGCCGATGTTGAGCGTCGTATCCGAAAGGTGCATCTCAAAAGCCTGTTCTAATGGAATGGAAATGTAGACGCTACATCCGGCCTCCACTGAAAAGTCTTCCTGCCAGCCCGTGTTGGGGTTTGTCACGCTTCCCGTAGTGGACTCGTTGGCACTAATCCACAGGGCAGGCTCTGGGATTTCGCCATCTCTGCTATTGGGCAACAGTGTCACCCAAAAATCGCGCCCCGTAGTGACTTGGGCAAACGCAGACGCCGCATCCAATAACAGGAGCGCAAGCAGGGTGTAAATTCTAAGTCTTGCTTTTTCCATAGTGATAAGAATTGGTATTTGCGTCCAAAATTATAGCAAAAAACAACGCCATTTGCAAAAATAACACACACATTTCACACACATTTTGCGCGTTTTTGCCGCACAAAAGACACTTTTTCCCGAAAATTGGGCGTTTTTGACAAAAAAGAGAAAGGGGATCCCTCGGCAATCATTCAAACAATTGATCCATTTCCACCTCGTTTTGGACGATGCTCGCGTATTTGGTGCGCTTCAATCCGTATGTGGTCACCATGGTCAGATACAAGGTTTTCTTGGTGTGGGTCATGTCGGCGAAAAAGCCCATCCTTTCGCGCAGGTGTTCCGCATAATCCTTCGTGATTTCGAAAGAGTGTGTGCTGAACTTCATCTCACACAAGTTCATTATTCCGTCGGCGCGGTCAATAATCAAATCGATTTGGGCGGTCTGTTCTTCCATGCGGCCATACCATGAGCAAACATCGTTGGAGATGGCCGAGATGCCCAAGGCTTTCCTGAGTTGCGGAAGATGGCAAAGACACACTTGCTCAAAAGCATAACCTAACCATGCCTTTTTAGCTCCGCTTTCCATTCGGCTCCAAGCGTTAGGGTTGGCACCTTGATAGCCACTGACGAAGCGCAGATAAAACAAGGTGTACAAATCCGTCAGTTGGTAGAGCATCCCTTTCTGTTTTTTCCCGTAGGGGCTATATTTCCTCAAGAAGTCGCAATGGCAAAGGTTGTCCAATATGACAGTGAGGCGTCCGTTGTCCGTGATTTTCAGGTCGTCGACCAACTCCTGCCGGGTCATGCCTTTCATTTTCTTGGCCAGCGTTTCAACAACCCGCTTGTAGCCCAACGCATCATTGAACAGGGAACGGAAAAGGAAGTCGTATTCCATCTTCAACTCCGCATCTTCCGAAAAGAACAGTCGGTCAATGTTTTGGTCAACACTTTGGTCGGGACGCAACATGCTGAGATAAAACGGAGTGCCGCCCATGGCCATATAGCATTGCAAGATGAGGAACCTGTCCCATTGGAACCCTTGCCGTTTCAGATAGGATTCGGTTTCTTCAAGCGTAAACGGACGAAGTTTGATGCGTCTTGTCACACGGTTGTGCAACCCGCCTTTGTCGCCCAACAGTTTGTTGGTCATCCATGTGGTCGACGACCCGCATACGATAAGTTTCAGTCCTTTTTGGTCAGCCGCCCACATGTTCCAAAACGACTCCAAGGCGCGGATGAAATTGGAGTGTGGAGCGTCGTGCCAAGGCAACTCGTCGATGAACACAATCCGCTTTCCCCTTTTCTTTTCGAGCAACCTCCTGAGCATGGCAAACGCCTCAAACCAGTTTTTCAGCCTTGGCACCTCCGTGGCTCCGCCAGCCAACAGTTGCTCGCGGAAATTTTCCAATTGATCTTCGTTGCTGAGATTATAGATGCCGGAAGTATAGAAATCAAACTGGTTTTTGAAATACTGCTTGATCAAGTATGTTTTTCCAACGCGGCGACGGCCATAAACAGCGATAAACTCCGCTTTGTCTGAAGCCACACAGGTTCTCAAAATATCTTGTTCTTCATGCCGTCCAATAATGGTTTTCGTATAGGCCATATTATTGTGTTTTAATTGGATGCAAAATTACAAAATATCCTCAACCCTTGCGAAATCTCGAAAAAAAAACCACTTTTCGCAACCCATTATCCCTCTTTCAGCATGTTTTTCAGGCAAGCCGAAAGGCTCTCTTCGGTACCGAGGGTTTTCTTGATTTTCGTGATGCGGTTGGTGAACGAGTTGTATTTCACGCCTTGCAGCACGGCCATCTCGGCATGGCTTAAGCCCGTCAGGGCAAGGCAGCAGGCGTTGAGGTCGGCGGGGCTGAGGTCGGGGAAGCGTGTCGCCAAACGGGTGGCGAAACCGCCAAACGCAACGTCCACAGCATCTTTCAAGGCCGCAAAGTCGGCTTGGCTCAAGGCCAAATGGGAAAAATCCTCCACATTCTTCGAGGAAATCTTGGGGGCGTCGGCGGCCAAGCGCTCACGGATGCGCACGAAAATGTCCGACTGCTCAAACTGGGCCCAACCCACCGCGAAAGAAGCATTGCGCCTTTTTCTCCGCTTGACGATAGTCGCAACAAGTATCGCCGACATCACCAAAGCCAAACCCATCCAAAGCAAAGTGACAATCCATTTCCGTGTTGCTTTTTGCTCCCGCAGAGCCTGCAATCGTGCGTCACGTTCCGCCTTAAATTGCTCGTATTGCTTCATGGCCAGCATCCCGTCGCTCACCCGCTCCGATTCAGCTTCCACGTATGTAGGGTTAAAACTATGGAACAATGCCGCACTGTCGGGTTGGTTTTCCTCTTCATAAATCTGCCCCAACAGCGACATGACGGCTCCACGTTTCACATCATCGAAATCGGCCTCCATCACCTTCAGTAGATAAGGCTTCGCCTCTGTGTGGAAATCAGCGAAAAACAGGTTGATTCCAATGCCTACCGAATCGTTTTTGGAGTCCATGCCGCGCCGTGCCTTGAAGTCGATGATCTGCTTCTGCACCATCACACAAGAGTCGATTTCTCCTTTGTCGTAATATAGGCATGACAATAAGAATCGGGCACTGATATAATCCTCCAGATCGCCTGAAACGGTGTCTATCAACGGCATCACACGGTTGAGATAAAACAAGGCGGAATCGTTTTCTTGGATGACTTCCAAAGCATCAGCTAATTGCAGGCTTGAGCGGATAATCCAAGCGGTGTCGGGGATGGCGGTCTGATAACGCAAAGCTTGTCGCAGTGCGTCAATTTCGGCGTTATGTTCCATCTTGGGCGCGAAAACATTCGCCATCTGGAAATACGCCATTGAGGTGAGCAGCATCTCGTCCTCCGTCATGTCCTCAGGAAGATATTCAAGATTTCCAGCAACATGGACAAAATGCGGAAAAGCTTGCAACAAGCTGTCTTGCTGTAGACAAATGAAACCGCTGTCATAATAGGCTTGGGCCTCTTGCAGGTCATCGGGCGAGGCGTGTTGGTGCACATTCCCACATGCCACAACGAAAAGCAGAAGCATCAAAAACCCTATTGACAAGATGCGTTTCATTGGTGCAAAAATAGGAAAAATCACCGCACCTCAATCTCATCCACGAAAATCCAAGCAGGATTGCCGAATCCACTATGGTCTTCGGGCAGGTCGTAGCCTGAAATCACGACTTCGACATACTTTGTCGTGACGGGTTCAAAGTCCACTTCGTAGGCAAAGATGCCGTCTCTGTCTTCCCAAGTGGAAATCGGGATGTCTTTCTGCGCCACCTCACGGAAGGTCTCACCATTGTCGGAAACCAACACCTTGACTTGGCTCGGGTTGTAAATCCAAGCACCTTTATTGGTAAGCGCATGGAAGCGGACATGCTTCATCTCGGCAGGTTGTTCCAAGTCGATGACGGCATCCAATGGATAGCCGCAGAAGCCCAGCCAACGTCCCGAGCTGTAGGCTCCCCTACCCAAGTTGCCATCGTTGAGCAACGATGCCCCTTCGTAGGTGTATTTCTCGGCAGGCTGCTGGCGCAGGGTTATGGGCTTACGGGTGGCCAGATTGGCTTCCACCGTGTCCGCCCAGACCTGCGGGTTGAAGATGTGGTCAGCGTAGGTGTAATGATAGAGTTCGTAGAGTTGCGCCATGTGGCGGCAACGCTCCACAAAAGCGTCAAAGTCACGTTCTTGCGGGTTGTTCCATTGTATTTCCGTCAAAGCCTCCATGCGCGGCAGGGCCATGTACTGCACATGCCAGAAATTGGCGATGTATTCCGTCCAGATGTTGGCCTGCACGCCGATGATATGCTTCTGTTGCTCGGGCGTCAGTTCCTCGGGCAGGGGCTGGAACTCATACACGCGCTCCACGGGCAGGTAGCCGCCAATGCACATGGGCTCGCTAGCGATGTCCTCACTTTGATAGTAGTCGAAATAGAGGTGCGACGACGGTGCCATAATCACATCGTGGCCTTTACGTGCCGCCTCGATGCCGCCTTCCGTGCCACGCCAGCTCATGATGATGGCCGTCTCGGAGACGTTGCCTTCCAAGATCTCGTCCCAGCCGATGACACGCCTTCCACGGGCTTCCACCACCTTGGCCATGCGGTTCATCACATAGCTTTGCAGGTAGTCCTCAGCGGTGAATTTGTCGTCTTTCTTGATGCCCAGTTCCTTGATTTTGGCTTGGCACTTGGGGCACTTTTCCCAACGCACCTTGGGACATTCATCGCCACCGATGTGGATATAGGGTGAAGGGAACACATCCATCACCTCGTTCAGCACATCCTCCACAAACAGCATGGTCTCCTCGTTGCCTGCACAAAGCACGTCTTCCGACACGCCCCAGCGCTTCCACACCTCGTAGGGACCTCCCGTGCAGCCCAATTGCGGATAGCAAGCCAAAGCCGCCTGCATGTGACCCGGCAAGTCAATTTCGGGGATGATGTTGATGTGACGCTCGGCGGCATATTCAATGAGGTCGCGGAGCTCATCTTGGGTATAAAAACCGCCGTGACGGATGGTGTCGTAAAGGTTGCCGTTATGCCCTATCACCGTGCCGTTACGGTAGGCCCCAATCTCTGTCAGCTCAGGGTATTTCTTGATTTCGATGCGCCAGCCTTGGTCGTCGCTGAGGTGGAAATGGAA
>CAMHRP010000047.1:0-26112 GCA_946187645.1 uncultured Bacteroidales bacterium | reverse complement strand
GGAGGCTATGTGGCTGCCATCAGAGCATCACAACTTGGAAAGAAGACCGCTGTGGTCGAGAAGGCCGAAGTGGGCGGCATCTGCCTCAACTGGGGCTGCATCCCCACCAAAGCCCTGCTGAAGAGCGCGCAGGTATACACCTATATTAATCATGCCGAGAACTACGGCATCAAGGTGGAAGGCGAAGTGAAACCCGACATGGAAGCCGTCGTGGCCCGCAGCCGTGGCGTGGCCGACACCATGAGCAAGGGCGTGCAATACCTCCTCAAGAAGAACAACGTGGATGTCATTGCCGGCTACGGCAAACTGACCGACGACAAACAGGTGGAAGTGACCGACGCCGAAGGCAACAAGAACCTCTACGAAGCCGACCATATCATCCTCGCCACGGGTTCCCGCGTGCGCGAGCTGCCTGCCTTGCCTATCGACGGCAAGAAGATCATCGGTTACCGCCAAGCCCTCGTACTCGACAAACTGCCAGAAAGCATGGTCGTGGTCGGTTCGGGTGCCATCGGCTCTGAGTTTGCTTTCTTCTTCACCTCGATGGGTGTGAAGGTGACTTTGGTTGAATTCCTGCCCAACGTAGTCCCGAACGAAGACGAAGAAGTCTCAAAGCAAGTGGAGCGTGCCTTCAAGAAGTTGAAGATGACCGTAATGACCGAAGCCTCGGTGACCCACGTCGACACCACAGGTGAGAAATGCGTTTGCACCATCGCCACAAAGAAGGGTGAGAAGACCGTGGAGGCCGACATCGTACTCTCCGCCGTCGGTGTGCAGACCAACATCGACAACCTCGGCCTTGAGGAACTCGGCATCACCACCGAACGCGGCAAAATCAACGTGGACGAATGGTATCGCACCAACGTGCCGGGCATCTATGCCATCGGCGACATCGTGCATGGCCCCGCCTTGGCCCATAAAGCCGACCACGAAGCCACCATCTGTGTGGAGAAGCTCTGTGGCCTGGATCCCAAGCCGCTCAACTACGCCAACATTCCTGGCTGCACCTACACCACACCTGAAATCGCCTCTGTCGGTCTGAGCGAAGCGAAGGCCATCGCAGCGGGCTATGAGGTGAAGATTGGCAAGTTCCCCTTCACTGCATCAGGCAAAGCCACCGCTGCCGGCAACCGCGACGGCTTCATCAAGGTCGTCTTCGACGCCAAGACCGGCGACTGGCTGGGCTGCCACATGGTCGGAGACAACGTCACCGAGATGGTGGCTGCTGCTGTGCTCTGCCGTGAGCTGGGTGCCAAGGGCGAAGACATCATCCATGCCGTGTTCCCCCACCCCACCATGTCGGAAGGCATTATGGAGGCCGCGGCTGCGGCGTATGGTGAATGCGTTCATCTTTAATGCGGAATTATGAATGCTGAATGCTGAAATCGAAGATTCGACGAAGTCAATGTCGCGATGCGCAGCTGGGCTTTGCCTCATTCAGCATTCCTCATTCAGCATTCCAAATTATATTACCATGGAAATAATAGAAACCAAGATAAAAGACCTGCTCATCATCAAGCCTGACGTGTTCATAGATGAGCGTGGCTATTTTTTTGAAAGCTACAACAAGGAGCGTTTCATGGAACACGGTCTGAATATGACTTTCGTGCAGGATAACGAATCACAGTCGATGCGAGGCGTGTTGCGCGGACTTCATTTCCAGAAGCCTCCCTTTGCCCAAGGTAAGTTGGTGCGTGTGGTGAAAGGCGCTGTGAGGGATGTTGTCGTCGACTTGCGGAAAGGCTCACCCACTTACGGACATTGGGAATCCGTCGTATTGACCGAAAGCAACAAGCTGATGTATTGGATCCCGGAAGGCTTTGCACATGGCTTTGTCTGCCTCGAAGACCATTCGGTGTTTACTTATAAATGCACCAATGTCTACAACAAATCTTCTGAAGGCAGCATTCGCTGGAACGATCCCGACCTCGGCATCAACTGGGACATCGACAATCCGATTCTGTCAGAGAAAGACAAGGTATCGCCGATGTTCAAGGATTTTATCAGTCCGTTTTGATATTATTATATGGCAATCAGCAGTCAGCTATCAGTTCGGTCTCAACCTGCTGAAAACTGATTGCCGAGAGCTGACGGCTCAAAAGCTAAACTAATCTTGAAATTTGAAATCTGAAATCCACTATATGAAAACTAAGAATCTCCTCCTCGCCTGCGGCATGGCTATTATATTAATAGGTGTGGCAGCAGCGGTCACTTTTTCACTTGCCCAATCCAATGATGAGCAATTGGAAGAATATGAAGGCACAGACCAAGAATTCCTTTCCTTCGACCACATCGACCACATTACCCATGACATTGAGTTACCTGATACGATGACATTTTGCGGTGAAGAAGTACCATTGGACCTGTTTTTTGTCAGAGAACGTCTTGAACGTGAGTTGTTGGTCAACTCGTACCTGCATTCCAGCACCTTGTTATTATTGAAACGCTCATCGCGATGGTTTCCCGTCATGGAGCCCATTATGGAAAAATATGGCCTTCCTGAAGACTTCAAGTATCTGGCGATGATTGAAAGCTCGCTCACCAATGCCGTTTCACCTGCCAAAGCAACAGGCTTCTGGCAATTCCTTGAAGGAACCGGGAAACAATACGATCTGGAGATCAACAAGGAAGTGGATATGCGATACAATGTGGAGAAAGAGACCGTGGCCGCCTGTCGTTATCTCAAAGACTCATATAGGAAGTTTGGAGACTGGACCTTGTCGGCAGCCGCCTTCAACTGCGGCAACGGAAGAATCTCCAAGACAATTGAAGAACAACGTGTGGATTCCTATTATGACATGCTGTTGCCTGAGGAAACGCAACGTTATGTCTACCGTATCTTGGCCCTAAAACTCATCACTGAAAATCCAGAAAAATACGGTTTCCAAATCCGTGACAACGGTTGGTATCAACCTTACGAGTGCAAAACCATCACCGTCACCAAGTCCATCCCAAGTTTGATTGATTTTGCCTATGAACAAGGTACCAACCTCAAGATGTTGAAGTATTTCAATCCTTGGCTGCGCGGCAACTCACTCACCATATCAGCTGGCAACAGTTATGAGATTAAGATTCCGACAGGAAAATATGCGAAAACACATGGGAAAATGAGAAAAGCGGAATGAACGAGTTTTCAGAAGACAAGACTTTAGAGATTTTAGGTGCGCGGGAAAACAACCTGAAGAATATCGACCTTTCCATTCCCCGCAATGCCCTGGTGGTTGTCACTGGCATCAGCGGGAGCGGTAAATCGTCGTTGGCCTTTGACACAATTTATGCCGAGGGACAGCGCCGCTACATGGAAAGTTTCTCGGCCTATGCGAGACAGTTCATCGGCAACATGGAACGCCCCGATGTGGATAAAATCACAGGCTTGAGCCCCGTCATCAGCATTGAGCAAAAGTCAGTGAACAAAAACCCGCGCTCGACGGTGGGGACCATCACCGAGATTTACGACTTCCTTCGCCTGCTCTATGCCCGCATCGGCGAGGCCTATTCCTATAACACAGGCGAGAAGATGGTGCGCTACACTGAGGAGCAGATCACCGACCTTATTCTCAAAGAGTTTGACGGCAAGCGCATCAATATACTTGCACCCGCTGTCCGTGGCCGTAAAGGCCATTACCGCGAGCTGTTTGAGCATATCCGCCAAGCGGGATTCACAAGGGTTCGTGTGGACGGTGAAATGCGTGAGATTGAGTTCGGCATGATGGTGGACCGCTACAAGACCCACGACATCGAAATCGTCGTTGATCGCATTGAAGTGCATGAGGATAGCCTCTCGCGCATCAAGAAATCGGTGCAGACCGCCTTCCGTTATGGCAAAGGCTTGCTCATGGTGCTCGACAACGATACGCAACAGTTGCGCTATTTCAGCCGCCTGCTGATGTGTCCCACCACAGGGCTATCCTATGAAGACCCTGAACCTAACACCTTCTCGTTCAACTCACCCTACGGCGCTTGCCCCAAGTGTAACGGATTGGGCGAAATCGCCGTTGTCGACAAGGAAAAACTTATTCCCAACCCCAACCTGAGCCTCCGCAAAGGCGGACTGGCTCCTGCAGGCGAATACAAAGCCGGCAGTTGGATCTTCAAGCAGCTGGAAGCCATCGGTTTGAAATACGGCTACACCCTTGACACCCCACTAAAAGACATTTCCGAAGAAGCTCTCGACGTCATCCTTTACGGCACCAACGAGACCTTCGAGGTGAAACGCGAGACCCTTGGCATCACCTCAACCTATAAAATCAACTTCGAGGGCATCATCAACTTCATTGAAGACCAGAACAACGAGGAAGCCTCGGCGGCTATCGCGCGCTGGGCAGGCTCGTTCATGAACCATGTGACTTGCCCAGTTTGCGGTGGCACAAGACTGAAAAAAGAGTCACAGTATTTCCGCATCGATGGGAAGAACATCGCTGAGGTGGCCAACATGGACACCCTCAGCCTTGGCAAATGGATTGACGAGTTGCCCGGAAAACTCACCGTACGACAGAACGACATTGCCAAGGAAATCCTGCGCGAAATTCACAAGCGCGTGCATTTCCTCCTCGACATCGGCATCGACTATCTCAACATGAACCGTCCAGCAGCATCACTTTCGGGTGGCGAGGCACAACGTATTCGTTTGGCCACACAAATCGGGTCACAGTTGACTGGCGTTTTATATATTTTGGACGAACCCAGCATCGGTTTGCACCAACGCGACAACCAACGCCTCATCGAGTCGCTGAAAGAACTGCGCGACATCGGCAACTCGGTCATCGTGGTGGAGCACGACAAAGACACCATGCTCAATGCGGACTATCTCGTCGACATCGGTCCAGGCGCAGGTAGGCACGGTGGTGAAGTGGTTTTTGCTGGCACACCCGCCGAAACCAAAACGGGGCATTCTATCACCTGCGACTACCTCAACGGCATCCGTCAAATCGAAGTGCCGAAGACGCGGCGCAAACCTTTAGAGGGTGATTTCCTCACCATCAAAGGCGCAAAAGGCCACAACCTGAAAGATGTGGACCTTAAGTTGCCCCTCGGCGTGATGGTATGCGTGACAGGCGTCAGTGGTTCGGGTAAGTCCACCTTAATTAATGAGACCCTCTCACCCATCCTCAGCCAAAAGTTCTACCGTTCGGTGAAAGAGCCGCTACCCTACGACAGCATCGAGGGCTTGGAGAAAATCGACAAAATCATCCAAATCGACCAGGCACCCATTGGACGCACACCAAGAAGCAACCCTGCCACCTACACTAAGGTCTTCGACGACATCCGAAAGCTCTATGGTGAGTTGCCCGAATCGAAAATCCGCAACTACAAGGCGGGGCGTTTCTCCTTCAACGTGAAAGGCGGTCGCTGCGAGGCCTGCAAGGGTGCAGGCTTGCGCGTCATCGAGATGAACTTCCTCCCCGACGTGACGGTGCTTTGCGAGGAATGCCAAGGCAAACGGTACAACCGCGAGACCCTTGAAGTGCGCTACAAAGGCAAGTCGATCAACGACGTGCTTAACATGACCATCAACGAGGCAGTGGAGTTTTTTGAGAACATCCCAAGCATTATACAAAAAATCAGAACGTTGAAAGACGTTGGCTTAGGTTATCTGACCCTCGGTCAAGCTTCAACCACCATCAGTGGCGGCGAGGCGCAGCGTGTGAAATTGGCTACCGAACTCGCCAAGCGCGACACGGGCAAGACACTTTATGTGCTTGATGAGCCCACCACAGGCCTGCACTTTGAGGACATCAAGGTGCTGATGAACGTGTTGAACAAGCTCGTCGACAAGGGCAACACCGTCCTCATTATCGAGCACAACTTGGATGTTATCAAGATGGCGGACTGGATCATCGACATGGGTCCCGAGGGCGGCGACCGTGGCGGACGCATCGTCTGCGAAGGCACACCTGAAGAAGTGGCACAATGTACAAAGAGTTATACAGGGCAGTATTTAAAGGAGGAACTGTTTGGAAAAAAGACTCTAGAAAAACCGTAATTCCAAAATAGTTTGTACTTTTGCAATTATAATGACACTGATTATTCATCATGGTAACTGACAAAGTAGCATATTGGATCGACATTGCTGATTACGATCTCAAGACCGCCGAGGCCATGCATCAGACAGGGCGTTGGCTGTATGTTGCCTTCATGTGCCATCAAGTAATTGAAAAGACGCTGAAGGCTTATTGGTGCGGAACCCAGCCTGATATGCCACCCTACACTCACCATCACATGCGACTGGCCGAAGGTTGTGGCCTCTATGAAAAGATGAGTGACGAACAAAAAGACTTCCTCGACCTCGTAACGAATTACAACATCGAAGCCCGCTATCCTGAAGACAAAGAGGCCTTGGCACGCACTTTGACTCCAGATGTATGCCGACAACTGATAGACGAAACCAAACAAATGATGACATGGATAATAGAACAACTCTCAGCCGCAACGAAGCCCTAAATCTCGTTAGACGCTACAAGCAGATTATTGCTCAGCGTTTCGAAAAAGAGCCACGTGTCATCATGTTTGGCTCCTACTCAAAGGGCTATGCTAACCCGGACAGCGACATTGATGTGGCCGTCATCGTGCCTACTTACGGCGACCGCAAATTTGAGATCTCCAAAGGCCTTTGGCGCGACACCCGCGAAGTGAGTTTCCTTATTGAGCCCGTACTTTTGGCGGAAGACCGATGGTCGCCGCTTTACGACGATGTAATCCAAACTGGCATTGCAGTTTAAACGCGGTGTATGTATCATTTGTCAGGGCACGCCTGAAGAGATTTGCAATTGTACGGATAGCTATACAGCGAAATATTTGAGGGAAGAACTGAATGTTAGAAGTTGACTCGCTCTGACAAATCCTGAAACACAACATTAAAACCTAAAACAATGAAAAAAGCACTTTACATCCTTTTGTTCGGTACACTGATGGCATGTGGATCGAATCATCAGAAACAAGGCACCATCAATACGTTAGGGAATTTCACCGAACAGACGGTTGAGCAGCAGCCCACAACAGTCGAAGGCGACTGCATCATGGAAGATGTGCTGCGGCTCATCCCGAAAGACGTCCTCCCCGAAAACATGCGCCAGCTGGACCTTCCCGCTGAGATCCTTAAGAAAGCCGAAGGCGGCGACGACAGCTACGAGGTGCAGTGCAACTACGCCTACTACGACAGGACGGAAGGTGAATGCGACCATTCGGCAATCCAACTGAAGAGTTTCCCGAAAGCCGATGGCTCACACCTCGTGCTCTATGCCTATTCAGGCGGCTGCGACTGCAACGTCATGATCGACCACAAGGCCTACATTTACCGCGAGGGACAACTCTCTGAGACCTCATGGCCTTTCCCCGAACCCGGATTCGATGAGTTCTACAACGCTTTGTCGTTCTATGGCGCAGACAAGGCCGACATCGACTTTACCAAAGAGGACGGCATGCCTTACTATATGCTTGGCCCCGACGACAACATCTTGTGCGATTGGGCGGCTTGCGACTACTATGATTTCATAGAATACCAACGTCCCATCACCTATTACTGGAATGGTGAACGCTTCGACAAGAGTTACGGTGAATACCGCATCTGCGGCGAAAGCAACTTCGGCGGGCTCAAACTCGGCGGCCCTATGCCCCAAGCCCTTGACGGCTTCCGCCTCGACCCGTTGGAGCAAAACGAATACTACGGCGAAACGATGCTCGTTGACACAAAGACAGGCGAGAACATTGCCAAGATACAGTATGGAATAGAAAACGGAGTGCAAAACATCACCTATATCGAGGTCTACAGCAAGCATTACGCGACCGACAACGGCACCAAGGTTGGCGACATGATTGCCGACGTACTCAAGGCGAGCTCCATGTCGGCCGCCTACAACTTCAGTGATGGCAAGGCCGAAGACGACACCACACGTTGGACCTATGTCAAAACCTGGCACGGGATTTTCGCCGTTGACGGTAACAGCATCACGGTGGGCACGCCACATACCTCGCCCAACGGCGACCTCGATCCCTTATTGGGCACCGACCTCAAGGCTTCGGTTCCTTCCGAGCCCGTGAGAGCCATCGAAATCATGAAAGTGTCAGAGGAAGAATAAATGTTGTGATCCGAAACACAACATCCTAAAACTATAGACGATAAAAAGGGCTGGTGGTTCAAACCTCCAGCCCTTTTTGCATTAGCGTAGCCAAAGCACCTGCCCCTTACTGATGCGGGCGCCTTCCTTTAGGCCGTTCTTCCTTAGAATCTTCTCAGGCTTCACAGCAAAGCGCAAGGCCACGTCGCGCAGGGTCTCGCCTTCCTGGACGGTGTATTTCTTCGCCTTCCAGTTGCTGTTTCTCAGTTTCGAGAGATACACCACATCGCCGCTGTGGAAGACCACCTCTTCGGGATGCTTCAGGCAGTTGTATTGGCAAAAGCGCTTAAACTTGATGCCGAAGGCCTTAGCCATACTCTCTGGCGTTTCCCCTTCTTTTGCATACACGAAACGTACCTTGTTGTTTTCATAAATAAAGCGCTTGTCTTGGGTCATATCGGCCAAAGGATACACCGATTTGTCCACTGGAGAGAATGCCAACTCAAAGTACTCATCTACAGCAGGGTCAATAGGTTCAACCTCGCTCTCCGCCAGCAGACCGAGGGCGATTTGGTCGTATTGCGACAAGTCATACAGGTTGATGCGGTCGATGAGCAGCTGGGCATATTTAGGATTGGTGGCATAGCCTGCCGCTTTCAGGCCCTTTGCCCAACCTTCGTAGTCGGTGATTTCCAAGTCAAAAAGAGCGGCATAGCGGCTTCGGCCACAAAGGAACTCGGAATGGTCGCTGAAAGAGTCTTCTACATTGTCATACTTGCGGAAGCACTCGTTCTTCTCATCATCGTCCATATAATAGGTGTCACCTTCCCAGCCCTTGTGGCACTTGATGCCAAAGTGATTCTTGGCCTCACGCGCCAGTGAGCTGTTACCCGCACCCGATTCGAGCAGCCCCTGCGCCAAAGTGATGGACGCTGGAATCTTATGGGTCTTCATTTCACGAATGGCGATGTCCTTGTAAGTCTGGATGTATTCTTCGGGGGTGATGCGTTGCGCCGATAGCGTTAAGGGTATCAAGAGCAATAGTAGCAGTGGGAACTTTTTCATTTTTCTGTCGCTTTTTGGACTATGACTTATGGCCTATGACTATGGCTTGCTCTTACGTAAAAGCAGGCCATAGTCATCAGCCATTGGCCATAGTTAATTAACGTAAAACCAACTAAAATCGTATAAAACCAAAATAAAAAAGCTATCGTTCCGTTTTTTTCCGTATCTTTGAAGCCAATTTTTGCCATGTCTATGGACACAACCAACCTATTCAAATACTTCCCTGAACTCAGCGACAAGCAGAAGGACCAGTATAACCAACTGAAAGCCTTATATTTGGACTGGAACAGTAAAATCAACGTCATCTCGCGCAAGGACATGGAGCACTTCTATGAGCACCATGTGTTGCACTCATTGGCCATTGCCAAATATTACGAGTTGTTGCCTGGCATGAAGGTGATGGACTTGGGCACAGGTGGTGGTTTCCCAGGCATCCCTTTGGCCATCATGTTTCCGCAGACCGAGTTCTACCTCATCGACGGGACGGGCAAGAAAATCAAGGTGGTGAATGCTGTGAAAGATGCCATTGGCTTGGAGAATGTGGTAGCCGAGCAGAAACGTGCCGAAGAGGTGAAGGACAAATTCGACGTGATAACCGGTCGCGCTGTGATGACGCTTCCTGAAATCGCCAATTTGGCAGGCAACAAGTTGAGAATCAGAGGCGATGAAGAGGCAGGAGGCATCATGTACCTGAAAGGCGGCGACCTCACGGAAGAATTCAAGGCACTGAACCGCTATTGGCACCACAAAAAAGCCATCATCAGCAAATGGTTTAAGGAGGATTACTTTGTGGAGAAATACGTTATTCATTTGTTTTAATCACAAAACCGACAAAACGTGCAAAACAACAATAGGACAAACAAGCAACGGCTCGCACACCACCCTCCAATGCAACGCACCCGAATGGGTATACGATGTCAGCAAAGGTGCATTAGAAAAGAGCCAGCTAACGGCTTCCCAAATTGGCTTGGTTTTTTGGGCATCTTGTTTTTGTTTCATATTTTCAATAGACATCAATAATTATCAACAAATACTAATCAAATGAAAAAACTGACACTAACCTTATTCGCAACACTTGCCTTAAGCACAATGATGCTCGCCCAGCAGGCCATGCCAGTGCCATTCGACCCCAACGTCAGGAGAGGCAAACTGGAGAACGGATTGACCTATTACATTCGTCACAACGAGAAACCTGCCCAGCGCGCCAACTTCTACATCGCGCAGAAGGTCGGTTCTATCCTTGAAGAGGAAGACCAACGTGGTCTGGCCCACTTCCTGGAGCACATGGCCTTCAACGGCACAAAGAACTTCCCTGGCAAGGAGCTCCTTAACTACATGGAGCACAACGGCGTGAAGTTCGGCGAAAACGTCAATGCTTGGACCAGCATCGAGCAAACCGTTTACATGCTGACCAACGTGCCCACTACTAACATGAACCTCGTCGACTCGTGCATCCTCATCCTCCACGACTGGTCGAGCTTCATCTCCTTGGAAGGCCCCGAAATCGACAAAGAACGCGGTGTCATCCTTGAGGAAAAGCGCACCCGCAACGACGCCCAACAGCGTATGTGGGAAAAGATGCTGCCCGAGATTTACCCCAACAGCCCTTACGGTCACCGTATGCCCATCGGTCTTGAGGAAGTCATCACCGGCTTCGACCACGAGGCCTTGCGTGCCTACTACCACAAGTGGTATCGTCCTGACCTTCAGGGTATCATTATCATTGGCGACATCGATGTCAATGAAGTGGAGAGCCACCTGAAGACCATCTTCGAGGACATCCCCGCACCCATCAACCCTGCCGAACGCACCCGTTTTGAGGTAGCCGACAACGAAGAGCCCATCGTGAGCATCTGCACCGACCGTGAAGAGACCAACTACAACATTTCGGTGTATTACAAGCACGACGTGGTACCGAACGAAGCAAAAGGCGACATCCAATATTGGTTGAAAGGCTACATCGATCAGCTCGTAGCCACCATGTACAATAACCGAATGGAGGAACTGACCCAGAAAGCCAACCCGCCATTCATCTTCGGTTACGGCTATTATGGCACCTTCTTCGTCAGCGACACCAAGGATGCCTGGACTTCGATGGCCTACGCCAAGGACAAAGACGGCATCGACGAAGCCTTGAACGCCATTGTGGCCGAGAACAAGCGCATGCAGCAATACGGTTTCACTGCTTCAGAGTTTGAGCGCGCCAAAGCCGACCTGATGAAGCGCATTGAAAACCAATATGATGAGCGCGACAAGCAAGAGACAGGACGCTATCTCTATCCCATCCTCAACCACTTCCTCACCAACGAGCCGCTGATGGGCATCGAGAACGAGTATATGCTGCTCAGCCAAATCCTCCCTGCTCTTCCCGTGGAAGTCATCAACCAATATGTGCCTGAGCTCATCCGCAAGGACAACATCGTCATCACGCTGACCGCTCCCGAAAAGGAGGGCGAAGTGCTGCCCACCAAGGAAGAACTCGTCGCCCTGTTTAACAAAGCCAACGAAGTCGAAGTGGAACCTTACAAGGAGACCGTCAGCAACGAGCCTCTGATTGCCACCCTTCCCGTGAAAGGCGCCATTGAGAGCAAGAAACACGACGACACCTTTGATGCCACCATCCTCAATTTGAAGAATGGCGTGAAGGTCATTTACAAACCTACCACTTTCAAGGACGATGAAATCCTGATGTCGGCCTACAGCTTCGGTGGCTACTCCGTTATGGATCAAAGCGATCCTTACACTTTGCAGGAAATCAACTCATTGGCTACCCTCGGCGGTGTGGGCAACTTCAGTGCCATCGACCTGCCTAAGGTGTTGGCTGGCAAAAAAGCTTCAGTCAATCCTTACATCAGTTCACTAACAGAAGGCATGAGCGGTAGCTGCTCCGTGAAGGATTTGGAAACCATGTTGCAACTCACCTATTTATATTTCAACAGTCCCCGCAGTGATGAGGAAGCCTTCCAGTCCTACATCACCCGCGCCAAGGCCATGGTCGCCAACGCTGAATCCGACCCGATGACAGCCTTCCGCGACAATCTGATGTTCGCCATGTACGACAACCATCCTCTCGTCAAGCGCATGAAGGCCGAAGACTATGACAAGGTGGACTATGCCAAAGCCCTGAAGCTCTATGCCGACCGTTTCAAAGATGCCAACAACTTCGTGTTCACTTTCGTGGGCAACATCGACCCCGAGACCTTCGAGCCCATGATTGAGCAATATATCGGAGCCTTGAAGACCAAGAAGAACGACGAGACCTGGACCTCCAAAGTGCCCTTCATCACCGATAAGGATGTCACCAGCCACTATACCAAGGCCATGGAGAACCCGAAAGTGAGCTGCTATACCATCTTCAACGGCGACATGGAATACACCATGGAGAACCAAATGAAGATGCAGATTCTGAGCGATGTGATGGATATCGTCTACACCGAAAAAATCCGTGAAGACGAAGGCGGCACATACGGTGTGGGTGTGCAAGGCAACCTCAGCCTCCGCCCGAAACCGAGCTTTATGTTCCTCATCGGCTTCGACACCAACAAGGAAATGTACGAAAAGCTGATGGGCATTGCCATTGCAGAGCTACAGAACGTATCCAACCAAGGCCCGCGTCCCGAAGACCTCAAGAAGGTGAAGGAGTTCCTCGTCAAGAAACACAGTGAAGACATGGAAAGCAACCGCTATTGGATGAACTGCATCCAGACGCAAGAGCGCGACGGCTACAACCCGATGCAGGACTACAACGACATCATCAACAGCATCACGCCCGACGACGTGGCCAACATGGCGAAAGCCGTGCTGAAGGGCTACAAGAAAGAAGTCGTTCAGATCCCGGAATGATTTTTTGCTATTTTTGCAGCGTTTTTTTGAAATCAAATCAAGTAATAACCCATAAAACTAAATCACATGGTAGAAAAAGTCCAACAGCTGTTAAATGACAGCAAAGCTGCCCGCTGGGCGGCACTGATTCTCATTGCACTGATGATGTTCTTCGGCTACATGTTTGTCGATGTGATGTCACCCCTGCAAAGCCTCGTCGAAGTGGAACGGGGCTGGACTCCCGACATTTTCGGCACCTACGCCATGTCGGAGTACATCCTTAACGTATGCGGATTCCTCATCCTTGCCGGCATCATCCTCGACAAGATGGGCATCCGTTTCACTGGCGTGCTTTCCGCCTCCATGATGGTCATCGGCGCCACGATCAAGTACATCGGCATCAGCGACTGGTTCCAAGCCACCTCGTTCTGCAATTGGCTGAACTCGTGGTGGACGACCATGCCCGGCAGCGCCAAGATGGCCTGTCTCGGCTTCATGATCTTCGGTTGCGGCTGCGAAATGGCTGGCACGACCGTCTCGAAAGCCATTGCCAAATGGTTCAAAGGCAAAGAGATGGCTCTCGCCATGGGCATTGAGATGGCTATTGCCCGTGTGGGTGTGTTCGCCATTTTCTCCATCTCGCCGCTCATCGCAGGCAAAATCAACCCCACCGTCGTCAAGCCCGTCGGCTTCTGCACCGTGCTGCTGCTGATCGGCCTGATTTGCTTCATCGTCTTCACCTTCATGGACAAGAAACTCGACAAGCAATTGGTTGACGCGGGTCTGGCCACCAACGAGAAAGACCCCGAAGACGAGTTCAAGATCTCCGACCTCGGCAAGATTTTCTCCAGCCTGAGCTTCTGGGTCGTGGCACTGCTCTGCGTCCTCTACTACTCGGCCATCTTCCCCTTCCAGCGCTATGGCGCTAACATGCTCCAATGCAACCTCGACGGCATTTCAGCCGGAGCTGCGGCCAACATCTTCCGTTGGTTCCCCATCGGTGCCGCCGCCATCACTCCTTTCCTTGGCTCCTTCCTCGACCACAAAGGCAAAGGCGCTACCATGTTGATTTGGGGTGCCATCCTTCTGATTGTCTGCCACTTGGTGTTTGCTTTCGTCTTGCCTGCCACCCATAGCAAGCTGATTGCCTATGCGACAATCGTCATCCTCGGCATCTCATTCTCGTTGGTGCCTGCCGCCCTGTGGCCGTCGGTGCCTAAGATTATCGACGAGAAAATCCTCGGCAGTGCCTACTGCCTGATTTTCTGGGTGCAAAACATCGGTTTGGCATTCGTCCCGAAACTCATCGGCAACGTCTTGGTAAGCAGCAACGCCAACAACGAGGCTGTCATTGCCGCCAAAGAAGCCATCGCCGCGGGAGCCACCGACACCTTCATCCCATACAACTACACGGTGCCGTTGATCATCTTCGCCTGCTTCGGTGTGGCAGCTTTGCTGATTGCCATCTACCTGAAGGCGCTGGATGCCAAGAAGCATCTCGGACTTGAGGAACCGAATATTAAATAATCAACCTTGATTGAAAAAAGGCGGCCAATGGTCGCCTTTTTTCATTTATGCACAAACGGCACTTCACACATGTTGAGGATTTCCATGACGAAAGCCCTCTCTCGGGCACCGAAATGGTCGTCGGAACGTGAAAGCTTCGTCATCATGCGTGAAAAGGAGTGTTTTTTCTCCTTCGTCATGCGTTTCAACGTATCGTAAGCCCGCTTCTGCAACTCGTTCTTTGGGATAGGGACAAAGCCTACTGCATCAAACCCCAATTCCTTCATACAAGCTTCCAAGCACTCCTTTTCTGACTTGTGGCTTTGATAATCTGCGTCAGCCAGATTGTACAACACACTGGCAATGGCAATTTGTTCCTCTTTGGAAAATTTATCCTCCATAATGACAAAATTTTCTGCAAAGAAACGATTTTTTATAATTTTGCGGCAATAATCAACATAAAAAAACGGCAGACATGAAGAAACTATCTTTACTATTCTTGGCTTTGGCCTCTTTGGTAACGCTGAAAGCACAATGGGTCGATGACCCCGTAAGCAACACGAGCATTGCCAATTGTAACAAAAATGCCGCAGAGGTGTATGTTTCAACCGATGTTTCGACGGGTGACTCATACGTGCAATGGCATTACCAAGGCGAAAACGGTTGGTCGCCATGGTTGCAACGGCTTGATTTCAACGGTGTACCACAATGGCAAGCCGACGGCATCCATGTCACCACCCCCGACTTTGCCACCTGGTCGCCAGGCTATGCCATGACCGCTGTCAATGGTGGTGTGGTAACGGTGTTCCGTACCCTCGGTCCCCATCACTGGGCAGTCAAGATCAACGCCGATGGCACCTTCCCTTGGGGTGAACATGGCATCATGCTCTTCGATGGTGAAGGCGGAGGTCGCTCTGAGGTGTTGTCGACCTATTACTATGACCACGACGACGGTATTTGGGCCTTGGGCACCGACATGGACAGCACTTTCCTGCAATATGTCGATGCTGACGGCACACTGCGCCCCAAGACCACCATCAAAGACCCTGCAAAAAAATGCACCAATGGCGTAATGATTCCTGCTGAAGGCGGTGTCTTTGTGGTGTATGCCAAGCAGACCCTCCAAGGCTATACCAATTACAATAAGGAAATCCATGTGGCAGGATACAACAAAAACGGCGAACAGATTTTTCCCGAGACCCTGTTGCTTGGACTACAGACCGTAGGTGCAAGTTACATTCATTATGCGATTCCTGACAATCATGGAGGCGGCTACGTCTATCAATTTCACAATGCCATAGGTGGCGTGTATAACACCTACGTCACGCATTTCGATGAGAACGGCGCACCCACCATCACAGATCCCAACGGCATGGCCGTGCATAGCCCCGACTACGGCAACTATTACACCAATGCCTACGCTACCGTCGAGCCCAAGAGCAATGACATCATTATCGCCTATCTCCAAAAGGATGCCGCCTCTCAATCACAACATCGGATCTATGTCAACCGTATCACCGAATCAGGCGAAAAGCCTTGGGGCGACGGCATTCTTGTGGCAGACTACACAGGTCTTTCCTATACAGACATCCACGTGGATGCCATTGATGCTGTAGATGGTTTCGTCGTGACCTATGGCACCGGTCAAGGCAGAATTGAAGCCGTGGGCTACGACCTTGATGGAAACCTGCTGTGGAACACTACGATGAGTTCGACCGGCTACAATAAATCCATCAGCGAAAACACCCCAGGATTTTATAATGGGCAAAACATCGTGGCTTGGGTCAACAGTGACGACGGCGGCGTCTATGGACAAAACATCGGCTGGGACGGCGCATTGGGTGAGGTCAGTCCTCCGCCAACACCTCCAGTCCCTTGCTGCTACGCACCCGAAAACTTCGAAGGCAACTACCTTTACAATGAAGAGACGGCTTCATACGGCGCTATGCTCACCTGGGAGGCACCGGCCTATAGCGTTCTCCACTACAACCTCTACCGAGAAAATCTTGATGACGGAACAATCAATGTCATCGAAATTGACGCCGATGCCACTTCCTACTTCGACGAGGCAACGCCAAGCACCTATAAATACCAACTTACAGCCATGTATGATGACTTTGAGTCAGGATTTGCCCTAACCCCTGATGGAGAGGATTATATTATAATAGAGGTGACATCGGTTCCTGAAAACGAAAGTGAAAACGAAATCGTCACGGTCTTAAAGATCTATTCCGCCAATGGCCAGGTCATTCGCAAGGCTAACCTTGGCGAGTTGAGTTCAGGCGTTTATATCGTCCAAGGGCTAACCTCTACAGGGAAACTTGTCACAAAGAAGGTCGTTTTAAACAATCAATAAAAGGAATTTAAAAATCATATCATCATGAAAAAACTTGGTCTTTTCTTAGCAGGCTTATTCGCTTTCACAGCACTGCATGCCCAATGGGTCGACGACCCGGCTACCAACACTTTCCTCGCCAACTGTGACAACGACGACGGTGAACTCTACATGGCCACCAACCCCAACACCGGTGACACCTATATCCAATGGGAAGGATTCGGAACCAATGGCTGGTCGCCCACCCTACAGCGCATCAGCTTTGAAGGTGTTCCGCAATGGGGCGACGATGGCATCCATATCGGCGGACATGAATTCTCGTCGATGTCGGAAGGTGTCGCCATGACTACCACCGCCGATGGCTGCGTGGTGAGTTGTTTTGCCACTTACGACGGCTTCTCATACGCTGTAAAGATTGACCCTGACGGCAATTTCGTTTGGGGAGAACAAGGCTTGCAACTTTTTGGTGGCCTTGGCTTTTCGCGCACCGAATTGACTGCCGGCGATGATGGCGGTTTCTGGGCTTTAGGCTTTGACTACCAAAACCTTTATCTGCAATACGTTGGTGCCGATGGCACGTTGGGACCCACCACCACCATCAGCGATAGCGGCGGATACAAGTGCATGTTCGGCCAACTCACGTTGAGCCTCAACAACAATGTGCTGCTCACATACGAAAAAGTAGGCTCCGGTTTTTATACCGACAAAGAGCTCTATGTCGTCGCCATCACGCCCGATGGAACCATCCTCAACCCCGCATCCCTTCTCATGTCTTCCCAGACTTTCCAATCCACCTATATCCATCAGGCTGTAGCTGATGGCATGGGTGGCGGATATGCCTACATTTGGCATCCTGGCATCGGAGGAGCATTCAACACTTACGTCTTCCATTTCAACGAGTTTGGCGTTTCCACCATCAGTGACCTTAACGGCATCGCAGTGCATTCCACCGACCCAATGAACTACTACGGCTATGCATGCGGCACCGTCGACCCAAACAACTATGACCTCATCGTCACCTACGAGCAAACCGACGCTTCCACGCAAAGCCAGTCAAGAATCTATGTCAACCGCATCACTGCCACAGGCGAAAGAGTGTGGGGAGAAGGCATCCTGTTGGCCGATTATGAAGGCTTCTCATACGCCGACATCATGGTCGATGCTTTTGAGGACGGCAGCGGCTTCAGCGTGATTTACACGAAAAGCAGCCCCAGCAACTCCTACTTCACCACCATCGAAGCCATGGGCTTTGACATGGACGGCAACCAACTATGGACCAAGACCTTATGCTCAAATACCTATAGAAGAACTGTATGCGACAACACCCCAGGCTTCCACCTCGGTCAAAACATCGTAGCTTGGGTGAACTGCATCAATGGCGGCATTTATGGCCAAAACATCGGCCCCGACGGCACCATGGGTCCCATCGAGCCACCCGTCATCACCTGCCTTGCACCTGAAGACTTTGAAGGCGAATATGTGTACAACGTGGACGAAGAATTGTTTGGCGTAAAACTTAGCTGGGTGGCACCCGAGACCTTGCCCCTGCATTATAACCTCTACCGTTACAACACCATCAACTAGGACGAAACCATCATCGAAGTGGACGCCAATGCAACGACCTATTTTGACGAAACAGGGGTCGGACAGTTCAAATACCAGCTGACGGCCGTCTACGAAGACTGCGAATCCGACTTTGCCCTTACCCCTGATGGAGAGAACTTTGTCAATATCCAGGTGACTGGAATAGAAGAAAACAGCAACGACGAAATCATCAGCGTCACAAGGATATACACCATGAGCGGGCAATGCTTGAAACACAGTGATATCAACACATTGAGCAATGGTGTCTATCTCATTCAAGGATTGACTGAGGAAGGTAAGTTGATAAGTAGGAAGATTATTTTGAACAAGGAATAACGGTGGCATATCGAGCTGCCTTTAAGCATATAAAACAGGCTTCGGAAAGCAGAAACATACTTTCCGAAGCCTGTTTCGTTTTTACCGCTTCGATTGTAACAAGAAATACTAGTTCGCAGTACGTGCCAATCGCACTGCGAAGCCATAGCAACGATAGTAATCGTACTGTGCGATGAGATTGTTGTCGAGGAAGTTCAAATAATATGCATTGTTTCTATTATAGTAGGAGGATGACCAGTAGTAGCCGCCATTACCTTCATAAGAGACCGAGGTTCCACAGCGATAGCCAACAGCAGGTAGGAAGACTGCTCCGAATTGCTCCAAAGTACTCCATTCTGTCGCTGTGATGATGTTGCTGTTGAAGCTAGCTACTCTACTGTTTGTGTTGCTCAGACTGTAACTGCTTGCATTCCAATCATCAGGCAATAAGATTACACCGTTCACATTGTTCACATTAGCCTTGGCATAACGAATACCTGATGGCGTGTTCCTTGTATTGAAAACATAATTCCATTCAGTATTCGTCAGTGTGCGCCACTGGTTGGGCTGGTTACCCCCATTACTTATTGAATTGTGACCCCAATCGGCTTCACCAGTTTGTTCGTACAAGTTGAACTGATAGCCACCATAGGCGTAGTAGTCACTGTTATAGGTGCTCGTGTTCCAAGGCTGGTAACTATTGAATCCGATGGAGTAGCCACTCATGCCCCAACCAAAGAGGTCACGGTCAACGTTCTGGTCATCACTATTTTGGCCTGTTGAAGTGCCCAGTATATCCCACTGGTTTTCGGCAAACTTCCAATATGGTGTGCTGGCACTTCCAATATATTGCAAATTGCCTTGCGAAAAATACACTTGGGTATTGTCGCTTACAGAAAAGAGACCATCTATGGCACCCATGAGAGTGTTGTTCTGAGAAGTTGTGCGTACTGCACGTAGAGAATGTCCATAATAACGACTGCTGTATCCCATGTCGCAGTCGGCCACATCGAAGTCGATACTCCAGGCAACGGACGGGTAGTCTGTGTGGACCGAACTCGACCAATAATCCCCGTAACTGCCTGCAAGGTAGAGATTGCCACTGCCGAAGTAACCAGCAGCGGGAAGGAACAGACTGTTACCATTTGAAGCGGTGAAGAGCCTACCGTTAATACCGTTCAGTGTCGTCCAAATCATGGTAGTGTTTTGATACAATTCTAACCATTCATCATAAGTTGGTATCCGCCAGTCTGAGCCCCAGTTGACCAAGGCGGCGTCATCCTCAGACAACAACGTGGCCAAATTGTCGATGAAACCGTTATAACCATAATTGATTTTGTTGCAATATTTGGTGAGAGTGGTGGAGTTGCCCATACAATACTGGTAGGAAGTCCACTTGTAGGTATCCTTGGACTGAATTTCACCCCAAGCGAAATAGTTGCCATAGTCCTCCGGCGAGTCTGCACCCACATTGCAGGTAGCCCATAAAATACCACTTGGTAGTCCGAGGTCAACGTATTCGTGGTTGCTACCGTTGTTGCTATCCATCGTGATGAAATTAAGTTCCTCGCCATATGCAAGACCATAGTCGGACACTGCGTATGCACGTATATAGTATGAAGTGTTTGGACTCAGACCTTCCAATAAACTGATGAAGGACCCCGTACCTGTTTGCTCTGTAGTATGAGCTCCATCAATATCGAGGTTTGGGGTTGTGCCCCAACACAAACCTTGCATGAATACGTGGCTGCCTTCAGGGAGTGTCACCATGCCACCAACAACGGCACTCGAAGCAGTGATGTTGATAGGATTGGTAGTGGTCACTGTGAATTGTGAGGCAGGAGCGCACAGCACCACACTGACGTTTTCTGTCCTATTGGAATAATACATGAAGCCCTTTCCTGGTTCCATACTTAAAACATCACCAAACCAACCAAAACCTGAAATATATTCGGAAACCCCATCAATGGACTCTATCCGATCTTCAGGCATTGGCTCAAAACCTCCAAACACATTGTCTATATCAACGGATTCAGGATATGGATAGCCTATCCAGTTCCAGCCAGGACGCAATAAAACTGAAACTTCCTGAGCCATAGCATTCATGTTGCCCGCTATCATTGCGAGCAAAAGTAGAAGTATAGAGAATCTTTTCATAGCATACTATTAGTTATAAAATTGATATTCAACTATTTAAAACATTTACAGAAAGCAAAAAAACAATTATTTTAAACTAGTTCCAGATAACACATTGCTTTTTTATAAAATGGAACCTCTTCTCCACAAACAAACGAAAAAAGGAGCTACAATGCAAGTAGCTCCTTCGTTTTTGTGGGAACTGTTGGACTCGAACCAACGACCCCCGCCTTGTAAGGGCGATGCTCTGAACCAACTGAGCTAAGCTCCCATTCCCCCTCTAAAGGAGCATAGGGGATTGTTTCGCGCTGCAAAAATAGGAAATCTTTGATTTGATGTGCTCATTTTTTTCTCTTTTTTCAATATCAAATGCGCTTTTTCCATTATTTTCATTATTTTTGTAGGCATAATGAAACTACCAAAAGAACCATTGTTTGCAATGAAAAGACTAAATACCAACAAATTAAAGCAACTCTTACCCTTTATTCTGCTCTTAGTGGCCATTGTTTGTTGCAACCTTGCCATAGCCGATGTGGGTAACAACAACCGCTATAACTCTGGCGGCGGTGAAGGTTTAGGCGGCGACTTCGACATAGGTGTGCTCATCGGCTGGCTTATCAACTTGTTCATCCAAAGTCCTGTCTTAGGCTTGATTGTGGTAGTCATCATTATCATTGCCTATCGTATCATGAAGAAAAAATCCAAAGACACAAGCTATATCAACAAGAACGTGAACCAGCAAGCTGAATCCGATGTCACGATGGACCTCAGCCCAATGGTTGCCGGACAAATCCGTGCCATTGACCCAGATTTCTCATCTGATAAATTCATCGGTTTTGCCAGAGAAGTGTTCATGAAGATTCAACAAGCCTGGACGACCAAAGACTGGAAGCCCATCCGCCCCTTCGAGAGTGAGACATTGTTCAACCAACACAAGCAGCAATTAGACGAATTCATTCGCTTGGGCAAGACAAATGTCATCGAGAAAATCGGCATCAAGCATTGCTCTTTGCATTCGTTCAGCCAAGATGGCGACAAGGAAGTGCTCACCGTGTGGATCAACGCCGTGATGCGCGACTATGTCATCGATGATGCAACTAAAAAAGTCTTAGAAAGTGACCCCAACCGTGACTGGTACATGAAATACGTTATGGTCTTCAACCGAAAAGCAGGCGTGAAGACAAACCCCGGCAAGAAAGGCAACACCATCACCAACTGTCCCAACTGCGGCGCACCAACCGAAATCACCTCCTCGGGCCAATGCGTCTATTGCGGTAGCGTCATCACCAACGGTGAACATGATTGGGTTTTGACGGATATCCATTCGCGGAACTAATAAAAACACGGCTGCCACAATGTGACAGTCCTACTCAAGACAAACAATTAAACAAATCAACAATAAACAATTAAACAAACATTACTATGGGACTTATTAAAGCAATAGCAGGCTCCATCGGCGGCACCTTGCGTGACCAATGGTTGGACCTCATCAAATGTGACAACATGGACATGGACACCCTGATGGTGAAACAAACCACCAAGTCGGGGCAAATCTCCAAGAGCAGCCGCATCATCGTGGCTCCTGGCCAGGTGGCCGTCATCTACGACACTGGCGTCGTGCTCGATGCTACCGCTGAAGAAGGCGTCTACAACTTCGACCAATCCTCATCGCCTTCATTCTTCGCCGGCGAGTTTGGTCCTGTCTTCAAGGAAATGTGGCAGCGTTTCACCTATGGTGGCACCCCTGCCAAGGAGCAGGCCGTCTTCTACTTCAACGCCAAGGAAATCCTTGACAACAAATTTGGCACTGCCACACCTATCCCCTTCCAGGACTGGTCGCACGCTATCCCGAACCAGATGACCAACTCGCTGATGCCTATGGGCGTCAACGTGCGTTGCTACGGTAAATACACTTTCCGTTTGGACGACATGGGCATCTTCATGCGCAACCATGCCGGTACCGCTAACGTCATCCGTAAAGGTGACATCACCGAACAGATGCGCAGCGAGGTGATGGCAGCCTTCCAAAACGTACTCAATGAGATGGGCAACAGCAACCACCGTGTGCCCGTTCTCGAACTGCCCAGCTATACCGACGAGATCAAGCAGGCCATGGACGAGAAGGTCTTCGACGAGCCCATCCGTGCCCGTGGCGTGCGTCTGGTGAGCTTTACCATCGAGTCCGTCTCGCTCGACGATGCCAGCCAGAAGAAGATCGACCGTTATGAGTACAGCACCAACAACATGATGCAGCAAGGCAAGATCATCGACGTGATGGAGACCGCAGCCGGCAACGAAGCTGGCGCAGTGGGCGGCTTCATGGGCGTAGGCATGGCCAACATGGGTTCAGGCGGCATGACTGGTGGCGCGATGCAGAACGCTTGGAACGGCCAAGGCGGACAGACCACTTACGACCCCTATAACCAACAAGGACAAGCCCAAGGCGTTCCCTGTCCGAAATGCGGCACAACCATCACAGGAAAGTTCTGCCCCGAATGCGGCACACCTGCTCCAGAACCCAAGGCAAAGATGAAATGCCCGAAATGCGGCACGGAAAGCACTGGGAAATTCTGCCCCGAATGTGGCACACCTTTGGCAGCCGTAGGGCCTAAGAAATGTCCCAAATGCGGTACAGAAGTGACAGGCAAGTTCTGCCCCGAATGCGGCACCCCAGTGTAAATCAGCGGAATAATGGACAAAAAAAAGCGCGGCCTCACAGCCGCGCTCCCCTTGATTAAAATCAAGTCCCATGAGCGAATAACGGGGTTCGAACCCGCGACCCTCAGCTTGGGAAGCTGATGCTCTACCAACTGAGCTACATTCGCATTTAGCTTCGTTGAAATCTCCGATTCGACGGAGTCAATCTTGCGATTTCAGACTGCAAAAATACAGAAATTTGTCATTCTGCCAACATAAAACATCAATTTTTTCGGCTACCACATTGCTTCGACAAGTCATGCGGCCATGTGAAAGCCCCACAACTGAACAACTGTAAACTGTAAACTGAAATATTATGCCCATTACAGAAAAAGACGAACGTATCATCCTCGAAAGTTTCCATCCAAAATCGTGGACTGACATCAAAACCCACAACGCTTGGTCGGTGTTCAAAATCATGGCCGAGTTCGTGGACGGCATGGAAAAGATGTCGAGAATCGGGCCTTGCGTGGCCATCTTCGGCTCGGCACGCACCCAACCTGGAGACAAATATTACGAAATGGCCGTAGAGATCGCCGAAAAACTTGCCGATTACGGCTTTGGCACCATCACAGGTGGCGGTCCAGGCATCATGGAAGCCGGCAATAAAGGAGCAAGCCAAGGCGGTGCCACCAGCGTAGGTCTCAACATCAACCTGCCCTTTGAACAACACTTCAACCCATACATCGACAACGATAAGAACATTGATTTCGACTATTTCTTTGTCCGCAAGACCATCTTCATGCGTTATGCGCAAGGTTATATCGCCATGCCTGGTGGATTCGGCACTTTGGACGAACTCTCGGAAGCCATCACCCTTATCCAGACCAACAAGATGGTGAGTTTCCCGGTGGTTTTGGTCGGTAGCGATTATTGGAAAGGACTGATTGACTGGTTCAAAGGCACCTTACTCCCCAACCACATGATCAAAGAAGAAGACTTTGAGATTTTCCATGTTGTTGACACCGCCGACGAGGCCGTGAAAATCATCAAGGAATTCTACAAGAAATACGCCATCAAGCCGAACTTCTGATATGCGACGCTATATAGAAGTTCCGCTGCAACTGCTTGACATCGAAGGAGAAGGCTTCCATATCATGGTCAAAGGAATGATACATGGTAAGGAAGCCCATTTCCTCATCGACACAGGTGCTTCACGCTCCGTCTTCGACCCAAACACCATTACCAACTTCATTGAAGACATTGAATTCGAGAAGAAAGAAGGCTTAACCGCCGGTGTGGGCAGCTCCGACTTGGAGAGCGCCACTTTTGTCATTGACAGTTTTACCGTAGGAGATTTGGGAATCCATGATTATGAAGCCGTTGCCTTGGATTTGGAGAATATCCACGAGATGTACGACAAACTCGGATTGCCCCGCATTGACGGCATCATCGGCGGGGACTTGCTGAAACAATATAAAGCCGTGATAAACTATAGGTGCGAGAAACTGAGGCTTACACCTCGGTGAATTTGTTTTTCTAACGCAGAAACCGTTTTTTAACTCACGCAGAATTCGCAGAATACGCAGAAGCCTAACGGACACAAACTTGTCGTCGCTTTGCACTTCACAAAAATCTGCGACTTCTGCGTGCAAAAAATAATTTCCCTACATTGCTCTCTGAAGAATCACTCCTCCGAAACGTCCTCTGACGGTTTCTTAATCATATCAGGCTCCGAGGCCTCTTCTTTCTCTTTGACATAGCGTGCGTCCAAGCACAGCCTAAACCCTCCGAAAGAATTCTTCAAATCGGGTAGGCGTTTGCCGCGCCACGACACGCGACAAGAGGTCTTGGGCAGCTGCCATGCGCCGCCACGGATGCAGTACATCTCTCCGTCCTTGCCTAAATTCGCGTTACGTTCCCTATCGAAGTAGCGATACTTGGAGCTACACCATTCCCACACATTACCCGACATGTCGTAGATACCTAACTCGTTGGCAGCACGTTTCTTAACCTTCTTCAGTTTCGAAGTATTCCCATTATGCCAGGCCACACGGTCCACTTCGTTGCTGCCGCTATAGATATCGCCCCGCGTGTACTTGCCACCACGCGCTGCATACTCCCATTCCTCCTCAGTAGGCAGGCGGAACTGCATTCCCGTAATACTGTCGATGCGCCTCAGAAACTCCTGAACCTCAAAATAGTTGACATTGGTCACCGGTCGTTTCGGGCATTTCTTTACACTCGGATTGTAGCCCATCACGGCTTTCCAGAGTTTCTGCGTCACCTCCGTTTGGCCGATATAATAATCCTCGCGCATCTGCACATAATGCACCGGCAATTCGTCCGTTTGCGAATGACGGTCGTAATTGAATTCGGCAGTATCTTTGTGCTGAGCGCCCATCCAGAAACCGCCTTTCTCAACACGTACCATATTGAATGACACCTTGTTGACGCGATAAGAAGTAGGCGCAGGAAGCGTATCTTGGGCAAACATCCACGACTGTGCCACCATGAACAACCCTAAAATCAAAGAAAGCTTCTTCATCTCGATAAAATTTGAGGCAAAAATAAGGATAATTGATTTAAAATTTAAAATTCAAAATCAATACTTAGTTATTTTTTAATTACATGACTCATTATAAGCTACATAGCGCG
>CAMHRP010000046.1:0-26117 GCA_946187645.1 uncultured Bacteroidales bacterium | reverse complement strand
CAAATCCTGTTCATAACGCGCTAATTTCCCCTAATTTTAGTGCGTTTGCCCTGGACTTTTGCCAGGCTTTTGATGTCAGTTTTCAGGAATATATCTATCTTTGCACCTTGAAATCACTTTCCGTGTGAAGAAAACGCTTTCCATATTGATGCTGCTGATGGCCAATGGGTTGATATTGGCACACGCCGTCATTCTCCACCACGTCTTCAGCACCGGTGGTCTGGGCAGATAAGGGACACAATAAAAATGACGTAAGAATGAACATCACTCCTACGACGATTGATCTCAACAAACGCATATCGAATCTGCTTTATTGATTCCCTTGTTTTTCACGATTCAACGCCTCTTCCTCGCGGGCAATGCGAGCCTTGGCTTCTTCCAAAGTCTCACCTTCGTGCATGAGAAATTTCTTCACGAAAGCGTCGCTGATGCGGGTGAAACCGCCCACCACACCGTTCTCGATGGACTTGTATCCACTTACCACGCCGTCTTCAATCTTCTGGTAGCCGCTCTTTACTGTGTCGGCCATTTTTTGCATGTTGTTACTCATAATTCTAAAGTTTAGCTTGTTTAGACGCTGCAAAAGTACAGCAGTTGATTGAGGTGAACTAGGGCTATTTTCCCTGAATTATAGTCAAAAACACATGAATTTTGATAATAACAATCTTTTTTGACTATTTTTGCATCAATAATTGGAAAAGATGGCCATAATGAATACCGTAAATAAAACCACGATGTTGGGGTTGGGTGACATGGACATTGAACAGGTGTATCGTCTTGGAGACGAGCTCATTATCGCCGACCATTTTGATGTGAAACGCGCCTTTCCGCCTTATTTCCGCACGGCCATGCCTGTGTGCATCATCTTGAAAAAAGGTTATTTGCGTGGGCGGTGCAACCTCATGGACATCGAAGCCGTAGCTCCCTGCATGAGCATCCTTCTGCCCAACCAAATCCTTGAGTTCACCGAGTCGAGCGACGACCTTGAGGGCATGGTCGTGATGATGTCGGCTCGTTTCACCGAACGGCTCAACATCAAAGTGGACTTCGACCTGATGCAGGCCTTCCAGTCGCAGCGCGTCATCTCGCTCAACGAGGAAGCACTTGCCACGATGTTGCAGTTTTGTGAAATGGTGAAACGCCTCTCGCAATTCCCCGACCATCCCTTTCTAATGGAAACGGCGGTCAACCTGACCCGTGCCTTCTTTTTTGGAGCGGGCTACTTCTTTCACCAGCGACCCGAAGCCGTTGCGCACAGCCGAGGCGAACAATTGGTTGACCGTTTCCTGAAGCTGGTTCAGATGCATTGCAGGCAAGAGCGGCAACTCGACTTCTATGCCCAAGAGTTGTGCATCTCATCGAAATATCTTGCTGCCACCGTGAAGACTGTGACAAGCAAGACCGCCGGCGACTGGATCGAAGACAATGTGATGCTCGAAGCCAAGGCCATGCTGACCAATACCGATATGACCATCAGCCAAATCAGCGACCACCTCCACTTCCCCGACACCTCCACCTTCGGGAAGTACTTCAGAAGGCACACGGGGTTGTCGCCGAAGAAGTTCAAGAAACAGAGCGGAGGATGAGGCGGCTATAGTTGAAATAAACCCCTCGTATCCGATGGCTAACAAAGAATCCCCGCCAGGCCTTGCCCGACGGGGATTGTTTTTTCAGTTAGCGGGAATTGTCGCTTAGAAATTGAACTTGCCGTTCTGGTGCTTCCACTCGCTTTCGGGGGCGATGGTCTCCATCACGTCCCAGTGTTCGGCTATCTTGCCATTCTCCACGCGGAAGAGGTCGTAGTACGAAGTGGGTTGGTTGGCGAAGGCACCCTCGCTGACAGCCAGCACAAAGTTGCCGCAACCGAAGATCTTGTGAATCTTGAAGTACTCCATCTTGATGCCTTGCTCCGCCATGGCTGCAAGGGCGGCACCGAGACCGTCGAGGCCGTCGGCGATGGAGACATTGTGCCGGATGTAGCTGTTGCCGTCGAAGTAGTTGGTGAGGTTCTCGGGGTGCTGACCCATCAGCACGTCTTGCACGAAGTTGCGCACGAGGGTCTTGTTAGCCTCAGTCTTGTCGAGGTCTTTCATCTCGGTGGTGCCGTCGAAAGGCGTGTGGCCGCTGGGGTTGGGCTGACCGTTGTAGGCCATCAGGTTGTCCCAGTGCTCGACGATTTTGCCGTCCTCAAAGCGGAAGATGTCGAAGCCCGCCTTGGGGCCGTAGAAGTTGTAGTCGGTTTGGCACACCACATAGTCGCCATCCTCGAAGGCGCGCACGGTGTTCACTTTGGCCTTTTCGGGGAAGTTGGCCAGTCCCGCCAGGGCGCGGCCGAATCCGTCCAATCCGTCCTCGACGCCTAAGTTGTGCTGTTTGTAGTTTTCGGCATTCACGTAGCCAATAGGTTCGCTTGCGCCGGTCTCGATGGCTTTCAAAAGGGCCACAGCCTTCTCTTTGTTGCTGATCGTGTTCATCGCTTCTTGTTTTTCGTTGTTGTTGGCTTGTGTTTTTTCGTTCTTGTTTTCGCCGCAGGAAGCCAGCAGGCATACCGTCACGGCAAGGATTAATGTTCTTTTCATCGTTCAATCTGTTGCTTGAAGTTTGACGATGCAAAAGTACGGCGGTTTTGGCGACCGGGGAAGGAATTAACAATCGGGAAATATCACTTTTCGGGACAGTTTCGGAACTGCAAAGGCGTTTGTTCCGTCTCTTTGGTGAAGGTACGGACGAAATACGACGGCGTGTCGAAATGCAGGCGGTCGGAGATGAGGCCAATGGGCATGGCGGTGTAACGCAGCAGGTGTTTGGCCTCATCGATGCGGCGCGACTGGATGTAGGCCTTCGTCGACTGGCCCAAGGTGCGCTGCACGATGCGGTTCAGGTAGTTGGGCGAAACGCACAGCTTTTCGGCGTAGAAGTTCACGCCCGTCTCGGTGGCGAAATACTCGTTGACCAACTCCTGAAAGCGAACCACACGCGACTCGACGCTGATTGGCACATCGCTCTCCACCGGGACAGCCCTCTGAAGCAGCGCCAAGACCTCATAAAGCAAGGCACGGAGCAAATGGACGCTGCGGTCGTGGGCAATCTCAATCTGGATTTCGACAAACAGCCCGACGATCTTGTTGTACATGGCCACGTCGAGCATCAGATACGGCGAAGGCCGGCGATGGGTGAAATAAGGCAGGCTGTCGATGAAGTGCGGGTCGTTGAAGAACGATAGCAGGAAGTCGCGTTCGAAGATAAGTTCCAAGGCTGTCAGGCCGTTGTCTTCCTTCACGGTGCAAACGTCGCCGGGACGTGCAAAAGCCACCAAGCCTTTGCTTGCGCTGCACGAAACGCCATCGACTTCCACCTCGCCAAAGCCGCCCGTGGTGAGCATCACGCCATAGAACGACTGCCTCAGAACCTCTTGGAAACCCCTGCTTTTGCGGATGGCGTCAAGCGTCACCACGTCGACCAAAAGCTCGTCGCCGTACTTGTCGCGCTGGAATTTTATGACAGGAATCCGCTTCATACCTTATTTACTAAAGGAGTCGTTTTTGAGACTGCAAATGTAGTGGTTTTTCTTGGTAAACGCCAAAAAAAGTCAAATGCTCTTCGTCCGTTCCCAAACTTCGCTTTTCGCGTGGCGGCGGGCTGCTGGTTAGCGGGGAAGTGATTTTGCATATTGTATTAACTTGTTGTTTTACAGCAATACTAACCAAAAGGTGCGTGTATTGACAAAAGGTAAGTAATTGAAAATTAGAATTTTTTCTATATTTTTGCCTCGTTAATCCAGAAACAATGAACAACAAAAGAGAAATACAAAACGCCACCTTCCCTGACTGCCCGATACGCAACGTGATTTCGCATATCACTGACAAATGGTCGTTGTTGGTGCTTTACACCTTGGAGCAGAAGGAAGTGCTTAGATTCAAGGACTTGTGGCGACAAATCCCAGACATTTCACAAAAAATGCTGACCTCAACGCTACGTCATCTTGAAGACGATGGCATTATCAGTCGCGAGGTGTTCACAGAAGTTCCGCCACGAGTGGAATACCGACTCAGCGAGCGCGGAAAGAGCCTCATGCCCCATTTGGATGCGCTGCTGACATGGGGACTGGAGCATTTCAGCGACATTATCACCGACCGTAAGAATCATTCAAAGCCAAGTAAATAGATTGTCCAACTAAAACTCAAACAACGATGAAGAGATCAGAATTTGGAGGCTTCGTGGCCTCGTTCGCTATGAGAAGTTCGAGCGCTTGCGGTAGTGCCTGTGGCGCAGCCAAACCCGAAGAGAAACCTTCAGCATGTGGCAGCGCTTGCGGTGCGGCAGAACCCAAGAAAGAGGAAAAACCAAGTGCCTGTGGTAGCGCTTGTGGTGCAGCCGAGCCGAAGAAACCCAGCGCTTGCGGTAGTGCCTGTGGCGCGAAATAAAGCACGTTACCAAACAAAAGGCGTTTCGTCCGATGGGCGAAGCGCCTTTTTACACATAAGAAACAGCATCAGCATGGACATACAAACGTGTTTGAATAAATTGGGCTACGTTGGTGTACTCAACTTCGCCACAGTGGATAAAGACGGTGCGCCACAGGTGCGCAATATCAGCGCCATCCATTACGAAGGCACCGACATCTATTTTCTGACCGCACGCGGCAAGAGCTTCTGCCGACAGTTGATAGACGACGGGCGAGTGCAGATTTTGGGTTATACCCGCTACAAGGAGACCATACGCATTTCGGGCAAGGCCGTGCAAGTGCCCGAGGCCGAACAGGTGAAATGGCGCGATTTGATTTATGAGGAGCAGCCTTATTTAGAGAACGTCTATCCGGGCGAGACCAAGAACATCGACACTATGTTTGTCATCAAGGACTACACAATCGAGTATTTCTGCCTCAGTACCCGCCCCGTCACGCGGGAATATTTCACCGTGGGCAACGCTGTTGTGAAGCCCAAAGGCTACCAAATCACCGATGCTTGCATTGGCTGTGGCACATGCCAGAAGGTGTGTCCGCAAAACGCCATTGACGCGGGCGAACCATTCATCATTCGCCAAAACAACTGCCTGCAATGCGGCAACTGCTTTGAACATTGCCCTGTGGAGGCAATCATAAGACGCTAAAACGAAAACTATGGCCAAACAATACTTCTCCTTCCAGTGGCACATCACTGACTATTGCGACCAGCGTTGCAAGCATTGCTACATCTTCTCTGAAGGCCATCCCGAGTTGCTTTCGGTCAGCGTGGAGCGGGCAAAGAAGGTGATTGACAGCTGCGTGGAAATGTGCGAAAAGATGGGCGGTCGCCTTCCGTACTTCTATGTCACGGGAGGCGATCCTCTTTTGCACCCGCAAGTATGGGACATCCTTGGTAGGCTGAAAGCGAAGGAAATCCCGTTTACCATTCTGGGCAATCCTTTTCACTTGACCGATGAGAACTGCCAAAAGTTGAAGTTTTACGGATGTGAGAAATACCAGCTCTCCATCGACGGCAACCGTGAGACGCACGACTTCATGCGCAAGCCTGGCTCGTTCGACACCACTTTGGAGAAAATCGAGGTGCTGCACCGCAATGGCATCCGTGTGGCCATTATGACTACTGTCTCGGGCGTGAATGCCGACCAGATGCCGGAAATCATCGATACTGTGGTGAAGTACGAGGCTGACGTGTTCGCCTTTGCGCGATACTGTCCCACAAGTTTGGAAAAGAGCGCACACCTTACGCCGCAACAGTACCGCCAGGTGCTGGATACCTGCTGGAAAAAGTACATGGACTATGGAGACAGTTGCAAAACCACCTTTAACCTGAAAGACCATCTTTGGGGGCTGTATCTATATGAAATTGGCGAGTTCAATATTCCGGAAAACTTGGACGACGATACTGTTTATGACGGCTGCAACTGTGGTCACGGACATTTCACTATTTTGCCCAACGGTGATGTGATGGCCTGCCGCCGCTTTGAAAGCAAGGTGGGCAATGTTTTCGAGACACCGCTTTACGATTTGTGGACTTCGCCGCAAATGGACTATTACCGCCAATACGAGAAGTTTGAGAAATGCGGAAAATGTGAGTTGCTGCGGTTCTGCCGAGGTTGTCCCGCAGTGGCGTATGGTTACACGCATGATTTCTTTGCTGCTGACCCGCAATGCTGGAAGGTAGTTGATAGTTGAAAGTTACAATGATAATGAAAGCAATACAATTAGATCATCGTTGCTCGGCGGAGGAAATGAAAGCCTCTGAAATACCTGTTCCCAAAGTGCGTTCGGGTTGGGTGTTGGTGAAGATTCACGCCGCTGGACTGAACCATTCCGAGGCTTTGCTACGGATGTTCGAAATCGAGAACGACTACATCCAGAAGCCCATCGTGCCAGGCATCGAGTGCGTGGGCGAGATTGCCGACCCGTCAGACAGCCATTTCTCAAAAGGCGACAGAGTCATCGCATTGATGGGCGGTATGGGACGCTCGTTCAACGGTAGTTATGCCGAATATGCGCTGCTGCCCGCTACCAATGTCTTCAAAGTGGAGACCGACTTGGACTGGGTCTCGTTGGCTGCCATTCCAGAAACCTATTTCACAGCTTACGGTTCGCTGACGGAGTGCCTTTTGCTTAACGAAGGCGACATATTGTTGGTACGTGGTGCCACCAGCACCGTCGGACAGGCCGCCATCCAACTCGGTAAAGCATTGGGTGCCAAGGTGATTGCGGCTTGCCGCAAGGAAAAGGACTTCGACCGTCTGAAAACCATCGGGGCAGACTACTGCTGCATCGATGACGGCCATTTGGCAGAAAGCTTGCCCTCCGATATGCGTCCCAACAAGGTGTTGGAGTTGGTCGGGCCTGCTACTTTGCAGGATTCGCTTCGTTGTGTTATAAAGCCAGGCTATGTCTGCAACACGGGCATCCTCGGCAATGTGTTCACCGTCGAGCATTTCGACCCCATCAAATACATCCCCAATGGTGTTTTTCTCAGCGGGTTTTTCAGCAATTTTCCGAAACAGGAAACAATCGACTCACTTTTCCGTTTGATTAACGAGCAGCACATCAAGCCGCTGTATGCCAAAGCGTTCCGGATGGATGAAATCGTAGAAGCGCACAACCTTTTGGAGAAAGGCGGCGCGGGCGGCAAGATTGTGATAACGATGGAATAATTATGACCATAGAATCCACCACTCATTTCGAGGTTGACAGAAACAAATGCGTCAGTTGCGGCCATTGCGTGAATGTCTGCACCGGCATGGTATTGAAAATGCAGAACGGCATGCCCGTGATGCAGCCTTTCGAACGCTACGGTTGGCGCGGCTGCTGGCGTTGCGAGCACTGTCTGGCAGTATGCCCCGAAGGCGCCATCTCCATCTTTGGCAAAAAGCCAGAAACCTCGACACCAAAACCCGACAAGAACATAGGCGAGCAGATGGAACGCTTGGTGAAATACCGCCGCTCGTGCCGCCGCTTCATGGACGACAACGTCGATCCAGTCATCCTTGACCGTATCCTTTCCGCGATGGAGAACGCCCCTACGGGCGGCAACTCCTGTAATGTGGAATACACTGTCATCGATGACAAAAAGCGTGTGGACGAGATTTGGCAGGTGGCTTACGACAAGATGGAAAGTTTGGCCAAACGTGGCATTTACACGCATAGCTTCAGCCCATTCTTCTACGGCAAGATGAAAGAGAGCGAAGAGACTGTTCGCGAAGGTGACATGCTGTTTTGTGGTGCGCCGCATCTTTTCATCGCCCATGAGAAATGCAGCGGCAAATGGTCCGAAGACGCCAAGGCCAACTGCATCATCGCAACAGCCTATTTTGAGCTTTTAGCCAATGCTTTCGGCTTGGGTACGGCTATCATGAGCTACCCGAGCGAGGTGCTCAACGAGTTGGTACCCGAAGCCCGCAAGATGCTCAACATCCCCACCGACCACTACACGGGTCTCATCGTCGGCTTTGGCTACCCTGACATCGTCTATGCCCGTGGCACACAGAAGGATAGGAAAACCAAGATCCATCGGTTCAGCAAGGGGAAATAGGAAGAGTTTGCGTCGTGATATAGTTTTTCACGGATACATAATTTCGTGGTTTTCATGGTTTTTTATATTTTTGCAGTTGAAGAAGAGCCAACTGCAAATCAACACATATCATCGTTGCTATGATCAAGAAGGTTATATATTGTAGTATATGGGTGTTTCTTTTCGCCCTCTCAACGACATTGCTTGCGTCGGAACAGGCTGAAGATGGCAAACGTCAGACCAGCAGTGACAAATTGGCTGCCCTACAATCACAAATAGAATCTTTGCTTGACCGCCAATCCGTCGAGGAAGCCGAGCCTTATATCGCTGAGTTCCTGGAGATTTCAAAAGACATGAAGGATCCTTATCTCCAGGCTTTTGGCGCGTTTTGCAAAGGACATTTGGAGAACGGACAAAACCATTTCAAGGAGGCTTGCCTGCATCTGATGGAAGCCAAGGAGCAACTACAGCCAATGCGTAGGGACGACAAGGTGAATCGGCTTGAAGTGAGAATCGACTTGGCTTTGGGGGCTTGCTATCTCTCGAAGGAGATGTATTCACAAGCCTACGAATGCCTCATGGAGGCTACAAAACTCAACCAGGAGACCGTAAACGACCCGCATCTCCAGTTCTATTTGGACAACAACCTGTTAGTGCTGATGATCGGCTCCAACAGCGACGACGACATTATCGCTTTGGGAGAGCGTCTGCTGTCGAACGCCGAAACCGAACAAAACCGCTATTTCGCCTACGCCAATATCGGGGTGTGCTATTTCACCAAAGAGGCTTTCGACACCGCGCTTCATTACTTCGACACGGCTTATCGCTATTGCCACTCACCGATAGAGAAGGCAACCATCTTGAACTATCGAGCGCAAACCCTCTTTGAACTGAATCATTTTGACCAAGCTATCGCTGCTTGCGATTCCACGCTCCGCTATTTGGATTCGGACGACAAGGAGCTGTTGCCTAAAAATCTGATATTAAAAGGGCTAACCTTATCGGAACTTGGGAAGGACGATGCTGCCTTGCAATATATTGGCGAGGGAATTGGCATAGCACAACGCTTGGGCTTCCTGACCACGGAAACCATTGGGCTGAAGATGAAATGCGACCTTTTGTTTTCATTGAAACGCTTCGAGGATTACGCCTATGCCATGGAGCGCTACACCTTGGTGAACGACAGCCTGAGTCGCCTCAACGACATCAACCGCTTGCGGCAACTGGAGGTGCAACACGACTTGGAAATGGCCAAGATGGAGATGGAGCAGGGTCGGAAGATGAAAGAAGCAGAAAGCAAGCGGTTCAGGATGGTCTCTGGTTTTGTAATCTTGGTCTTAGTGGCCGTAATAGTCATAGTGTTGCTTTTGCTCAACAGAAAGAACATCATTTTGAAAGACAAAAAGATACAGGAAGAAGTGATGGCTAAGGAACTCGACTTGAAGAAACGTGAGATGACGGCCAATGCCTTGGTGCAAGTGGAACGTCAAGGGGTGCTGACGGAGATGATCGACAAACTCAAGGCCATCGCCGACGACAAAAGTAGTTTGCAAAACAACGTGAAGGAAGTCATCAAGACGTTTGAGGATTACCGTAACGCCACCACGCCAGAGGATTTCGAGTATTACTTCACGCAAACCCATCCCGACTTCTACAACAACCTTCGAGCCGATTTCCCCAACCTCACTTCCAACGAAATGCGTTTGTGCGCCTTCTTGAAGTTGAATCTGACCACGAAGGACATCGCCGCCATTTGCCGCATCAGCCCCGAAAGTGCCATGGTGGCGCGGTCGCGACTGCGCAAGAAACTCAATTTAGTCGGTTCTGACGAGGAATTGAACCAATTTCTTTCAAAATACTGATAATCATATAAATACATTTCTATATTCGTGTTTGTTATGATATTGTTATGGCTGTTTTTCATTCTGTTATGAACTTGTTATGGTGCCTTGTTCGCTCCTTATTATAACAATGGCGAATTTTGCAGCGTCAAAATCGAAAGCGATAGTAACAAGTTAAATCACACAAAAACACCTAACACAATGAAAAAGCTATTCACAGCCATCATGCTCTTCGGCCTCGTTTGCAATATGCGGGCAGAAGAAATCATCATCGGAAGCGGCACACAGACCTCTTCCAACTTGCCGACCAACACGCAATGGACCAACCTTACGCAACAAATCTATACTGCCGGCGAAATTAACCATGCCGCAGGAGCGGTCATTGCCGTCAGTTTTTATAATACACAAGGTGATGTCACCAACAGGCAGATGGGCTTGTACATGAACAACACCAATGCCACTTCGTTTGGCATGCAAACCATCCCTGTGTCGGGTTCGAGGGTCTTCCAAGGCTACTGGGAAATCCCTTCGTCCGAAGGCTGGCACACCGTCGTTTTCGACGACTATTTCCAATACGACGGCACCAGCAACATCCTCGTCACGTTCAACGATTATGGTTCCGACATGACATGGACACCAAGGCAATTCCGCGTGTACGAAACGGGGGCTAACCGTTCCATCTACGTGCAGTCCGACTTTATCATCATGCCATCTGAGCAAAATGACGGTACGGCACTCAGCCAGAACAATCAGATCAAACTCCATTTCCTTGACGGAACCACCATTGTTTGTGACCCGTCAACGATTGCGATGGGTGACCGTCCCATTGGCGCTTGGATGCGCCCCGTACCTTTCACCATCACCAACATGGGCGAAAGTTGCACCGTTAGCAATATGACCGTCACGGGCAACTTCTTCACGCTGAACGATGTAGAAGTGCCGTTTACGTTGGGTTTGGACGAAAGCAAGAGTTTCAGCATCACCACGGGCAGCACTACGCCAGGCGAAAAGAACGAAAACGTCGTGATTACCTTCGATGGCGGCCAAGCCAACATCCCCGTAACTGCAACGGCCTACACGCCCACTTCGCCCGATGTCTGGGAATTGCCGCAAAACGTGACATTCAGCAGCAACACCTATTCCGATACGCCGTCTTTTAATTCACTGAAAGACAATTATCTGCTTCCTGGAACTGCGACCGATGGCAAGGATGCCGTTTACAAACTCGTCCTCAACGAAGACGTTATGCTTAGCGCGAGCGTCAGTGGAACAAACGGAAAAGTGGCTTTGTATGAGGAAGGCTTTGGCGGCGTGGGTGGCCCTTCCTCCGATAATCATTATACAGGTCCAAGCGTCAATGCAGGTTGCCCGACGACTTTCTCATTCGATTGGGACACAGGAGATTTGCAAGGATGGACCCTCATCGATGCCGATGGCGACGGGCATAACTGGGAGAACCGCAACGGCTACCTTGCCTCCGACTCTTACGATCACGAAGCTTGGCAAGCCCTCACGCCCGACAATTTCATTGTCTCGCCGCAAAAATACACCATTTCGGCCGCTTCGGTCTTGCAATACAACATTGGCTGCACCTCCGACGAATTCCTTGAGCATTATGGCGTTTTCGTCTCGACAAACGGCAACACCGACCCCGCCGATTTCGAACTTGTGTTTGAAGAAGGAATCGACAACTACGGTTTTGAGGAAAGAACCTTAAGTCTGGAAAACTACGCAGGCCTCGATGTCTACATCGCTTTCCGCCATTACGACGTGACCGATGCCTACACGGTCGTCTTGGATGACGCAAGGTTGGTGGCTGGTCGCGAAATAGCAAACGCTTTAGACCTCACGAACATGACCGTGGCCTCTGGTACGTATTATCTTGCCGCCTCAGCCACGTCTTCATTCACCGTCAACATCCAGAAGGCGACCATCCCCGTTCCCGTGGCGGCTTCCAATCCTTGGCCGATCCAAGATGCCATCGACGTTGAGCACAGCCTGAACCTGCGCTGGTCGTTGGGACAATACACCACAGAGTATCAGTTGAAATTCGGAACTACGAATCCTCCTCAAGAAGTCCTGCAAGACTGGACCCGCGACCTCGACGAGATCTTTGCCGTCTTCGACTTGGTCGGCAACACGCGTTATTATTGGCAGATCAACGAAAGGAACACGACGGGAGCGACCGAAGGCGAGGTCTGGTCGTTTACCACGCCCTTGGACATTCCTGTCCTTACCGTCACCAATGCTTACCTCTATCCCAACGAAAGCACAACGCTACAATGGAATATGGCCAAATCCAACGGGAAAGCCATCGTCGGATACAAGATATTCAAAGACGGCCAATTAGAGGGAGAAACGACTGAAAACTCCTATTTGGTGGAAAACCTGACGTATAACATTGAAGGATACAAGTTTACGATTGTCGCAGTTTACGAAGAGGGCGATTCGCATCCATCAAATGAAGTCACCGTGAAAGTGACTGGCAACGGCAACCTGAGTGGCGTGGTGTATGGCGCCAACGGCACCACTCCGATGCCTAATGTGACAGTCACAGTGCTTGGCGTGGACGAACACGGCAGGGAGCAAACGTATACATTCACCACCAATGCCAACGGACAATTCACCGGTTCGTTGCTTGCTGGTCGCTACAGGGCGTATGCGTCTGCAAACGGCTTTAGGAATTCCTACAACGAGGGGCCTATTGTGGTGACTTATCAAGGAAATGCCAATGGCATCACCATCGTCATGCAGACCCAGACCCAAGAGGTGACCAACGTCCACGCCGAGGAAATCAACAACAATGCCGTCAAGGTGACTTGGGATGCCGTCAACGACCCGAATCATGCCGTGCAATACTACAATGTGTATCGAAAGCACAACGATGTGGTGGAAACCATAGCCACCAAAGTGACGGCGACGCAATTCATCGACACCGACTGGGGCACCAATTTCACCGATGAGTTCGAATGGGGCGTAAATTGCGTCTTCGAGGGCGGCTTCTCATCCAACTTGGCCTACGCCTACGCCCATTATGGCAACGGCTTCCCTGAAGGCTATCAGTATTACGACCTCCAATCGCCGATGAGAACTGCGACCTATCTGAGCGACGAGCATACGATTTACGCTGGCGACATCGCCTCCGACGGCTATCTGTATGCCACCTACGCCGATGTGGCCTTGGGCATCTGCCAGACGCTCTACCTTTATAAAATCGACTTGGAGACGGGTGCCATCCTATCGGAACTCGACATCTTCGAAGACCACGAATCGCAACTGATTACCGGCATGGCATTCGACCTCAGCACTAACCAAATGTTCTGCATCGACTACACCGGTCGCCTCACCGTGATGAACCTGACCAACGGGCACCAAACCGTCATCGGGAACATGGGCATGATCTCGATGGTACTTATGTCAACTTACGACGGACGCCTCTATACGATTGACATGGAAGGCGACATTTACGAACTCAACAAGACGAATGCCCATGCAACCTATATCGCCTCGACGGGAAAGATTGCGCCTTACCTGCAATCGGCCTACGTGAGCCGTGTCACCAACAAGACCTATTGGCACCAATGCGCTGGCGACTACGGCATGGGCTTCTACGAGCTGAACCTCGCCACGGGCGAAACGACCTACATCAGCGAGACAGGACAGCACAACATCTTCATTCTGCCGAGCGTCATGCCCGCGCCTGAATCGAAAATCGCTTGGTCGAATACAGTCGTCGGGGTCGATGAAAATGAACATACGAGCGTCAATCTTTATCCTAATCCAACCAAAGGACAGGTTTTCGTTCAAGCCAACGACATGTGTCGCGTAAGCGTTTGCAACCTTCAGGGACAGGTGGTTTATGAAGTCGAAACCCACGATGATGCCTTGACCTTGGATCTGACCCGATTCGGTTCTGGCCTCTATTTGATAAACATCATCACGAAGGAAAGCAAAACCACAAAGCGAGTGGCCGTGGTGCATTGAATCTGAGAAAAAAATAGACGGCATCGGCGGATAGTTTGTGTTGAATTTCATATTTTTGTCCCATAATTTCATCTTATGGAACTCATTCAAAATCTTCACCACACGCTTCAATCCACCGATGCCGTCGTCATCGGCGCAGGTGCTGGCCTATCCACCTCGGCGGGTTTCACCTATTCGGGGGAGCGTTTTGAGAAACATTTTGCCGATTTCATCGAGAAATACGGCTTCACCGACATGTACACGGCGGGATTCCACCAGTTCCCGACCGAGGAGGAACATTGGGCCTACTGGAGCCGACACATTTTCCACAACCGCTATGTGCCTGCCCCGAAACCCGTTTACAACAACCTCTTGAAACTCGTGAAGGACAAGGACTATTTCGTCATCACCACCAATGTCGACCACCAATTCCAAAAGGCGGGCTTCGACAAGCAACGGCTGTTTTACACGCAAGGCGACTACGGTCTTTTCCAATGTGCGAAACCATGTCACCAAAAAACCTACGATAACGAGGAAACCATCAGGAAACTGGTTGCGACACAAAACGATATGAAAATACCGACCGAATTGATTCCCCATTGTCCCGTCTGCGGTGGCCCCATGAAGGTCAACCTGCGTTCCGACGACACCTTTGTGGAGGACGAAAGCTGGCACCAGGCTGCACAGCGTTACCTCGATTTCGTGAACGGCCACCAACACGGAAAGGTGTTGTATTGGGACCTCGGCATAGGCAGTAACACCCCGACCATCATCAAACTGCCGTTCATGCAAATGACATACAAAAATCCCGAGGCGACCTACGCCACCATCAACCTCGGCGAGGCGTTCACCGTGGAACAAATCAAAGACAGGTCGATTGTGATTGATGGAGATATTGGAGAAATACTAGAGGAATTGTTGAAACGTTGATTGTTGAACTGTTGAACTGTTGAAAATGAATCGTTTAGATTATTTGATTGATTACCTTCTGAAAGAAGACCCGCAATATTCCGAGATGGAGATTCCATCGGATTTGCAAGGCAAGCGCGACCTGTTCCGTGCCTTGCGCAATGTGCGTTGGCCGAAACCTATCAGCGATGAGTTTCTGCGTTTTCAGGACGAGGAACTGCAGGCGCAATTACAGGAAAAAGGAATTGTTGACCTAACTAAACTATCAACTTTAAACTCTCCACTTTCAACTACTCTAAACTCTAAACCCTCAACTCTAAACTATACAATTTGGCAAGGCGATATCACCCGATTAAAGGTAGACACCATCGTCAATGCGGCCAACAGCCAGATGTTGGGCTGCTTCCATCCTTTGCACAAGTGCATCGACAATGCGATTCATTCCGCAGCGGGTGTGCAGTTACGCGAGGAATGTTACCAACTGATGCTCCAACAAGGTCGCGAAGAGCCGACGGGGCAGGCCAAAATCACGAGGGCCTATAATCTGCCCTGCAAGTATGTTATCCATACGGTTGGACCTATCATCCCCAACGGCATCCCTACAGAGTGCCAACAGGAGCAATTAGCCTCATGTTACCGCAGCATCATGGCTTGTGCCGATGAAAACCGTCTTGAAAGCATCGCCTTCTGCTGTATCTCCACAGGCGAGTTCCGTTTTCCGAACCAAATGGCCGCCGAAATCGCCGTGCGAACCATCAAAAATTACTTGACCGAGCATCCCGATTGCAGTGTCAAACAGGTGGTTTTCAATGTGTTCAAGGATGTAGATAAGGAGATTTATCAACAGATTTTATAGAAGAGTTCATCGGAGCTTTTTTTCGGCAATTATTGTGGGTGAGCCCATCGGCTGGATTTTCATCGTTGCCACAATCGTTATGGCGGCGGGGTGCTGGCTGGCAGGAAGGTGAGAAAGGATTTTTCAAGCCCGATGTGACTTTCAGAAAACCTTTTTTGAGGTTGGTATCGGGAAAAAGATTATCTTTGCGGTTTGGAAATGTGACGGAAAAGAATGCTTACAGAAACCAACCGCATAGAATTCAAGCGCGAACTTACACGCGAACTCGACATCGAGCGCGAAGTAGTGGCGTTCCTCAATTACCACGAGGGCGGTGTGGTTTATATTGGCATTGACGACAGCGGGAATGCGGTTGGCGTAAAGGATATTGACGGCGACATACTGAAAACCAAAGACCGTATCCGTATGGGCATTTCTCCTTCTCCGATGGGGCTGTTTGATGTTACGGTTGAGCGTATCGATGAAGTTCCTGTCATTAAGATTTTTGTTGCCAGCGGGAGCGAGAAACCCTACTACAAGACGAAATACGGTTTGTCGGAGCGAGGGTGTTTCTTGCGTGTCGGGACGGCTTCGGAACCGATGACTTCAAAGCAAATAGAAGACTTGTATGCAAAACGGGTGCGTCAATCGCTTAAAAACATCCCTTCACCTCACCAAGACTTGACTTTTCGTCAACTACGCATCTACTATGATAGTCAAGGATTAACACTTAATGACAGTTTCGCCAAAACGCTTGATTTGCTCACGACAGATGGCAGTTATAATTATGTGGCCTACTTGTTGGCCGATTCAAATAGCATGTCAATCAAATTGGCAAAGTATACAGGAACGGACAGGGATGATCTGATAGAGAATCACGAATATGGGTACTGCTCGCTGCTGAAAGCTACCGAACAGGTGCTCAATCGCTTGCAAGTTGAAAATACGGTTAAAAGTAGCATCGGATATCCTTATAGAACGGATACACCTCTTTGAAATGAGCGTGCAGTGCGAGAATTGGTCATCAACGCCATCGTTCACAATGATTATTTCAATGAAGTGCCGCCGAAATTCGAGCTTTTCTCTGACCGTTTGGAAATCACTTCGGCAGGCTCATTGCCAAACGGGATGAGCATGTCTGACTTTTTCAATGGCGTCAGTAACCCTCGTAACAAGGAATTGATGCGCGTTTTTCGCGATGTTGACTTGGTGGAATCGTTGGGAACAGGGTTGTTGCGCGTACTCAAGGTCTATAAGAAAGAGGATTTTGTTTTTATGGACAATTTCACTCGGGTCATCATACCGTATGCAGTGACTTCGTCGAATACAGATGAAAATGTCGCAGAAAAATATATAAATGAATTATCTGAACGACAGCAGCTTATAATCAAAACCATACTTGGCATTGCACAAAATGTCGCAGAAAATGTCGCAGAAAATGTCGCAGAAAAAATAATCGTAAACACCAAATATCTATCCGAACGTTTAGGCGTAAACCGAAAGACCGTCCAACGAGATTTGACGGAATTGGTCGAGAAAAACCTCGTCAGATGGGTCGGTTCTGACAAGACCGGCCATTGGGAAGTGATAGAGAAAGGTTTAGAGTAAAAATACAAACTAAACAATTGAATATCATTATAACAAAAAAATAGACAAATTACAGAAAAGAAGTTAAACTAACATATTATAAATCATAGCGTTTGCAATCGTTCGGAATCGTCTGAAATGTGAGAAGTTTCAAAACGAATATGTACCCGAAAGAAGTAGCGGATGCCACGTTTAGCGTGGGTCTTACTTGGGTATATAGGCATCTTCTCACAGCCTCAGACGAAAAGTTGGATTCACGCTTTCTTCATGTCTGAATGATTGGTTTTCGCTTGACAAAATAAGCAGGGAAGCCGAAAACTGCATTGTAGAATAGGCAAAACTAATAGTTGTGCCCGACACATATTAGGGATAAAAAAGTGAAAAATACATTATTATTCTACCTATTGTTGCTTTTGTTGTGTGGATGCACGAATAATCCTCACAACAATCAAGCACAAGGCAGAGGCTCTTCTCAAATATTAAAGGAAACCTTTGTAAGAAGCCCCAAAGCAATACATCCATCAGGTACTTTTGTTTCCAAAGATAATCCATTCTATCAGTCGGTGACATTTAAAGGAAAGAAAACTGTTGTCATTCGTGATGCCATTTTCGGGATTGATTTCCCTTCGGAATATGAAAAAGACGAGGAATTCCTCCAAGTCAAGACTGACAAGTCGGATTTGTTATTTGAGATTATTTCAGAAGACACCATCAAAGGCGAAGGATTTGCCGAAGGATTATACATTAAAATACACTAAAAGGCAGCTATTATGAGTACAGAATTTATCATCGGAACAATAATTGGATTGGTTGGTATTGTACCAGTCATTATCCAATTCGTTAAATGGGTCAAGAAACCAAAACTTAGTGATTTGATGAAAAAACTGGTTGATAACAGTTTATCTACACAGGCTCATCGGAAAATTCTTAAGAAGATGAATTTGGTGCTCCTGCGTTCTGGAAAACACATTTCATCTGAATACATCAACAACTTCGTTTTGGAAAAACGAGGCAAAGAGGCCATCTTTACAGACTTGTGCTTAAGTAATGACTGGGAACCAACCAAAGAGATGTGTGTTATGTTCATGAACGGCGACTATCCGTCAATACGAAAGAAATATTGGGACATGAAAAATACACAATTGACCAAGGAGGAAACAATGTCAATGTCTGTTGCAAAGGAGGAAATCAACAAAGAAAATCTTATAGACGACGAAACCGTCTATATGTCAGAATTGTTAATGAGCAAGTACCCGAATGCTTGCAAAAACCTGATTGAGATTCTCGAAAAACACAATGTTAAACACTCGTTTCTGAAAGGGACAAAAGATATTTGGTGCAGAGATTATATGCCAATCCAAACCAATTCTGGGAAATTGACACAGTTTCGCTACGACCCTTCATATCTGAAAGGCAAGAAAGAGTGGGAAGATTCACGCTCTGACGTAAGAGAAGTGTGTCGGGAAAATGGATTCAATCCCATTTTTTCGAATATCAATCTTGATGGCGGGAATGTTTTACTTTGCTCCGGTCGTGCAATTATTTCAGACAGAATCTTTACAGAAAATCCAGAATACACGGACAAAGAGCAACTCGTCAAAGAGCTATCAGATTTGCTTGAGGCTGAGATTATCATCATTCCGGCACAAAAGAGTGATTATACAGGTCATGCCGATGGTATGGTTCGTTTCATAGACCGTGACACCATTTTAGGGAATAATCGTTCGGAAGAATACAAATACTGGTCGAATAGCATGGAAAAAGTTTTGAAAGACAAGAAACTAAAGTATGTCGATGTGCCATTCTTTTATGGATATAAGGATTCAAAACATCCTGAAAACGCCATTGGACTATATGTCAACTACCTTGAAGTTGGCAATCTGATAGTTCTTCCTGTTTTTGAGGTTGAGGGTAATAGAGACGCCGAAGCCATAGAAACCTTTAAGCGAATATTTCCTGATAAAACTATTGAGACCATCAACTACAACGAAATAGCGCTTGAAGGTGGTGTGCTTAATTGCTCAACTTGGAATTATCGAGCTACAAGAAACGAGCGAAGAGTTTTTGACAGATAAGGATTCCCCTTCTATCCTCCGAATCCGCGAAATGATCACTCCCTTTCGCGGATTTTTCGTCGCATATATCAAACCTATAGTCAATATATTGAGACTCTGTGCTCGTCCTCGGCGAGCCTATCGGCTGGATTTTCATCGTTGCCACAATCGTTATGGCGGCGGGGTGCTGGCTGGCAGGAGGTGATTATTGGAGCAGCGTCCTTTTCACTCAAAATGCCTTGCAAAAGCCACCGTATCCGTCACAACGAGTTGCGGGGCGCCGTCTTCGCGCCGGGTGATGGCACAGCCGGAAGGAAGGTCCTCGGCAAAGAAATCAAAGTCCTTGCCTTCTACGATATAAGTGCGATAGTCTTTCTCAAGGCGCTCGCGGTCCATCAAGCCGGCCATCGCGTCGAGGAATTTCTCTGCGGTGAAATCGTCGATGAAAGGTTTCACTGTCTGCATCATCGGCTTCCAGGCGTTAGGCTCGCCCGTCTCTCTTTCATAAACGCCTGCCAAATGGAAGGCATAGCAATAGCCGCGCCAATACAAGAGCCAGATGTAGTCGCCGTCGTCCCAAAACTTCTCCTCGGCCTCCTCATCGGGTGCGTTCCTATAGGGGCTGTGATAGAGTCCGGCAAGGGCGATGTTGAAGTAAGTGGCGAAATAAGTCGGATCTTCCAATCCCGAGGCCACGAGTTGGTAACCTGTCTGCATCTCATTGAACCCCTCAGGGAACCACACAGGGCCGTTGTTCAGCCATTTATGCCCAACTTCATGGGTAAACAAATCCCTACGCTTTGTGGTCAGGATAGTGTCGGCAGTGGCATCATAACGTGAGACGAAGCCGTTGGTGAACCCGTTTCCGGTCGCTTCCCAAGTGTTTCGGCGAAAAGGGAAAAACAGCATCGAATAAGGCCCGTCGTATTCATCGCCCCAAAAACTGGAAATGGCAGAGTAAAAGGTCTTGAAATAGTCGGTGAGTTCCGCTTTGTTCATCTCAGCATTCTTGCGAAGGGCCGTCACCAAATAGTGAAGATTTCCGTCAACCATCACTGAGTCAACGGTCAGCAAAGGGTCGCCTGCGATGACCGACCATGCAATGTCGCGCACATTCCCTTCAAAACGCTCCGTTCCCTTTCCGGCATTATAGAGGCAGAAAACGGGATAATCGGGCACCGACTCCCAAGTGACCGAAACGGGTGTCTCGTCGTCATCGGCAGGCACGGCAAACAAATTTTCCGTCCTCGTGAACAGCATCGCATCATCGATGTCGGGGCGGAAGACGTCCCACAGGCAACCGCCGGGCGAGCCGTAATCGGCGGGCAGCGTGCAACGGACGACATACGAGAATCGGGCTTCCCCGTGTTCGGGGATGACGGTTAGTTCAAGCGACGACGTGTCAATCAACACTTTCCCTTTTTCGATATTCAAATCCTGGAGCCAAGTCATCTGGTCGGTCATTCCCCCGTTTTCGGAGGCATAACTAAAAACTACGGTATCGGCAGGCGTGGCCAAAGCAACGGAAACGCCTATGCCGTCACCTTTCCAAGACAACACATAATCAACGCTTTGAGTCTTTTCATTACATGAAACAAGTGCCAAAGCAGTCAGTAGGACAAAAATCGTTTTTTTCATTTCAAGCTCGTTTGTATTATGGATGTGTGTCAGATTAATATGGAGGCAAAAGTAAGGAATTTTGGGGCAGGCGGAATCGTTTTTTACCAATAGAGAACATCAATTCGTGAAAAAACCGTACTTTTGCAGTTGGATTTAACAAGCATACATCAATGCGCTTTTTAGCCACCATATTGTTCTTCTTCCTTGCGAGCCTGAATGGTTGTGTAAATCAATCAGTTTCGACGGGAAAGGAATGTGCAAAGACAGACAGCATTGTCTTTGTTGACTCCATGGAGGCCAACATGATGAATCTTTACAATGCTGCCGCCGAGACCCGTCATGCCGTGCAACAGGAAAGCACGGTTTGCTCGCCTGGTTTCAGTGTGCGAGTCTTGCCCAACCGCACCCGAACCGTCAGTAATGTCAGCATCAGGCAGGTGTTGCTTTCGACGCACAAGCCTGCTGTTTCAAGGTTAATTCATCATTCTGTCACCCAGTTAGTTGCGTTCCCGAAGGAATACCATGTGTTCCGGTTGAGACGTATCCTGATTTAGACCGTTTCCTGTTTTTTCGTTTTCCCCTTTTTAGGTGCATTTCGCACCTAACGGGATGATTGTATGCACATCCCAACAATTAAACAATTAAACAATCAACAATTCAACAACGATAAAATGGAAACAACAAATAATAAGAACCTCAAAAACCACGAACTCCCTGAACTGGAACGCAAAGGCCTCTTCCGCCGCTGGCACTATATGCCCACGCAGATGGCGGTGAGCAAAAAAATGTATTACTTCATCGCCGACGACTACGACGACTTGAGAGCATGTCTTGAAAAGCATCATTTCAACGATATAAAGAAACTGCATTGCAAGACACTTAGTCCCATCGAACTGTTCGTGCTTTACACTAAAGACCAACAATTCGCAGCGGTTCAAATCTTTCGTTACTCGGATTATGAATTCAAGCCGAATTCCGACATCACAGTCTACAAAGGTGCTGACGCAGAGGCGTTTCTTGATGTTTTGAAAGAATTGAAACCAGAGGGATAAGGACTCATGCAAATAGAATTCGTTTTACTGATTCTGTCAATCCTATTCTTTGCCAGCATCTTGGCAGGCAAGGCGGGCAGCCGTTTCGGCGTGCCTGCCTTGCTGTTGTTTCTCGGCGTGGGGATGTTGTTCGGCAGCGATGGACTCGGCATCCACTTCGACAACATCAAGTTGGCGCACATGATTGGCACCGTGGCGTTGAGTGCCATCCTGTTTTCGGGAGGACTCGACACCAAGATTGAAGACATCAAGCCAGTATTGGGTCCAGGTGTAACATTGGCTACCTTGGGCGTGTTGCTTACCGCCGTAATTACCGGGTTGATACTCTATCTCCTGATTGACCCTCGCCTCGGCTTAGGGGTGATGGGATGCCTGTTGCTGGCCTCCACCATGAGCAGCACCGACTCTGCATCCGTCTTTTCCATCCTGCGGGGCAAAGGGCTTCATCTGAAGCACAACTTACGGCCTACACTGGAGTTGGAAAGCGGAGCCAACGACCCCATGGCTTACGTGCTGACAACTACGTTCATCACACTTGTATTGCAAGGCGGGGAACCGCATTACGGAAACGCACTGTTGGTATTGCTGCTTCAACTCCTCATTGGAGCCGTGGCTGGTTGGTGTTTCGGCAAAGGCTTGGTTTGGATTATCAATAGAATCAACATGGACAACCAGGCGCTTTATCCCATCTTGGTATTGTCGGGCTGTTTCTTCGTTTTTGCCGCCACTTATTATTTGCATGGCAACAGCTATCTTGCCGTTTATGTGGCGGGATTGGTGGTCGGCAACAGCCGTTTTGTCCACAAGCGTTCCACACGAAGTTTTTTCGACGGTGTGTCGTGGATTGCACAACTCTCTATGTTCCTCACGTTGGGCTTGCTCGTCAATCCGTCGGAATTACGTGAGGTATGGGTCCCTGGGCTGATCATCAGTTTGGTGATGATATTCGTATCGCGGCCACTTGCCGTGTTTGTGTCGTTGTCGCCATTCCGCAGCTATACCTTTCGCGACCGTCTGCTTGTATCGTGGGTAGGGTTGCGCGGAGCAGTGCCCATTATTTTCGCCATTCTTTGCCGTGCTTCGGACGTGCCGCATAGCGATGTGATGTTCAACATCGTTTTCCTTTGCACGTTGGTCAGTCTCGTCGTCCAAGGCACTACACTACCCCTGGTATCGCGTTGGTTGGGGGTTTCTGAAACGCCCAAAGCAAAACGGCAAGGACCTTCTCAGGATTTCGACATCGACTTCCCTGAGGAAATCAAATCGGCCATCACTGAAGCGACAGTGACGGAAAAGATGCTTACGATTGGCACTCGCATGATGGACTTCCGATTGCCCGAGAAAACGCTTGTCATCATGGTCAAGCGAGGCGACAATTACTTTGTGCCCACGGGCAAGACCCATCTCCATGTGGGCGACCGGCTCATGCTTCTCAGCGACAATCAGGCAGAGCTTGAGTGCGCTCTCGAGGCTTTTGGAATTGCGCCTCAGTCTGCTGTCAAAGCAAATGTTTCAAAACCTTAGTACAACTTGATTATGTTCACACATTTGTTATCAACAATATGGTTTTTGGTTATTTGCTTTGCTGGGGGACTGGCGATTTTGGTCAAAGGAGCGGACTGGCTGGTGGACGGAGCTTCCGACCTGGCAAAGCGGTTGGGCGTGTCAGATCTTATGATTGGCCTTACAGTGGTGGCGTTCGGCACATCCATGCCAGAGTTCATCGTTAACATGACCTCTGTTTCAACTCATTCAACCGATTTGGCCATTACCAATGTGCTTGGCTCAAACATCATCAACACCTTGGTCATCCTCGGTTGTTCTGCCTTGGTCTTTCCAATTGTCGCGAAAAAGGAGACAGTGCGTATTGAGCTTCCCCTGACCATTATTGCGGGCATAATGACTCTTTTGTTTGTCTGGGCAAATTGGTGTGGTGAAACAGTAAAAGGCATTTCTCGACTGGAAGGGGGTGTTTTGTTGCTCGTTTTTGTCGGGTTTCTGTTCAAAAGTATTAAATCGGCAAAAAGCGCTGTCACTGAAAAGGCTGAGCACAAAATGCCCTTATGGAAATGTGTATTGCTTGTTTTGGTCGGATTGGCATCCTTGGTTCTTGGCGGCGAGTTGGTGGTCAGGAGTGCCACCAAGATTGCCCAACAAGCAGGAATTCCCGAGTCAATTATTGGGCTAACCATAGTCGCCTTGGGCACTTCGCTGCCTGAATTGGCAACCTCGGTGATGGCTTCATTCAAGCACAACAGTGATATTGCCATTGGGAATGTTGTCGGGAGCAATATCTTTAACGTGTTCTTTATTTTGGGCACAAGTGCCTTGATAATACCTTTGCCTGCCTATCAAGGTGTTGAATTGGACTCTTTCTTGGTGGCACTAAGCGGGGCTGTCATCTGGCTTTTGCTAATCTGCAACAAGAAGCGAACCATCAACCGATGGGGAGGAGTGTTGTTGCTCACTATCTATGCGGTTTATCTGTCTTTCCGATTGGGAGTAATATAGGAGTATAAATCCGCAACTCGGGCAGGGGCTTAGGTTGCGGATTTTTTTTGCGGGTCGTGGTCGGCAGACCCCCTCGGCCTGTGGCCAAACAGGTCCAACTCACAGGAAAACTATTTTTTCTTTTGAAAAACTATTTCTACTCCATATTGAAATAAAGTCATTGTGTTCTTTTCCGGATCAAATTCAAATGTTGCCTCTATCGGGTCATACTTAAATTTGTCCTTGTCAACTGCTTCAAACGCAAAAACATCATCGCCAATCTGCGCAATCAATGTGTTTCCTTCTTTTGTTACAATAATATCCAAACCGAGTTCCGTGGAAACATACACGCCTAAATAAATGTCCAAGTCCTCCGAAGCGACATTATAGAATTCCGGCAACTCATAAGGTTTGCCGTAAACTGCGCCTAAAACCGCCTTTTTAATATCTCCGAGTTTAAAATTAAGCCCGTTAGAAGTCAAGGCATACGAAACATTTCCATCTGCATAATGCGAATAAACAGAAACAAAACCATCTATTGCACCCGTGTGTCCTAAACCAATGTTATCGCCAAAAGGAATCTCGAACAGCCCGAGACCATATTCGTCCTTGATGGTTTTCATGATTTCGAGACTTTCATTCGTCAGAAGCCTTCCACCAAACAAAGCGTCTGCGAATTTTGTCAAGTCGGTCGGCGTTGACACTATTGCACCTGCCCCCATCGGAACAGTGCAGTCCGTTTCGTTTTCAACCACCCAAGAACCCAAGAAGCGATACGATCGGCATTCGTTGTCGTTAGGATTGGTTTTGCCAAAAACGTATGTGTCAGCCAAACCAATGGGCTCGACAATGTATTCCTGCAACAGGTCGGAATAGGGTTTCAAGAAAATCTTTTCAAGCATGTATGTCAACAGCACATAGTTCGAATTGCTGTACTCGGCCGTGCTGTCGGGTTCGAAGTCGCTGCCGCCGTTCTCAATAATCCCAAGCATTTCTTTTTCTGTCTTAGGCTGGGTGCACCAGGTCAGATAGTCATCGTTGTGTGTAAAATCGTGTATTCCGCTCCTATGGCTTAGCAAATGCCTTACCGTTATTTTCTGTGAATTTGCGATTGTCGGGAACCATTTGTCAATCGTTTGGTCAAGGTCTATTTTCTTTTCTTCAACTGCCTTTAAAACTAGAACCGCTGTAAACGATTTCGAGACGGAACCAATTCTATATTTGGATTTTTCTGTTGCTTTTACATTGTTTTCGACATCAGCAAAGCCGACTGATTTTGTGTAGATAATCTCCCCGTTCTTCGCGACGGCAACACTTCCCATAAACTTGTTGTTTTCTTCAAGTATACCTAAGTAATTGTCCAACTTTGCCTTGTCGAAAAGATCTTGTGCAACTACGCCGCCACTTACTATTAGTAAGAGCATAAGCGCTAATAATTTACGATACTGTTTCATATAAATTCATATAAATAAACGGGACTCCTTTTTGACATTTTTGCGACGTTTCATCCGATTCCGCCGAAGTCCATTGAACAGAACCAGAAGATAACGACATTGCAAAATTACAAAAAAGTTTGTTTTATAGTTATAGTTGTAAAGAAGATAATCCGCAACTCGGGCGAAAGCCTTGGGTTGCGGATTTTTTTCATCCTCAAGGAACACCATTTTTACGATTTTCCGTACTTTTGCACCCGTTTTTCGGCGAGCGTGTCGGTAGTCGAATCATAGGGTGAATCTGTAAGAACTATGCCAGTTGGACACATGTTTAATTGA
>CAMHRP010000045.1:0-26440 GCA_946187645.1 uncultured Bacteroidales bacterium | reverse complement strand
AAACGGATGACGACGTGTTCAAGGGCTACAACCTTACTTTTTGCTGTCATATTTAATTATTTAGAGATTTATTATTTAGTTATTGAGCTTGTCGAACTAATGAATTGTTTAGTAAGCTTGTCGAACTATAAATTTGCTGCAAAGGTACGTAATAAATAGGTGCAAACCCAAAGAAAATCGTGTTTTATTTTCCTTTTTAGAAGCAATTTCGCACCATGTTAAATATCAACGCTTTAGCCCAAATTATTATTTAGACTGAATAAAAATTTCCGATTTGGGCGCATTGGAATGAAAGTTGTAGTATTTTTGCGGCACGAAAATTCAAAACTAACTCAAAATTAAAAACATTATGGCTTACAAAATCACAGACAGCTGCGTTGCTTGCGGCACATGTATTGACGAATGCCCCGTGGGCGCTATTTCAGAAGGCGACATCTATGTCATCGACCCTGACACCTGCGTTGGTTGCGGAACCTGCGCTGGCGCTTGCCCGAACGAAGCAATCGTTGAAGACTAATTGAAACAATGAAACTGCATTAAAAGTAAAAAAAGCCTGCCATAAACAGGCTTTTTTTGATTTTTTTGTCAGTTTTTGAAAGTTTGGCAAACTATTTGCTATATTTGCCACGTTCTTCGAAAAGAAAACACATTTAAATCAATAAACTCAAGTTTAACTAAACAAATCAAAAAAATGAAGAAATTAGCTTTAGCACTTGTGTGCTTCGCCAGCGTTGCCTTTATGGCAAGCTGTGTCAAACCTGTTGACAATCCGGAACCTTCACTTGCCGTTATGACGGGTGAAAACTATGTTTATGATGGCCAGACCATTGATGTCGACACTGAATACACTATTGGTTTCCGTGCCGCCTCCAACAATCAAACCAAGAAGGATCTCAGCACCTTCAAGCTCGCCGTCAAAATTCTTGAATTGGATGGCACAGAAGTCGACAGCGCCGACACCTTGATGAACATCAGCGGCACTGAGTTTGTTTATGAACACATCTTGAACTTCACCCTCACGAGAGAACTTGTCGGCAAGGCTGAAATCACTGCCACCGTCACCGACGTCGACGGCAAGATGAATAGCACCATCATCAATCTTAACGTCAACCAACCCGCCGTTGAGCTGGTTGCCTCACCCATCACCTGGGTGCGCCGTGCGAATAACGTCCTGAATGCCGAAGAGATGGCCCAAAACGGCCTGCAATGGACCGGTAGCTACAGAGACATCATGGCCACCATTGAGCCTCTCACCAACTGCAAAATGTACCTCTGCAATGGCGATGACTTTGCAACCATCACCACAGATTTGCAGGAAGCCGCTTATTTCAACAATTTGGTTGAAACCTCACGCCCAATTGAGAAATACAGAGAAATCAGCGCCACTCTTGGCAACCAAACTCCCAATGACATGCTGGCAGTAATCGATGCCGATGGCGACTATCACCTCGTTCTCTTCAGCACTGCCAAGGCTGAATCCGTCACAGGCGTTGGCACCCAAATCACCATCAACGGCCAAGTGAAATAAGGAAACGACTAATGCTTCCTTAATCATACGCAAAAGCGCATCCAATCGGGTGCGCTTTTGTTATTCTTTCAAAACAAAATCCAGGCGGAATCGAGCAAAAAAATCATCGAATCCGCACAGATTTGATAAAAAACCGGGCGGAATTGAAGAAAATCTCTTCGATTCCGCCCGAAATGTTAGTTTGTAGGGCGCAATATCCGACAACCGCCATATATGTCCCAGAAACGTTTGCCGGACTTGACAGCCCTACAAGATCATTCCGCCAAAGCGTGACTAATCTTCCGGTTAATTTGCAGTAGGCGTTTTTCGTCCAATTTAATAATGGCGCGATCGTAGGTCATCAGGCCGTTCAGCTCGGTCTCGCAGTCGGTGGTCTGCGTGTAAACCGCCGCCGAGAAGCCCTGGAACGCCATCTTGTAGAGTTTTTCCGCATATTCCACATAAGTATCCGTCACCTTTTCCTCGGTATCAAACTCCACGTAGCCCCAACCTTGGTCTTTCACCCAAGTGTGACCTTCAACCTTGCGCCCAATGCCGCCATATTCGCCCAATACCGTGACACGCATGGGATCGTAAAGCACCATCTTTGGTTCGGGATAGTGATGCAGGTCAAGGATGTCGCCACATTGATAAAAATTGCCGCCCGAAGCAGGATTGACCAAGCGCGTCGGGTCGAGTTTCTTGGTCATCTCCACAATCTCAGGAGTCTTGAATTGCCCCCATGACTCATTGAACGGTACCCAAACGCCAATGCACGGTTGCGACTTCAAGCTGTTGATAATCTCTGCCCACTCCTTCTTATAGCATTCCTCTGATTCCAGCGTGCGCATACTCTCAGGACCTTGAAAGTACTGCGTGGTCTGCCACTCTGGCCCACGACCACCGCTAGGCATGTCCTGCCATACTATCATTCCGATACGGTCGCAATGGTAATACCAACGTGCGGGCTCTACTTTTACATGCTTACGAATCATATTGAAGCCCAAATCTTTAGTTTTCTGGATATCGTAGGCCAAAGCCTCGTCAGTAGGTGCAGTATAAAGACCGTCGGGCCACCAACCTTGATCAAGCGGGCCGAAATGGAAAATGGGTAGTCCGTTCAAGGTGAGACGCATAATGCCATTGTCGTCACGCTGGGTTCCAAAGCTACGCATGGCAAAATAGCTGCCCACCTCGTCAATCACTTTGCCTTTGCGCAACACCTTGACTTTCATGTCGTACAGGAAAGGATGGTCGGGGGTCCATCGCAGAAAGTCCTCAGGCATTTTCACCTCCACAGCTTGCCCATTGATGGATTTTCCCGTCGCGACAGGCTTCCCATCATAAGACACCTCAACTTGATATAAATCGTCTTTTGTCGGGTTGGAAAACTCCACATCCACACTTACCGTAGCCTTATCGAAATTTGGCGTTGTGACAAGGTTTTGGATATAGTCCTCAGGCACATACTCAAGCCACACCGTCTGCCAAATGCCTGTCACAGAAGTGTAGAAGATGCCTCGAGGATTGATCACCTGCTTACCATGGGGAATATAACTACTATTGGTCGGATCCCAAACACGCATCACAATTGAGTTTTGCTTTCCTTTCAAAGCTTGGGTAATGTCAAAAGTGAAAGGAGTGTAACCACCAGTATGTGAGCCCACTTTTATTTCGTTCACCCAGACGTCACTCATCCAATCTACAGCGCCAAAATGCAGAAGAATTCGGCCATTTTTCCAATTATTTGGCACCGCAAACGTCTTTTGATACCACAAAGCATTGTCGGGTCCCACCTCTTTCTGCACGCCCGATAAGGCCGATTCGATGCAGAACGGAACGAGGATGTCTCCTTCATATTTCGATGGAGCCTTCTCCCCTTTTGTAGTAACGGCATATTGCCATAACCCATTGAGGTTTTTCCACTCGGGACGCACCATCATCGGGCGCGGATATTCAGTGAGGGCATTTTCAGGAGCCACTTTGGCTGCCCATTTCGTTTTGATTTTGTCGCCGGCAGGGGCATATTGCGCCACGGCGATGTTTGCTAAGAGCATTGATAATAGTAAAAGTTTGATTTTCATCAGTTTAAATATTTATCACAAAACCTTCAAAACCAATTGTTTTCAATTAGTATTCGTCATTCATTTCCTTAGTAAACGCCTCTGCTGCAGCGATGAGACTGTGGAGGGCTCGGGGAACGAGTTCCTCAACCTGTGGATTGGCATCGAGTACCTGCTCGAAACACATCCATACCGAAGCTCCACTATCATGCTCATCCTCAAACTCATAGAGCACCGCTTTCACCACTTTATAGTTCCAATTGACATTGTTGCAAGTCATGATGGCTTTGGCATAGTTGTCATCAGTCACATCAAAAACGCCGGGCAAAATCAATCTGAAAAACAGCGGGTCGTCGGTATCGTTCCAAAGGAGGAAATTCCAGCCTTCGTAGTTGAAATTCAGTCCCAAATCGTTCTTTTTGGGAGCGATTCCTTGCGACTTCAAATACTTCGAAACCAACCCTTTAACGTTCATATCATCACTTCTTATTAAATCCGATACGAGTCTTTGTGGAATAGGTCGGGTTCTTGTATTTGAGAACGTCAACAAGGATTTTCTGGGAAATCGGTACATCGTTATAGGCAGCAGTCATTGCGGCCTCGGTGACGGCCTCGGTGATGTCGCCTGCGTTGAAGTCGTCCGACATCTTAGCCAACTCATCGAAATCGAGTTCTTCGCATGGACGATCTTTCAAGTGGTCGATGAAGATGTCCTTACGTGCCTCAAAGTCGGGTTGAGGAACGAAGAACACACGATCAAAACATCCTATACGCATAATAGATTGGTCAATGAGGTCGGGGCGGTTGGTCGTGGCCACCACCAGGATACCTTTCTTGGAGCATTCGTTCATCATGCCGTACAAAGCCGAAATCTGAGGGGTGACATTCTCCTCGCCTTGTGCATTCGGATTGGGCGCCAAAAACTCCAGTTCGTCAACACAGATAACAAAAGGAGCCTTGATTTCAGCTGCATCAAACACCCGTTGCAAGTTGTCGAGCACCCCATCTTGATAGATATGTCCAAATTCCGGTCCTCTGATGATGGTGTAATTGAAGCCCAATTCCTCCGCAAAACTCTCAAGCACAAGGCTTTTACCACATCCAGGAGGTCCATAGAGCAACACACCGTTGATGGTCGGCAACTTGTACAATTTGGCTTTCTCAGGATTCTGCAAAGCAAATAGCACCTCTTTACGCAGCTGCTCCTTCAGCTCATCGCGCCCCGTCACATTGTCGAAGCCACTCCCTGATCCCTTCTTGTAAGTGATGATTGGGCCGCTATTGTCTTGGCCTTGTGCATCCGATTGTGGTTTTGCCTCTTCCTCCTCCATGCGTTTCGCCAATTCGGGCATTACTTGTTCAAGCAAGGCTTGGGCAAATTCGGCCGCCGAAGCAAAACGGTCGTCAGGCTTTTTGGCCAAAGCCTTCAGCAGGATTGCCTTCATATAGTCAGGCAGTTTCACCTCGTCCGTCTCCAAAACGAGGTCTTGTTTTCTCGCTTTCTTCACTGCATCGGCGATTTTCTGCTTGTCGCCGTCAAGGACTCTCAAGTCCGGACCCTCCCATGGCGACTTGCCAAAGATGAGGAAATAAAGGAGTGCGCCCGTCGAGAAAATGTCGCTCTTCACAGTGTATACTGCGCGGAAAGTCTCAGGAGCACGGAAGTAGGGCATCAAGTCCTCGTCGGCGAAGGTAGGACGGCCTTTAACCATGTAAGAGATATGACCCAAGTCGATGATGGTAGGCATCAGCATACCGTCTTCCAGTTCCTGAAGCATGATATTCGACGGACGTATATCATTGTGTATCAAAGCACAAGAATGAATAAACGACAGACCGCTCAAAACACAAAGCGTGATTTGCACAGCATCTTCAAGGTCGAAACGTCCCTCTGTCCTAACGGCATCCAAAAGCAAAGAACCCCGATAGAATTCCGTGACCAAGTAATGGTAGACGATATTACTCTTTTTTACTTCGCCATTGTCGACATAACGCACCACATTGACGTTGTCGTCGGTGTTGAGTTCCTTGCAGAGTTGGATTTCGTAAACCTCCTTGCCCTCGAAGAGCTGCTCACGAGGGATGCTCCTGAGGTCGAACACCTTCATGAAATACATCATGTCGTCAGGGCCGAGCACCGTATATGATTCAGCGACAATGCCTTTCTTTATGAACGAGTTGATGACATATTTGCCAATCTTCTCCCCTTTTTTGAATGTTTGCATAGTAAATGATTTGTTGGGGCAAAGGTCACGATAATATTTGACATGTGCAATAGTTGAATAAATTATTTATTTTTGCATGCTTTTTCCGAGAATGATGAAAAGATACCTTATTATAAATATAATCATCCTATTAGCATCAGCATCCTTGCATGCAGTACAATCGTCGGAGAACGTAGGCATGACTCAAAAAAAAATGGAAACCGAGCTACTGCCTGACCTCAATATCCCACGTTATGGCCACTGTACCTTCTTTATCAATGGCGAGCTGACGGTCATCGGAGGACACACCACGGGCTTCGTTCCCACAGCCACGGCAGAATATTTCAACAATGGAGCTTGGCATACGGTGCATACGGTCTATGCGCACGACTTCGGCATTGTCGTTCCCATGAAATCGGGAAAAGTGCTGGCATTAGGTGGTGCCAATGAGCCATTGGGCATCGGGCAAACCTACCCGGCAGAATGGTACAACCCTGCTACCCACACTTTTGAAGGCTTTGGCTGCATGGACATGAAGCGCAGCAACTTCTCCGCCACCGAAATCGACAGCGGACGTGTGGTGATTTCAGGCAACTGGTATAGCGATGACTGCATGGAACTGTTTGACGGCCACTCGACCTTTGTTCGCGTCAAGGAGGTGGCTGCAAAGCGTTCCTGTCCCTATATTTTGCGCACATCCAAAGACAATGTGATGATATTCAGTAGCTTGGATACAAAACACACCAGTGGCATTCGTCCCGACAGCATCATCGTTGACCAACTATGGGGTGAGCCTTTCCACGCGCCTCTGCTTGACGAATGGCGTCCACTGGCCTACGACATTCCCCGAATAAGCGATTTATGTTTCATCGGCGACGAGGCTGCCGGCGACTACGCTTACTTGCTGCCCGTGAAAAACGCTGAAGATCAAATAGGCTTCGTCAAGACCTGTGGCACCGACTTCAGCCTGCTTCCTACCACATGCGCGGTGCCAATGATGTTCCAAGGCGACAGCATCCAGTATCATTTTCCCGTGGTGGACAGGAAGCGCGGACGAGGCTATTTGGTGGGCTTTAACCGGAAAAGCAAACAGGTCTATGTGTTGCGTGTGGATTATACGGAGAATCCAGCACCATTGACGCTCTATTATACCGACCCACTGCTTAACATGGGCCTCTGTTGGCCTGTCCTCAATGATGACGGCAACCTCATCCTTGCCGGTGGCCTCGACAATTCCAACTACTATCCACTCAAGTCTGTAGTGGTGTTGCGTGTCAATCCCGAGGCCCCAATGTTTGCTGCTCATGCATCGTTTTCATGGCTATTGATTGGGGTAGGCTTGGCGTTTTTAGCTGCATTTATCGTGTACCTTATTCTACGCGCGCGAAAGGCAACACAATGCAAGGATGACTTGGCGGAAAAGTCTGACGAAGCCAACGAAACAGAAAACCCGACTGCCTCCATGAGACCAACGAGTAGCGTTACAGACGACGAGCTGTTGCAGCGCGTTTGCCAATTGATGGAGGAAGAGCGTCTTTATTTGAATAGCGGGTTGAAATTGTCAGATGTGGCAACGGCGGCAGGTTGCACCCGGAATGTGTTATCAGCCTGCATCAACAGCCTGCGCCACTGCTCGTTCTCACAGTTCGTCAACACCTATCGCGTAGAGCACGCCAAGCAATTGCTAAGCCAGCCCGACACCCGCCCTTCGGAGGTATGGATGGAGACTGGATTCGCGAACGAGACGACCTTCTTCCGTGCTTTCAAGGCCATCGTTGGCATGACGCCTTCCGAGTGGAAAAGCAGCAATCAGCTATAAATTTGCTTACAATATGTCATTTGTAAGTCCATTTTGACGATTTGTAAGTACACATTCTTTCCTGTATTCCGATTTTTGCCGCGTTGTTGTGGACAGCGTTTATTGTCTACAAATTTGAGGAACTATTAATCTTTAAATTTAACCAATATGAGCAAAATGCTGAAGGCAGTAGCAGCCTTAATGCTAATGACAGCAGTGGTATTTACCGCAGGATGTAATAAACCGGAAGATGAACCTAATAATGATGAGACCGTAACGATAACGGTTACCACTATCACACCTTCTAACATCACTACAAAAACCGCAGTTTGTGGAGCTGAGGTCGTTGTAAGCGAAGGTGTTACACTTGAGGAGTTGGGCGTATGCTGGGGTTTACAAGAAAACCCAACGGCAAGTGAAGAGCATCTTTCCACCGCCCAATGGAACGAGCCTTTCACCTGTAAACTTACTGAACTGAATCACAATACGGTCTATCATGTCCGGGCATACGCCAAGAAAGGCTCTGACTATTATTATGGTGCGGATAAAAAATTTACCACTGAGGAACAACCGAGCGGGAATGGTACTTACAACGGCCACGACTACATTGACCTTGGCTTGCCAAGTGGAACATTGTGGGCCACCTGTAATGTATATGCCGAAACACCTGAAGGCTTAGGTAGTTACTTCGCATGGGGTGAAACTACGACAAAGGCCGATTACGATTGGAGCACTTACAAGTATTGCAACGGCAGTGAAAACACCTTGACCAAGTATTGCAACGACGCCAACTATGGTTACAACGGTTATTCTGACGAACTGGTCATTTTGCAACCAGAAGACGACGCTGCCACGGCCAACTGGGGCACGGGCTGGCGCATGCCCACCATTGAGGAATGGGAAGAACTAAAAAACAACACCACCAGCACGTGGACTACGCAAAATGATGTGTATGGTAGACTCTTCACTTCAGAAAACGGCAACAGTATTTTCCTGCCAGCCACCCACACCTTCCTCTATGGTCAGTATTGGGGAGGCGGTTATTGGTCGAGTTCGCTCTTTTGGCACCCGGATTGTGGGAATCGATTGAGCTTCGGTTCGGGCGCTGTTGGCACTGGCGGCGAACCTCGCTACGCAGGTCTTTCTGTCCGTCCTGTGCGTTCCATAGAATAATTTCATTTAAGTATAATAGTGTATAACCCTCAAATCCACCCTCGAAAACTCCAAAGAAAACGGAGCGGAAGGGTGGCTTTTTAAAAATAAGCATTATAAAAGGAGAGCCATACGGTTCTCCTTTTTCATTATTCACTTGACATTCAACGATTAAGCATCGATATTCGCGTATGTAGCGTTCTGCTCGATGAACTCGCGACGCGGAGCCACCTCGTCACCCATCAGCATGGAGAAGATGTGGTCGGCTTCCATGGCATTCTCAATGGTCACCTGACGCAAAGTGCGGTGGGCAGGGTCCATGGTGGTCTCCCAAAGCTGTTCGGGGTTCATCTCACCAAGACCTTTGTAACGCTGCACGTCGTAGCCGCTCACGGTGCCGTTCTTGGTCAGCTCGGCCATGCTGGCAAAGCGTTCCTCATCGGTCCAGCAATAACGGATGGGCTTGGTACCGCGCTTGATGAGGTACAAAGGCGGTGTGGCGCAATACACATAACCATTCTCGATCAATTCGCGCATGTAGCGGAAGAAGAAGGTCAGAATCAGGGTCGTGATGTGGCTACCGTCGACATCAGCATCGGTCATGATGATGACCTTGTGGTAACGTAACTTTTCAAGATTCAAGGCTTTGCTATCCTCTTCAGTACCGATAGTCACACCCAAAGCAGTGTAGATGTTCTTGATTTCCTCGCTGTCGAACACGCGGTGTTCCATGGCCTTTTCCACATTCAGAATCTTACCACGCAAGGGCAGGATGGCTTGGAAGTTACGGTCACGGCCTTGCTTGGCGGAGCCACCTGCAGAGTCACCCTCAACGAGGTAAAGCTCAGTTTTGGCGGGGTCACGCTCGGAGCAGTCGGCCAATTTGCCTGGCAAGCTGAAGCCAGAGAGCGCACCCTTGCGCTGCACTTTCTCACGAGCATTACGTGCCGCTTGACGTGCCTGAGCAGCCAAGGTCACCTTGTCGAAGATGGTTTTGGCCTCTTTGGGATGCTCTTCCAGATAATCAGACAATTGCTGACCCACGATGGAATTGACGATACCCATCACCTCATCGTTGCCGAGTTTGGTCTTGGTCTGGCCTTCGAATTGCGGCTCCGGCACCTTCACCGAAATAACGGCGGTAAGGCCTTCGCGGAAGTCGTCGGGCGAAATCTTCACCTTCAGCTTTTCCAGCTTTTCGAGCAAGCCACTCTTTTCGGCGTAGGCATTGAATGAGCGTGTCAAACCGGAACGGAAGCCTTGAAGATGTGTACCACCTTCTATCGTGTTAATATTGTTGACATAGGAGTGCAAGTTCTCTTTGTACTCGTTGTTGTATTCCAAAGCGATCTCGACCGGAACATTGTTCCTCTCACCCGAAATGTAAATCGGTTCGGGGATGAGCTTCTCGCGGTTGGCATCGAGGTAAGCGATGAAGTCGATGAGGCCGTTCTCAGAATAGAAGGTATCGGTGCGATATTCACCGTTTTCCATCTTCTCACGCTCATCAGTGAGTTGGATGGTAATGCCATGATTGAGGTAAGCCAACTCACGCATACGGTTGGCCAAAGTGCTATAGTCGTATTCCGTCGTCTGGAAAATCGAAGCATCGGGCTGGAAAGTGATACGGGTGCCGTTCTTGTCAGTCGTGCCCACCACTTTCACGTCATATAGAGGTTTACCACATTCATATTCCTGCTTGAAAATCTGGCCTTCGCGATAGACTTCAGCGGTAAGGTGCGTCGACAAGGCATTCACGCAACTGACGCCTACGCCGTGCAAACCTCCTGAAACCTTATAGGAACCTTTATCGAACTTACCGCCAGCGTGCAACACTGTCAAAACCACTTCCAAAGCCGAACGATGCTCTTTGGGGTGCATACCTGTGGGAATACCACGTCCGTTATCCAAGACACTTATAGCGTTGCCAGGCAGGATACGAACATCAATACTGTCGCAATAGCCCGCCATGGCCTCGTCAATGGAGTTATCGACCACCTCATATACCAAATGATGCAAGCCTCGGAAATGGACATCGCCGATATACATGGCCGGACGTTTGCGCACAGCCTCTAAGCCTTCCAAAACCTGAATCTTACTGGCACCATATTCTTCGCTTGCCAATTCTCTTTTTTCTTCTTCAGTCATTTTATGATTTTTAGGGTTTTTTAATTAAAGGTGCAAAGGTACGGATTTTTTCGGCACGATATGCAAAAAAGTTGAAAAATTTGTTTTTTATCCAAAATGGCTCTACGGGGCTAAAAACGGGCAATTTTTAGAAAAGCCGTTTTTCCTTCACGCAAGCGGAAAAGAAAAGCGGCTTTCAAAATAACTGCATATTTAAGGGCTCACAGACGTTTTTTGCTCAAAAGAAACTCCATTACATAAAACTGCTGCCTCCAATGAACTGTCGCAGCATGGATGTTGCTGGTATTTCCTTGTCGGAAACGGGTGTGAAATAATGCAGAAAACGCAAAAGTCGGTGTGTCTCAGTGTATTCAGGACAATTATTAGGCACGGTAGCCAGGATGCTCTCGGCGTGGTTACGCATGACGGCAAACTCTAACAGATAGGCCGAGTTGAACATCACGTCGGCGTTTTCCTGATAAGGGTTGATCCATTTCTCTTCGGCATCACGCACGCTGGCCCACTGACTGATGGTTTGACGGGCCGTGAATGCACCTTTGTTGTAATCACGCACGATGCGGCGCAACAGACGGTTGTCGTCGGTCGGGATGATGTTGTGGTCGTCCAAAGCAGTACTGGTCAAGGTGGAGATAAAGATGCGGAACTTGGTCGACTCTGGAATCTGATCTGTCAACAGAGGGTTCAAGGCATGGATGCCTTCCAACAAAAGCACGCTACCTTCCTTCAGTTGCAACTTCTTGCCATTGTATTCGCGAATACCTGTAACGAAGTTATACTCAGGCACTTCTATCTCCTCTCCATTCAACAAGGCAATCAAATCGCGTTCAAGGGCGGCATGGTCGACGGTCTCGAAATTATCAAAGTCATAAGTTCCATCAGGTAGTTTGGGGGTATCCACACGGTTGACGAAGTAGTCGTCCGTTGAGAACGAGATGGGCTTCAGTCCACAAGCTTTCAACTGAATGCTGACACGGCTACAGAAGGTGGTCTTGCCGCTACTACTTGGTCCAGTGATCAGCACCAAACGGACAGGGGTCTCACTATGATAACGGCGATTGATTTCCTCGGCGATTTGAACGATTTTCTTCTCTTGCAAGGCCTCGGCTACTTGCACCAACTCACGTGCCATCCCGTTTTGGCAGGCGTGGTTGACATCGCCTACCGTACTCAGCCCCATAATGTCGTTCCACTTCAAGCTCTCCGAAAACACCTCGAAGGTCTTGGGCTGCTCATGCATCTCAGCCAAACGGTCGGGATGATCGCGGTCGGGAATACGCAATAGGATGCCGTCGCGATAGGCGTCAATATCCCAAATGCTCAAATACCCTGTTGATGGTACCAATCGTCCGTAATAATAATCGGCAGTGTCATCCAAAGTATAGTAATCCGTATACGCTTTTCCGCTGGTTTCCAGCAATTTGACTTTATCCTCCTGGCCCAACTTGCTGAACATGCTTATAGCATCATCTATACGGGCTTCATGGCGATGGAACTGGATGTCGTCGGCAACGATAGCTCTCATGCGCACCCTAAGTGCCGCAATGTCGTTGCCATCGAGCGCCTTGCCGTCACTCTTCTTGATCCGGCAATAAACCCCTTTGGAAATGGGATGTTCCATATTCAACTTGCTGCCAGGAAACAGGTCTTGTGTCGCCTTATATAACATAAAGCCCAGCGATCGGGCATACACTAAACGCGCAGTATGATGCGTGAGGTCGAGAAACTCGACATCACGGCTGTTGTAGACGCGGAACTTCAATCCCTGCGACACGTTGTTGACCTTAGCAGAAATGATGGGATAAGGCCTGTCGAACTCAAATTCAGGCAACATCTCAAGCAAGGTCATGCCTTCATTGAACTCTTTGGTAGTTTTGGTGTTGATGCAATAGACTTGGATCATGATTACATGTTGGTTTCTGTGATAACTTATTCAGTTTCTTGATTTTGTATTCTATTGATGGCGTCTATAGCCAGTGTATAATCGGGTTTCTGCTTCAGCACTTCCTTGTAGATTTCCATCGCTTGGGCGTAATCCCCCATTTGTTCAATCACACGGCCCTTATTGTACTTTGCATCAAGATAGTCGGGCTTGACTTCTAAGGCCTGGTTGAAATAGCTCAATGCGGCCTCATTGTCCTCAAGATACACATAATTGACATACCCCTTGTTGAACAGCACGATATAATTGTCGGGACGCTGCATCAATAAGGTATCGTAATGCAGCAGAGCCTCTTCTGGCTCACCGTGGCTTTGCAGATATAGTGCCAACTCGTAACGGGCAGTCGGATAGTCAGGAAATTGCCGCTGCGCCTTCCGAAGATAGTCCATAGCATAGGGAGGTTGCTGCACGGCATAGATGCGACTGATTTGCTCTACGGGGTCATAGAAAGTAGCATCTTGTTCTGAAGCCAATTGGAAGTTCTTCAATGCACTGGCTGTATCCTGCTTGGCAGCCATATAACACACGCCTTTCACAAAATAGGCTCGAGGGTTATATGACGAAAGTCCTAAAGCCTTGTCTACATAACCAATTGCAAGGTTGAAGTTTTGCTGAAGCAAGTTCAACTCGGCTAGTTTCACCAAAGGCCGTGCATCCAAGGAATTGATTTCCACTGCTTTGTTGAGTGTAGCGTTGATATTATCCTGATCGCCCAAGGCATAATACACATCGGCGAGCAAAAGGTAAGTGTCGATGTTAGTGGGATCGAGTTGCAGCGACTTGTTGATATCAATCATGGCCTGGCCAATCTGCTCGCTAGCGAAATAGGCCTTGGCACGACTTACATAGAGGCGTGCATTGGTGCTATCCATGGCGATGGAATCAGTCAGCAACTGGATGGCATCATTCACCGACACGGGAGCCTTAGGTTCTTGGGAAGTGTTGTCCGTTTCGGGTTTTGGCGTGTTGTTGCAAGCAAACAGGGCGAGCAGCAAGCCGAGGAATAGGAGTTTTTTTTTCATTGTCGATTGGTTTTTAGGCTAATGGCCTATAGCCCATGGCCCATGGCTTGCCATTATACCAAGGCAGCCATAAGTCATGGGCTATCAGCCAAAGACCATTGTTACTCTTCACTCTTCTCCAACGCCTCGAAAATTTTGGCGGAGAGTTCGTCGGCTAATTCAGGGTTGTCTTCAATGAGTTTCTTCACCGAATCGCGACCTTGGGCAAGTTTGGAGTCGCCATAGCTGAACCACGAGCCACTCTTCTTGATGATGCCCATCTCCACACCAAGGTCGACGATTTCGCCCGAGCGTGAAATACCCTCGCCATAAAGGATGTCGAATTCGGCCTTGCGGAACGGCGGAGCCACCTTGTTCTTGACGACCTTCACCTTGACGCGGCTACCCAACACGTTCTCGCCATCCTTAATCTGGCTAATCTTGCGGATGTCGATACGCACGGAACTGTAGAACTTCAAGGCGTTGCCGCCCGTGGTGGTCTCGGGGTTACCGAACATCACGCCTATCTTCTCGCGCAGCTGATTGATAAAGATGCAGATGCAACCCGTCTTGTTGATGGTGGCGGTGAGCTTACGCATGGCCTGGCTCATCAAGCGGGCTTGGAGGCCCATCTTGCTATCGCCCATCTCGCCTTCGATCTCGCTCTTGGGCGTCAGGGCGGCCACGGAGTCGACGACGATGACGTCGATAGCGCCGGATCGGATAAGGTTCTCGGCGATTTCGAGGGCTTGCTCGCCGTAGTCGGGTTGCGAGATGAGGAGGTTCTCGATGTCCACGCCGAGTTTGGCGGCATAGAAGCGGTCGAAGGCGTGTTCCGCATCGATGAAGGCGGCGATGCCACCTTTCTTTTGGGCCTCCGCCACCACGTGGAGGGCCAGTGTCGTCTTACCCGAGCTCTCGGGACCGTATATCTCGATGATACGGCCTTTCGGCAGACCGCCCACACCGAGGGCGTAGTCCAGGCCGATGGAGCCGGTAGAGATGCTCTCCATCTTCTCGGCCTCGGCACCCAGACGCATGATGCTTCCCTTGCCAAAGCTCTTCTCGATGTTACCTAATGTGGCTTCCAAAGCCTTCAGTTTCTCCTGCCTCAGTTTTGCAGCTTCTTCTTGTGTTTTTTCTGTAGTCATGATTGTGGGGGTTTTTAGATTGTTGATTGTTTATTGTTGAACTGTTTAATTGTGTTGATTTCAAGATTTCTAATTTCAAGATTTCAAGATTATTCTGTTGTGGAACGCTTATCGCGCGATTCATTAATAAAGGGACAAAGATAGTAATTTTTGACATGGTGACGTTATTTTTGGTTATTTTTCTCGATGAGACTTGCATATTATGAAAAAGTTGTATTTTTGCGTTGGGAAACATCGGATACAGTACCGTTTGAGCCTGTCTCTTTATCGGCATTTGTTGCAGGTTGCGAAGTATTACTGGAAGCCGATTCCTCATTCTGCAATTCGGAAGCAGACCAGATGTTTTCTTTTCCCCTTCGTTTTGATCTAAAATAGTTGAAATGCAGTATTCCATCGTGTTACAGATTTGATGATGCAAAGTAACGGAGTTTGTCAAGAAAAAGCCGTTGATTAAACGTTTGTAGTCGACAGTAGTCATTTGTTGTCGTTTGCTGTCGGATATATTTCTGGCTTACAGAGTTTTATTTTCAAAAAACAAAATCCATCAACCTTTGGGCTTTTTGTCGTCTTTCGTGATGATCAGGACAAATGCCACCACAAAGACAAAAATCAGCAAATCCCCAAACCCATTTAGCGAGAAGAACATAGCGATACTCCTTTCTATTTTTGAAGCACTTAAATTGAATTACGCTGCAAAAATAGGAGTCACCTGTTCCAAATCGTGGTACAAGCTCAAACTACTTTCATTTTGCTTGATAGATTTTGAGCATTTGCCACGGTTCATCAAAAGGCCACTTGAAACTTGTTCGGGAGTGAGGTAATTTGCTCTTTGTTTTCGACATTCAGATGACTTGCATGAGTACCTTTCTTTTGCAAAGGTTGAAACCGTCCGACATTGTCAGGTCGTCCTTTCAGGATTTGGACCTACCGACTTCATATGCGGAGGTTGAAACCGTCCAATGTATTAGGGCCATCCTTTCAGCATAGTAGAGACCTGCTTTGGTTGCGGAGGTTGAAACCGTCCGATGTGTTAGGGTCGTCCTTTCAGGACTTTATCAACCTTGGCAGAAGGATGACATTTTTCACATCAGGTTTTTTCAATTCAAATAGTTTTCCTACTTTTGCCCTCTGGAGTAGGGTTTGCCCTTCTTCAGAGTCCTGAAAGGACGACCCGACTTCTACGGGGATTTCAATCCCCTTGACCCCACAAACTCAACCATCATGGGAAGCTCACTCGCAAGAAACGACATTCACATCGTCTTCCACATCAAATATCATAGCATGGAGATACGCGACGAAGACCTCGGGCAGGTGTTCGCCTACATCGGCGGTGTCATCCACAACATGAATGGTGTACCCGTAGAAATCGGTGGTATAGGCAACCATGTTCACATCCTCACCTCGTTGCCCAAGACCATCTCCATGTCCGACTTCGTGAAGCGCATCAAGGCATACAGCAGCAAGTGGATCAAGACCTTGGACGAACAGTATTACGAAGGCTTCTGCTGGCAGGCAGGCTACGGAGCCTTCTCTGTGGATTACAGAGGTATAGACCGGGTTGCGCAATATATCCGCACCCAAGCGGAGCACCACCATCGCACCGACTGGAGAGACGAATACAAGCAGCTCTTGGACGATGCCGGGATTGAGTATGATGAGCGGTGGGCGTTTGAGACGGATTGAGACGGGTATCGGAGGTTGAAGACCATAGTTATACATTCAGCATACCTGTGAACTTCTCTAGTTTGCGGAGGTTGAAACCGTCCGATGTGTTAGGGTCGTCCTTTCAGGACTATGATGTTTATTACAAAAACCATAGGAAATGCAGTAAACACAAAGTAGCAAATGTTATTTCACTCTATCCCGATTGATTAAATCACACTCTTCAACGGTATCGTCCATCCACCAATATTTGTATTCATCCAAATAATAATAGTAGTAGGTTCGACCATAGAATTGTCCTGGCTTGCTATACTCTCGTATATGTGCTGCAAACCAATGAAATTCTTCAACGTCATTTTTGTCTTTCAACAAGCAATACCAATGAGGAATCTGAGGCATTGTTTTGGCAAAATGCCACTCATGTGTTTCGACAAACTGATGTACTCTTTCCAAATCCTCAGATGATTCCAATCGACTTTCCATGATCAAGCCAAATAATTTGCTTTGACATAGTCTTTAAAGCCTTGTACATCTATTAAATATGTAAAGCCACAACGATTTGCCGCTGCACATACCTCATCCGATTCATTCAACAGCAATGCCAAAGGTTTGCTCAAACCTACTTGAACTCCATCAGGCCAAGCGAGATCTAAAATAACTTCTGTGTCATTGTCAATAACCATATAATTTCGCTGGCCAGATGAAAGGCCTTGCTCTTCCATCCAATGAGCAACTTCAGCAATCTGATTCTCTTCTTCTTCATCCTGCACATTCGGTGCAAGTCTGTCCGTAAAGTTCTCTATGACAACCTTCTCCACAACATCCTCGTATAACGATTGCAAGAACTCATTGGCTCCAACAGCCAACAACTCACGACGCTTCTGCAAGAAAACCTCATAATTCTCGACCTTCCACAACTCCGGGTCCATCGGAATCCAATGCGACTCTAACGCTCCTGGCTGTTTCTTGGAATACACCGGCATGTAGTTTTCCGGCTTTTCATTGGAAATTTCCAAATTTGTTTCCTTGGTTAGAAAAGCATAATTGGCTAGTGAATTAACCATAGCTTTTGACTTGCCAGCTTTGTAAAGCACATCCTTCGGGAAAATGTGATGTACTTCAAGCGTGGAGTTTTTGCCCAAAAGGCTATGAGTAAGTTCAATGCCGCTGCTGAAATCTCTGGCATGGTTTACCCTGGTTAGAAGATATAGCAATGGATAAAAACGTGCTCCCGTACTCCATCCCCAAAAATCATCGGCCTTTAACACCAAGTCGCCACGTTGCAGACGCATCAAGCGTAACAGGCCTTCAACCCCCTCTCCTTCTGAAATGGCATTCAAATCTTGCGCCATCACACTTTCAGTTGAACCTGCATACCTACCCCAAAGGAATGTATGCACATACCAATACATCAACCTGTTCCATTGGGAGTTGTCAAGTCCAGAGGCTGGAAGCAGTCGCAAAAAACCTATCATAGTTGCAATGGCAAATTTGCTTTGCAATACTCTGTCGTGGTCAAGGCCTAGTCGGGAGGCAATATGGTCAAGGCACAAGCCAATCAATTGCTTCGTTTTAGTCAATGCGCACTTAAAGTCATCCACAGAAACTTTACCTAATTCAGAGAAATATGGACGACCTGTTATATAGACGGTAATACATCTTAACAACCATTCAATAGAGAAATCGTAACCAGCCTTTTGCAACTGGGCAAGATAATCTTTCATTTCATTGCGGGCATCAGGCCACAAACTGCAAATCTTGGCCAAAGCCAAATCACCTTTGCTCAACTTTGTACCGCCCGTGTTCACATTGTTAAATATCTCTACAACAACATCTATGGTCTTATCTTCGCCTGTAACATTGGAAACGTGCAAATCAACGTCTTTTATGTTGTTCAAACGATTCAGCACATCAAGATAATTGAACAGATACATCTTACGTTCGGCATCAGCCTCCCCAATATAATTGCTTGCCCCTTTCTGGAGCAATTCCGTAACACTAATCCAGTCAGGGTTGTCTTTCATTTTGGTAGCCATGTAGAACTCAAAAATCTCTTCCTTAATGTTGAAATACAAGCCAGTAAAAGAGTTTGCATTTCCGTCAAAGAATCTGGGAGCATGGCCACGAATAATGCCATAAAGTGACGTTATGCGCTGTTGCCCATCAAGTATCAAATTCACTACACCTGGAGTTAGTTGTCCGTCTCCTCTTGTAATGCTTGGGTCCGTCTTCGTCACCCAAATAAGCAGTCCTCCGATAGGATACCCCTTATATAGTGACATTATCAGTTTTTTGACCTGGTCACGATTCCAAACATATCCTCTTTGAAACTCTGGCAAGGCATAACTGCCGATGTCAATTTGGTTTAGTATTTCCTGGATTTTCATATTGAGTCGTTTTAAGTTAAACTTACAATGAAAAACTTCGTGCAAAAGTAATGCTTTTTTTCAACCCGCATCAAACTCGAACAACTTCTCCACCAACTCATCCACCCCATCCACCGCCGTAGCCTTAATATGCTGAAATCCAGTCGGCAGGCCGCCTTTTAAATCTTTCGGGTCAATCAGGAACTTGGGTATCTCACTTGGGGCATAATCAACCAATCCCGCCGCTGGATACACCACCAACGAAGTGCCAATGACAACGAAGATGTCAGCTTGTTGCACCCAATACTCTGCCAATTCCATACCGTCGACATACTCGCCAAACCATACGATATAAGGCCGAAGTTGCGAACCATCGGCGGCTTTGTCACCTAATCGAATCGGGACATCAAGCGGATAGTCCTTGATGCAATTGGGGTCGAGGCGGTTGCGCGAGGAGGTCACTTTACTCAACTCGCCATGAAGATGCAGCACCTTGCTGCTGCCTGCCCTTTCGTGAAGGTTGTCCACATTCTGGGTGATGATGGTCACATCGTATCGCTTTTCCAAGTCCGCCAAAACACGATGGGCATGGTTCGGTTCCACTTCCAACAGGTTTTTCCGACGGGCATTGTAGAAATCGAGCACAGCTTGAGGGTTTTCCTCAAAACCCTCAACGCTGGCCAACTTCATGGCATCATATTTTCCCCACATGCCATTGGCATCACGAAATGTAGGAATTCCGCTCTCGGCGCTGATGCCTGCGCCGGTGAAGACTACTAGTTTCTGCAACATCGCATTATGATTTAATTCCATTTTGCAAAACTACAAAAATTCCAATACACTAACTATTTAATCGGCATAGATCACCTGAATTATGTAGTTTTTGAAATCTTCGTCAAGCACACACATAGTATGATTGCATTGGGGACAATTGAAAGGTGTTTCATCCCAGTATTCTTTAGGGATGGGCTGAGAAAAATCCCAGCTCATGAGTACCCCTTTGGACACCATAAATTGTTCCCCGCATTTGGGACATTTAATTGTATATAATTGAGCCATAATTACTCTCTCCTTTCATTTCTTTTGACCTTAATCACCAGATGCACCTGCTGCTCAGGATGCGCCCGCTCGTCGATTTGGCTGATGTGGCACTCGAAGATGTTTGTGTAGTCCATATCCATCATCAGGGCCATGGTGTTGTTTTGGGAACGTGGGATGTAGCCGAGGCAGACTTGCTCGTCGTTCTCTTGGTCGTTATAACACACCATCACCGCATTGGGGTCGTAACGGTTGTCGGCCTCGCGCACCAGTTCCACTTTCGTCCCGATCTTCAGCTTGTCCCAAACCTCGTCGGCTTCGTGATACATTCTTCCCGCCAGATGGCAATCCATGAAATACTTCTTTTTTGCTTCCATAATTGTGTTGTTTTTTAGGGTTTAACATCGAATTACGAGGCAAAAATAGAAGCCACCTGTTCCAAATCGCGGTACAAGTTCAAAGTTTTTTCATTTTTCTAGATAAATTCTTGCAGAATCCTCATGCCATTGCCGTATTTCATCAGCCAACCATTGCGGTTCAAGCACTTTCAGCCAGGCACCTCGCGAAAGCAGCTGTCCCTTGAAGTCGGTGGTGGGACGCAAATTGAGTTCAAAGTCGGCAAAGTCTTGTTGCTCATCGCATTGGAGTTCCTTTTGTGTGTGGTGCAGAGGCAAGTCGCGCAGATAATACCGCTCCATGCCAAAGGCACGGAGCACAACACGTACGGGCTGGCTCCCATCGCCAATGACTACGCCATAGCACTCACCGAAGAACCCCGTCGCATCAAAGTCGGGATCCATCTTGAAGGTTTCCTCGGTAGCGGTGATGTCTTCCATGCGGTCGAACGAGAACATGGCAAAGCCGCCATCGTCGAAACGGCCCAACAGATACCAACGTTGCCGGAACAGTTTGATGCAATACGGCGACAAGTTGAACGTCCTTGCCTCCTTGGCTTGGTAACGCCTATACCGAACCGTGACTTTCTTGCCTTCATTCATGGCCCGAAGCACCCGCTCAAGCAGCTCGCCGTTGGATGGGATGTTTTCAAGCACGATGCGGCGTTGCAGGCCCATGCTCTCGCTGATGAGGTTGTTCACCGTCAGCGTGGAAAGCATCCAGTTCTGCACCGAGTCCTCATGCAGCACTTCCTCGTTGCCGATGAAATAACGGTAGCCATCCCTCCTATCGCAGTCGATGTAGATACCGAAGATGTCCTCGATGGCGTCCTTATGGCGGTTGAAGGTAGTACGGCTCAACGGGATGCCTTCGCTCATCTCCGTCTGCAGCCATCTCTCGTTGATGTCGGCAAACGAAATCCGCTTGGCACCGTGTATGGTATTCACCAACCAGATATATTCCTTGAATAATGCAGGAGTTTTCATATTCTGTTGTTAATCTTTCAATTCAGCAAAGTCCTGAAATCTATGATTCGACGGAGTCAAAGGACGACCCTAATTCATCGGAGGTTTCAACCTCCGCAAAAAAAAGCAGCGGTACGACCATACCTCATCGGAGGTTTCAACCTCCGTAAAAACCAACCTCAAATCCTCTTCCGCCCCCAGTCCGCCTTCCAAATATACACCAACGAAATCAAACCGATGGAGATGTTGTAGACCCACTCGGCGGTCCACACGCCGGCGATGGTGGAGGTCTTCGACATCAGGAAGACATAGATGATATAGATGATGAGGATGCCGAACTCCAAAGCCATGGCTGCCGTGGTGTTGCCCGTGCCCGAGACAGCCTCGAAGAAGGTCATGGAGAAGGCGCCCAACAAAGTGGCGGCACAAATCACATAGACCGAAGGGATGGCAGCTTGCGCCAAAGCGATGTCGTCCGTGTAAATCTGAAGGACGAGATGCGGGATCGTTGCCACCACGGCAACCAAAACCGCGCTACACAAAAAACTGTTTTTCACCACTTTCCAAATGCTCGACATCACCTCATTGCTCTTGCCCTCACCGATGATGCGGCTCGTCAAAGTGTTAGCGGTCGAGGCAAAGGCGATGCCCGGGATGATAAGGATCATATAGGTGCTACGGACCACAGAAGAGACACCAATGGCGGTCTCGCCCATCTTCTCAATCATGACGAAAAAGATGAACCAGGCACCAAACGAAAACAGGCGCTGTATCATGCTTGGGAAGGCCACCTTGAGAATGTCGCCCATCAAGGCAGGCTGCCACTTGTGCCAGCGAAACATGCCATATTCCTCGTGCGGTATCTTGATGTAGGTATAAATCCAGAAGAAGAAAAACGCCGTGATTTCAGCCAACAGCGAGGCCAAAGCCGCACCGCCAATGCCCATCTCAGGCAAACCCACGTTGCCGAAAATCAAAGCCCAGTCGAAAAAGATGTTGACCACTGCCATGATGATGGTCGAGAAGGTGATGACTTGGGTGCTGCTGATGCCGACATAGAAGGAGCGGAACAGGAAGTTGAACACCACGAACATGATGCCGAACTGCCTGAATCTCAAATATTCATTGGCCGCCAAATAGATGTTTTCGGATTCGATGATGACATGAAGTAGCCTATGGCTGAAGAAGAACAAGATGCCGAAGAGCAGCATGCCCAACCCCAAGACAAACAAGGTTCCATGCTGAAACACCACACCGATTTTGTTGTAGTTGCCCTCGCCAAATCGCCGTGCGATGAAGATCTGTATGCCGACGGCAAAGCCCATCGCAAGAGTGGTGAAGACGAAGTAATACAAACCCGCCATCATGGAGGCACTCAGCTCGATGGTGCCGAGGTGACCCAAGAAAGCGGTGTCGGTAAAAGTGATGATGGTCTGTGCCAGGTTGCCCAACATGATGGGGTACGCAATACGCCAGATTTCCTTGTTTGTTACAGTGGTTTTAATCATGCCGCAAAATTAGGCATTTCATGAATTTGCTTCACATAAAATCTATCAAAAATCAATTTTTCGGTTTTTCAATCAATTTTCTCACTTTATTTCCAAAAATATGTATTTTTGCTCCCGACAAAAAGGAGCATAAAATAATGAAAAAAAATAGCTTACTCATCCTAATCGCACTGCTTATCAGCTTAATATATTCAGAAAGACTTCATGCCCAACTCATTGTGACAGAAGTATCTGCTCTTCAGGGTTGGAATGCGGATTCATTGGTCAGGAACGTTCTTTTGGACGATGGCGTTACTATTTCCAATGCCAGATTCAACGGCTCAGACAGGATCATTGATTGCAACAGCATCGGAATATTCGAGACTGGAGCGACACCAACCAACATAGGCATGGAATCCGGCATAATCCTGGCCTCAGGCGGGATAAGCGTCGCCGTAGGCCCAAACAACGAAGGAGGGCTAAGCGTTCCCTCAAACTGTCCAAACTATTACGATAGTGATTTAGCATCCATCGCTTCGGGACCCACGAATGACGTTGCCGTACTTGAGTTTGATTTTGTCCCATGGGATGACATCGTGTCTTTCAGTTTCGTGTTCGGCTCCGAAGAATACATGGAATTCGTTGGCACAGACTACAATGACGTTTTTGGCTTTTTCGTGGAAGGTATCAATCCGGCGGGTGGGTATTACGACCATCAGAACATGGCTTTGATACCTGGAACGACTGAGGTGGTAAGCATTAACAATGTGAACTTAAACCACAATTCAGACTATTACGTCGACAACTCGTGGGGGCCTACCATTCAATTCGACGGTTTTACCACCTTGATAGAAGTAAGTTTCAATGTAGTACCAATGTCGAATTACCATATCAAAATGGCCATTAGTGATGTGGTTGATGAAATGTATGATTCAGGCGTTTTTCTGGAAGCCCATAGCTTTAGCACCAATTTCTCCTACAGCATGATGATCGATGAATGGTATTACACAGAAATTCCAGAAAACCACTATTTCTGCGCCAATCAAGGTATAGATTTCAACACGGTGACCAACTGGAATTACGACGATGTAGTTTGGTATTTTGGTGATGGCACCTCGGCTCAAGGGGAACAAGTCACACACACCTACAGCACGGACGGTTTTTACACCGTGACCAATGTGCTTCATAACCCGCATCGGGATACGGATTCCCTTTATCTCAGCAAGGTGATAGAAGTGAGGACACCCTTGTCAGAAGAATACGCTACAGCTTGCGACAGCTATTTTTGGCAGGGAACCAACTATACGGAAAGTGGCACTTACACCCATGTCATCGAGACACCTGGTGCCTGCGACAGCACGCTGATGCTTTATTTGACCATCAATCCTATCGATACGACCTATCTCAACATCACGGCTTGTGATGAATATGAATGGTACAATACAACTTACACTGAAGCAGGGGTTTACTCCCATCTGGAGCAGAACACGGCAGGCTGCGACAGTCTGTTGATTTTGAGCCTTGATATCAGTGACAGTTATAGCTCGGAGGAAGAGGTAACCACGTGCAATGAATATTATTGGAGAGGCAACACCTATACGGAAAGCGGCACATACACTGATTTCGTACAAGCACCTGGAGCTTGCGACAGCACTTTCGTGCTGAACCTGACCCTCGGCCACGAATCCCAAACCGACACCACTGCCTTTGCTTGCATGGCCTTCAATTGGCATGGCCACAACTATTCGCAAACCGGCGTATATTACGACACGATAGTGGATGGCGCAGGATGCAATGACATCTATGTTCTTGACCTAACCATTGAGGATGACTTTAGTACCAGTTTGAATGAGACGGTGTGCGACAGCTATCCTTGGCCATCGGCTGCAGGCGGCTATCTGACCGAATCAGGCCATTATAGATTTGAAGGCCAAACTCACGATGGATGTGACAGTATCGTTGACCTGAACCTTACCGTGCATTACACCCCTAAACCCACCGAAATCTACCCCATAGACACCACAAATAAAGCCCCACATTGGGTTGTCACCGCCACCGAATTCCAAATCAATGCATACGATTTCCAACTTTGGGACACCAACCCCAATTGTTACTGGGACACCGTTACGTGGAGTTTCGAAGAACCGTTATCATGGGTGCTTGAGCCTTTCGGTGAAAAGGGCAAACGATGCAAAATGTACGTGCTGAATCATGTGGACGACACAGTTTGGCTGAAGGCCCGCGCTTTCAACCAGTGTGTCCCTGAGGGCATTGAGCAAAGATACTGGTTCGTCTGTTCGTTTTATGGCCTTGAAGAGGCCAGCTCTGAGACTATTGGATTCAATGTAATCCCCAACCCGAACGATGGCCAAATGAAGCTTGTTTTCGACCATCTTACAGGCAAAGTGGATATCAAAGTGTATGACATGATGGGAAGTTTGGTCGATGATATCCAAACCTATAACGGCTCTTACACCAACGAATTGGAGTACAGTGTGGAAGGTCGCGCAAAAGGAATCTACTTCTTTGTGGCTACTGGAAAAGAGGGGACTTTGACCAAGAAGGTGGTCATTCGATAGGTCTTCGCTTTTTTCACGCAGAATTCGCTGAATTAAATGAAACGCAAAGCGATGTGTAATTAGGCACGCAGAATCCGCAGAATCAAGTGAAGCGCAAAGCGACAACAAGTTAGAGTCCGGCAGGTTCAGCGTATTCTGCGTGAGGCAATCGTGTCCCGCAGGTTCTGCGAGTTCTGCAGATTCTGCGTGGAAAAAACTACTTTGTGTGAAGCGCAGCGTACGCCTTCCCCAGATGCTCCGTGATGTCGGAAGCAATCAATGCCTCCTGCCCTATCTCGTCGGCGGCGAGGTCGCCAGCGAGGCCGTGGAGATAGACACCCAACACGGCAGCTTCCTCTGGCGAATAGCGTTGCGCCAGAAGCGAGAGGATGATGCCCGTCAGCACGTCGCCGCTGCCCGCCGTGGCCATGCCAGGATTGCCCGTGGTGTTGAAGAAGATGGCACCGTTGGGCATCGCAACCGTAGTGTGTGCGCCTTTCACGATAACGACAAGGTTATGTTTGATGGCTAATTCCCTTTGTTTCTCAAGGCGTTCAAATGAGGTCGAGCTCTTGCCCACCAAGCGTTCAAACTCCTTCGGATGCGGCGTCAATATCGTTTTAGCAGGCAAGAACGGCAGCCAAGTTGGGTTGTCGGAGAGGATGTTCAAAGCATCGGCATCCATGACGAGGGGCACCTGCACCTCTTGGATGAGGCGTTTCAAGGCGCGGACGGTGTCATCCGCCTTACCCAAACCCGGACCTACACCCACAGCAGTGAACGCATCCAAATGCCCAAAGGATGAGAAACAGGTTTCGGAGTCATCACCGTCAATCATAGCTTCGGGGATGGCGGTCTGCATGGGAAGTTGCGCCACCTTGGGCAGGTGGACGCTCAGCAGGCCTACGCCCGTGCGCAGACAGGCATTCGCGCCTAATAAGGCGGCACCTGTCTTGCCTTCAGAGCCAGCGATGAGCAAAGCGTGTCCGTAGGTGCCTTTGTGGG
>CAMHRP010000044.1:0-27768 GCA_946187645.1 uncultured Bacteroidales bacterium | reverse complement strand
AGCGTGCTGCCAAGGAGCTGCACGACGGCGACGTTGTCAATCTGGGTATTGGCATCCCGACTTTGATTCCTAACTACTTGCCCGAAGGCGTCACCGTGACCCTCCAGACCGAGAACGGAGCCATGGGCATGGGTCCGACCCCCGAGGAAGGCAAGGAAGACAAGAACCTCATCAACGCCGGTGGTGGCGCCATCACGCTGCTGCCCGGCGCTTGCACCTTCGACTCGGCCACTTCGTTTGCCATCATCCGTGGCGGCCATGTGAACGTGTCGTTCCTTGGCGCCTTGCAAGTGGATGAGAAGGGCAACCTCGCTAACTGGATTATCCCTGGTAAGATGGCTCCTGGTATGGGCGGTGCCATGGATCTCGTGGTCGGTGCCAAGCGCGTGATCCTCACCATGGAACACACCCAAAAGGGTGCTCCCAAAATCCTGAAGGAGTGCACGCTGCCTTTGACCGCTGCCGGTCAAGTCAACATGATCATCACCGAGATGGGTGTCATGGACATCACGCCCGAGGGCATTGTCCTGAAGGAAATCCATCCTGAGTTCACCGTCGAGCAGGTGCAAGCCGCCACCGAGGCCAAGCTCATCATCTCGCCTGACCTGAAACCCATGGACATCTAATCCCTGCGGACATGGAATACACCTTTTTGAAGATTGAGCAGCACGACCAAATCGCCGTCATGAAAGTGTCGGCCCCCAAGTCGCTCAACGCGCTCAATTCCACTGTCCTGAAGGAGATTGACGACTTCGTCAGCCATTTGGACACTGCCGCGACGCGCGTCCTCATCATCACGGGCGACGGCGAGAAGGCCTTCGTGGCCGGTGCCGATATCTCGGAAATGGCCCATCTCTACGAGAAGGATGGCTACGAGTTCAGCAAGCTTGGCGCCATCGCGTTCCGCAAGATCGAGACGCTGCCGATACCCGTCATCGCTGCCGTCAACGGCTTCTGCCTCGGCGGTGGCTGCGAGTTGGCCATGGCTTGCGACTTCCGTTACGCCTCATCGAAGGCCAAGTTCGGTCAGCCCGAAGTGGGACTGGGCATCACGCCCGGTTTCAGCGGCACCTACCGTCTGGCCAAGCTCGTCGGACAAGGCTACGCCAAGGAGATGATCTACACGGGCAAGGCCATCCGTGCCGACGAAGCCCTGCGCATCGGCTTGGTGAACGCCGTGTATGAGCCAGAGGAACTGATGGACAAGGTGATGGAGACGGCCCAAAAGATCGTCGCCAACGCGCCTTTGGCCATCGCCCACGCCAAGCGTTGCATCAACGAGAGTTACGACCTGATTGCCGCCGACGCCATCGAGTTGGAGAACACCGCCTTCGGCAAGTGCTTCGCCACCGACGACCAGAAAGAGGGCATGGCGGCTTTCTTGGAGAAGAGGCCTGCGAAGTTTGTAGGAAAATGATGATATCAGCTATCAGTCATCAGCAGTCAGCTATCAGCTTGGGTAAAACCATGCTGAAAGCTGATTGCTGAAAGCTGAAAGCCAACAAAATCTTGAATATTAAATCTTAAATCTTTAAATCATACAAATATGAAAATCTGTGTTATTGGAACCGGCACAATGGCTAAAGGTATCGTGAAGGCATTCGCCGCCAAGATGCCCGTGGTCATGAAGAGCCGCACGCAAGCCAGCCTTGACAAGGCCATGGCTTCCATCGCAAAAGGTTACGGTAAGCTGGTGGAGAAAGGCAAGATGACCCAAGAGGCCGTCGATGCTCTGCTGAAGAATATCTCCACCACGACCGACTACGCCACCTTCGCCGATGCCGACCTCGTCATTGAGGCCGCCGTCGAGGAGATGCAACTGAAGAAAGACGTCTTCATGGAGCTTGACAAGATCTGCAAGCCCGAGACCATTTTTGCCACCAACTCGTCCTCGCTGTCGATCACCGAGATCGCTGCCTGCACGAGCCGTCCCGCCCAATTCATCGGTATGCACTTCTTCAACCCCGCCGACCGCATGGCCCTTGTTGAAGTCATCAAAGGTCAGCTGACCAGCGATGAAGTGACCAAGTGCATCGTCGACCTCGCCACCTCCATCGGCAAACAGCCCGTCGAGGTGAAGGAAGCTCCTGGCTTCGTCGTCAACCGCATCCTCATCCCGATGATCAACGAGGCTGTGGGCATCCTCGCCGACGGCATCGCCAGCGCAGAGGACATCGACAAGTGCATGATGCTGGGCGCCAACCACCCGATGGGTCCTCTGGCTTTGGCCGACCTTATCGGCAACGACGTCAACCTGGCCATCATGGAAGTGTTGTACAAAGAGTTCGGCGACCCGAAGTACCGTCCTCATCCCTTGCTCCGCAAGATGGTGAGAGCCGGTTTGCTCGGTCGTAAAACTGGAGAAGGATTCTATAAGTATTAATAAGTTATGAGGTAGGAGGTATGAGGTTTGAATTTCGCGATGCGTGGCAAAACCTCCTACCTCTTACCTCCTAATTCCTAACTAACAAAAAAAATGGATTTTAGTTATTCAAAGACAGAACAACTGTTCTTGCAGATGATTCGCTCGTTTGCGGAGAACGAAGTAAAGCCTTTGGCCGCCGAAGTCGATGAACAGGAGCGTTTCCCGATGGAGACCGTTCAGAAGATGGGCAAGCTCGGTATCATGGGTATCCCGATTCCGAAGCAGTATGGTGGCGCAGGCGGAACGGTCCAGATGTACATCATGGCCGTTGAAGAGCTTTCGAGAGTGTGCGCCACCACCGGCGTCATCGTCTCGGCCCACACCTCGCTGTGCATGGCTCCCATCCTGGAGAACGGCACCGAGGAACAGAAGATGAAGTATCTGCCCAAGCTCGCCTCGGGCGAATGGATCGGCGCTTTCGGCCTGACCGAACCCAACGCCGGCACCGATGCCGCCATGCAGCAGACGACCGCCGTCGACGCTGGCGACAAGTGGATCCTCAACGGCACCAAGATCTTCATCACCAACGCATCCTACGCCAACGTGTTCATCGTCATGGCCATGACCGACAAGTCGAAGGGCACGAAGGGCATCTCCGCCTTCATCGTGGAGAAGGGTATGCCCGGCTTCAGCATCGGCAAGAAGGAGCTGAAGATGGGTATCCGTGGCAGCGCGACTTGCGAATTGATTTTCGAAAACTGCGAAGTGCCGAAGGAGAACCTGCTCGGTCAACTTGGTAAGGGCTTCACCATCGCCATGAAGACCTTGGACGGTGGCCGTATCGGTATCGCCTCGCAAGCCCTTGGTATTGCTCAAGGTGCTATGGATGAGACCGTTAAGTACACCAAGGAACGCAAGCAGTTTGGCAAGGCCATCGCTCAGTTCCAGAACACTCAGTTCCAGATGGCCGACCTCAAGACGAAGGTCGAGGCTGCCCGTCTGCTGGTGCGCAGTGCCGCTTGGAAGAAAGACATGGGCATGCCGTATTCGGCTGATGCCGCCATGGCCAAGTTGTTTGCCGCCGAAACCGCTATGGAAGTGACGACCAAGGCCGTCCAGTTCCATGGTGGCTACGGTTACACGCGTGAGTATCCTGTCGAGCGCATGATGCGTGACGCCAAGATCACTGAGATCTACGAAGGTACCTCAGAGGTCCAGCGCATGGTCATCGCCGGTCAATTGTTCAAGAAATAATAGGAGGGAAGAAGTATGAATATTATCGTTTGTATCAAACAAGTTCCGGATACCACTGAAATCAAGATCGATCCGGTAAAGGGCACCTTGATTCGCGACGGTGTTCCGAGCATCATGAACCCTGACGACAAAGGCGGCCTCGAACTCGCCCTTCGCTTGAAGGACCAGTTTGGCGCCAACGTCACTGTGGTTTCCATGGGTCCCCCGCAAGCCGACGTCATCATGCGCGAGGCTTTCGCCATGGGCGCCGACCGTGCCATCCTTCTCTCTGACCGCAAGTTCGCCGGCTCCGACACGTTGGCCACCTCTTACGCCATCGCCGGCCTCTGCCGCACGCTGGACTATGACCTGATCATCGCTGGCCGTCAGGCTATCGATGGCGACACCGCACAAGTGGGTCCCGAAATGGCCGAACACCTCGGTCTGCCTCAGGTTTCCTACGTTTGCGACGCCAAGGTCCTCGACAACGGCCATCTGCTCGTCCACAAGGAGAACGAAGACAGCGTTCAAGTGCTCGAAGTGGAAGGCAAGTGCCTGCTGACCGTGTTGGCTTCCGCCTTTGAACCCCGTTACATGACCGTCAGCGGCATCGTTGAGGCCTACAACAGGGAAGTCGAAGTGTGGGGCGCCGACAAGATCGACTACGACGAAACCCGTCTCGGCTTGAGCGGTTCGCCCACCAAGGTGTTCCAGTCGTTCCCGAAGGCCATGAAGGCCCCGGGCGAAGTCCACGAAGTGAGCGAGGAAGAAGCCGTCGAGCTGATTGTCAATAAACTGAAAGAAAAACACATCATCTAAAAGTCACAGCCATGGAATTGAAAGATTATAAGAACGTATTCGTTTTCGCAGAACAACGTGAAGGTGTCATCCAATCCGTTGCATTCGAACTTTTAGGTAAGGCCCGCGACCTCGCCGACACCCTCGGTGAGAAGGTCGTGGCCATGCTGCTCGGCTGTGGCATCAAGGACCAGGCCCAGAAGCTGATTGAATTCGGTGCCGATGAGGTCATCGTGGCCGACTGCCCCGAACTGAAAGACTATCTGAGTGAGCAATACACCCAGGTCGTCGACCAAATCGTGAAGGAACGCTGCCCCAACATCGTGCTCTATGGGGCCACCACCATCGGTCGCGACATGGCGCCGCGCATCGCCGCCCGCCTGAAGACCGGTCTGACGGCAGACTGCACCAAGCTCGAAGTCGTCAGCGACGAGAAGAGCAACGGCGAGCCGCAGTTCCGCATGACCCGTCCTGCTTTCGGTGGTAACCTGATGGCCACCATCATTTGCCCGAACACTCGTCCGCAGATGTCGACGGTGCGTCCCGGCGTGATGCAGAAGCGTCAGCGCGAGGAAGGCCGTCAAGGCGTTGTCACGATGTTCGTCCCGAAGTTTGACACGAGCAAGTTCCACGTGAAGCTCGTTGAGACCATCAAGGAAGACAAGGCTGTCATCGACATCGCCGATGCCAAGATCTTGGTCTCTGGTGGTCGTGGCGTGCAGAACAAGGAAGGCTTCGACAAACTGCAGGCTTTGGCCGACGTCATCGGTGGCGTGGTCTCGTCGAGCCGTGCCATGGTCGACAACGGCGTGATGCCTCACGACCGTCAAGTCGGTCAGACGGGTAAGACCGTCCGCCCGAACCTCTACATGGCTTGCGGTATCAGCGGTGCCATCCAGCACTTGGCCGGTATGGAAGAGTCCGACTTCATCATCGCCATCAACAAGGACAAGTTTGCGCCCATCTTCAGCGTTGCCGACCTCGGCATCGTTGGTGACCTGCACAAAATCGTCCCCATGCTGACGGAGAGGTTGAAAAAGGAAATGGAGAAGTAATTTATTACTGTCACATTCAGCAGAGGCACCATTCGGTGCCTCTGCTCTTTTAATTGATTATTTCATGACCGACAACCAAAAAATCCTAGACCTAACATACGAAGCCGGTGCCATTCTGTTGGAAAACGGCGCGGAGATTTCGCGCGTGGAAGGAACCATGCGGCGCATTGCCGGACATTTTGGTGTGGAAGACGAGAGTTTCTTCGTGCTCAGCAATGGTATCATTGCTGCAGGTGATGGTTATGCTCGCTCAAAATTCATCCCTATTCGAGGGGCGAGTTTGGATAAGGTAGTAGCCGTCAACCAGCTTTCGCGTGAAGTGGCGGCTGGGCAGTGCACCTTAGAGCAAATCGAGGAACGGCTGCAGCAAATCCGCGCCATGAAACCCAAACGCGCCTGGGAGCAGATTTTAGCCTCGGGCGTGGGCAGTGCCGCTTTCTGCATCCTCTTTGGCGGAGGCTTCGCCGACTGTCTAGCCTCATTTATCGCCGGCCTCTTGCTTTGGGTTTTTGTACTTTTCATCGGTTCCAAACACCTCTCACGTATCGTAAACACCGTCACCGGTGGGTTGTTGTCGTCCATAATTTGCTTTAGTTTGTATCGTATGGGGCTGGGCTCACATTTGAGCAATATGATTATCGGTGCCATCATACCGCTGATTCCAGGTGTCGCCTTCACCAACGGCATTCGTGACATGGCCAACGAGGACTACCTTGCTGGTACCACAAGGCTCTTGGATGCCATGCTGACCTTCTTCTGCATCTCGTTGGGCGTGGCTTTGGCTTTTATGCTCGACGAAAACCTCTTCGGCTCATTTTTGAAACTCGATCCACTCATCGCCGACCCACAGACATCCAGCTTCCTTGTTCAACTCATTGCAGCATTCTTGGGCACAATGGCATTTGCCGTGTTGTTTGGCGTGCCTCGCAATTTCTATTTCGATGCGGGTTTCTGTGGCATGATGGGCTGGCTGCTTTATCTCATCCTGACTCGTTATAGCGCTTTTTCCGCTGTCGAGGTGATGTTTTGCGCCACGGCCTTGGTCACTTTGATTGCCCTACTACAGTCGACAGGGCGGAAGTGTCCAATTACCGTATTCCTCATCAGCGGCATCTTTCCTTTGGTGCCAGGTGCCGGCATTTTTTGGACGAGCTACAACATTGTCTCCAACCAACTTCCCGATGCGCTCAATACGGGTTTTACGGCACTTAAAGCTACTGTTGCCATTGCTTTCGGCATCCTCGCTGTTATGGAAATCAACGGCAGAGGTGGGTGGTTAAGAAAGTGCATATGGAAAAGGAAATAATTATTATTTTTGCAGCAACAAAACAACAATAAAATGAGAAAACTAATAAAAAGTATCGTTGTCCTTGGCATTCTTGCCGGTATTATGTTATTTACTTGTCCCGAAGAGGAAAAGCATGTGGACAAACTTACACAAGAGATTGTGGCCTCTGCCAATGATCAGAAAGATGAAGCGGAATCCAACATCATTGAAGATATTGGAAATGCCATTGCAGGTACACTCAGCGAAAAAGTCGTGCATCTGTATGTGAAAAGCCAACTCAAGGTGGAGGACTACACCTTGTTGAATGTAGGCAAAATGAACTATGACGGTGAGAAGCGGGTGGTTTCCATCGGCGCTTTCAATCATGTGTTTTGTTTGGTGAAAGCATACGATTTGTTGGATGAAATTAAGGCACAATGAAAGCCAATGTCAAAAATATTGATTTTATATCTTAATTTTTGAAATTTAAACATAAAACACTACTATGAAAAAATTAATCGCTATCATTAGTTTTATCGCTTTGGCCACCGTTGCTATGGCACAAACTGCCGAAGAAATCGTCTCTCGCATGGATGCTGAGATGAGCAAACACAATGAAAGTGAAGGCTTTGCCATGACTATGGATATCAAGATGATCTTCATTGGCACAATAAGTTCCCGTAGTTATGTCTTAGGCGACAAGATGCGTATTGAGGCAAATAGGGATGGTAAGGATTTTGTCACTTGGAGCGACGGGAAAACAGATTGGAGCTACGATCCCGAAAAGAACGAAATCGAAATCACGAATGCTAAACCCAAAGAAAAATCCGAAACGGACGGCGACACTAAGTTGTTCAAAGACATCACAGACGGTTATGACATCAAAATCGACAAAGAGACTGCCACCGAATGGCACATCCGCTGCAAGAGGTCGAGGTCGAATCCCGACAAAGATGCTCCCAAAAGGATGGACTTGGTTGTTGCTAAAGAAACGTATTGGCCTGTCAGCCTGAGCACAAGCGTCACTGCTGCAACGGTGACTATGCGCGACATTTCCTTCGGCGTCACCGAAGAACAAGTCACTTTCAACCCCAAAGAATTTCCCCAAGCCTCTATCGTTGACAAGCGATAAACCCAATTGCAATGGTCAACGTCTATGAACAATACTTCTCTGCCAAAGCCGAATACAATAGTGTTCCTCGCCACGGAGCTTTGGTAATGCTCATTGCCGACTCCGAGGCTGGCAACATCAGATATGAAGCTGCAGTGTCTTTCTTTCCGCATAACAACGAAGAGGACTTTGCCGTATCGTACGATGCCTATTTCAGTAAAGTGCTATATGAGGCAAAAGGTCGACGATCAAAGAAAAGGGAAGAAGCCCTAATGCAAGAGTTTCAACAGCACATCGATGAACTTGCCCGAGAAGCAAAAGGGACTGTTTATTGGGAAAAACCTTTGCGCGAGGCTAGGAGGGGCTGATATTATTAGTTGTATAGAATCAAAAAAGGCCTGAACCGAAGTCCAGGCCTTTTTGCTTAATCGAAGTAGCCGAACCCACCGATAGTCACCAGCATCTGGTCGACATAGTCCCATGAGGTACTCGACCAACGGAAACCTAGGCGATACAACACCTGTGTTGTGTATTGGTTGTCTGCCGGAATCATGACAGCCTTTTGTCCGTGAGCCATGTCTTGGTAGGCAATCAAGCTGGAGAGACGTTTGGCTTTTTCTGGGTCTTGCTTAGCAGTTTCCATGGCTTCGTTGAAAGCCTCGGTTTCCACCTGATGGGGCGCTTGCCCCACTTGAGACAACTCAGCCAACACATCGCCGAAATGCACGTAATGGTTGTTGTAAGGATGGAACAGACAGCACGATTGCGGTGTTTCCGACAGCAACACAATGGCTTTTGCAACCTCGTTGATGGGCGAGAACTCCATCGGCGCATCTGTAATGTCGTAGGGATAGCAGCCCAACATCTGATAGACACGGATACGTCCCATAGCACTGTTGGTCTGGAAGTTAATCTGGAACTCGCCATCGGTAGAACGCGGCGCCAGATTGCCCACACGCATCACCTTGGCATTGAGCTTGTGCAAGGCTACGGCATCGAGGACAACGCGCTCAGAGATAAACTTCGAGTGTACGTATTGGTTACCAAGGTTCTGACCGAAATAGAGTTTTTGCTCGGTGTAAACCGTATCCTCAGGCGGCATCCCATTGATAGACATGCCAGCGGTGCTGTAGGTGGAAATATGAATCAGCCTTGCATTGTTGAGCAGGCAGAAACGCACACAATGTGCCGCACCACCCACGTTGACGTCCTCAATCTCGGTGCCCTTGGAGAAGTGTTTCACCACAGCAGCGCAATTGAAGACGGTGTCGACTTTGCCATCCACCTTGATATCTTGGGTCACATCGCCGTTGATGATACGCAAACGACTGCCAAACAACTCCTTATAGTTGTTACTGAAGTAGTAATACAGCATTCCTTTCAGTCGGCGTTCAGCCTTTTCTTCGTTCTCGGCTCTCACCATGCACCAAATGGTCGGCACATCCTCGCGGTCGATGAGTTCCTTGAGGACATGGATACCTAAGAAGCCCGTTGCTCCAGTAAGCAACACATTTCCAATAGTTTGACGCTCACCGTTACGGAAAGCATCGAGGGTGTTGCCTTCAAGAATATGGTTGATTGGGCCGTAGTTGTACTTGCGGGCCTCTTCGTCCTCATCGACGGTGTCGCCCGTGAGGAAGTTGGCCAACATTCGCGGTGTCGGGTTGGCGAACACATCACCATAAGCGATATGATGACCAACCTTGTCGGCCTCGATGATGACGCGGGTCACCATGAGCGAGGTGCCACCCAACTCAAAGAAGTTGTCGTTCGCGCCAATCTTGTCCATGGACAGGATGTCGCTGTAAATCTTGCAGAACAGCTTCTCGACATCGTTGACAGGCTCCACATATTCGTGGTCTGCCGCCTGGATGACAGGGGCAGGCAAAGCCTTTCGATTCACCTTCTGGTTCTGGTTCAGCGGGATGGCGTCGATTTGCATGGTGGCAGCAGGAATCATGTAAGACGGCTTCTGCTGACCGATGAAAGCGTTCAGTTCCTTGATGTCCACCTTCTGGTCGCTGACAATATAAGCGGCGATGAACTTTCCACCATTCTCATAGTCAAAGGCTTGCACGGTTGCATCCTTGATGCCGGGGAATTGTCGAATCACGGCTTCCACTTCTTTCAACTCGATGCGGAAACCACGTATCTTCACCTGACCGTCTTTACGCCCCACGAATTGGATGTTGCCATCGGGGAGGTAACGAACAATGTCGCCGGTGCGATACACACGGCTGTGCTTCGGGTCGTCGCTGAAAGGATTGTTTATGTATGTCTCTGCAGTCTTTTCGGGACGGTTCAGGTAGCCGCGGCTCACTTGCGGTCCCGTGACCCACAACTCGCCCATGGCACCGATGGGCAATCTATTGAATTGCTTGTCAACGATATAGAGCCTTAGATTGTCCAATGGCTTGCCGATAGGGATGTCCAATTCGTAATCCTTCACCCAATAATTCGTGGTGAAAATAGTGCATTCCGTCGGGCCATAGCCGTTGTACATCTTGTAGTTGGTCGGTGGGTTGAGGGCCGAGAGTTTCTCACCACCAACAGCAAAGCAACGCAACGAATGGTTCTCGACATTAGTCGCGAACTGGTAACCAACTTGTGTTGTTATAAATGAATGAGTTATACCATTTGAATTGAAGTAATCATTCAAATCAGGCAAGTTCAAGCGGATGTCCTCGCCGATGATGTAGACACAAGCGCCGCAGGTGAGGGCAGGGTAGAGGTCCATCATGCAGGCATCGAAGCCGTAACTGGCATAGGCTGCTACCTTGTCGTTGGCAGTCAGGCCATAATGACTCTGGTACCAATGGCAGAAAGCCACGAGGTTGCCATGTTCGAGTTGGCAACCCTTGGGCGTGCCAGTCGAACCCGAAGTGTAAAGCATGATGAAGAGGCTCGAGGGCGTGATGTCGGCCCTTACAGGCTCTGTGGCAGGCAGCGTGTCGATGTCTTTTGTCAACAGAACTTCACCATGGTATTCATCAACGATGGGACGCAATCCTTCATCGGCAATGAGCAACTTGGCGTTTGCATCCTTCATCATGAAGTTCAGACGCTCGGCGGGATAACTCGGATCTAAGGGCTGATAAGCGCAACCGGCTTTCAGCACGCCCAAAGATGCAATGGCCATCCACTCGCAGCGCGGAATAAGCACAGAAACCACATCTTCGTTGCCAAGTCCATGTTTCACAAGGTAATTGGCGATACGCTCCGAAATGGCGTCCACTTCTTTGTAGGTATAATGCTTGTCGTGATACACAACTGCCATGTTATCAGGCGTTTGCTCCACTTGACGGTGGAACAGCGAAACGATGGTCTGCGTGTCGTTGTAAGGCACTTCTGTCTGGTTGAAACTGTCGAGTACAGCGGTTTGCTCGGCATCAAGCAAGGAAACATGTTGCAATGCCATCTCTGGCTGACGGATGAAGGCGTCAATCGCATTGCAGATCGACTGCGCCAGGCGTTGCATCAGGCTTTCGCTGTAACGGCCGTTGTCGTATTCAATGCAAACACTCGGCACACTGTCTTTCTCCTGGATGAAGAAAGCGATACGGAACTTCGGAGCGTCTAATTCAAGCGGCTCAACCTCAAGCTGTTGGCCATTGACAACATAGCGGTCGATAATCCCTAACTGGTAGGCAAACATGATTTCCGCCGAAAGGTCGTAATCCGCAGCGATTTGAGCGAAAGGATAGTTCTCGTGCCGGAGCGTCTCGTCAAAGTTCCTGCTGGTTTCATCGAGAAAGTCCATCACGGTCTGCTCGCCAATCTGCGCACTCAATGCCAATGTGTTGACGAACATCCCCACCGTGTTGCGGATGCGCAGGTCGGAACGCCCGTTGCTGATGGTGGTGATGCAAACCTGCTCATTGTTGGTGAAACGTGACAATGAATAGAACACCGCCGCCAAAGTGAGATGGGCAGGAGAGAGGTTGTGTTGCTTGCAGAAAGCTTCCATCGCATTGAAATTCAATGCACTGGATACCGAGCTGGTCGAACCTTGTTCCAGCGGGTTGGTCAGGTCGGAGGGCACTTCGGTGACACCTTCCAACTTGCCCAAACGTCCGTTGAAGAAGTCTTTGGCCTCGGTATGGCTCTGGCTATTTTCGGTGGCTTTCTCGTCAGCAACGAAATCGGCATAGCTGATAGCTTCGGCTTCGATTTCTTGGCTGTTCATGAGTTCGCACAACTGGCTCAGGAACACGTCAAGGGAGCCACCGTCGAAAATCAAATGGTGGACATCGGCCAAGAGATAAACTTGTTTCTCGGTTTCGACGATTTCCATGCGGTACAACGGCCCTTGTTTCAGATTGAATGGCTTAACAAACTCCGATTTGTATTTTTCCAATTCCGTTTCACCTAACTCACTCTGTTTGATAACGATAGGCTGGTTAACTTCAACGATTTGTACAACATTGCTTCCTTCGCTTCCAAAATGCACCTGGAACTGCGGATGTGCCTTGATGACGGTTTCCACACATTTTTTAAGTAATTGTGTGTCAGTTTCTTTCGGGAAACGGATAAGCGACGGGATGTTATAAAGCGTGGTGGAAGGCTGCTTGACACATTCCACATAAACGCCCATCTGCGCATACGACAACGGAATATTGTTCGTGTCGGTATGGGTCTCGTTTTTAACTGTTTCTTTTTCAGTGTCTTCACTCATCATCTTGGCCAAAATCTCGTTCTCGATGGTCTGCAAAGTGCCCGTCTTGGCCAGCGACTTTGCTTCGAGGGTGACACCGAATCGCTTGTTGATCTGAATCGCCAGCTTGATTGCCATGATGGAGGTGAGGCCGACATAGCCCAGCACCGTCGTCACACCGAAGTCCTCGGTGTTGATAATCTTTGCAATGATGCCATGGATTTCCTGCTCCAACACATTCATCGGCACCTCTCTAAACTCTAAACTTTCAACACCCAACTGTTTCTCGGGTTTTGGCAGCGATTTTTTATCGACTTTGCCGTTCGGATTGAGCGGTATCTTGTCGATTTGCATCGTCACGGCTGGCACCATATAGGGCGGTTTTTCATCCATGATGAAAGTGCTAAGTTTCTGTATGTCAACGGTATCGTTGGAAACGATATAGGCAGCGATGAACTTGCCGCCACCTTCTTCGTCGAAGGCCTGCACGGTCACATCCTTGATGCCCGTGAACTGCCTGATGACGGCCTCCACTTCTTTCAACTCAACACGGAAACCACGGATTTTCACCTGGCCGTCCTTGCGCCCAACAAATTCGATGTCGCCCGAAGGCAAATACCGCACAATGTCGCCCGTGCGGTAAACCCGATGGTATTTCTCCCCCTTATCGAACGGGTTTTCAAGGTAGACCTCAGCGGTCTTTTCGGGACGGTTGAGGTAGCCTCGCGTCACCTGTGGACTAGCCACCCACAACTCGCCATTGGCACCCACAGGCAATCGATGTCCTTGTTTATCAACGATATAACACTTGATGTTGCGTTGCGCCTTGCCAATCGGGATATTCTTGCGTTCCTCGGTCACGTCGAAGTTGGTGACATAGCAGATGGCTTCCGAAGGACCGTAGCCATTGGCCATCACATAATGCTGCGGCGGCACCATCGAAGGTAGTTTCTCGCCACCCGTCAGCAGGCGTTGCAGCGACTTACACTCAAAGTTGGTCGCAAACTGATAGGCCACCTGTGTGGTCATGAAAGAATGGGTGATGCCATTTTGCTCGAAATAGTCGTTCAAAGCCATCAAGTCGAGGCGGATTTCCTCGGGAATGATGTGCAACTCGGCACCAATGGTCAGACTACCGAACAATTCCTCAATCGAGGCATCGAAACCGAAGCTGGCGTATGCGGCAATCTTGCTTTGCTCAGTAATGTTGTGACACGCTTGATGCATCAAGCAGAATGCCACCACGTTACGATGCTCTATTTGACAACCTTTGGGAACTCCAGTAGTGCCCGAAGTGTAGATCATCGTCATCAGGCTGTGTGCCGTTGGAGGACCGATTTGCACATCGGCTTCGACGCTTTGGTTAAGCTCTCGGATGAGCAATACTTCACCTTTGTAAAATTCCACAAGCGGAAGCAGTTCTTCATCGGCAATGAGCATTTTTGTACCTGAATCTTGAACCATAAACTCCAGACGCTCTTTGGGATAGGAGGGATCCAAAGGCTGGTAGGCGCAGCCGGCTTTCAGCACGCCGAGAGAGGCAATGGCCATCCATTCGCAACGCGGAATCAAGACGGCAACCACATCTTCGCTGCCCAAACCTTTTGCCGCCAATCTTTTTGCAATGTTGTCGCTCAGTTCGTCAAGTTCGCGATAGGTATACGTCTTGTCCTTGTAAACCACCGCCGTCTTGTCGGGATGAAGCTCGGCTTGCTTCTTGAACAATGAGACGATGGTTTGCGTTTCGTCGTAGTCGACATCGGTTTCATTGAACTTGTCAAGGAGCTTTAATTGATCATCAGAAACATTCTGTATGTCTTTGAGTTGCAAGTTCAAATCCATCATATGCGTCAGGATGGTTTCGTAGCTTGCAATAAACTGGTTGATGAGCGCCTCGGAGTAACGATGTGCATGGTAGGAAAGCACAATCCTATAGCCTTCAGCTTGTTGGAAGACCTGTATTTCGATAGGCTCGTTTGTTGAGTTATCAAATAGCGGTTCAATCTTTATCGGGTAACCACCGATGCTGGCTTCATTGTAAAGTTTCCCTTGATACACAAACATTTGATGCGTCTGCGTACCTTGTTCGCTGCAAAAGTCGGCGAAAGAATAAAGGTTGTGCTGTCGTGCGCCTTCCGAAGTCAGTTTGCCCTGTTCGAACAGGTCGCCCACGGTCATCTCGCCATTTAGTCGATACAAAGCTGGCAAAGTGCGTACATACATGCCGAAGATGTGATTCAAGCGTTGGTCGTTGCGCCCGTGCCAAATGGTGGAAAACAGCACTTGTTCGTCGCCCGTGTAGCGCGACAGAAGAAGTGCAAACGCAGAACTGAAGAAGTTGCTCTGTTTCACGCTATTATCCTTGCAAAAACGGTCGATGGCGGCTGCATCCACATTCAAGATTCTCTCGATGGTGTGGCTGCGGAATTCGTTTTCTTCGAGGTCGGGGAGGAGTGAGGTGTCCACATCATCGCAAACGAAATGGTCCTGATACCATTTTTGGTCGGCTTTCCAAGCCTCGCCTTGCCTCAACTCGTGCTCTTCGATGGCATATTCAATGGATGAAAACTCCTCAACATCAAGGCGAAAGCCTTGATATGCCTTATCGATGTCTTGCAGCATTGTGGTGAACGATGCCCCGTCGAAAACAACATGATGGAACTGAAAATAAATGAAATTGCCCTCTTTTGCCTTCAACAATTTGAAATATAACAACTTTTCTCCTTCGAACCCCATCGGTTTCAGCAATTTGGACTTCTCTTGTTCGATGCTGTCAATCTCTTCAATGTCAATTTCAAACGCCTGGTTGTCAATGTATTGTTCTGGAACGCCTTCCTCATTCACCTTCACGCGACAGTTGGCGTAGGGGTGCGCTGCGAGCATTTCCAAGATGGCTTTCCGAAGGCGTTCAAGGTCGATTTCCTTGTTTACATGAAAAAGATAAGGAATGTTATATACTTTGTTTTCAGTGCTTTGCATGCATTCGGCGTAAATGCCGACTTGCGATTGTGATAAAGGTGCGGTTTGAGCTTTCATATATTATTTTTTTATTTCTTGTCTTGCCAAGTGGTTGTATATATTTTCGGTGTTATGGACAGCATCAGCCATCCCCAGCGCATCCTTCGCGTTTCCTCAAGTTGCTGAAGGATGGCCATGGTCTCCGTGCCCATCAGGTAAGAGAAGCCCGCCGACAGCTTGACGAAATCGGAAAAGGCATAGCTGGCCCTGATTTCGAAATCGTGGCCGAGGCTCTTTGATGGGACGTAATCCAGATTGGTTGCAATGGCGAAATAATGGTACGAAAGGTTGATGTTCAGTTTCTTGACGGGGTTGACCGTGCCACCGACAAAGAGGTTTTGAAGGCCAGGCGTGAAGTTGCCGACAAAACTGTCGAGGTAGAAAAAGTCCATCGCGCCATAAAAGTCGTGGTGCGAGCCATAAATGGAATTGAAGCCTCGGATGGTGTCGTGGAAAACCATGCCAAAAGCGCCGTGGGGAGGCAATGCGAAATACTTGTCGCCGCTCAAATAGTCGTAGCCGGCATAAACGGAGAAAATGTCGTTGGGCGTGAATTGCACTTTTGCGTTACCCATGAATGCGCTTATCGGAATGCCGTCTTCTTGCCTGCCCATTTGGTAATAGAAAGAACCCGTCACAGCCCAATGCTTTGGTGTGAACGAAAGGTAGGTTCCGAGCAGTTGCTGGTAATAAGTCTTAGGGTGTTCTGGATCGGTGCTTTGCATTCCCACGTTCATGAAGAGCAATGACCCGCCGAACAACGAACTGGGCGTATCATAATGATACCAAAGCGTTTGCATCGACTTGTGGGGCTGGATGCCGTCGGAATAATAAGTGTTGCCTGTGTCGGGGTTGTCGGCATTCTGGTTGTAGGCAAGGATAAGGTGAACCTTGTGTCCGTGGCCTTCGTAGCCGAACTTCAGCACGTCGTGGGTGGGGGCGGTCATCGTCCAGTCGTCATAACCCAAGATGCGCTCGTCGTCGTAATTCAGGATCTGACGACCTATTTTGGCAAAAAAACCATTTTTCGATTTCACCAAAGCCCAGGCTTCGGCAAGGCTCAAGCCTCCACCTGCGGCTTGTCCCCAAACACCAGCTTGTTTGGGCGAAAGATGCAGTTCGAGCCACGAACGCTTGTAGTCGAAATCCAGCTGATACGAACCCAAAATGAAATTGGCGATGCGGTCGTTATCGAGGCTGTCGGCCTTGAAACCGCCATAACGCAACTCGCCACGGGTATTCAATTTGGCACTGATGCTAAACTCGTTGTCGGCTTCCTGCCCATACACACCGACTGAAACCACCAGTGTAAATAAAAGCAACGAAAGCCTTGGCAATCTGAAGTTTGAAACTTTCATAGGATTGGGGTTATTCTATGTTGAAAAGGTCGATAAAGCCCGTCATCTTGAAGACATCCTTGATTTCGTCGTTCAAGCTCTTCAAAACGACATGATTGCCATTGGCTTTGGCGCTTTTCAGCAAACCCAAAAGGATACGCAGACCGCTCGAAGCGATGTATTCCAATTGGCTACAATCGATGGTGATGTCTTTGCCGTTCACATCATGAAGTGGCTTCATGGCTTCTTCGACTTCGATGGCGTGGGCGGTGTCGAGTTCGCCCTCAAGGGAAACGATGTATTTCCCGTCTGTTTCCGTGATGATGGTGTTCATGTGTTAGTATAAATTGAATAAAGCGCAAAAATAAGAATAATTACCCACTCTGCAAAAAAAAAGAAAAAAACCGCCCTAAAAAGTAGAGCGGCTTTTCTTTTCTATGACATACACACTATTTTACAGTTCTTTAGAAGTTGAGAAATTGAGAATTCTCGAACTATGTTGAATAGCATCCAGGAATTTTTGCTTTGTACTGAAATAGTTGTGAAAGAAATCGTTCGAGACCACAGCTTGGCCAACACTCGGGGTAATTGTGATTTGCGGGAACTTCACAAAGTTGATGTCGGTTTCAGGAAGTTGGGCTTCATCATAGTTGACCGTGCCTTCCAATTTCGCCGTGAAAGGCTTCTTGATGTTGTCGACAGTCACCGACCAAGGGGCGGTAACATTTTTCACTTCGACGGTGTTACCTTCTGCATTAACGTATGAGACATCAAAAGTGCAGCCTGGCAATACGCTGAATGTACCTGTTTGGACTTGAGCGGTTTCCAGCAGTTCATACTTCACTGAATAGACAACCTCTGTTGCCGGGGTTTCACCATTGTTACCGTTGTTACCATTGTTGTTTTGGTCGTCTTTTTTGCAACCTGTCAGCATCATGCCACCGACAATCAGGGTGGCGAGCAAAAATGTTACTTTCTTCATTTTCTAAAATTTGATGGTTAATAATTGTTTATGAGTATACAAAAGTAGGAAAAAAGAGGAAACTAAGGGCGAAAAAAAGCAAAAAAATATAATACAAGCATACACAAGCATACACAAACATAACTATCAACCAGTTAGGAATCATATATTTTTTCCAAGCGAAGCACGTTTTTCCCGTCAATGCGTTCGTAATTGATGCTGTCCATCAGGTTGCGGACAAGGAAAATACCTAAACCGCCAATGGGCCTGTCGTCGATGCCGAGCGTGGTGTCGGCATTGGAGACAGAAGTCGGGTCGAATTCTGCACCCGTGTCAGTGATGACAAACCGAACAGCGTTGGCATCGGCTTCGATGGCGATTGTGACTGTCCCTTCCACTCCATCGGGATAGGCATAGTCGATGATGTTGGTCACGGCCTCTTCAACCGCCAATTTGATTTTATTGGCAAGTGTTGCCTCAATGCCAATGGTTTGGGCAGATGACTTCACAAAGGCATTGAGTCGGGTGATTTCGCTTATTTTGTTGCTGATAGTCAGCGTTTCATCAAAAACGAGTTCTTTCATTGCAGGCGTGTATTGTACGGCCAATAAGGTTAGGTCGTCGCTTTGCTCGGCCTCTTTCACGAAAAGATCCACTTGTTCAGTCACCTTATTTATTAAGGTGTTTGGAGCAATTTTCTTGTCACATTCTTGAAGATAGTTTGTAAGTCGTTGTATTCCAAATAATTGATGCTTGATATTTTTCGCTTCGGTAAGCCCGTCGGTGAAAAGGAAAAGCATGTCGCCAGGAACAAGGTCTGTCTCCTGCGCGACATAAACCATATTCTCAACCACGCCCAAAGGCAAATTGGCCTTGGCAGGCAAAACATTGGTTTCCTTGCCGATGACAAAGGGACGATCGTGTCCCGCGTTGCAGTAGCGCAACTTGCCCGTCGGCAAATCGAGCACACCGATGAAAAATGTGATGAACATGTTCGACTCATTGCCCTGAGAAACATTTTCGTTCAGCGTGCCCATGATACGGTCAGGACGGCTCTCATGGGCCGAAACCGAGCGGAAAAGCGTGTGGACCACCCCCATAACCAATGCGGCAGGGACCCCTTTGCCGCTCACATCGCCGATGCAGAAATAAAGTTTCTCGTCGCGGATGAAATAGTCGTACAAGTCGCCACCTACTATCTTGGCGGGGACGAGCGATCCACAAATGTCGACATCATCGCTTTTAGTTTCCGATTCGGGTTTAGGCAGCATGTCCATCTGGATTTTTCGGGCGATATTCAACTCGCTTTCAATGTGTTCCTTTTCCATGTTGGCCCGTTGGAGGTTGCTGATGCTTTTGGCGGACCGATGGATGATGAAGGCGAGGATAAGCAGACCCGTCAAAGTCAGCAGCAGGTTTCGCCATCGCATTCTTATCAAAGGCTCAAACACTTCGTCGTCATAATTGACAACTGCAATTCTCCAGGGTTTTATGTTTTCGGGAGAACTATAAAAAACGTTGCCTTCCGAATTGTCTTCATTGTCGGTAAAAGAAAGGAGCATGGCATATCCTGAAGAACTCGGTTCACGATGCAAACTGCTGTCGTTTATCATGTTAAGGGTTTCTTCCGCGAGTTGATGCGAATTCCCTTTCTCTTCCGGACCGCATATCAATTTGCCCTCACCGGAAATCAATATATGGTAAGAGGATGGAAACATGAGGTTGGAATTCAGCATTTTGCCTAGCCAACCCGATTCCAAGTCAACACCAACGACGCCTGCCACACGGTCTGACGCGTCGTACACAGGGAAAGTGTAGGTAATAAGGGTTACGTTTGGGTTTTCCTCATCGGGATACGGCTCACTCCAAAAAGAGGAGTCGTTTTCAGCCGACATGATGAAATACTTGTTTTTAGAATAGTCATGTGCGTCAGAACCAAGTTGATAGGTATTAATCACATCGCCGCGTCGCAGCGTGTATGGTTCGAAAAGACGTCCTTTTTCGGGATAATAGTCGGGCACCATGGCGATGCAGCAACCGTCGAAATTTGGGTTTTGTTCCACGACGCGTCGCGTGACGGCAAACAAGGAATCAGGGTAGGGGAGAGCCTGTTCAAATTCCCAGCGGCGGTTACGAAGTGCAAGCTCCACATCTTCAAGCGAATGTTTCACTCCTATGGATTTGACGACCAACTCCATTTCTGCATTCCGTTCCAAATCGGAGCGGATTTGCTTGCGAGCGGAATACTGCTGGATGCCAGAAATCAACAACATGAGTGCCGCAGCCGTTATGAGAATGCCGATGCTGGCTTTTGCGCCAATGCTTTTGGATGTGTTTTGCGAGTTGCCCATAATGTTATTACTTTCCGATGCAGAAACGAGAAAAAATGGAACCAAGCACCTCGTCGGAAGTGATTTCTCCAGTGATGCTTCCAAGATGGAATAATGCATTACGTAAATCTTGTGAAATCAAATCGGTAGGAATATCCATCTCAAGTCCTTGTTGAACTGATTTCAGGCTCTCTGAAGTATGCGACAAAGCCTCGAAATGACGCACATTGGTGACCAAAGTGGCATCAGGATAGGCGAGGGGCTGGCTATGTTTCAGGGTGGTGTAAAGGTCGTTCAAGCCAAACTTGTGTTTGGCCGAGAGGCAGATGATTTGCACGTCATCGTCATCTAAACCCTGCCGGAGCTGTCCCAACAGCACCTCGCCTTGGTCGGCCATGGCGTCAACCTTATTAATACATAGAACGAGTTGTTGATGCTCGAAATCGACTTTTGAACGAATCTCATTGGCCGACGAAAGCATTGATAAATAATCTGTTGTGGCATCCAACATACCAATGATGATACTGGCCTCCGTAATCTTTTTGTAGGAGCGTTCGATGCCGATTTTCTCGATGGTCTCGTCCGTGTTGCGTAGCCCTGCCGTGTCGATAAAACGATACAGGATGCCGTTGATGTTCAAGGTTTCTTCAATGGTGTCGCGTGTAGTGCCTGCAATGTCACTCACAATGGCACGGTCTTCACCTAAAAGGGCATTCAGCAGGGTGCTTTTGCCCGTATTGGTCTGACCCACAATAGCCACGGGGATGCCGTTTTTAATGGCATTTCCAAGGCGGAAAGAGTCTTTGAGTTTGTTTACTTTACCTAAAGTCTCTTGAAGTAATGCTTTAAGTTGTTTTCGGTCAGCAAACTCCACATCTTCCTCGCTGAAGTCCAGTTCGAGTTCAATCAACGAGGTCATTTCCAATAATTTAGAGCGCAATACCTGAAGCTCTTTGGAAAATCCACCTTTCAGCTGGTTAATGGCCACACGGTGGGCAGCTTCACTTTCCGAACTGATAAGGTCGGCGATGGCTTCGGCCTGGGCAAGGTCGAATTTACGGTTGACGAAAGCCCTTCGTGTAAACTCGCCAGCTTCGGCCATACGGCAGCCTTTGGCGATGAGGACTTGGAGCAGTTTTTGCTGCACGTACACCGAGCCGTGCGCGCTGATTTCCGCCGAATCCTCGCCAGTGAAAGAGTGGGGGGCTTTAAAGAAGGTCACCAACACCTCATCGAGCCAATTGCCATTGTCTACAATATGGCCGTAATAAGCCTTATGTGAAACCACATTTTCCTGGACGAAAGGCTTGTCATTCTGTCTAAACAGCTGACTGACAATAGATATAGCTTCTGGGCCAGAGACACGTACAACAGCAATAGCGCCCATGCCATGCGGTGTAGCGATGGCGCAGATAGTGTCGTTATTTAGGATGTTGGTTTGCATTGTATTAGCAATACGCCGCAGTCTGCATGAAACAGACCGCGGCGTTCAATTTAACATAATGTTAGAAGGGAAGATCATCCACGCTATCTTCGCCCGCCGGAGGATAATAATCCTGTGCAGGAGCGGCTACAGGCGGCGTTTGATGCATCATAGGTTGCTGCACAGGTTGTGCAGGAGCAGCAGCCGGTGCAGCCGCAGCACCAACCGGGTCGAAGCGCCAAACGCGTACATCGGTGTACCATTTGCCATTAAATTCGCGCGATGACAAATCAATTTGTGCCTTGATGGTCTGTCCAGGCGCAAATTTCTGAATCTCGTCGATCTGGTTCGTCCAGCAGATTAGACAGACCGTGCGCGGGTATTGTTCTTCGGTCTCGATGATAAGTTCCTGTTTGCGCCATGGACCGCGGGCGCTTGTACCTTCGGTCAGATTACCGAGTCTGACCACTTTTCCGATAATTTCCATTGAGTTGATATTTAATGATTTAAAATTCAATATTTAAGATTCAAAATTCCATGAAATCAATCTGGAATTTTAAACTGCAAAGGTAATCATCATTTTGGTTTCGACAAGCGAAAAACTGATGGAAATGGCAAATTTTTGCTTTCTTTTCCGTTTTTCTCCTTTTTGAAAATAATCAACATTATGTTAAATAATGTATTTTGCAACACTACCCTAAGCACTATATTATCCAATTTTTGACCAGACCGCATTTATAGATTCCTACAGGAATGACATAAAGGCGGTCTTTCATTCCGAATCAAAAAATATTCATCGCAATCACCGCACAAGCCTCCGCATCGGCGACGGCATTATGATGGTTCTTCGCCAAGTCATAACCGAAATGCTTTGCCACTGTCTGCAACTTATGGTTCTCCAACTCCGGAACAAGTTTTTGGGAACCCAAATGCGTACAATAGAATTTGTAATTTGGGTATGGAATGTGATACAACTCGTGTAATGCTTTCAAGACGCGTTCGTCAAACGAAATGCCATGCGCCACCATCGGCAAGCCCTTCACCTTGTCCTTGACATTGTCCCAAACCTCAGGAAACAAATCCGCATGGTTCGTGTCCTTATAAGTGATGCCATGAACCTTAGTCGTATAAAAATCATATCTGTTAGGCACAGGCTTGATCAGACTGTAAAAGCGGTCCACAATCTCGTCCTCTCTAACAATTACGACCCCAATGCTGCAAGCACTGGTAACCTCACCGTTGGCAGCTTCAAAGTCGATGGCAGCGAAGTCATGCAAATGACACTTCGGAATATAGGAAGGCCATTCGGCATCAGGCCAGTCAGCGCCTTTTATCTTTTGTTTATCGCGATTCCAAAACATATTGGCCGCAAAATTACGGAATTTGTAACGCAATTCAGAAAAATAATGCTACCTTTGCCCCGAAAAGTAGGTTTTCCCCTACTCTATCGGAATGTTTTTGTTTTGCTAACTAACTTATAATCAACACATAAACTAATCTATCATGGAATTGAAAGGTTCAAAAACCGAAGCCAACCTTATGGCTGCATTTGCAGGCGAATCACAAGCCCGCAACAAGTACACTTATTATGCCTCCAAAGCACGCAAAGAAGGCTACAACCAAATTGCCGACCTCTTTGAAGAGACCGCACGTAACGAGCAGGAGCACGCCAAGATTTGGTTCAAACTCTTGCACGAAGGCGAAGTGCCCGACACCAAAACCAACCTGAAAGACGCCGCTGACGGCGAGAATTACGAATGGACTGACATGTATGCTGGCATGGCCAAGACCGCCCGCGAAGAAGGTTTCACCAAGATTGCCGTGCTATTCGAACTGGTGGCCAAAATCGAGAAAGAGCACGAAGAACGTTATCGCAAGCTCCTGAAAAACATCGAAGACGGGCTTGTTTTCTCTCGCGAAGGCGACATGGTATGGCAATGCTCTAACTGCGGTCATATCGTCATTGGAAAGAAGGCTCCGCAAATCTGCCCCGTGTGCAACCACCCGCAATCCTATTTCCAAATCAAAGCTGAAAACTATTAATCCACTATTAATCAAATAATTTGTTCAATATGAAAAAGTACGTTTGCGACGTCTGCGGTTACATCTACGACCCAGAAAAAGGCGATCCCGATAGCGGCATCGCTCCCGGCACTCCGTTTGAAGCCATTCCCGACAGCTGGAAATGCCCGCTTTGCGGCATCGGCAAGGACAGCTTCTCTGTCATGGAATAATTCATTATGTTTGTAGAGACGCGATTAATCGCGTCTCTACATAATTAATCACATTATGGATACCAAAGCATTATTCAAAATTGGTTACGGCCTTTATGTCCTGACCACCAATTACGATAACATCGACAATGGATGCATCGTCAATACGGTGATTCAAGTCACAAGCAACCCTTTGCAGATTTCAGTGACGGTCAACAAGGGAAACTATACGCATGACCTCATCAAGGATTCTTGTGTGTTCAATGTCTCGATGCTCACCACCGAAACGCCGATGAAAGTTTTTGAGCATTTCGGGTTCCAGAGCGGGCGCAAGGTGAACAAATTCGCCAACTGCGAGTCCGAGCACCGTGCTGTCAACCATGTGCTCTACATCCCTAAATACACCAACGCCTATTTGGCCTGCCGCGTCACCAAGAGCATTGACTTTGGCACACATACGATGTTCATCGCTGACGTCCTTGATGCCCAAGTGTTGTCTGACAAGCCTTCCCTGACATACGACTATTACCAGAACAACATAAAGCCCAAACCACAACCTCAAGAGAAGCCTAAAGATGGCAAACGTCGCTGGGTTTGCAAGGTCTGTGGCTTTGTTTACGAAGGTGATTCCCTCCCACCCGATTTCGAATGCCCGTTGTGCAAACATGGCGTGGAGGATTTCGAGGAGGTTTTTTAACTGTAGAGGCGCAAAATTTTGCGTCTCTACAAAATGAAACATTATCAATTATGCAACAAATCCAATTAACCGAAAACATCTATTATGTCGGCGTCAACGACCGCCACACCGACTTGTTTGAGAATCACATGGAATTGCCCAACGGCGTTTCCTATAACTCCTATCTCATTGTCGACGATAAAGTTGCGCTAATCGACCCAGTGGAGGCCAATTTCCTTGAAGAATACCTTTTCAAGGTGAAATTGATGCTGCAAGGCCGCAAAGTCGACTACCTTATTATTAATCACGACGAGCCCGACCATAGCAGCACGGTGGCCGCTGTGTTACGTGAGTTTCCCAACGTGCAAGTCGTTGGCAACGCCAAGACTTTCGCCCCCTTGGAGGCTTTCTACGGCCCGATTGAAAACAAGAAAGTAGTGGCTGAAGGCGAAACCCTCTGTCTCGGCAACCACACCTTACAGTTTTTCATGGTGCCTATGGTGCACTGGCCCGAGTCGATGGTGACCTACGAGCAAAACAGCAAAATTGTCTTCAGCAACGATGCCTTTGGTGGCTTCGGTGCCCTGAATGGCGGCATCTTTGACGACCAAGTGAACCTCGATTTCTATGAGGATGACATGCGCCGCTATTACGCCAACATAGTCGGCAAGGTGGCCATGCAAGCCTTGAAAGCCATCGAGAAACTTGGTGCCTTGGAAATCAAGATGATTGCCCCGTCGCATGGCTTGGTCTGGCGCAGCAACCTCGCTTGGGTCATTGGCAAGTACACGCAATGGAGCAAACAAGAGTCGGAAGAAGGCGTGGTCATCGTCTACGGCTCGATGCACGGCAACACGGCACGCATGGCCGAGATTGTGGCTCGCGGTGCCGCTGAGGCGGGCATCAAGGAAGTGAAGGTCTACGATGTGGCCAAGACGGAAGTCTCGTTCATTATGAGCGACATCTGGAAGTACAAAGGTGTCATCATCGGGGCTTGCGCCCATTATGCCAGCATGTTCCCGAACATGACTCTGTTGGTGCACGAAATCAACGAGTTCAAGCCGAAGGACAAATGCTATGGCATTTTCGGCGGCATGAGCTGGAGCGGTGGCGGCGTGAAGACCCTCACCAAATATGCCGAGGAAGGCAAATGGAACCTGGTGACAGATAACGTCGAAGTGAAAGGCGCGCCTATCCGCGAAGAAGATTGGGACAAGCTTTACAACCTTGGAAAATCTATAGCCGAAGCTGTAAAGGGTTAACCCCTACCCTTTTCATACTACAAAAAAATCTCCACCCATTGGATGGAGATTTTTTCATGTCCTATTAATATAAATAGGTATTGTAGAGACGGTGCATGCGCCGTCTCTACAATTAACACCAATTATTTATATTCAGCGAGCACGTCCTTCACGCGGTCAGGCGTCATACGGCCGTAGACCTTGTCACCGACTTCGATGACGGGGGCCAGACCGCAAGCACCGACGCAGCGGAGGCAGGTCAGAGAGAACTTGCCGTCGGGAGTGACCTCACCGACGTTGATGCCCAACTGACGCTTCAGCTCGTCCAGCACCTTCTCGGCACCACGCACGTAGCAAGCGGTACCCAAGCAAACGCTGATCGGGTGCTCGCCCTTCGGGGTCATGGTGAAGAAGGAATAGAACGAAACGATGCCGTAGACTCTCGAAACCGGAATGCCCAGCTCCTTAGCCACCAGCTCTTGGACCTCAGCAGGCAGATAGCCATACTCGCCCTGAACCTTGTGCAGCACATTGATGACCTCACCTGGCTTGTTGCCATACGACTTGCAGACGTCCTTGATGAAGTTGATCTTCGCTTCTGATAATTTAATAACTGCCATATTTATTTCCTTTCTATTTATTTACTGGTTATTGAATTACTCGCTGATCTCGACGTGTTCTGACTTGTCGAAATAGTGGGTGTGCAGCAGTTCATGTGACTTGTGGCCGCAAGGCTCGCCAAAGTATTCTTCGTAGATCTTCTTGATCGAAGGATTCTCGTGCGACTTACGGATCGGTTTGCCAGCATCCTCGCGGTAGATGGCTTCCGTACGCTTCTTGATGATCTCGCTGTTGCCGTGGTGGTAGGGCTGACCAGCGCCGCCGACGCAACCGCCGGGGCAGGCCATGACCTCGATGGCGTGGAACTGTTCCTTGCCTTCGCGCACTCTCTCGAGGAGCTTGCGGGCGTTGGACAGACCATGGGCAATACCGATGTGGATCGGAGTGCCGTCGAAGTCGACCCAAGCGTCACGGATGCCTTCCATACCACGGAGTTCAGTGAAGTCAATCTTAGGCAGCGGTTTGCCGGTGAACACCTCGTAGGCGGTACGGGTGGCAGCTTCGATCACACCACCAGTGGCGCCGAAGATGACGGCAGCACCCGTGGATTCGCCCAGCGGGTCATCGTAGTCTTCGATCGGCATGTCCTTCAGGTCGAGGTTGAACTGCTTGATCAAGCGAGCCAACTCACGGGTCGTCAGAACGTAGTCGATATCCGGGTTACCGTCCTTGTAGAATTCCTTACGCTTGCTTTCGTACTTCTTGGCCAAGCAAGGCATGATGGAGACAACGACGAGGTCTTCTCTCTTGATGCCCATCTTGTCGGCCCAGTAGTTCTTGGCGACAGCGCCGAACATCTGCATAGGCGACTTGGCGGTTGAAGGCACATCCAGCATGTCGGGGAAGTTGTGCTCGAAGAAGTTGACCCAACCCGGGCAGCAGGAAGTCAGGATAGGCAGACGGACACTCTTGTCGCCAGCCATGAACTTCTTGATACGGCCGAGGAGCTCAGTGCCTTCCTCCATGATGGTAAGGTCAGCAGCGAAGTCGGTGTCAAACACATAGTCGAAGCCGAGGCGACGCAGGGCAGCGGCCATTTGACCGGTGACGATGGTGCCTGCAGGCATGCCGAACTCTTCACCGAGGGCCACACGCGTAGCGGGAGCTGTGTTGACGATGACGGTCTTCTTAGGATTGTTGATGGCAGCCATGACGTTGCGGGTGTCGTCCACCTCAGTCAAAGCACCAACGGGGCAAACCTGGACGCACTGACCGCACATGACGCAAGGCGAGTCGACGAGGTCTTGCTCGAAAGCAGGAGCCACAACGGCGCTGAAGCCACGGTTGATGGCGCTCAAGGCACCAACAGTCTGGACGTTGTTACACATGTTCTCGCAGCGGCGGCACATGATACACTTGTCCATGTCGCGCACGATGCTGGGCGACATGTCTTGACGATAGTGGCTCTGTTCACCCTTGAACGGGATGTCGCGGATGCCGAGGTACTGGGCCAGGCTCTGGAGCT
>CAMHRP010000043.1:0-28116 GCA_946187645.1 uncultured Bacteroidales bacterium | reverse complement strand
TTCATTGTGCCTTCCGCCAAAAGGACGGCAGGCATGTTGGTTTTGGCAAATTCCACCATTTGGGAAATGTTTTCCGCCTGGCCTGTAGGGCTGTCGCATTGCGGCAGCCGCGAAAACGATTCGTCAATTATCAACGGCTTTTCAATGGGCCAAAACATCACATCCTTCAGGGTGACCATGGCATTGTTGAGGTTGTTCCGACAAGTGGTCAGTTGGTACTGCCGCTCGGCGAGGTCGCTCTGCATCTGCACCACATCGGCGTGGGATTTCTGTCCTAATTGTTCCTGCCTTGTAGCGAGTTGCACGGCCTTTTCCGCTGTGACCACCTGCGCTTGCAGGGCTTTCTGCATCTCGGTGTAATACAACACATTGCAGTAGGCTTCCATGGTGGCGAGACAGATCTGGTCTTCGGTTTGCTGCTCCTTGGTCAAGCCCATCAGTTGGGCCGTCTTAGTGATTTTCAGGTTGTTGACCGCCTGAAATCCATTGAAGAGGTTGATGCCCGCCGAGAGACTATAGCCGTTATGGAACGAGGTCGTTCGGATATAGGTGTTGGTCTCAGGGTCGATGCTACGGCCGAAGTTGGAATAGGCGTATGTGCTGCCCTCAATCGTAGGCGTGAAGGCGGCAAGAATAGCATCGCGGCGGTCGATCTGCGCATCGCGGTTATTGGCTTGCTGGATTCGGATTTTGGTGGAGTGTTCTACGGCGTAACGCATACAAGCTTTGATATCCATAGTGACGGTGTCCTGGGCCTTGACGCTGGTCAAGGCTCCAAGAACCATCATCAAAATAAAAAAGTTATGTTTAGCTTTCATCTTACACATGTTTTTACACGTGCCAAAAGAAAGCATATCTCATGCCAAAATTTTAACTATTTGAAATTCAAATATTTAAAAATTAAGATTTAAAACAAAGTGTAACATTTTTTTACAGTGGTGTAACAAAACTTTACAGTCAATGGTTTACAACGAACGACAAAAAAACCAGTAGCCAAAGCAAACAATTATCTCTTTTTGCGAAAATTGTTTATTTTTGCCAACGAAAAACACACAACGAACTATGGGACAAATTGCCACTATTACACCTGCGCAGTATGAGTTGCTCAACATGCTGTCCTGCCTCACACATGAAGAGGATATTGCAGCTTTGAAGAGTATCATTGTTCAGTTTCTGAACTCTCGCTTGCAGAAGGAAATCGATCGGCTTTGGGACAATGGCGACCTCACTGATGAAAAAGTCACTCAATGGAGTCACGAGCACATGCGGACACCTTATCATCCAATACCATGAACCGATATATTGTACTCGATACCCACTCCATTCCCTCCTGTTGAAATCAAAAGATTGCATGAATTTTACGAAGAGTTATGTACGTTTGACGAACCCTAATAAGCAAATCAATTTTCTATTTTTTCGTATTATCGACGACACACGAAACGGTCATGTCGCCCGTCACATTCACCACGGTGCGCAACATGTCCAAAGGCCGGTCAATACCCAAGATAAGTGCCAAGCCTTCTATCGGGATACCAACGGAATCAAGCACAATCATCAGCATGACGATAGAGCCTCCCGGGATGCCCGGTGTGCCTATCGATGAGATGGTGGCCGTGGCCAAAATGAGCAACATCTGACCGAAAGTCAAATCCAAGCCCAAAACCTGCGCCAAAAACACCGCCGCCACCGCCTGATAACAGCTCGTACCATCCATGTTAATGGTCACGCCCACGGGCAGCACAAACGAAGACACTTCCTCGGATACGCCTAAATGCTTCTGCGTACGTTCCATGGTCAAAGGCAAAGTGGCCGCACTCGAGCTGGTGGTGAAGGCCAGCATCTGCACGGGCGCTGCCGCATTGAAAAACTGCTTCATCGTCCGTTTGCCGAAGACCCGCATGATGAACGGATACACCAGCAAGATAATGACCGCCAAGGCCAGCACCACCGTCAAGGCATACAAACCCAAAGCGGAGAAGATGCCCACATCGCCGGCATAGTCCACAATTAAGGCGGCCATCAAGGCAAAGACTCCAATGGGGGCAAAGGCCATGATGAAGTCAATGATTTTGAGCAAGACGAGGTTCAGCTGTTGGAAAAAACGCACTATCGAAGGCACTTTTGATGGTCCTACGACAATCAAAGCCACACCAAAGAGCAAGGCGAAGAAGATGATTCGCAGCATCTTGGAGTTGTCACCCAAGGCTTGGAAGAGGTTCTCGGGCACCATGTCGACCACGAACTGCAAGGGCGACTCATCTTTCACCTGTTGCATCTGCGCTTCGCGCTCCACGACGGTCTGCTGATAACGCTCCATGAACTCCGTCTGCCGATCTTTCGGGAAGACCTTTCCCGGCTTGATAACGCTGACCATGCACAAGCCTATGCTCACCGCAAGGATGGTCGTGCAAACATAAATCAGAATGGTTTTCAAGCCAATGCGCGACAGGTTGCGGATGTCCTTCAGGTTGACGACACCCAAGATTAGCGACACCAACACCAATGGCACGGCAATCAACTTGAGCAGGCGCATGAAGATGTCGCCCCAAGGGGCAACCCAGTCGTGCACAAAACCTTCCCAATGCAATGCCAAGGCCAGAAAGCCGAAGCCCAGACCCAAGCCCATGCCCAGCAAGATCTTGGCATAGAGCGGAACACGTTTTCTATGTGCTTCTCCCCTATTCAATCAAGTTGATTTTTTGTGTCGCCACACCGTCTTCGGTCACGATGCGGACGACATAAATGCCTTTGGAATAGCCTTCCAAATTCAGCTCAACCGTGTTCGAATTGACCTTTCTATCCTCCAGCATCTCACCCTTGATGCCCATCAGCGTCACCTGTTGGATATTGCTTTGTGCTTCGATGACAACCTTGTCCTTTGCCGGGTTGGGATAGACATCAAACTTCATGGCAGCCAATTCATTCACATTCACATCAGTAGTGTCGGTCGGAACCACTTTCACATCATCAACGAACCAGTCAAAGGCCAAAAACTCGCCAAAAGTGTTGTAACCTCTAAAGCCAATCTTAATGTTCTTTCCGATATACTCATCCAAGTTGATGGAAATCGGCTCGTCGTAAGCGTTGATTTGTCCGTAAGGCATGTCGGCAGCATCCCATTTGTCCTCCCAGGTGCCGTTGTAGGTGTCGTACACCCTAACCACAAAACGGTCGTAGCCATCTGTGCCGTATTGCACCCAAGTCCAGAACTGCAAAACGGTGGGTCTCGTGATGGTCAAAACGGGCGTAATCAAAGTCTGGTCTTGTGCCGCGGGACTCTCGCTGCTATCCCACTCCAACACGGCCTGTTTGTTGCCACGATGCGGATTCACGATGAAATCTTCTTCGTAGTAGTCCGTGTAGTACACCGTGCCTTGTACGGTCCAATCCCACCATGTCGGATTGCCATCGGTGGTCCAGCCTTCGGGCATGGTGAACATGCTGCTGCATTCCTCAAAGGTCTCATAGAGCAGTGGGCGTTGGTAATCCCAACGAATCGGGATCTCCTCCGACGTTGCGCTATTGCCCAACGCATCAACGAGTTGCACAGTCATCGTGCCAGAGGTGTGGTTGTCGTAGGCAGGAATGGTGGCGGTGTAGTCGTAATTACCCCTGCCCTTTCCAGCTCTGATGAAGGTCAAATCGTGACTTACGCCCCAAATCGAATATGTAGCCGCCAAGGTGGAAGGCATGTCAGAAGCATCATGAACCCGCAGAGTGAGGTCCATCTCGGTGTCGGTGTAGGTTTGGTTACCGCTGACAGCAATCACCGTGGGAGCCTCATGGTCTTCCGAAGAACTATTGATGAAGATGTCGTCGAGATACAGGTTCCAGCCGTAGTCGCTGACACCCTCGAAGATGATAAAGCCATAATCGTCGGGGCAATCGAAGGTGAAGGCATATTCGTACCAGTCGTCCACATCGGCGACAACGGGTTCCTTATAGGTGCAACGGTGGATGGTACCAAGCAATTGCCCGCCTTCCGAACGCGGCACCGAGTTGTAATACACATTGATACGGTCGTCCTTGTTGATGTTCGGGTTGCTATTGCGGAACATCCAGAAGCTGACGATATTATCATGTTCATTCAAATTCATCTTGGGCGAAACCAATTCAGCCGAGCCTCCCGAAGGATTCGTATAGGTGTAGAATCGAGCCATATACTGGCTACCTTCATGTGGTGTCGCACTCGGTGTGGAGCCTTCCGTGATGCGGTCGAAGGCGTAGTTGCCATTGGTAATGTTGTTCTGCCAGCCGAAAGGCACGAAGTCGTTCTCAAAGCCTTCCTCGAGCGGGAAATCAGCGTATGGAGCCAAAGCTGTAATCAAGAAATCAACATTTTGTGAGGGTGCCATAGCAGAAGGATAGACATCGAAAGTGGCGTGAATCACTTCGTTGTTGTTCAGATTCATCGGCAAAGTCGTCTTGGCCATCATTTCCACTGAACTATTGTAAGGCACGTTGACTTGGGTCACTTGGGTGCCATTCTGGTAGAACTCAATCGGCAAGTTGCCTGTACTGTTGAACTGATAGGTATCCGACTGTTCGCCCGTGTTGTTGAGGCGGAAACGCAGGTAGGCAGGCTCGCCGAAATAGACGGAAGTGTCGGCGGTGAGTTGCTCCACGTTGAAGTTGTACTGCGCGGTCTGCTCGATGATGATATCATCAATGGACAAATACCATGGTCCATTATCGGCCACACTATGGAAGCCCACATAGTAAGCGCCCGAACTCGTTGCTTGAAACACGCCAGAGGTCTGTTCGAAGTCCTCGTTGTCCACCACCATCATCGGCACAGCCGTCTCCGTCATCGCCGAAGGATTGGAGTTTACGCCGGCTTTCACTTCCAAGTTGAAGTGATCGACATGCCAGGTGGCGTACCAGAAGGAAACGCGATAGTAGTTTCCTGCGGTCACATCGATTTCCTTGTAAACCCACACATCGGTATTATAGGTGGCGTACATGTACCAGTCGCCAGTATGCGGCTTTCTGCCACGGGCTTCGTTGTCGTCGGGGATGGTGATGCCTGCTTTCCAGCCGCCATCGCCAATCCAGCCCACGGGGGTCTGACCAACCGTGTTACCATTTTCAAAAGTCTCGTTGACAAGCACTTGGGCGAAGGCGCTTCCCACAAGAAGCCACATCGCAATAAAAGCGTACAGTTTTTTCATATTGATTCAGTTTTAATTTGCTACAAAATTAGAAAATGTTTTGATTGGACGCCCAATCAATCGTTATTTTCTAGCCAACACCAAGAAATGCGGACTCATTCCCATCATCTCGGGCTCCGATTCAGTGATGCGGACAATGTTAAGGAGACGTTCGCGGCTGGCCTTGTCTTCCCATTTCTCCGCAAGGTGCGGAGTAAACCAAATGCAACCCTCCACGGCGATGGCTTTCTCCACCTTGAATCCCGCTTCAGTGATTTCCGATTTCATTTCATCAGAGGTAGTGAAATACGATTCCGCGATGAACCTCGGGTATTCCTTCGGTCTGATATGGTCACCCGTGATCATCTCACCTTTGATCATGTTGAAAAATACGGGGTCGTCAAGGAATTCCATTAGCGAGGCATTCTTTTTCTCTCCATACACCGACAAGGCCCAAGTCATGGAGCTGAACTTGGAGATGCCCGCCGCCACCAGGTGTCCGCCTTTCTTCAGCACTCGGAACGATTCAAGCAGCGACTGCATGCGGTCTTTCCTATCACGCAAATGGTACTGTGGTCCCATCAGGAGCACCACATCGGCGCTCTCATCAGGGCGATTGACTTGCAAGGCATTGCCAGTCTCGGCGATAAATTGGCAATCCTGCATCATATTCGCTTTGGCATATTCCACAGCGTTCTCCGCCAACTCAATAAGATGCACCTCGTTGCCTTTTTTCGCCAGCCAAGCAGCATACATCCCGATGCCGCCTCCAATGTCGTAGATCACATTGCCGCCATCGATGTAGCGCGACAAGATTTCCTTTGTCCTGTGAAACTCCACGATGCCCAGGCCGCGCTCCAGCCGGCCTATCTCGGCACCATTGTTATAGAAGTCGTAGATTTCGTTCATAGTTGTTGTTTTGATGTGGCAAAAGTATAAAATTCTTGCCATTTTGTCACTTTCTGTCGGTGGCACATTATTTGACTCACCGACACCCGACCGAAAAAGACTACATTCAGCCTTTTACCGTCATGGCGGAGGAACATCCGCCATCTCCTTCGCGTGGAGGGTGCACCCAAGCGTTCAGGAGATCGCGGATCAAGTCCGCGATGACGGTTTGAGAGGAGAATTGTAGTCATAAAGTGTTAGTATTGGAATCATTAAAAACAAACAAATATGCAACAAACAGGTAACATTGGAGTAAAGACAGAAAACATTTTCCCTGTCATCAAGAAGTTCTTGTATTCGGACCAGGAGATTTTCCTGCGCGAAATCATCAGTAACGCCGTAGATGCCACGCAAAAACTGAAGGCCTTGGCCGCCTCGGGCGAGTTCAAGGGCGAATTGGGCGACCTCACCATCAAGGTGGAAGTCAACAAGAAGAAAAAGACCCTCACCGTGCGCGACCGTGGCATCGGCATGAACGCTGAAGAGGTCGACAAGTACATCAACCAAATCGCCTTCTCGGGCGCGGAGGAGTTCATCGCCAAGTTCAAGACGCAAAGCGAGGCCGAAGCCGCCAACATCATCGGACATTTTGGCTTGGGCTTCTACTCCGCCTTCATGGTCTCCTCGAAGGTGTCGCTGATCTCGAAGTCCTGCAAAGAGGAAGGCGCAAACGGCGTCATCTGGGAATGCGACGGCAGCCCGGAGTACACGATGAACGAGATCCCGAAGGGCGACCGCGGCACCGACGTCATCCTTTATATCAGTGACGATGCCGCCGAGTTCCTCGAAGAAGGCCGCATCCGCGAACTGCTCAACAAATACTGCAAGTTCCTGCCCATCCCGATCCAATTCGGCACGCGCAAGGTGCAAGAGGAAATCGAGGGCGAGACCGACAAGGACGGCAAACCCAAGACCAAGGAAGTGGAGAAGCCTTGGATCATCAACGATGTAGCACCGCTGTGGAAGAAAGCCCCGACCGACATCAAGGACGAGGAATACAACGACTTCTACCACACGCTCTACCCGATGAACTTCGGCGAGCCGCTGTTCCACATCCACCTCAACGTGGACTACCCCTTCAACCTCACGGGCATCCTCTATTTTCCGAAGGTGAAGAACCGCTACGAGTTCCAGCGCAACAAGATCCAACTCTACTGCAACGAGGTCTTCGTCACCGACAGCGTCGAAGGCATCCTGCCCGAGTTCCTCTCGCTGCTGCACGGCGTCATCGACTCGCCCGACATTCCGCTGAACGTCAGCCGTTCGTTCCTGCAAAGCGACCAGAACGTGAAGAAAATCTCGACCTACATTACCAAAAAGGTGGCCGAGAAACTTGAAGAGTTGTTCAAGAAAGACCGTGAGGCCTACGAGAAGAACTGGGACGACATCCGCGTGTTCATCGAATACGGAATGATGAGCGACCCGAAGTTCTACGAGCGCGCCGAGAAGTTCTTCCTCTTCAAGGACACCGACGACAAGTACTACACCATCGAGGAATACAAGGCCTTGATCAAGGAAAACCAGACCAACAAGGACAAAGCCCTCGTCTATCTGTATGCCACCGACAAGGACGACCAATACACCAACATCGAGAATGCCAAGGCCAAGGGCTACAACGTCCTGATGATGGACGGCATCCTCGACCCGCACTTCATCAGCGCCTACGAGCAGAAGGAAGGTGAGAAAGGCGACGACAGCCGCGCGATGTTTGCCCGTGTGGACTCCAACACCATCGACAAGCTCATCGTGAAAGACGACAAGGAAGCCGCCTCGGGCCTCGATGACAAACAGAAAGAGACCGTAAAGGCCGCCTTCGAGAAGGTCATCGACAAGGTGAAGTTCAATGTTGAGTTCAGCAACGAAGGTGCCGAAGCCGCGCCCGTGGAGGTCACCCAAAACGAGTGGATGCGCCGTATGAAGGAGATGGAGCAGATGGGCGGTGGCCCAATGTCGTTCTACGGCTCGATGCCCGACAGCTACACGCTGATGCTCAACACCAACAGCCCTGTCATCACTGGCCTCTTGGACAAAGACGAAGCTGCCCAGGAAGCCACGATTCGGCAGATTTACGACCTCGCCTTGCTATCGAAGAACTTGCTGAAGGGCAAGAATTTGAGCGAGTTCGTCAAGAGGAATATGGAGAAATTATAATCAAGAATTGGAGAATTTGCGAAAAAGAATCCCCGAAATGCCTTACGGTATTTCGGGGATTCTTTATGGTAGTAACGCAGCATCACTTTTCCTCAAAGAATCGGAATTGAAAACGATAGTAAATTTCTTCTTCTTCATCAGGGTACAATTGATCCCAATGCTTCAAATACCTCTCCATAGCATACTCTTCCTTTAAGTCATTTAGGGCTTCCATTGCCGACGCCATAACAGTTATATAATCACTGTAAAGCATCTCTTCGTCCACCTTGAAACGAATAATATAATCCAAATCTTGCTGAATCAAATCCTTAAAAATAGTCTTGCACTCCGTTCCCTCCACCAAGTTACCGTTAACATCGTAGATTTCTGCGCCATGAGAAGTTACCATGATTTGGTTAGGAATCTCACCAACACCTTCAACCCATTGCTGATAGATTGAATCGCCATAGAAACGAATGGGCAATCTCATGGTATTCAAGGCCAAAAAGTTATAATACCGAGCATCCAACTCGCGATGTCTAGGTACAACTACAAATTGTATCCTGTAGAACCGAATATCAGCAAGTGCCTGCAACACCTCATCCACATCCCTCATTTTCACTTTTCTGTCAATATTCAAACAGCAAGTCAACAAAGGGATGTCTGCCTCATAATGACACGACCGCCATTTCTCCATCGTCTCGGAAAACGTTGGCAAATCCACTATCTTACCATCAACTATAACCAGACATTGGGGTTCGGGTTCGTCTTTGTCCTGCACCAAATAAACAATCTTGGAAAGCGAAGCACGTTGCATCTTCAGCACAGCATCCGTTTCAGGCAATTCCAAACTATACCTATGAGGAACATTTCGACTCAAAAAGGCGTTGTCGAGTGACTTATAATCAACCACATTGATTCTTGACATGCCAAATGCGAGGACGGCCACAAGCGCAGCAGACAAAGCTATCCATTTCACGGTTTTTCTCTTGAATGCTTGCCTCATCGCCACCCATGGATGCAAGAATAGAACAATGATGAGCAAAATGAAAAGATGCTTGAAGTCGGGATACAAGGAAAATGCGTAAAAGGCACCAGGAAAGCTGAAAATGCAGAACCAACATAATAAGACCTTCGCAAACCAATACAAGAAATACCAATTCAGATTACGCTGGCCGTTGACTATCTGCACCGCCCAACGATGTCTCTGCTCGAAAAATCTTCTTGGACCATCAAACCAATAAGCCATACAAAACGACTGAGCCAAAATAACCGAAACAAAAGCGAAAAACAACTGATAGAATGAGCGTTCCTTTTCACTTGGCACCCAAATGTCAAACTCTGGCGTTACCGTCATCAGGCGAAAAGCCTCCATCATGGCAAAAGAAAAGAAATAGAACACAAACGACATGAGGAGTGCAACCACAACCCCAGACACCAACTTGAAGGTCGACAAGCGAGAACGCAGCGGATGCCAAAAAGCAGTTGCCATTGCCTTCAAAACTCTTTTCATATCGTTTCCATTTTAGTGGTTTGACATTGCAAAGAAACAAAAAAAGCGTGATTTGGCAAGTTGGGAATGCGAATTTGCAGAAAATGATTATTTTTGCAGGTGAAAAAACTATAAAGACAATGGCTACTGTAACATTACAATATGACGGAAGAAGCGCTGCAATGAAGAAACTCATCGAACTCTTCGTCACCCTCGGTGGAATCGTGACCGAACAAAAAGAAACAAAACCGAAAAAAGGATCTATTGACGAGGCTATTGCAGAATATCGCTCGGGAAAGACCTACAAGGCAAAAGACGCTCACGACCTCATTGAACAATGCTTGAAATGATGTATGAGATTGAATACACCGGTTTGTTCAAAAGAAAGGTCAAACTGCTGAAAAAGCGAGGCTATGACCTTTCGTTGCTTGAGTCTGTTATCGCCGAACTTAAAGAAACAGGCACGCTCCAAGAGAAATACCAACCCCACAAACTGACAGGAAATTATGCTGGTTTTTGGGAATGTCACATCAAACCTGATTGGTTACTGGTTTGGGCTAAAGAAGACAACCGCCTTGTATTGGTGATGATCGATACAGGGACCCATTCTGACATTTTTGGATAACAAAATTTCGCATCAATCTCGAAGAACTTACTGAAGGGCAAGGATTTGAGCGAGTTTGTAAGGAGTGCTTTACTGATACCCAAAACATATTCCCACAACACCTTAGCTTTGTGGGGATTATTGTTTTATGCACTGTTCACCTATTTCTTGACGCGCACGGGGCGGACAATTTGCCCTCGACTGCGTTCGTAGGTGCCGCACACGTGGCTGCTTTCCCAATCAAAATGATAGCTCCAACCGCGCTCAGGGAAATGGCTGTGAAGCGTACTTGACCAGTAAATGCCAAGGCCAAGACATATAAGTTCACCATCCAGGCGGAAACCCGTAGCAGGCAAGAAGAGACTGTTGCCATTTGTGCCGGTAAGAAGTCTCCCCTTCACGCCATTAACGTCGGTCCATGTTCAGGTCGTTTTTTGGTATAACTCCTCCCATTCCTCCTTGGTGGGCATACGCCAGTCATCGCCCCAATTGGCCGTTGCCGCGTCGTCATCGGGCTCCAAAAGGGTCAGGTTGTCTACAAATCCATCGAGTCCGTAACACGAATCGGTGCAGTATTTAGTGATTTCAAATTGCTCGAAGGTCCAATTGCCATATTGGTAGCTTTTCCAGTCATACAGATCCTTTGGTGAGGTCTCGCCCCAGGCAAAGTAATCGCCAATGCCTTCCGGTGTATCGGCGCCCACATTGCAGGTGGCCCACAACGTACCACTGGGCAAACCCAAATCGACCCAATCATGGGTCAAGTTGTCAATGCTGTCGCCACCGGCATTTGGCTCGACAATACTATCGTTTTGATCGCTGCCGTTCCCTCCGTTACTCGGAGTATCCGGTTTGGTGCAACTCGCTGCAAAAACCAGCATTAACAATATGACCGCTAAGGTTTTCAAACTTTTATTATCACTCATAACCCCAAAACTCCACTTCGGAAACACAAAGGTCATTCCATTTTTCGCCGACATAAAAACCTCCTTCCCGCTGGTTGTAAAACTTCATGCCTATTCGTTTAACATCAGAGTCCCCTCCCTTGTCTGACGTTATTTCCAATCGCTGAGGCGTAGGCTCGTCTTTCAAAAAACCGTCATATAGGATATGTTCCTTACCTTGTTTATCACAGCTATAAAAAACTATTCTTGCCGCACGTGTGTTGTTCTTAAACGAGTTTTCGTTTTTGCCGTATCCGTTGCGAATCACGATGTGAGAGAGTTTCTTGCCTTTGATAGTAAATACTGGGCCATACAACATATCATTGTCGAAAACCGCTTTTTCCAAACTGATTGCCCAAGCTGTCGTGCTAAACCCGTCACAAAGATTACGCGCCTCGTAAGTATTCCCAACTTGCTGCTCAAGACTGTTTTCGAATTCAACATTTATAACCTTCAATAATTCCGGAACACCTTGTGCTTGTCTTGAAGGCGCATTCGTGTCAGTTCCTGATTTGAAGACAAAAAGCCACAAAACGACAAGCAACACAAGCAAAGCACCAATCACAATCGGAAGCATCTTTTTATTCTTGGTTTTATCAGGTGTTTTCTGCGGAGGCTGGGTGTATTGAATCGTGGCCTCGTTTTTCTTCGGAGATGGCGTGGTACTATGCGGTGCTACAACCTGCTGCTGTGTTTTTTCCAAAGCATTGGACGGACTGGATTGAGCCTTATTCTGACCCGAGGCAAGATCCTCAGCACTTTTAGGCAACTTCGACTTAATCGTCCTGACCAGTTTTTCCATCATCGGCTGTTGCATCGCCGGGATGGAATAGTCGATATAGTCCAAGTTCACCAAATCGAACTCTACGTCCTCATTATAAAGCGATTTGTCAAGTTTAATAGGGATAATCGGTTTCTGGTAATTCACGGCGATACCGACTTCCTTCGTGGTCCAAGGAGAGGTGTTAGAGGGTTCGGAAGAGAAAAACAAGAACAAGGCGCTCTCCTTTATGGCTTTCACAATCACCCTTTTGAATGCGTCGCCACTCTCAATACCATCGCGGTCGATCCACACACGAAAGCCCTCCGATTCCAAGCGACTCACAAATTCATCCACTATCTTAGTGTCTTTACGACTATAGCTGATAAACACATCGTTCTTCATAATAAATGGTTTTATTGCCGCAAAATTAATAATATTATCCATCTCCCACAAAAAAATGACTATTTTTGCGCTCAAAAGGAGCAAATCATGTCAAACGCCATCACCATCCTGAATCGCGAGGAAGACCACCGTATTGTGAAAGCCATCAAGCAGGCGGAGATGAACACCTCGGGCGAAATCAAAGTGCACATCGAAAACCACTGCAAGGGCAATGTGGAGGAACGTAGCCTTTTCGTTTTCAACCGTTTGAAACTGAATAAGACCAAGTTGCGTAACGGCGTGCTCATCTATCTCGCCGTCAAAGATCACAAGTTCGCCATCCTCGGCGACGAAGGCATCAACAAGGTCGTGGAAGACGGTTTCTGGAACGACGTCAAAGACCTGATGCAGAGCCGATTCAAAGAAAATCGCTTCGCCGATGGACTAGAGGAAGGCATCATGCGTTGTGGCGAAAAACTCAAGACCTTTTTCCCTTATCAATCCGACGACACCAATGAAATCCCTGATAACATATCCTATGAGAACAACTGACAGACATAAACTCCCACTCTTTCTAGGGCTGCTTCTCGTTTTACTCTGCTTGGGCGCAACCGTGAAAGCCCAATTGCCAAATCCGCCCTACCCGCCACGCTTGGTAAACGACTATACCAACACCTTGACACCACAACAAGTCAATACCTTGGAGCAGAAGCTTGTGGCATATAACGACAGCACTTCTACCCAAATTCTCGTCCTTCTTGTCGACGACCTGCAGGGTTACAGCATCGAGCAGTATGCCACGGAAATCGGCCACAGTTGGGGCGTTGGACAAAAAGGCAAGAACAACGGCGTGGTCATTCTCGTGAAGCCAAAGAAAGGCAGCGAGCGAGGCCAAGCAAACATCAGCCCTGGCTACGGCATGGAGGAATATGTCACCGATGCCACTGCCAAGCGCATCATCGAGTATGAAATGATTCCCGCGTTTAAGGAAGATGACTACTACACGGGCATCGACAATGCCGTCAATGTGATCATGGACCTTTGCTCGGGCAAGTTCACCCAAGACGAATACGCTGATGGCGGCAAGCCTATTCCCTTTTGGCTCATCCTCCTCTTCATCATTGCCCTCATCCTCATCTTCCGTTCAGGCAACGGCAATCAGAACTATTCCGGTGGCGGCACCCGCACCATTTGGATTCCCATGGGTGGAGGCGGTTTTGGTGGCGGTGGATTTGGCGGAGGCGGCTTCAGCGGAGGCGGTGGATTTGGCGGCTTCGGCGGCGGCGGTTTCGGCGGCGGCGGGGCCTCGGGAAGCTGGTAAATAAATTCCTTTAGGGAATGGCAAATAGTGCTATGTTATTCTGCGGCGGCAGATAGTGCTACAAGCCGTTAACAAGTGCTGCCGCCGCTCGACAACAATAACGGGAACTCTATTCCCTAAGGGAATCTCAAAAGAAATCAATATGGCTGAACCCATCATAGAAATCAAAAACGCCTCAATCTTCCAGCGCGAGAACCTCGTCTTAACAGATGTCAACCTAACACTCCACAAAGGCGAGTTCATTTACCTCATAGGCCGCACGGGTAGCGGGAAGTCCTCCTTGTTAAAGACCTTATACGGCGAGCTGCCCGCCCGCGACGGCATCGTGCACGTGGCTGGTTACGATCTCACAAAACTACGTAAAAAGGATATCCCCTATCTGCGCCGCAAAATCGGCACTGTGTTTCAAGATTTCCAATTGCTGTTTGACCGCACGGTAGAGAAAAACCTTGAGTTTGTGTTGGGCGCCACGGGTTGGAAAGAACCAAATGAAATCTCCAACCGCATAGATGAAGTTTTGGCCAAGGTTGGGCTGACCGGCAAGCGCAAAAGCATGCCGCACCAGATGTCGGGAGGTGAACAACAAGGTGTAGCCATTGCCCGAGCCCTGCTCAACGATCCAGACGTCATTCTCGCCGACGAGCCCACAGGCAACCTTGACCCCGACACGACGTTAGATGTGATGAAGTTATTGCGCAATATCAGCGAGAACGGCACCGCTGTACTGATGGCCACACATAACTATACCTTGATGCAAAAATATCCTTCCCGCATCGCCAACTGCAAGAATGGGACGGTAGTTTGTTCGGATATGGAGTGATTTTGAGCTATATGCTTTATGCTAGAAGCCGAAAGCAAAAGACCCCAGTCAAGGGCTTATTGCTTAAGGCTTAAAGCTTATAGCTTCAACAATTTTCAGCGCATTCGCCTCGTTATCATAGAGTTGTCGCATTTGGGCATCGCGTTTCTCAATATCGTCTTCAGTAAAATCTTCCTCCATCAGTCTTTTGATTTCAGCTATCATCTGTTTCGGCTCATCGGCCACCACACAAAGGGTATCCAACGATGTCCCCTTCACCATGTCGGAATTAACTAGACAGAAACGCCCGTTATAAAGTGCATTCAACAGTTTCAATTTCAGTCCAGTAGGTTGGTTCGTCACCAAAATATTCACCTGTGCCTGGCGCAAAAGGTCAATCATCTCAGCATCATCAGGATTGGCCATCAAAGTCACATTGGTATAGGTATCAACCAATTTCTTCAACTTATCGGAAGGGTTCAAGCCCGACACGATACAATGCAGGTCAAGCTCAGCAAACACATTCTCTATCAGCCACTTGGCTGCATCTTCATTTTCTCTCACAGACAGATTGCCATGATAAAGCACGTATTCTCCTCTTCCCGTTTCCGAGCATACCGAGTCGGTGGCGCTGAAGCCTGGGACAAGAGTCACGTTATTATAAAATTGCTTAAAATAATCAGCATCCTTTTGTGATATGGCGAAAATACCCGCTGCATTTTTAAGAACAGGCTCATAACGTCTTAATTTCCATGCCTCTACATGATAAAACAGCCGTTTCCAACCACATCTTTCAACTTCAGCCAGACCATTGTAATAATCGTGCTCCACATTGTGGGCGCGAACAAATACTTTCCTGTTTCTCAAGCGTTTGTCCAACAAAACAGCCGTTGTATGCAAGCCTTCGCAAAGTATAGGGTAATCATCTTTCAGTAAGTCCAGTACCAAAGCTTCGGATTTGCGCGAATTGACAATGAACGGTGTAAGACTCAATTGCTTACCAAATGAAGTGTCGCGCTTGTAGTATTTCACCTCATGACAACGATTCAGAATTTCCTGTTCGCCGCGACCGTACTCAAAGCAATGCAGATGCACTTTGACACCTGCTTCCGAAAGGGCCTTTACGCGGTAAAACACGTCTATCACCCCACCGTAATTAGCAGGATAAGGCACATCAAAAGCGATGATATGTAGGTGATTTTCAGTCATAACGGCGGTAGATTTCAAGCAGTTTTTTTTCCTCGTTTTCCCAACACAAATCCTGTGCTGCAAGGGCTAGATTCCTCTGCCATTGTCCCCTTCGTGCCTCGTTCAACAATGCTTCACGGATCGTTGCAGCAATAGTGGCTGGTTTGTGGTCTTCAATAAACAAACCGATATCATAACGCCTAATAATTTTCTCGATTTCAGGCAGATGCGAGGCTACAACAGGGACGCCTGCTTGAATGAAATCAAAGAGCTTGTTGGGCAAGCTGAAGCGGTAATTGAGGTTGGTGTCTTTATCAAGGCAGAAGCCCAACTCGGCAAGTTGCGTATAGGACATCATTTGCTGGTAAGGCATTCTTGGGAAGAATCGAACTCGGTCGGTAATGCTCTTGTCTTCAACCATTTGCTTCAAAATGGGCAGCACATCACCACCTCCGATAATCATCAGGAAACAGTCATCCAACAATGCCATGGCCTGCACCAGTTCCTCCGCCCCACGTTGGATGTTGATGCCCGAGCCTTGCAAGACCAAGAGATGCATGTCAACAGGCAGGCCAAGTGCCTGCTTATCGCCCTTTGGCGGTAAAGCTTTACGAGGAGGTATATTCCTGATGACATGACACTTGACGCCGTATTTCTCACGGAACAAATCGGCAATAGAGTCGCATACTGTTATCATTTCATCCAATTTGGGCACCACAAAGCCCTCAATACGCTTCCAAACTTTCTGTACTTTGGGCCGATTGACCAACTCAGGCGTTTCGGTGAAATACTCATGGCTGTCGAATATCATCTTGATGCCTTTCAGGCGCGAGATGAAATAGTTGGGCAGAATCGTATCCAAGTCATTAGAAAGCAAAAGATTGGCGCGATGAAACAGCAGGAAGAGAAACAGACGGATATTATATTCGGCATAAAAAAGTGGACCTTTCTCAAAGAGCAATTTCATACGATGCGATGCGTAGGGGCGCTCATCCATCGGCGGACTCTTGCGTTGCTTCCGCCCCACCAAAAGTACCTCATATCCAGCCTTTTGCAAAGCCAGACACGACTTGTTGACTCGTTGGTCCGTGACCAGGTCGTTAATCACCGATACGATGGCGCGTTTCATGGGACAAAGATACGAATGTTTTTAATGAAACGGCGAGAATTAACTTCTATTGTGTATTTTTGCAGCCATGAAAACCAACGTCAGCCTCAGACCTTACAACAGCTTCGGCTTTGATGCCATAGCCAAGTATTTCGTTGAGATTAATACAATCGACGACTTGCAAACACTTATCCAAAGCGGAGTGTTACAAAAACATAAAACTCTGATTCTCAGTGGAGGGAACAACATTCTTTTCCAAAACGATGTATTTGACGGCCTTGTGGTTTACATCAACACAAAAGGAATCGAAATCCTTAGAGAAGATGGAAATGAGGTCGTGGTTCGCGCGCAGGCTGGCGAGGATTGGCCTGATTTCGTACGTTTTTGTGTCGGTAAGGGTTGGCATGGTTTGGAAAACCTAGCCCATATTCCCGGGAAAGTTGGGGCTGCCCCTGTACAAAACATTGGGGCCTATGGCATGGAGTTGAAAGACAGTTTTTTGCAATGCAAAGCCCTGGATTTGACCACAGGCGAGACTAAGGTTTTCGCCAAAGAGGATTGTCGTTTTGGCTACCGTGAAAGTATCTTCAAACATGAACTGAGAGGGCGATATGTCATCACCTCGGTTGACTTTTTGCTGAAGAAAAACGCAGCGCTCAACCTCATGTATGGCAACATCAAAGCCTATTTGGAGCAAAACAGCATCGGCAGCCCGAGCTTACAGCAACTCCACGATGCCATTTGCGCCATCCGCGATGCCAAATTGCCTGACGTGAAGCAAATCGGTAGTGCGGGGAGTTTCTTCAAGAATCCCGTTATCAGCATCGAGCAATTTGAAGATTTGCAGCAACAATATCCCAACATTCCGCATTATCCCGACACCGAAGGAATGGTGAAAGTGCCTGCAGGCTGGCTCATCGAGCAAGCTGGATGGAAAGGTTGGCGTAACGAGCATGTGGGCGTGTACAACAAGCAAGCACTCGTCTTGGTGCATTACGGCGGCGGCAAAGGCCAAGACATCGTGGAACTAGCCCACAAAATCCAAGATTCCGTGGAAAAAAAGTTTGGCATCAGAATTAGCCCAGAGGTGAATTTTGTTTGATAAAGGGTGAACTAGTAATTCAACACCTCAATGTCTTCACCATTGCTGAAAATGATGTATTTGCGTCCGTAAATGGTGACGATTTCGTAATCTGCACTACGGCTCGTACCTGTTGCAGTGATTTCCATTTTGTTTTCTGAAGGCAGTGCAAGTTCACGGGTGTCGTTACCTGCGTACGATTTAGTAAAGATATTGTTGAAAGACAAACCTATGGCGAAGCCAATGACCGTAAAGAGTATCAACAACAAATAAAAACGAGATTTTTTCATGATTAGAGGGGTTTTGAATAGGTTTACTCCTTAGCAAAAATCGTTCCTTTGCCCTCATTCTTACACTTGTTTTTACTTAGTTCTAACGGATTGAGGGATTTAGAATACTCTTCTGGCAACGGTCGGACTGCAAATCCGCCTGTGCTAATAAGACACGCTCCAGTATTAGCACTCCAATGCCCCAATCAAATCCGTGACCTTTTGGAATCCATGCCGCTCGCAATACTCATTGATTCCCCAGGCAACCTTCGCCGAAACGGCAGGATCAATGAAATTGGCCGTGCCGATTTCGATGGCTGAGGCACCAGCGAGCATAAACTCCACAGCATCGGTGGCGTTGGAGATGCCACCCAAGCCCACTACGGGGATCTTCACCGCTTTGGCCACTTGCCACACCATACGCAAGGCAACGGGCTTCACGCAAGCACCTGAAAGACCGCCCGTTACAACAGACAGTTTCGGCTTGCGCTTCTCAGCATCAATGGCCATGCCCATCAGCGTATTGATGAGCGACACCGAATCGGCACCAGCAGCCTCGGCAGCCAGCGCGATTTCAGCGATGTTGGTCACATTCGGCGACAACTTCACCATCAGGTGCTTGTGATACACCTTGCGGACTTCTGAAACCACTTGAGAGATGCCCGTCGTGGTCACGCCGAAAGCCATGCCGCCTTGCTTTACATTGGGACACGACACATTCAACTCGATGGCGGGAATCTTTTCCAAAGCATCCACCATCTCGGCACCTTTCACATAGTCCTCCAAAGTGGAACCCGAGAGGTTAAGCAACACATTGGTATCAAAGTCCTTGATGCGGGGATAAATCTTGTCGATAAAGTACTGGACGCCTTTGTTTTGCAGTCCGACGCAGTTGAGCATCCCCGATGGCGTTTCGGCCATGCGCGGATAGGGGTTGCCCTCACGCGGATGCAAGGTCGTACCCTTTACAATGATGCCACCCAATTGGGCCAAGTCCACGAAATCGGTGTACTCCTCACCATAGCCGAAGGTACCCGAAGCCGTCATCACGGGGTTGCGCAGCACCAAACCGCGACCCAAGTCTATCGTCATGTTCACCATTTCAACCTCCTTGTGTTAAATACCGGACCTTCCTTGCAAACACAAACATGGCCATCGACGGTGTCCTCCACGCAGCATAGACATGCACCGAGGCCGCAAGCCATCAGGTTTTCCAGCGACACTTCGCACCAAACGTCCTTTTCTGCGGCCATTTTCGCCACGGCTTTCATCATTGGCTTCGGACCACAAACATAGATTTTGTCAAAATCTTGCTTCTTCCAAACCGAGTGCATGGTCACAAAGCCTTTCTCGCCCAAAGAACCGTCTTCGGTGGTCACGAAAGTCTCGCCAAGTTGTTGATAATCCGCCAAACGAAGCAAATCCGACTCCGTTTTACCTCCCAACAGCAACGTTGGCCGAATGTCATTTTCAACAAGAACCTTGGCAAAATAAAACAGTGGCGCGATGCCGATGCCACCACCAACGAGCAACACTTTCTCCCCTTTTTCGGGCTGGCTAAAACCATTACCCAATGGCAGCACCATATTGATAACATTACCCATTTCAGACATAGCCAAATGTCTTGTCCCTTCTCCTACCTGTTGCACTAGCAGCGTGATTTCATTGTGTTGGAAATCCACATCGTGTATAGATATGGGACGACGAAGGTAGGTGTTGGGCGAGCCATCGACGCGCACCTGAACGAACTGTCCAGGTGCGATCTCGGGCAAAGCTTGTTCAGCACGCAACCTTAGCAGTACCGATCGACCGAAATCCTGCTTCTGAACCAACTTGAAATCTGTAATCTGTTTTGTCATTTTTCTGACCTTTTGATGGGACAAAATTACAAAAAAAGCCGCAAAAGCGGCTTCCAACAAAAAATGCCATGAAAAAAACAATTACTCTTTTTCGTTAGACGTTTCTGCCTGTGCTTCGGGTTGAGCCTCCTCTTCGGTGAAGTCAAGAAGATTCTTGTCCATCAGCATCTGATACCAAGCAAACACTTTCTTCATATCCGATGGATACACAGCCTCTTCGTCATAGTCAGGCATGACAAAGGCGAATTTCTCGCGCAGTTGCTCTGGTGTAGCCTTCTTATAGTCAAAGTCCACCTTATCGCCCATCTTCTCATGAATCATCTTGAAGACATCCTTCAGCGGACGGTCCTCGTCGGTGGAAAAAATGGAAATCTCCTCAAGGGAGCTCATGCGGTCGTGGGCAAATGCAGGCGTGCACTTGCCGTCAATGACAGATTCAACAATAAGCCTCCCAACGGCTTGAGATTTTACCAAATACAGTCCAGATTTACCGGATATTGAAACAATTTTACTTAAATCCATAGTCAATGTCGTGTTTAATAATGCTCAAAAAACGGCTGCAAAAATAGGAAAAGTTTTGAAAGCCATTTCTTTTCTCTATCAGTTTTTTATTAAATTTGCAGCAAGATATTTAGGTGAAATACACAATAATCCACGATAAAACATTGAAACAATGGTACTTAGCAAAGAAGAATTTAAGGTTTTGGCTATGCTTTATGCGGCCAACATTGATGGAAACATCCAATCGGAAGAAGTGAAGATAATGCTTCAAAAAACCGACTTCGACACTGTGGAAAAGGTTGAAAAGCTTTTCGACAAAATGAGCGACATGGAAATCCTTGAATGTATTCGGGAAAACAAGGCATTATACGCTTCTACCGAAGCAGACCGAATGGACTTGATTGCAGACCTCTGCGCTATTATCGAGGCTGATGTGCACGATGATAGAAGAACAGATGGTGAAAACTATTCACAGGATGCTGGAATAGTATTCACCAATTTGACGGCTACATGAAGAAGTCTTTTCTATTATCCCTCTCCTTATCTCTCTGCTTATCGACGAGATAGTCATCAATATTCCAGCCTGATTTCGTCTACCCAAAGCACGTTGTCCAAGGCACCAATGAAAGCCCCACTACTGCCCGAGGCAAACCACATAATCGCATGAGTGACAGGACTATTCGGGTCGGCCCATGCTTCCTCAAGGATAATCTTTTTCTGACCTTTGCTGTTGAATGCGTACATGTTCTTGTACCCTGTAATCAAATCCATATAAGGCTTGTAATCCTTGCTTTTTCTCGCATCGCCATAGATAACCGGTATCCTGCAATCCATCACCCATCCCGAAGTTGATTTTTCAATTTGGCACATCGCCGTACCCACACGCTTGGCATGAATGTTACCTTCGGCATCCTCCCAACGGTGTTGAAGGATGAGGATTGCTTCGGCCGGGTCATACCCTTCAGTCTCGGTGGCGCGGAATGTGGTGCTCCTTATCAATTTGCCCGTGTTAGGAATCTTCGCCTTATAATGGAACAGTAACGCCTTAGGCCGTTTGGTGAAAGGGATGCCCCAACTCATGACGGCATAGGGATTGCTGATGGACGAAACAGGTTCCTGCATCTCGCCCCAATAGATAGAGCCTGTCGCCATTACCTTAATATTAATGAGACCTGCCACCTTGCAAGAGGCCATTTGGTTGACCAATTTAGCACATTTTCCCTTCGGGCCGCGGTCAGGCATGACGTTGTTACTGGTCTTCGTCACCCCCACCACTTTGGCATAGACATTCGAGGAAGACCAAATGGTGTTTTTGTATGAATAGACCAGGTTCCCTCGAATGGTATCCGTCGGACCAACCATATACACAATCTTTTCCTGTCCACCAATAACCTTAGACTCAGTGATATAACGCACCGCCCACTGCTCAAAGTCGCCAAAAGGAACCTTCTCATAGCGTTGGGCAGAGACCGTCAGGCAAGCCAACAGACATAATATAGTCATTTGAATTTTTGCCATATCTTATTGACTAATCCGTGAGGTAATATGGCAATCAAAGGGGGAAGATAACGGTTCATAAAACCAGGTTTCACCACCCTTCTCTTTCGTATCATGCCTTTCAACGCCTTGCTTACCAACCATTGTGGCGTTCCAATCAGCCCGACTTTCACACCAAGTTTCAGCAGGTTGGGTTTCAGTCTGTAGAGTGGCGTGGCAATGGCTGCAGGACAGACCGTAGTCACACCCACACCATAGGGGCGCATCTCGAAATAGAGCGACTTGCTGAAACTCTTCAGATAAGCTTTCGTGGCTGAATAAACGGTAATGCCCGGACAAGGCAACGTGGCCGCCATCGACGACATATTAATAATGTATCCATAGCAGCGCTTTTTCATCTCCTCACCAAACAAGACACAAAGCCTTGTTGGAGTAAAGACATGCAATCGCATCATCGTCAAGGCCTTGGCTTCGTTTTCAGTGGTCAATTCCTCAAAGAAAAACATTCCTGCATTGTTAATAAGAATGTCGATTTGCAGGTTTTCAGATTGACAGAAAGCGAGCAATTCATCTGCTGCCGTTTCCGTTGCCAAATTCTGATAATGCGGAACAACTTGAATGTTTCGGCCTTGTTTCAGCTCCTCAGCGGCCTTCCCCAGCTCTGCTTCTTGATTACTGACCAACAAAAGGTTGCATCCAATTTCAGCCAACTGGCGGGCATACTCCAAGCCCATGCCTGAGCTGCCGCCAGTAACTAAAGCCCAAGGCCTATACCCATGCGCTTCCTGAAACCGAATCAACCAATTTTGGATCGTCATCCTTTCTTTTCCGCTTTTTTGATTTCTTTTCGGATACTCTTCGGCAGTTCCTCATCGACGCAATGGTGGCACTTCATTTCCAAAGTGTACATACGCCCTATGCAATAGTTTGAGTGCTTGCATTCGCTGCGTGTCACCTCCCTACTATGCAATTTGTTGACGAAATCGGTGTCATTGATTAAGGCGCGAGCCATCTGCAGAGCCACAAACCCCGAATCCAACACTTCCTCCATTTTTTCTTTCGAAACCATACCACCCACATAAATCAACGGGAGTTTCAAGTTGGCGCGGAACACTTTGGCATCTTCCAAAAAATAGCCTTCGCTAAAAGGAACAGTAGGTATCAAAGTGCGGCCAAACAAAGCTAAACATGCCTTAAGCCACCAAAATTTCTTGGTATCCATATAAAAACGCAAGGTCTTAAGTGGCATAGCACCGCGCATCACCTCCATCGGTGCTTTGCTGACAAAGCCTGCCGAAAGTACAAGGGCATGAACGCCCAATTTTTCCAACTCCTTGGCCACTATGATGCAATCATCCTCATCCATCCCTTTACGAAAGCCGTCGTGCATATTTACTTTGACCACCACAGCCATGTCATTGCCTGCAGTGCGCATCACCTCTTCTATGACAAGTTTCATGAAACGCATCCTATTGTCGAGGCAACCACCAAACTCATCATGGCGATGGTTGGTATAAGGTGACAGAAACTGACTGATGAGGTAACCATGTCCCGCATGGATTTCGACACAGTCAAAACCAGCCTTACGAGCCAAATTGACAGCCTTACCGAAGTCGAGGACAAGCTTGTAAATCTCAGATTTCTTGAGTTTTCGGACAAAAGTAGGAGAATACGCATTGAATCCGGCAGAAGGCCCAACTGGCATGCAGCCACAAGTGGACCGATGGGTCATGTTACCGCAGTGACCCAACTGAATGGAAGCCTTGGCACCATAGGAATGGACAGCATCGGTAAGTCTTTTCAATTCAGGGACGATCTCTTCACGCATCCATAGCTGGCCATCAAAAGAAAGTCCCGACTGACTCACTGCCGCATAGGCTACTGTCGTCATGCCTACGCCACCACGTGCGACCGCCACATGATAATTGAACAAGTCGTCGGAAGGGCGGTTACCATAAGCCATATTCTCAAACGCCGCAGAGCGTATTACCCTGTTACGCAAAGTGATAGGACCAATCTCACAAGGAGTGAAAATTGTTGAGTTTTCCATAGTTCAATAAATAAAAGGTATGATTCTCTTTACTTTTCTCGTATCCAACTGCTCACCAAACTCATTCTGGTATTGTTTATAGATATGGTCGGCACGCGGTCCAAGGTTGGCAAATGTCCACAAAGCGAACACCGCGCCTGCCCATGACCAAGTGAGTATGGCGAAACCAATCCATTCGACAAATTCACCGAAATAATTGGCCGAAGTGACATAACGGAACATCCCACCTTGAGGAAGGTAATGGTTGGTATCTCCCTCCTTTCGTAAGTTACGGATAATGTCATCAGACTGAATATTGACATACATACCGATGATGAATATCAAAAAGCCAATGATAAACTTCGGATTAGTCAGCCAGTCAGCCGGGTAATAGTCTTCCGGAGAGACATAAAAAATCCAACCGCCTTGCATCAAGGCATTCAGTACGTTGAATGTGACACCCATCAAAACGATGGAAAGCGGCATCATGCTATGACCACGCATACGGAACGGAAACACAAACGAACGCTGAATGTAGTGTAGCTCAAACAAAAACAAAAAAGCCAGGCGAACCAAATCTCCTCGACGGTCGGAATAAAGCCACAACAACAGCATGGTGACAAACACAGGTGACTCCATCAGCACCCAACCGAGCTTGTTGTTGACGGCTGGCCCCCACTTCTTATCGTAAAACTTACCGTAGCCTGCATCCACAAAATACAAGCTCACAAACACTATGACGGCCACTACTGCCATGATTATCAGGAACAAATGAAAGGATTGTATCGACATTTTAGTTGAGAAATATTTTTCAAAAATAGGAAAATTTCAAGTCGCTCATCGTATTTTTCACTGAACAATCGAAAAAAATCCATTATCTTTGCAACTTAAACATCAAGAAAAAAAAAGGAATTATGAACGTAAACTGGATTCTTATCATTGTCATCGGTTTGGTTGGACTGCTGGTGCAATGGAAATTGAAAAGCGTATTCGCCAAATACTCGAAGGTGCTTTCGCCAGGCGGACTCACGGGGGCACAAATCGCCCAAAAGATGCTCAACGACAATGGCATTTACGATGTACAGGTCACTTGCATCAAAGGGCAATTAACCGACCATTACGACCCTACCAAGAAAACCGTCAATCTGAGCGAGGATGTCTATCGCTCAAACAGCGTTTCAGCCGCTGCCGTCGCCGCACACGAATGTGGTCACGCCGTGCAGCATAAAGTAGGTTACGCACCCTTGCGTCTTCGCACTGCTTTGGTGCCTGCCGTCAACATCTCATCGAAACTCTCGATGTTTGTCATCATCCTTGGAATGATTTTCATCGAAGCATTCCCTGTTCTGTTCTGGGTAGGCATCGCGATGTTTGCAATGGTGTTCCTGTTTAGTGTAGTCACCTTGCCCGTCGAATTCAATGCCTCGAAGCGAGCTTTGGCTTGGCTACAGTCGTCCAACTCGCTCGATTCTACTGCATCTGCACAAGCCAAAGAAGCCTTGAGCTGGGCCGCTAGCACATATGTAGTCGCAGCCTTGTCGTCATTGGTGACACTCCTATATTATATAGGAATCGGTAATAGCCGCCGCTAATCTTTATCGATTATAAATATTGGAATAGATTTCCTTGATCTGGAGCGCCAGTTCCTCAGACCCACTAGTTGTGACGACCTTCATGAAATCCACACGAGCCCTGTCGAAACGACTGAGGTCCTCTTGACTCATTTCGCTCTGATTCTCAAAGCAATTCTTGCTCATGGCAGTGAACTGTTCGATAGCAAGCTGCCAATCCTCAGCAGAATAATGTTTCGCACGTTTAGCTGTTTGCTTGACAAACTGTTCTGCATTGACAGCAACTTCATTCGGCTTTTCAGCCATCTGATACATGGCAGGACTCCTATGGCAACCTGAAAAAGCCATCAGGACCAATAACAAAAGAGGTAATACTTTTTTCATCACTTTAAAATTTGCGCAAAAATAAGCTATTTTTACAATCCAAACAGTAACATTTTTTGGAAACTGATTTTTTCTTTCCCAAAACAATCTCTTTTCCATGAAAATTCCTATTATTGCATTTCATAATCATTATTCAACTCACTTAAAAATAGGCGATTGGCAAGCAACACAAGGCAAGATATATAAAAAATACAACCCATTGATTTTTCATCACTTACATCTAGTGTTTACTTCCTCTACCTCATTGATGACATAGGGCTCCAAGTCACATAAAAAACAGTTGTTGCAAAATAAAAACATCGCTACTTGATAATACAATCGAAAAAATATCGTAATTTAGCAAACTGAAATTTGAATCATTAACAGATAAAACATTAAAAATGAGCACTATCAAAGATTTAGAGCCGAATGGCGTGTGGAGAAACTTCTATAGTCTCACCCAAATTCCACGCCCTTCGAAGAAAGAAGCCAAAGTAATCGCCTTCATGAAGCAGTGGGGCGAAGAGCACGGCCTTGAAACTATCGTCGACGACTGCGGCAACGTCATCATGCGCAAACCCGCCACTCCTGGTATGGAGAACCGCAAGGGTGTCATCCTACAAGCCCATTTGGACATGGTTCCGCAAAAGAACGCCGACAAGGTACACGATTTCGAGAACGACCCGATTGAAACCCACATCGAAAACGGCTGGGTAAAAGCCAACGGTACCACCCTCGGTGCCGACGATGGCCTGGGTGCCGCCGCCGCCATGGCAGTCCTCGAAGCCACCGACCTGCAACACGGTCCCATTGAGGCCCTCTTCACCATCGATGAAGAGACGGGTATGACAGGTGCCAACAAGCTCCAACCAGGCGTGCTGAAAGGCGACATCCTGATGAACATGGACTCCGAGACCGAAGGTGAACTCTACGTGGGTTGTGCCGGTGGTGTCGACAACATCGGGACCTGGACGCCCACGTTTGAAGCCGTCCCCGCTGGCATGAAAGCTTTCCGCCTCTTTGTGAAAGGTTTGAAAGGTGGCCATTCGGGCATGGACATTAACCTAGGTCGCGCCAATGCCAACAAGGTGCTGAACACCATGCTGCTAATGGCAGCCGAGAAATATGGTATGCGCCTCGCCTGCATCGACGGAGGTAGCCTTCGCAATGCCATCCCAAGAGAAGCCGAAGCCATCGTGGTCGTGCCTGCCGACAAGGAAGAAGAGTTCAAGATGTTCGCTGCTGAATATGAGGGCATCTGCAAGGAAGAGTTCGCTGAAGTCGAGCCCGAACTGTCCATCCTCTGCGAAGCAGCTGAAATGCCCAAGCAAGTCATCGACGTGAAGACGCAAGACAACATGTTTTGCGCTATCGCCCGCTATCCCAACGGTGTCATCGCCATGTCGGAAGACTTTGAAGGCACCACCGAGACCTCAAGCAACTTGGCTACCATCAAGATGGAAAACGGCAAGATCACTACCGCATCGCTCACCCGCAGCCTTGTCGATGCCGCAAAAGACAAACTGGCAGAGCAAATCCGCAAGAACCTCACCGACAACGGAGCTGAGGCCTACTCTACAGGTGACTATCCCGGCTGGAAGCCTAATATCAACTCCACCATCCTCAACCTGATGAAGAAAGTCTATCTTGAAATGTTTGGCAAAGAGCCTAAGGTGATGGTCATCCATGCCGGTCTGGAATGCGGCATCCTCGGATCGAAGTATCCACATTGGGACATGGTGAGCTTTGGCCCCACTTTGGTACACCCGCATTCACCCGACGAAGCCCTGCTCATCGAGAGCGTACAGCCTTTCTGGGACTTCCTCGTTGAGACTTTGAGAAATATCCCTGAAAAAGAAGTCGTTGCATAAGTAATTTATAATCAACAATTTGAAGAAGACAAAATTGGATTTGGTTTTGTCTTCTTCATTTTTTTCAAGAAAAATGTTGGGGATAAAGAAATAATTTGTACTTTTGCAGCCCGATTCAAAAGGGATTTTAGCGAAAAATAACAAATAAATAAGATAGAGAGATGAAGCGCACTTATCAACCTTCAAACAGAAAACGTAGAAACAAACACGGTTTCAGAGAGAGAATGTCAACGGCTAACGGCCGTAA
>CAMHRP010000042.1:0-28747 GCA_946187645.1 uncultured Bacteroidales bacterium | reverse complement strand
GAGAGTAGGGAAGGGGCTATCAAGTTCATAGTTGTTCAGTTGATAGTTGTTAGTTGTTCTGCAAAGGTAGAGAATATTTTTGAACGATAACAAAAAAGCCCTTCAAAAACTTTTGAGAGGCTTTTGTGAATATAAACCCTAATGGTTTTGCTTTTATTGACAGTCGTTTTGCCCACTTTCGATTTCCTTGAAGTCAAGCGGTAAATAGTCGTTTTCTGCAAAGCGGTCAAAGTCGGATTGGAATAGTTCTCAATGAATTAACCCGATAACCAACGGAGATGATGGCATCGAGATTGTAGAATTGGGTGTTGTATGTTTTACCATCTTCTGCAGTATGTGCAAAAATTGCACATACTGAATCTTGGTTGAGTTCGTTGAGTTCAAAGATGTTTTTTAAGTGCTTTGTGATGACACTTCTATCTACATCAAACAATGCTGCCATCGCTTTTTGTGTGCACCAAATGGTCTCGTCCTTGTAAACCACTTGGATGCCGTCTTCTTTTCCTTCCGCTTGGAAAATCAGGAACTCCGCAGTGCTGTTTCTTATTTCGAGTTGTTTACTCATTACAGGTTGTTTTCTTTGCAAAGATAATGTTTTTTTGCGAAGAAATAAACGATAGTAGTCGGAATCGCGATTTTTTTCCGAGATTCCGACTACTATCGATGTTTGGATTGAAAAATGGTTAATCCTCTTTCCATAGCTTGTCGGCCTTGCTGCGGTTGACTAATTCGATGTCGGCTTCCAGGTTGAGGGAAAAGTTGAACCAACTATTATTTCAGTCCGCCATAGCTTTTGGCTGCGTTTTGCAGGGCTTCTTCTGTGGTGAATTGCTCGTAGTAGGTGCAACGGGTGACGATGCCTTGCGACGAGCAGCGTTGTCCAATGATATGTACCAAAGCCCAACCTTTCATTTCATCTGCAAATACATTGTCCACCAAAGCCAAGCAACCTTCCATCTCGGTAAACTCGTTGTACTTCACTTCGCGTACCTGAAAACCCACCACAGGGCAATCGTTATCAGCATAGAATTGTTGTTCGGCGGTATACAGCAAGAACCGCTCAAAAGGTCTTTTGTCGTTGGCTTTGAGGTTGGTGATGAGTGCTGGAGTACCATCCACTTCTCCTAATTGTTGTTGGATGGGCTGCAGTGTACCACCGCTCACAGGGATGTCGGGCATCAGCAGTGTGGCACCGCTCAGTGGTCCACGTTTGGGAATGAACACCACGGGCAGCCGGTTGGCTAAGGAGATAAATCCGAGGTAGTTCGTCTTTCCCTCAGTGAACATGGGTTGACAATGTGCCAGTTCTTTCCACAACGCCATGGCGTGACGCATGCGTTGTCGCTGGATGAACTGCTTGCGGGAGTTGCTACGCCTGCCATCTGAATTGGACTTGCGCGTGACGACCGAGCCGTTTCTGATGTAATTGGTCACGCCAAGTGTAGGGATCTTGCCTATGATCTGCATGCCGGCTATGGGTTTCATTTTTACCATGGTTTCATTCTCATTTAAGTGTTTGCTATGGGTGTCTTATCTCGTATTTGTTCCGTACCAAGCAGGTAGCAGAGTCGAACGATATTCGATAGTTTTTCGCTACAGCTTTTATATTATTCCGATAATTTATCGAACAACTATCGGAGAACTATCGAACAACTAACGAAGGACTATCGGACTTGCTCCCTGCCTGATAGGAGGTTGCTCCCTGCTATCTAGGGGCCGAACCGATGGCAAAGATACATGTTTTTTGGGATATGGAGTGGGTCTTGGAAGGTAAATAGAGGTTTTGGTGGGTTAATGGCCTGTTGACAAGATGAGCCACTGAGCTGGTGACGGATTAAGTGCTACAGCAAAGCCGATGCTGTCGCTCTCTTTGTTATTTTGAAAAAATATATATATTTGCAGCGTTAAACGAAAAGGAGGGAAACATGACAGCAATAGAAATGAAGTATTCTTTGTTCAAGGAAATTGACTCGATTGAGGATGAGTCGATGCTGTACCAACTGACAGCCTTCATCAGGAACTTGTTAGGTGCCTCGAAAAACAAAACCACTTCTGAGGTGAATAAAGACGGGATTCCAGAGTTCATCCGCAACATGAGCGTAAAGACGAGCATGACCGGTGAAGAGGATGTGAAGGAAGTTATGCACAAGCATTGGGAGGAGAAGCATGGATAAACTTTATTTTTATCACTCATATGCCCAAATATAAAGTATTTATAAGCAGCGTACAATCAGAGTTTTCAAAAGAACGACAGCTTGTTTTTTGACTTCATCCGTAACGATGAGTTGATGGGGCAATACTTTGAGCCGTTCATTTTTGAACAGATTGCCGCGCAAGATGCGAATCCTCGCCAATTATATTTGGATGAGGCTTCTTCGAGCCAGGTTTATCTCCTGTTGATGGGAAAGAGGTATGGCAATGTTTTGCCGGACGGCATTTCTCCAACCGAGAAAGAATATCAAGCAGCAGGAGAGGGCAATGCATGGAGGGTTGCATTTATCAGCGATTTGGACGGACAACAACGTGAGGAAGCGGAAGAACGTTTCTTCCGAAAAGTGCAGAACGAGCTTTCATATCGTGTTTTTTCCAATCCGTCTGTTTTGGTTTCACTGGTCAAACAATCGCTGTATGCCTATCTTAAATACAAAGGCGTTATCCAAACATTAAGTTTTGACGAGCAGACCCGCGACGATGCCTCTTTGGCCGATATTGATGCAACGAAAATCAAGGACTTTTTGCATCAGGCCCGTCAAAAACGAGGATTCCCTTTGGCTGAAGACTCCGACCCAGTGACGGTGCTTAGGCATCTGAGATTGTTGCGACATGACAAGCCCAGCAATGGAGCGTTGCTCATGTTCGCCAACGACCCGCAATACTTTTTCCCCTCAGCTGTGGTTAAATGTGCGTGGTTTCTCGGCACAGAGACAGTAAAACCTATCGAAGATTATAAAACCTTTGAGGGCGGTGTGGCAGATCAAATTAGCCAAGCCACCAGTTGGGTGATGTCGAAATTGTCGGTGCGTTTTGGCCAGCGAAACGTGGAGGCACAAAACGAGGTCGAATTTGAGATACCGCGATCTGTCATCTTTGAGACCATAGTAAATGCTGTGGCCCATCGGGACTACAACAGCACGGGGAGTGTGCAGGTCTCAGTTTTTCGCAACCGTATTGTGGTTCGTAATCCCGGAACGTTGCCTGTTGAACTCACCAAGGCTGACTTGATGAAAGAACACGGTTCCTATCCACATAATCCGTACTTGGCGGAAGTCATGTACCAAATGGGCTATATTGAGAAATACGGTACAGGTATCACAGAAAATATCCGCAGGATGCAAGAGGCTCGTCTCCTTGTTCCCGAGATAGACTTGAGTGCCGAGTTCGTCACCACAATCTGGCGCGATAATGATGCAACTAATATTGGAACTAATGATGCAACTAATGATGCAACCAATAATGCAACTAATGATGCAACCAATGTTGCAACTTCCAAAGATTATTTAGCTGTCAATAAGCGTATTATAGACAGAAAAGTAAAAAAGAAAGTAAAAAAACGAATGTCAGAGCAACAATTACAGGAGTGCATTATTGAGGCTTGTTATGTGGAACATTCTGTTGAGGAGTTGGCTAAACTGCTGGGAAAATCAGAGTCGCATATACGAAACCGATTCATCACTAATATGGTTGCAGACGGAATTCTTTTGCGAACTAAACCAGAACATTCTTCAGGTCAAACATACATGACAAATCCAAAACTTGATAAATAGGATTGAAGTGCTGTCGTTGCGAAAATAGATTGCGGCCAACGACCCGTTGGCCAAATTAGCCACCAAGCTGGTGGCTAATTAGAATTCGTCAACGGGTCGTTGACGAAATCCGTCAGCAAGCTGCTGACGAATTGGAAATGCTAAGTGAGTTTGGCACGATTGCGATAAAAAGAGTATTTTTGCAATCTAAAACCAAACAAAATGCTCATAAAAAGAAGTAAACAACATTGTCGTCATAGATACTACCTTTTCATTTGGGCTCTTATATTGTCAATGCTTAGCACCCCATTGGCCTTGTCTGCCCAGCAGAAGCATGCTTTGCTAATTGGGATTTCAAACTATCCACAATACGATTATGTGGATGCGTCATGGGCTCCGATACATGGTACAAACGATGTGCAATTAATTTCACCAATACTTGCTAAGCAAGGTTTCAAAATCAATACGCTAACTAATGAATCTGCAACACATGAAGCCATTGGTAACAGCTTGAAGGATTTGGAAAACAGTGTTCATGCAGGCGACATCGTTTACATCCATCTGTCTGGCCACGGACAAGCGGTAGAAGATGAGGATGGCGACGAAGCAGATGGATGGGATGAGGCTTTTATTCCGTTTGATGCCGAACGCAGTTACAAAGAGAATGGCTATCATGGAGAAAACCATTTGCTTGATGACGAGTTAAACGCTTACCTTAATACCATACGTAGAAAGGTCGGAGAGACAGGGATAGTTTATGTGGTGATGGATGCTTGCCACGCTGGTTCTTCTTATCGAGGTGAAGAGGAACAAGATAGTGTATATGTGCGTGGTACGGAAATAGGTTTCAGTAAAACCGGGAAAATATATACCCCAAGAATTAACCGAAGTGGAAATCTTCTCATTACATCGGAAGATGGAATGGCTCCCATTTATATGCTGGAAGCGTGTAGGTCATACGAAGTGAATATTGAAATAAAACAAAACGGTGCATTCCATGGACCCTTGTCTTATTATATCGGCCAACAATTGTTAACCAAGCCCCTGTCTTTCGACATTAATTGGATTGAAGAGGTGCAGAGTAATATGGATAAAGACATCCGACTAGTTAGGCAACACATGGTAATTGAAAGTTCAAAATAAGTATGGCCGTCATTTCATTAAATAGAAAGCGGGACGAAGCCTTGAACGAGTTCGCAAGAAAGTATCGGGATAGGACTTTGTGCTATCTTCAAAAGGCCTTTTCGTTGAGCAGGGAAGATTGTGAAGATGTTTTCCAAGAGTCCTCGATTATTTTGTATAGGGATGCGGGCAATGGCAAGTTGGACAATCGCACTTCTTCTTTATACACTTATTTTATTGGTATTTGCAAAAACAAAGCCCACGAACAGCTTAGGGCAAACGGCAAAGCTCTTCTGCCTTCAATTGATGATTATTCAAGCGACGAGGATGAACGAAAATACACCGTGCTTCTTAACAAGGCGGACAGAATCCTTAATCTGATAGATTCAAATGAGAAAGAGGAGCAAGAGAGGAACTGCATTGTACAAAAAATGGTTAAGCAATTGCCATCCCCGTGTGATGAAATGCTTTGGTCATTCTATCGTGATGGTCTTTCCATGAAGGCTATCGCACAGATGTTCAAATACGCCAGCGAAAACGCAGCCAAGGTAACGAAGCATCGTTGTCAGGAAAAATTCCGCAATAGATATGAAGAACTGCTAAGCAAAAAGTAAACGAAAAAAAACGATGAACATGGAAGAAACACTATATAATAACGAAGAAAGAATTGAGCGGTATCTTCATGGAGAGATGACGTCCGAAGAAGAAGCAATATTTGAGAAAGATCTTGCCAATGACGACACTTTGCGGCGACAGGCCGAAGCTATGGCAAGAGTCGTTAAAGGTATGGAGACGGTTGGCGGTGAGCAAGACAGATTGATGGTTGAAAAGATGAAAGCAGCAAACGGGAAAAAACTTGCTCCTGTTTGGTGGATGTCCATTGCAGCAAGCCTCATAATCATCTTCACAGTAGGTTATCACTTCTACGACCGTTCACAAACCATTGCTTTGGGACAGCAATACGCCTATGTGTTCCCTACAGAAACAATCCTACGTGGAGAGGAGGATGAAGATGCTATGAATAAACTCACCGTATTGTTTGAAAACGTGGCCAATGGAAAGGATATTGATTACACGATAACCGAATTAAGCCAATTGTGGGAACTTGTGCAAGGTGACACATATAATGAATATACTACATACGCACCTCTTATCGGATGGAATCTTGCAATGGCACATTTACAGAATTATGATAAAAAAACAGCTAAAACCATGTTGGATAGGTTGATTGATGAAGTGACTGATGATGAAGACAGTATATTAAGGGAGAAAGCGATCGAAATAAGGGGCAAATTGTAAGCTATGAAGAAGATAATAGTATTATTGGTTTTATCCTTTTACTCGACCATTTCTTTCTCACAGGAAGGGAATTTCTGGAGTGCTTTTTTCGAACGCGCAATATCTCTCAACGAAAACAATGAATACGAAAAGGCTGAAGAACAATTTAGAACAGCGCAACAATTGCTATTAGAAGAGTTTGGGCTGAATGAAATCACTTATTCGACATATTGCCACATTCTTTATAGACGCGCTCACAACCTATTCTTAATAGATGGAATACAGGATTCATCGTATGTGTGCTTTAAAGAGTTGTATGATTTGTCAAAAACGCCTATTGATACAGTTTCAGGTAACTGGTTTCGGGTAGAGAGCATGATCATGCTTTCTACTATTGACCTCGAAAGAGGAAATATAAGAGAGTGTTGCGCTTTGCTGGAGAGCGAAAAGCAGATGATAGACAACTTGGATTTTGAAACACGTTTGCCACACAAGTATTATTACTATAAAAACCTTACAAAAGCCTATAATTGTGTAATCGTCAATTTGATTCCTGGAAAAGAAAGTGATTATCAGTTTCTTAACTCACTGTATGTAATTGTTAGAGATGGATCATTCTACGAAGAGCATATTGCTGCCTATAAGGAATTAGTAAACCTTTCCCAGCGTTTTAATAAAGGCGACGTGAGTAAAATAACAGAGGACTTAACATTGCTCGCAGAGCACTATAGAATACCTGATGACGATTATTTGGCTTTGAAAACATTCGAAAGAGCATTTTCGATGTGGAATGCTATCGAAGACCACGCTGACATCAATTATTTAAGATTGTGCAAAGCGTACCTAAAGTATAAAAGCAAATCCATTTTTCATCTAGAATCTAATGAGGAACAAATAATAGTTAGAGAGTATGATAGCATTATTACTAAGGAAGGAGCCTCCAATGATTATTCATATATAGAATTGATGGATTTATATTCTGTGCGCATTCAAGATGGTTTTTTGGATGATTCGCACAAAAAGGTCTTTGTCGATATGATTAGCGACATGCTTGGTAAAACCGATAACAATTTGATTTTACATAGTATTTGTGATTATTCTCCGACAAACGAGTCGTTAGAAAGCATTAACAACATAAAGATTCTGATAGAATACTTATCATTGTGTTCCTGTTATTATTATGATCAAGAGGAAAACTCAAAAGCAGATATGCTTTTAAATAAGGCAAATTATTTCTCGTTCTTACTTCCTGTAGGAGATAGATTATTATTAGAAGAGCATAATAATGCTATTGCGAAAAGTGCGGAGATTATAGGCGATATTGAGAATTTCTATGCATATAAGGCTGTAAATATTACATGCAATAATGCACGTGGGGCTTTGCCAACACAGGAGGATTGGCTATTAGTTTGTAATCATTTCAGTAATGACATGCGAATAGCAAAACTAAAGGAAGGTATCAACATATTTGGAAGTGATAGGTACGATAAAGATCTAATTGGTTTTTATATAGGCCTAGCAGATGCCTATTTGGAGAATGGCGAATTGTTACAGGCAGATGAAAGCATTGCCATAGCTGATAGCATCACCAAATTGATGGAGAGAGATGGAGATGTGATAGCCCCAAATGTAATTTGTGGTCTATTATTACATAAGGCTATTAGTGCTTATCAAAAAGGAGATGATTATAATGCAAAAATGTACGCCAAAGAATCATATAATAAAGGAAATGTTGAGGCAATTACACTTTTGACAGAGTTGAATTATGGTGACAGAAGAGAATTGGATAACATTGTGAGTAAACAGTTCGGAATCACAAAACTTTTTATTCATAATAGTTATCCATTTTTATCCGAAAGAGAAAGAGTTTCTTTTTCTCAAAGCATACAATTCCAGTGGCTTTCAAGTATTCCGAAATATGCAGATAAATATACCGAAGACACCCTGCTACTTTCGATAGCATACAACTCTGCTTTAATAAGCAAAGGAACTAATATTTCTGTTTCCACAGAAATTATCAATAAAGCAAGAGAGACAAATGTAGAGGCGTTAGATGGGTTTATTCAGCAATATTCGATAAGCGCACGTGATACGAATGAAATCACACTAAATAACCGGCACTTTTATTTGGAAGTCTTAGAAAAAGAAATGCAGCGTTTCTCGGGGGTCTCTCCGCAATACTTAGGCAAGTATTTTGGAACTTGGGAAGATATTTCTGCACAACTATCTGAAAATGAAATTGCCATAGAATTTGTAGAGTACATTCCTACAGAAGATAATAACGCAGAAAATCTCTATTTAGGGGCACTTTATATTTTAAAAAATAAACGTCCAAAGATTGTTAGGATTTGTAGAGTAGCAGAAATAGACTCGGTAATAACACAATCTATACAGGAAGGACCAGATGGTTTGGATGGAATATATGACCTTGTTTGGCAACCAATCCTCAAAGAATCACAAGGCATAAATAGAATATGGTTTTCGCCTTCTGTTCATCTATTTCAGACAAATATCGAATCGGCATTGTCGGAATCCATTGACGCATATAGAGTATCATCAACACGTAATCTTCTTACATTAAATGACGCCCCAGACTATTCTGAAGTAGCCTTGTTTGGAGGATTCAACTACGATGAAAAAACAACTCAAGCAGCAGAAGGAATAGCTGACAATACTGCATATAATATAGTGAGAGGGTCAAATATAGGCGAAGAAAGAGTTGGGCTAACATATCTTAAGGGTAGTCTAAAAGAAGTGACCACAGCCAAGACTATCCTTTCTCCTGTCAATCACAATATTCGTTTGTTTGTTGATATAAATGGAACCGAAGATTGTTTCAAAAGTCTCTCTGGCAAAGGTGTAAGTTTGTTGCATATTGCTACTCACGGATTTTATATTAAAAATGACGCTGCTGTCGCTAATGTTGGAAATAGAATAATGAGAAGATCTGGGCTGTTTATGTCGGGAGCTAAAGCCATCTGGAAAGGAACTGATGAGAAGTATTCGGGCGATGACGGCATACTCTTATCCGAAGAAATTGTTAGTTTGGACTTTAGTAAACTAAACTTGGTTGTACTGTCCGCATGTGGCACTGGGCTCGGGAATCCGACAAATGATGGCGTATATGGCTTGCAAAGAGCATTCAAGAAAGCTGGTGCGCAGACAATAATAATGTCACTATGGAATGTTGACGATAATGCGACGGCATTGATGATGGAAACATTCTATCAAGAGCTGATACGAACCAACTCCAAACACCATGCAATTAAAAATGCGCAAAAAACGGTGCGTGATGTGTTTGAAGACCCTTATTATTGGAGCGCTTTCATAATGTTAGATTAATGTATTGACTTTTTTGCGGATTCAAAAAAGTTGTATTTTCGTTATTGTCAATCAATTGTACAATTGGTTATTATGCTGGTAATGATACTGATGATTGTTCTATAGAGTGTTCTATAGCCAAAGAAATTCGAGCACAATACTCAAGTGCTACAACTGTTGTTTTTATGAATATTCAAGGCGGTGGAAAGGTTAAATAAAAATCGTAACACACTATAACATAATTAGTTACAAATAACTCTCAAAAATATCGCATCACTATTATTGCGGAACTAAAAAAAACATACATTTGCATATAAATCACAAAAATGATGAAGTCATAGACATAGTGCTGCAAGGCCTTTTTTATCATGAGCAGATTCTATGGATCTCTGTATTTCTCGTTTTGATTTAACAAATAATCTTATTATTCATTTAATCCCTTAAATTATGAGCACACAAGATCTAAAGATTGAATTTAAGCCCAATAGTTCTAACAATTTTACTACAGTTAATCATTCTAAGACATTGCAACCGGAGATAAGAAGGAATTGTAATACTAAGCTATTTCCAGGCGAGTTTCCTTTTTGTGGTAATTGTATTCATTATTCTGGGCCTAAAGTGTGTCCTGTTGTAGGTGTTTCTGTTGATCATACAAGTGACGGCACAGGTTGTGTTATGGCTGGGGTTTATCAAAAGAAAACCTGCACCAAGGATTCTGTAATGTGATTTTATAGTCACATTCAGCAACGACAGAAGAGGATGACTAAAAAAATAGTCGCCCTCTTTTTTTCTTTCATTGTTAACCTTTTGCAAGTTTCTGTCATAAAGCGATAGAGACAAACAAAAGGTTAACATTATGGAAGATTTACAATTCAGAATTGACCAGGAGAATGTCGAGCAACAAAAGGCATTCGATCTTGTGGCTTACACCAACACCAGCCTGTTTATCACCGGTAAGGCTGGTACTGGTAAAACCACATTCATCAAAGGAATACAGGAAATCGTTGACAAGAACTTCATCGTACTGGCCCCCACTGGCATTGCTGCCATGAATGTGGGAGGTCAGACGATTCACTCTTTCTTTGGATTGCCGTTTGAGGCCATTGGACCCGACACGGAATTGGAGGTCTCGCGAGAAAAGAGAGATGTGCTAAAGCACACAGACACCATCATTATCGATGAAGCCTCAATGGTGCGTTGCGATTGGGTGGACGGCATCGACCGTTTTCTCCGCTCGCTGATGAAAACGCATTTGCCGTTTGGCGGGAAGCAAATGCTATTTGTGGGAGATTTGTTCCAATTACCGCCCGTAGTCGTTTATGGAAGTGCCACCGCAGATATGCTGCAAGACATGTATGGAAATGGCACCCCTTACTTCTACAAGGCCAATGTGATGAAACGGATGAACCTGCCCAAGATAGAGTTCCAAAAAGTGTATCGGCAAAAGGATTTACGCTTCTTGGAGATACTTGACAGAATGCGTTTGGGCGAAAACACGAATGAGGATTTGGACATTCTGAATGAGCAGGTGAGTTCGAACGACAAGGTTGGCGACTTTGCAGTCATTCTAACAGCCTTTGTAAAAATGGCTGATGGCATCAACGAAAAGAAGTTGGACGACATTGATTCGGAAGAGTTTTGCTATCAAGGGGATATTGAAGGTGATTTTCGCATTCAAGACACGCCTGTCCCGATGGAATTGCGGCTGAAAGTCGGAGCACAAGTGATATTCTGCCGTAATGATTTTGGTCACGGCTTAGTAAATGGAACGATAGCCAAGGTTGTTGCGTTGAGTGATGACCACATCAAGGTAGTGTTGGAAAGTGGCAAAGAGATCAAGGTTGAAAAAATGGTGTGGGAAAAACGTGAAAGCGTGTACAACAAAGAGACCAAGAAAGTGGAAACAGAAATAATAGGATCGTTTACCCAATATCCGTTGAAGCTCGCCTGGGCCATCACTATCCACAAGTCACAGGGCATGACTTTTGACCGTATGCATTTCGACCTTACCCGTGGAACCTTCGCACCTGGTCAGGCATACGTGGCCATTAGCCGTATGCGGAGCCTTGACGGTCTGACCCTCAGCAACAAGATTCGCCATCATCATATTTTGCAAAATACGGAGATTAAGGCATTTGCCAATTCGTTCAACGACATTCCTTTGATTGATGATGAACTAGACCATGGTCGTTTGCTCTACAAACACCTCCAAAACAAAGATTATGACAGTGCCACCAAGGAATGCTTGCAATGGTCGTTGGAGAAGATGAAGGCTTGTGATTACCGCAATGCGGCATTGCTGGCAAAGAAGATGTTTGACGTGATGCTTGATGACAGATGCCTGAAAGGGCTGACAAAAGAAGTCCCGCTGTTGAAGGATTGCAGCATGACGTGTAATTTCCTTAACGCTGTTATTTGTTTGTATAGCGACCGTCTCGAGGAAGCCATCGGCTATGCCGACATGGTGCTTGACCGTAGGCCTTGTATCGAAGCCATGTTCATCAAAGGGAAAGCCCTGCAAGGTTTGAACCGATACGAGGAAGCTTGGAAAGTAGCACAGCAGATTCGTACAGCCGGTGAGCAATCAGATGACAAAATCACCATCGACAAGAAACAATACCTATTCGAGGCGGAACTCAACGCGGAGCTCGGAAATCCGAACATCGACACTTGCAAACAATTGCTGAAATTGTGTCCCGAGTATATTCCTGCATATATCATGTTGCGAAGAGAGGTGATAAAGGAAGAAATTGTCATAGAACAGGACGAAGAAGATGAAGAAAGTCCATTGATTTCAGCTTTCAATGACACGGCTGTTTCTGACAATGATTTCAAGGAGATGCTGGAAGAATCAGATGTGACAAGCCCGACATTTAAACAGTTTGCTGTAAAAGCAAAAAATATTTCGGTTGAGTGTTAACCTTCCGCTGTTATATGTCATTAAGAGTTGTAACACTTAAAAACAACACACAATGGAATCAATTATTTTGTTAGTAATCGCAGTAGGACTTGCGTTTGGTGTCGGCTGCTTGGGCCGCACAAGGAAAATCGGATTTGGGCTGGCATTTGTCATCTCTCTTTTCAATGTCATCATTGGTTTGATAGCAGTGCTGTGCTCAAAGAAAATCGAAAATGTTGAACCTAAAAAAGAGGAGGAATAAATCATGAAAACTATTGGATGGATTTTCGTAATCATTGGTGGATTGTCGCTGATTGGATCTATTGCTGGAGGCAATAGCGCATTTGGACCACTGTTTTGGCTGGGATTAGGCATTACCTTTATCTGTTTGGCTAATCGTAAGAAAAACAATGAAGAAGAAAACAATAAAACTGACTTGAAATGAAACTCGAAGAAATGACAAACGCGCAACTGGTCAACATCATTCTGAGGAAGGATGATGTTGAAGCCAGGCTTAGAGCAGAAATCGCGACACTCAAAAAAGAGAACAAGCGAATTGGAAGGGTGTGCTGGGCCAAAACGATAGGCATCTGCCTATTGTTTGCGGCCATTTGTATTGCTTCCTTTACTTTGGCATCCTGCGATAATAGCAATCAGAGTAATCACCGGGAAGATTGCGTTGACACAATAACGGCTATTGACAGCAGCCATTCGCAAGTAATAAATCGTTGTTCGATGCAGGATTGGGGTTTTGAAGCTGTGTTTGACACCATCTCATTTTTCGGTAAGCCCATTGTAATGGATGACTGGACAAGTATCCATCACCAGATACGGGTAATAGCATTGGATGATGACATGTTATGTTATGAATCTGGTATACACAATAGAACTTTGTCCGTTGGAAAGGTGAAGCTTGGTGTTAATATTGATGGTGATGGGATAATCCTTGTTTCAAGTACAGAGGTTGATGCCCCGAAGATGAAACAAGTTGTCGAATACCTCAAAGGCATCTATGGCGCGCCAGAAGAGGATGAACCCGATAATTATTGGTGGCACGTAGGACGTGATGGCGGTTATCATGGCAAAACCGTTCGGATGTGTCCTTTACACTCTGAAGAAGGAGGCACGGTATTGTTGTTTAATTGATAAACAGATAAGCACATGAAAATGACGAACGAAAACAAACTGACCTTCGAGATGGTTTTGGCGATTTTTGGAGTATGCGTGATTTTTGGTTGGACTCTATATTCTTTATATGAACTTTCGCTTTTTGGGGTAGTATTATTCTGCGTCATGAGTGCCGTTATCGCGATGGCGTGTATTCTTTACAGTTACTCAACGAAAGACACAGAGGTTTTGGAGCGCAATATTTGCAAAAGGCTAAAAAGAAATGGCTTTCACTTTGAGAAAAAAGAAGGAACCCTTTATGTCACCAAAAACAATAGCCATTTTCAAGTTCAATTGGCTGATAGCTATAACAGAAGGATAAAACATCTTTATATTTTCTACAAATTCAGGGATGATGATTTCGGCAAGGTCAACATGGATGGCTGGAGCCGAGCTGCCAACGCTATCAACATCAATAACACTGACACTATTTTTGTTGCGCTGGAGGATCATCTTTGCTGTTGCTATCAGACTTCCATTGGCAACTCGAAAGATTTCATGAATGAGTTTGGGCGCGCCTATAACGCCATTGGTAACGCCATGGAGGACTATGGCAAGTTGTTCCCCTATTTGGAACGAGATTACCCGAATCGTGCGGTGAACCAAACGAGTATTGGATTCAGACAAAACGATCAACAACCTTAATAAACTTAAAACGACATGGAAGATTTATTTTTGACAAAACTGGCGGAGGCATACCAAACTTATGATGCCTCCACCATTGAGGATTATTTGGCAGACAATATGCATTATGCGTCCATGTGGGTGTTCCATGAAATGACATCCAAAGAAGAGTACATGGATTATTTGACCGGAAAGTTGCAAACTCTGAAAGAGCATGGAGTTCGGATAGAATTCCAGATTGTTCAAGGTAGGATGCATGAGAAAGCCCTTCTCGTGACGAACGACGAAGCATCCGAAGGCAGATACGGCTTTATTGCTGATTTCAACAAAGAAGGGAAAGTGGAGATGCTTAATATCACGGTACAAGCATTTTTCTGAGAACAACTATTAGAAAAGCAATATGAGAAAACACGTGTTGATTAAGGCAATAGCCCTGCTGCTTTCCTGGTTTACGCTTTCACCGCTCCTGCTCATCCTTGACGGGCGATGGAAGCTCTTGCCTAAATGGCTGCGCATCGTGCTGTTCGTGTTGTCGCCAATGATGCTGGTTGTTATAGCCGTGGCCGCATTCTGGGGCTATGATTACTATTCGGAGCATTATATGCAGCATCATTTTGTCAGGCGCAGGGTGGTTGAAAACATCACGGGCGTTAGGCTGCCCAGATACAAAGTGATTAATCGAGGGAAAGAATGGGTGTGCTTTGGCCGTTCTCCGGAACATACTTATGACTTCACACTGGAATTCAAGAAAATGCCTGATGAAGATTTCTATAAAAAACTCGACGAGCATTTCGATTGCTTTAAGCCAGGCAAATACAGCTATAGCGCGATCTGGGGCAACGGAATGGAAGCCCCCAAAGGCGAATCGGACAAGGACGACATCAACTTTTCCATTGATATAGAGCGAGGCTCAAAGACGTTTCATATTAGGGTGGGGGAATGGTAATAAAGATTAGCAGGCTTGTACATTTTTATTTCTGTTCCCCAATAAAAATGCGGTTTTTTGTTTTTATTCCCCAAGAAAAATGTGATTTTTTCTTTCGTATTCCCCAAGAAAAGTGTAATTTTGCATGGTCAACCAATGGCGTAATTGAATGGAATTATTATGAAGCGGCTGATATACAATAAATTAATAGAATGGAAAAATCGAAAGGAACACAAGCCTTTGATTTTGCTTGGTGCCCGCCAAGTGGGGAAAACATACATTCTGAAAGAATTCGGAAAAAACGAGTTCAAGAACTTGGTTTATGTGAACTGTCATGGGGATGATTTTGCCAAGAGTTTGTTCAGGGATTTGTCGGTCCAGCGCATAGTGACGGTGATTGAGCGGTATTATGAGACAAAAATCGTGCCTGGTGAAACATTGTTGGTGTTCGATGAAATCCAGGAGGTGCATAATGGAATAGCCTCGCTCAAGTATTTCAACGAGGATTACCCTTTGTTGCATGTGGCCGTGGCAGGCTCTCTGTTGGGAATCTCGCTTCGTGAAGATGAATCCTATCCAGTGGGCAAAGTGACCACAATGCGGATGTTTCCGATGACCTTCGCCGAATACCTTTTGGCGTGCGAGCGACCTAAACTATTGGAAACGTTACAAAACCTCGAATGGGATTCCTTGTCGGTTATGGATGATTTGTTAGTGGAGTTGCTGCGCCAATACTATTTTACTGGCGGAATGCCTGAAGCTGTTAAGAAATACATTGAAACGCAGGATGTTGAATTGGTTAGGGAAGTCCAATATGAGATTTTGGATGCCTACGAGCGCGACATCGCCAAACACACCAAACCTCAAGTGGCTCGCATCCATCAGGTGTGGGAGAGCATTCCGGCACAATTGGCGCGCGAGAACAAGAAATTCATTTTCGGTGCAGTGAAGAAAGGAGGACGCGCTGCCGATTTTGAGATTGCCATACAGTGGTTGGTCGATGCTGGTTTGGTATATAAGATTGATCGAGTCAAAGAGCCTGTTATGCCGCTGAAGTTTTATGCCGACGGTTCTGCTTTCAAATTATATATGCTCGACTGCGGCCTACTAGCTTGCATGGCAGAAGCCAATCCCAACGCGATGCTGCTTGGCACGAACGCCTTCACTGAATTTAAGGGCGCGTTTGCAGAGAACTATGTGCTGCAACAAATGAAAGCCACACTTGACACAACGGTGTATTACTATTCGAAAGACAACTCGACCATGGAGGTGGATTTCCTTTTTCAGACGCAAGAGAGAGTGGTGCCTACGGAAGTAAAAGCAGAAGAAAATGTCAAATCCAAGTCGCTGTCCTTGTTTATTAACGAAGATTTCAAAAACCTGAACCTTAAAGGTTTGCGGTGCAGCATGAAACCCTATATTGACCAAGGCTGGATGGAGAATATTCCGCTTTATGCCGTAGAGGAGTATTTGAAGAGGAATAACGATAAGAAATCCCTCATTAAGTGATAGATTTTGTAAAATTCTCCCTATAATAGTGCTTTTTTCTTCAAAAATCTCCCTATATAAGGGATTTTTGTTATTTTTGCTGCAAAATAGGAGGAGATATGATAGATAACACCTTAATCGCCTATATGGAGGAGATGCTTCGCCAAACACCTACTGACTTTGTACGCTATATGGCTGACCTTATTGATTGGGACGGCAGATTGGTGGGCATTGTCGGTCCACGAGGCGTTGGCAAATCGACCATGCTGTTGCAACGCCTTAAGGCACAGCGAAAGGATGGCTTTTGGCTGTATGTTTCGGCTGACCACATCTATTTTGCCAATCATAGTCTTGTGAATTTGGCGGACGACTTTGTGAAAGAAGGCGGCACGCATCTTTACATCGACGAGGCGCACATGTACCGCAATTGGTCGCGTGAATTGAAACAGATATATGATGTGCATCCAGATTTGCATGTTGTGTTCACAGGCTCTTCAGTGCTCGACATCACAAAGGGCGAGGCCGATTTGAGCCGTCGCGCTTTGATGTATTCCATGCAGGGATTGTCGTTTCGCGAATATCTTGAATTGTTCCATGACGTGAAGACGGCAAAGCATACCTTGGCAGAGATTTTGGCGCACAAGGTTGAGCTTCCAGTTCCGCATCCTTTGCCGTTGTTTCGTGACTATATGGCCTTTGGTTATTATCCCTTTGCCAAGGAAAACGGCTTCTCCATCAGGATGGAGCAAATCATTTCGCAGACGATAGACTCTGACATCCCCCAGTATGCCGACATGTTGGCTTCCACGGCGCGGAAGCTGAAACAAATGCTGGCAGTGATAGCGGAATTGGCTCCCTACAAACCCAATGCCGACAGTCTCGCATCAGAATTGCATGTCAGCAAAAACAATGTGCCTGACTATTTGACTTATCTCGAGAAGGCGGGAATGATAGGTCTACTACGCGATGATACTGGTGGCTTGCGTGGTCTGGGAAAAGTGGAAAAGGTTTATGTGGACAATCCGAGTTTGATGACGGTATTAGCCAACGGTAAACCAGAAATGGGCAACCTGCGTGAGACGTTTTTCTACAATCAAATGCGGGTGATGCACAAGGTGCTTGCCTCAAGGGAATCGGACTTTGTCGTTGGTGATTACACTTTTGAAGTTGGTGGACGAAAGAAAGGAAAGAAGCAAATCCAAGACATTCCGAATGGTGTTATCGTAAAGGATGACATTGAATTTGGCCACGGCATAGTCATTCCACTTTGGCATTTCGGCTTGACTTATTAAGAAAAAGGCAACAAAAAAGCCTCTCAAATTCTTGAGAGGCTTTTTTGATTTCATTAACCGAGATAACTCTTCAGGATCTTGCTGCGGCTGGTGTGTTTCAACCGGCGTATGGCCTTTTCCTTGATCTGGCGCACGCGCTCGCGCGTCAGGTCGAATTTCTCACCGATCTCCTCCAAGGTCATCGGGTGGCTGCCGTTCAGCCCGAAATACAGGCGGACGACATCCTGCTCCCTTTGTGTCAGGGTGGAGATGGCTCGGTCAATTTCTTTGCGCAACGACTCATACAGAAGCTCGGTCTCAGGCGTCGGGGCCTCCTCGCTCTTCAGCACGTCGTACATGGTGTTGTCTTCATCCTGCACGAGCGGTGCGTCCATCGAGATGTGACGTCCGGCGTTCTTCATCGACTCTTTCACCTCCGCTTCCGTGATTTCCAGCACCTCGGCAATCTCCTCTGCATTGGGTTCACGCTCAAACTCTTGCTCTAACTTAGCGTAAGTTTTGTTGATTTTGTTGATGGAACCGATCTTGTTCAAGGGGAGACGGACAATACGCGATTGCTCGGCCAAAGCCTGGAGGATGGACTGACGAATCCACCACACGGCGTAGGAGATGAACTTGAAACCTCTGGTTTCGTCGAAACGTTGTGCGGCTTTTATCAGACCCAAGTTGCCTTCGTTGATTAAGTCGGGAAGACTGAGGCCTTGGTTCTGATACTGTTTTGCTACGGAGACTACAAAACGCAAGTTGGCCTTGGTGAGTTTTTCCAATGCGATCTTGTCGCCTTGCTTGATACGCTGGGCCAATTCAACCTCTTCTTCAGCCGAAATCAGCTCAACCTTACCAATCTCTTGCAGGTACTTGTCGAGAGACGCGGTCTCACGGTTCGTCACCTGCTTCGTAATCTTTAACTGCCTCATTTATGTTTATTTAGTTCTTTGAATAAGTTTGCTTTGTCGTTCGAGCGGATTTGCAAATCCGTCAAAACTGTTTCCACGTCGAGGCTGGCGGATTACAAATCCGCCAGAACCTCTAGTGGGATTTTACTTTCTGTGGGGACCGCCGTTGCCGCCATTGCCATGGCCGCCACCGTTGCGGTTGCCACCACCATGGTTGCCATTACCATGACCACCATTGCCGTGGTTGCCACCACCAGGACGCGGACCGCCGGGACGCGGGCCGTTGCCGCCCTTCTTCTCCTCATAGCCTTCCGGCTTGGGGAGGAGGGCACGGTGCGACAGGCGCAGCTTGCCGGTCTTTTCGTCGATCTCGATAAGCTTCACATCGATCTCGTCGCCTTCCTTCAGGCCAGTCTCTTCCATGCTCTCATAACGCTTCCAGTCGATTTCGGAGATGTGGAGCAGACCGTCCTTGTTGGGGATGATTTCCACAAAGGCACCAAAGGCCATGATGGAAACGATCTTGCCGTGGTAGACTTCGCCTACCTCGGGCACTTGCACGATGGCCTTGATCTTGGCCTTGCAGGCTTCGATGTCTTCCTTGTTCTGTGAAGCGATTTCCACGATACCCTTCTGCTCGTCCTCGGTGATGACGATGACGGTGTTGGTCTGCTTCTGCATCTCTTGGATGACCTTGCCACCAGGGCCGATTACGGCACCGATCATATCCTTCGGGATATACATGGTCTCGATGCGAGGCACAAACTCCTTATAGTCGGCACGAGGCTCGGTGATGGTCTTGGCCATCTCGTCGAGGATGTGCAAGCGACCTTGACGGGCTTGTTCCAAAGCTTCGGTCAGCACCTCGTAGGAGAGGCCGTCGACCTTGATGTCCATCTGGCAGGCGGTGATACCGTCGCGGGTACCCGTGACCTTGAAGTCCATGTCGCCGAGGTGGTCCTCGTCGCCGAGGATGTCGGTGAGGATGGCGTACTTACCGGTCTCGCTGTCAGAAATCATACCCATGGCTACGCCAGCGACGGGCTTGCGCATCGGCACGCCAGCGTCCATCAGGGCGAGGCAGCCACCGCACACGGAGGCCATCGAGGAGGAGCCGTTGGATTCGAGGATGTCGCTCACAATACGGATGGTGTAGGGCATGGTCTCATCGTGAGGCACCATCGTCTTGAGGGCGCGCTCGGCGAGGTTGCCGTGACCGATTTCGCGGCGGCTGGTGCTGCGCTGTGCCTTGGCCTCGCCAGTGGCAAAGCCGGGGAAGTTGTAGTGCAGCGTGAAGTTCTTGGTGCCTTCCACCACGGCGCCGTCGAGGGTTTGCTCGTCGAGTTTGGTGCCGAGGGTGACGGTGACCAGAGCCTGGGTCTCACCACGGGTGAACACAGCCGAGCCGTGGGCCTTGGGCAGCACGTCGACTTCGGTCCAAATGGGACGCACCTCGTTGGTCTTACGGCCGTCGAGGCGGATGCGTTCGTTAAGGACAGCGTTGCGCACGGCCGAGCGTTCCACATCGTGGAAATAACGCTTGGCGAGCGGTGTGATGGTTTCCAGCTCTTCTTCGGTATATTTTTCGAGATATTTGTCGAGGATGCCAGCGAAGGTCTCTTCGCGGAGGTGCTTGTCGGCGCAACCCGTGAGGGCGAAGTCGTAGCAAGGCTGGTAGCAGTTGGCTTCGATTTCGGCACGGAGGTTCTCGTCGTTCACCTCGTGGCAATACTCACGCTTGGCCTTGTTGACCTGTTCCATGAGCTCAATCTGAGCTTGGCATTGGATCTTGATGGCTTCGTGGGCAGCTTTCAAGGCGCCGAGCATCTCTTGTTCGCTCACTTCCTTGCATTCGCCTTCCACCATGCAGATGTCTTTCATGGAGGCGGCCACCATCAGTTCGAGGCGGGCTTCCTCCATCTGGGCGAAGGTCGGGTTGATGACGTATTCATCGCCGATGAGGGCCACGCGCACTTCCGAAATCGGGCCATGGAAGGGGATGTCGGACACGCAGATGGCGGCAGAGGCAGCCAAAGCGGCGAGGGCGTCGGGGGTCTGGTCCTTGTCGTTCGACAGGAGGTTGACCTGCACGATGGTCTCGGCATGATAGTCATCGGGGAACAGCGGGCGCAGGGCGCGGTCGATGAGGCGTGAAATCAGCACTTCGTAATCGGAGGGCTTAGCCTCGCGTTTAAAGAAACCGCCGGGGAACTTGCCCGTGGCGTAGTATTTTTCCCTATAGTCGACAGACAGGGGGAAGAAATCGGTTTCGGGAGCCACTTCAGTGGCGGAGCATACGGTGGCCAGGATGACGGTGTCGCCGCAGCGCAGCACCACCGAACCATCGGCCTGTTTGGCATAACGGCCAGTGTTGAGCGTAATCTCTTGACCGTTAGGCATGTGGATGGTTTGTGTAAATCCAATAGGACCCATAATGATTAAAATTTTTTACTGTTTTCTCTTAGCTTCTATTGCGTATGGAATCGGTTGTAATAAATAGCAAAAAAAAGGCAATGTGTATTGCCTTTTTCTTGCGTTCCGCTCAGGCGGGCGAAAGTCTTACTTTCTGATGCCCAATTCCTTAATGATGTTACGGTATCTTTCGATGTCGGTTCTCTTCAAATAATCGAGAAGTTTTCTTCTCTTACCTACCAAGCCAACCAACGCACGTTTGGCCGCCACATCCTTGTGATGGACTTTCGTTTGCTCTGTCAAATGCTTAATTCTGTAGGTGAACAAAGCGATTTGGCCTTCTGCTGAACCAGTATCGGCAGCGTTCTTGCCGTATTGGCTGAAAATCTCTGATTTCTTTTCTGCAGTTAAGTACATAATTTTCTTCTTTTTACACTAAATTTGTTGTTCTAAACGGGCTGCAAAGATACGACTTTTTTGGAAAATGGAATGGATTTGTTGAGAAAATTTTTTTAAAGGCTGGAGCCAGTCCCCACTGACTTCAGCCATACGCATAATCTTTTATGGATTTCCCTTATTTAAGTATTTCCGGCAAGCGGTAGTTCGTCTGTGCCTCCATTTTCCCTAGAATGTCCTTGAAATCCTCGGGAATGAGTCCCCAAATCTTCAAGGCGATGTCGTCCGGAATATCCTTGTAGAACGCTTCCGCGATGCCGCCCGTGATGCAGGCCAGGGTGTCGCTGTCGCCGCCCAACGAGACCGCCAACCTGATGGCTGACTCGAAGTCGATGCTGTCGAAAAAGGCTACCATGGCCTCGGGTACTGTGCCTTGGCAGGAACCATCCCAGTCATAGACGGGTCGGATCTCGTCGCAGGTGCGGTTGAGGTTGTAGCCGTATTTCGTTGAGATGTAATCTCTTATTTCCTCCTTGCTCTTGCCATTACGGGCCATGAAGATGGCCGCTGCCGTCGATTGCGCCCCCTTAATGCCCTCGGGATGGCTGTGGGTTATGGCCGCCGAGAGGCCAGCTACGCGCTCGGTTTCTTCCAAGGTGTCAAACATCCAGCCGTTGGCGCTGCAACGCATGGCGGCACCGTTGCCGAACGAGTTGTAGGGATGGCGTGCCCCAGGTTTGAAGTCGCGACTCCCATAATCACCCAATGCTTCGGGATGGAACAGCCAGCGATGGAAACCGCCTCCATAACCACCCATAGGGCAGGGGTATTTCTTGGCAAAGTCCAAAAAAGAGGCCTCCAAGGTGTCCGTGCCGTACTGCGGGTCAGTCAAAAGCCAATCGGCCACGGCTATGGTCATGATGCTGTCGTCGGTGTAGTCGCATTGTGGACTGAACAGCGGAAAATCTGTGGTCTTTATGTTGTGAAATTCATATACCGAACCAACGGTATCTCCTATGATTGCTCCTAACATGTTGTTTAAATGTTGATTGTTTAATTGTTTAATTGTTGGACCGATGGTATGGCCTATAGCCTATGGCCAGCTTCACCCAAGGTGTGAAAACAGAGCTTTTGGGTGAAGCGGGCCATGAGCTGTCAGCCATGGGCCATAGTTACACCAGCTCCTTCCAAAAATCCATCGGCAAATGGATATTCTGCACGTTGATGGCTCCCGCAAACAAAGGTGCGATTTCTCTTGGTGTGAAGCCTGCGATGCCACAGCCTATCTTGGTGACGAGGAAGGTCAGTTCAGGATGCATGTCGGCGAAACGGATGAACTCCTCCACATAAGGTAGGATGGTGTCAGACCCGCCTTGCATCGTCGGGATGGCGTAGCTTTGTCCTTGCAGACCCACGCCTTGACCCATGATAGCGCCGAATTTTTCAACGGCTATTCTAGCTGCGCCACCGGCATGCATACCTGCAAGGTTGCTGCCAAAGACGAAAATCTCGTTTTCCTTAAGGCTATTGATATGCTCGGGCGTGACACGGTTACGGAATTCGCCTATCTCGTGGTAGTTTTTTGAGGAGCGGTTTTCTCTGCTGCGGTAGGCCTTGCGCTCTGCACTTGTCATGGATGAAGTGGCAGCGAAACCCATTGAGAATCGCGAGAACATCGACATCTTGGCCTTGCGTTCCTTTTCCCAGGCTTCTCTCATACCAACTTCGTCGTCGCGGAATTCCATGTGGTTGTCGATGCTGAGTGAGGCAGAAGTGGCTCGCACGTCTTGGTTGGTGCCGATGTAGGCGAAGTTCCAGCCTTCCTCGTCCTTCATGCGTTCAACAAGTGCCTTGATTGCCTTGCCAGAGTACTCCTTCGAGGCGTTCTCCAAGCCATCGGTAATGACGGTCACCATGGCGGTGGCGTCTTCCTTGTCCTTGATGGCGTTGTACAAGGCATTGATACTGATGCCCATGGCATCATAAAGTGGCGTGCAGCAGCAGGGGCGGTATTCCTTGGATGTCAGTTCTTTGACTTTGTCAACGGGCACCATGTCGTAGACCATGGTCTTCTCGCAGTTGCAGAAAATCATGAGTGAGACGAAATGCTCTTGCGTGTCCTTGAAGCGTTCCTGGGCCGAGCGGATGCCGCCCACGGTTTCGTTGAATCCGGCGATGGCGGCGTTGGCGATGATGCTCATTGAGCCGCTCTTGTCGAGGATAATCAGGTTATAGACCTGCGTCTTTGCGGTGGTGTTGTTTGTTTTCATAACTTATTGTTTTATTGAGATTTAAAGATTTAAGATTAAAAGATTCAAGATTTAATAACTGAACTACTGAATAACTTCCAACTTTCAACTGATTAAAACTCTAATCTGAAATTATTGTCTTCCTTAAACTGGTCGTAGCGTTTCTTGTTGAAGGAGAAGCGCGTTCCTTTTCGGCGGCGGCTTTCGTCATCTGAACGCGCAGTGGAGTAGGAGGGAAGAGCTTCTGAAGCTATGCTTCCAAACAATGCCCCGATGTCCATGCTGCGCATTTCGTGATGCTCTCCAAAATAACGTCGATCGTCATCATCTTCCACCTCGTCGAGGATGCCCGTCTGCAAGATTTTCTTGTAGAAATTGCGGCGATCAAACTGCACTCCGAGGATGGCTTCGTAGAGACGTTGCAGTTCAGGAATGGTAAATTGTTCGTCCAACAGTCCAAAGCCAATTGGTTCGAAGTGAATGTCCTTGCGTAGTCTTTCCATGGTCTTCCTGAGGATATAGTCGTGGTCGAAAGCTAATCGAGGTATTTCATTCAGGGCAAACCATTGTGCTTTGGCAGCATCATCGCCACCTTGCACTTCCGATTTCTTTGCCAAAGCATAAAAAGCGATGGTGATGACGCGGCTGCGCGGGTCACGATTGACATCGGAGAAAGCACCAACTTGCTTGATGTAGCGCAAATCCAGCCCTGTCTCTTCTTTCAACTCTCTCAGCGCACCTTGCTCTGCTGTCTCGTCCATGTTGAGGAATCCGCCAGGGAAGGCCCATGCGCCTTTGTAGGGCTCAATGCCACGTTGAATAAGCAGGATTTTCAGGTCGTGCCCGTCAAAACCAAATACCACACAATCAGTTGTCACTGCCGGTCGTGGATAGTCGTAGGTGTATTTTTGTTTTTCCATATTGTGTAAATTTGACGCAAAAGTACGACTATTTCTGAAACCTACAATAGAAAAATGTGTAAAATTTACATTATCTTTTGTGTGTAAAATATAAAAATTTGATTTTTAATTATTTATAATGTGTAATTTTTACGCATTATAAATAATTAATCCGCCACATCCGAGTTGCTGGATTCAAGTTTGAAATTGACGGCGCCAGGTTGGTCTTGTTCCTTGATAATATCAGAAATGACTTCCGACTGGAACATCTCATCGACAATCTCATGCGCCATGGAGTGTTTCTTACGCCGTTTTTCGCCTTTGTTTTTGGTCTTGACCACCACATCTTTCATCTTTTGGTTAAAGCTGAACATACGCAGATAGAAACGGTAAAGGCTTCCTTCCTTGTCAATCACGGGGATTAAAATGGAATTGATGACGATGCTGAAAAGGATGACTGAGAAGACGATGTTTCTCACAAACATGGCGGTTTCAATGTCGGGGATGTAAATTAAGGCTTGTGTGGCCAATACCGCAGCCGTCAGTCCCTTGGGGTTGAGTGCCGACATGAACACCACTTCTTTTTCTGGAATGCCTTCTTTCTTAGAAATGGCAAAACGAACGGCTGGAATACGAATGATAAAGAGTAAAATACTGATTCCCAATCCGATGACAATGGGCTCCCATCGCTTCAGCTGAATGGAAATGCCCACATAGATAAAGAAGAAGGTTTTCAAAAGCAACACTAGTTCCGAAAATAGCGAGCGTTCGGTTTCATTCAGATTGACAGGTACTTTTTTGATGAATTTTTTGAGCCAAGCGTTGTAAATTCCGTCGATGTTGGCCAAACCGATACCAAAAGCTAAAGCAGCAATGGCGCCGCTGAAGCCCATCCACTCGTTGATGCCGTAAATGATGAACACAAAGGCAGGTGTGGTCAGGATGGAGTATTTGATGTTGCGCACTTGGTCAAGAATCAGTGCCCAAAATATGGCGCCGAACAATCCCATCACCGTGGCAAGGATAAAGGAGGAGAAGATGTCGCCAAGGATGGCACCAAACTCCACGTGCCGCGATTTGATGGCCTGCATCAAGGCCAAGGCCAAAACAATGCTGAACACGTTACCGATGGCGGCTTCAAGGATGAGCATGATGGCTGGTTTTTCTGACATGCGCATTTGCCTGACGATGGGGATGACGACTGCCGATGCCGTGCCGCCCAAGATGCAGCCTAACATCATACTGACCACAGGATCGATTTTCAGAGCAAGCCATGCGACCAGCCACACGGCAATGGCCGACATGATGAAGTTCAATGCAGTGAGTCTCAAGGCACCTCTGAATGAGTCTTTCAATGCGCTGAATCTCAGTTGTGTGCCACTTTCAAACAGAATGGTTACCAAAGTGATGCCGGAGAAAAGACTGCCTGCATTGCCTAAGCTGTCGGGAGAGAGCCAATGGAAGATAGGACCGATGAGCAGACCAATAATAATGAGGAACAGTACATCAGGGATACGCTTGCGGCTGAAGATTTCGCTGAAGAGATGTGCAGTGAAAATGAGTAGACCGATAATGGCGATGGTCAACCCAATTTGTCGCGAGGAACTGCTGTTGGAGATTTGTTCTGTGACCGTGTTGACCAAGCTTGGATTGGTAATGGTTTCGGAGAAATGAGCGATAGTGTCGTTGATTCCCGAAAGTGTGTTGGTTGTGGGTATAAGTTCGGTCTGCATCATGAAAGTATGCTTTTAGTTGAACAATCGCCAGTTGACACCAATAAATATACGGCTGTCGCGCATAGGGTAGTGGGGCGCAATGAATGAGTTATAGTTGCCTGTGAGTAAGAACATATTGCTGTAAGCCACGTAGATATGTGCCTTTTTTACCTTTAAGGCTATGGCCATGTCGATGAAGGGGAAGTTGCCAATTTGCACTTCATTTTGCAGGTAAAAGGTGCGTGTTGCGGGCATATAGGCATCGGCGTAGTATTTGGTGAAATAACGCACGGTGATGCTGGGATACAAAGTGGCTGCTTTGTGGAAGACAGGTTGCGCATAACCGATTTTCAGTCGACCCATAAGCAAGGGAAGATGCATCACCTCTTCGTTGCTCGACTTTTGCAGGCTGGCAAATCCCTCGAACTCGAAACGCCAGAGTTTTTGGTAGAAGCTGAGATAGGCTTCGCGAATGCTGAAGATATTCTCAAACTGGGTAGAACGGGCATCGGTACCGAAATAAATTAGGTTGGAAATAGTGGTCTGCTTGACACCGAAACAATAGCTCTTGTAGTTGTATTTCAGGTTGAAAGTCAAGTAAGTAGCCGCCTTAAAGTCGTTCTCCCAACGGAAGTGGTTTGAGTAGTAGCTTTCTTGGAACCACGTGGAGCTTTGCCGCTTGATTTCCGCGTCAAAGGTGGCGTAACCGAAATTCTTGGCTGTCGTACCCAGAAACTGTTTCCATTGTCCCTTGATGTCAAAGTCGCCGATTTGATAGCCCAAAGTGATGAACTCGCCCTGGCCTGTGATGCGCGTTGACTTGAACAAGTTGATGATGATACCACCGTTTATGCTCAGTTGGTTAAAGTTGCGCAATAGTACCGTTTCGCCTTCCAAATAATCGAAGTGTTTCACCTTATAGAATCCATGCGAAACACCGGCATAAAGATAGAATGGGATATCGTCATAGTATTTTTGATAGCCTAAACTATTCCATTTCAACGTGTTCCTGATGGCTCTAACCAAAGTGGTGTCTGTGGTTTTGCTCGTATTGAGCAAGGTGTCGTAAGGTTGATAGAAGGCCACGGAAGGGGAGGTCTCGTTGTAATACAGCTTGTTGTTCAAATAGCTGAAGCTGTGGCAAATCCTGCCCAAAGTGAATTTTCTCACCTTTGTCTCTTGAACCACCTCATGGCTGATAGCTTTTAAGCTGTCCCTCAAAGTAGAATCAATTTGGATGCTGTCAGTGAGGTGAAATAAGGTATCGGGACGAATACTATCGTTAGGAAATTGGGCTATGGTGTCGCTTTTGATGGGAACAATTTCTTCTTTCTTGGTTGTCTTTTTTTGAGACAGAAGGTTGAAGAAATGTTCAAAGCCTATGCCGCTTGATACAATGAAATTGGTTGCCGTGGTAAGGTTGGTGCTAATGACGGAATTGTCTGATTCTGAATGTGAAATATAGTTTTCATCATTGACGATACCACCGTTTTCGCCCATTTCCAATTTGTTGCGGTAATAGTAGGCTGTGGCACCATATCGGTTGTTCTTGCTAAAATAATGCGCATTGATCCAAATGTAGTTGTTGATGCTTTTGCTGTTCTTGAAGACGCCTGGGGAGAAATCGGTGTTGAAGGCGAAAGAAATGAATAGGCGAGGGGTGAATTGTCTTCCAAACCTGACGTTGAGATGCTGTTCCTTGTCAGCAGTGGTCATTAAATAACGTATTTCGGAGTAGGGTAGGACCGACTGGTGCGATACCATCTTGCTCTCGTTTTGCATGTATGCGGAAAAGGCAGGAAGTGTCATATCGAATCCCACTTGACTCAGGTGCTTGAATCTCATAGACTTATGGGCAAGTCCAGCATTGCTTAATGTGCTGTAAATAGTCTTCTCGCATTCTAAAACCTCATAATCAGAGGCATGGAAAATCAAGGTGTCGATGACTTTATTGCTATTCAGATAGAGGCTGTCAAGTTGATAGGCATTGTAGGTTACAAAGGTGGAATCGATGGTTTTGGCGGGTATAGGTAGAGGTTGTTGCTGTGCAATGCTATCTTGTTTAGGACTTTGTGAAAATCCTAAAACACTGATAATAAGTAAAATAAAAATAAAAACCGATTTTTTGGCCATACCTCGGAATTAGGCTGTAAAAATAGTAAAAAGTTGGCAAAGAAACACGGTTTGGATAAAAGAAGAAATAGGGTGGGAGAGTAGTCATATTAAATCAAGAAAGCCCGCACCGTTATCTGGTGCGGGCTTCTCGTGTGGGTGGGCGGCGAACTACTTTCCCACGGTCTCCCGCAGTATCATCGTCGCGG
>CAMHRP010000041.1:0-32434 GCA_946187645.1 uncultured Bacteroidales bacterium | reverse complement strand
ACCGAGTGCATCCTATGCCATAAATGCACCAAGGAATGCCCTGTGAAAGCACTGAGATAAAGGTTTCATTTTTTTCCCTATTTTTGCAGCCGCTTATCAGAAGGAGTCGCCGAGATAGTCTTGCAGCCCTCGTTTAAGCTTCAGGATATGAAATGAACAGCCTTCCTTCCAGAACCAAAGCCCTGATCGGCGTCAGTTTCCGTGAGTTTGCCAGATATGCCTTGCCGAGCATCATAGGGATGCTCATCGTGGGCTTGCAGACCATCATCGACGGGCTTTTCGTGGGCCGTGGCGTGGGTGCGCTGGGTCTTGCCGCCGTCAACATCGCCATGCCGCTCATCAGCTCGATGCTGAGCGTGTCCATCATGATCATTTCAGGCGGCATCGTCATCACAGGCATTGCCAAAGGGCGGGGCGACGAATCGCTGGCGAAAGGCTATACTTCACTTACCTTCGTCACGTTGTTGGTCACCATTGCGGCGCTATCTGTCTTGGTTGGCATCTTCCTCAAGCCTTTGTGCTATTTCCTCGGCAGCAACGATGAAGTATATCCTTTTGTACGACAATACCTTGGCGTCATCGGTTGCGGTTTCATCTTCTACTGTATTCCCAACTTCACGGAGGCCTTCACCCGCCTTAACGGGAAGCCCAACTGGGTGTTTGTCAGCGGCGTCATTTGCTGTGTGGTGAACATCGTCTTGGACTATTTCTTCGTGTTGCGGTTCGGCTGGGGTGTGGCGGGAGCCGCCATAGCTACCTGCGTGGCCAACACTACGGCGGCCTTGGTGTTGTTTCGCTTTGTCCGCTTCGGCAAGATGATGGGCGGGCGCAAGGAGATCAAGAAAGTGTTCTTCAACGGCTCGTCCGAGATGCTGACTTCGGTTTCGGCGGCGGTCACTACCTACATCTTCAACCTTGTGCTGATGCGCGAGATTGGCACCAAGGGCGTGGCGGCCTTCACCATCGTTTGCTACCTCAACTTCATCGTCAACATGTCGATTTTCGGGCTGTCGCAAGCCATGTATCCCTTGATGTCGTACAGTGTCGGTTCCCGAAACCACAGAAGAGTCAAGTCGCTTTTGGCCAATGCGTTGCTTCTCGGAGGTGGCATCGGCATTGGGGTTTATCTGCTCGTTTTGGTTTTCAAACACGGCATCGCGAGTGCCTTCAGCAACGGTGACCTGGAGTTGCAGGCGCTGACCACGGTGGCTGCCACCTACGTCACGCTGCATTATCTAGTGTCGTTCGTCAACATTGTGGCTTGCAGTTTCCACACCGCCATCGAGCGGCCTTTGGAGTCGGTGGTCATCGCCCTCTGTCGAAGCATCGTCTTTGTGCTGATCCCCATGTTTTTGCTCACTCCCGTGATCGGTCAGAAGGGCATCTGGCTCAGTATGCCCATTGCCGAGGTGATGACGTTGATGGTTAGCATTCCGCTGGTGCTGGTTTCGCTGAAGCGATTGACACGAAAGGCTTAAACCTATTATATAAATTAATAATAATCAAAGTGTTATAACATGATAACCCTCGACACCACCAATATGTGTTCCCATTTACAAAAGAAGCTGTTCGATGAGGATGGCGAGTACCATCGTCTATGGATGGCTATGCAAAATGACGAGGAACTGACCGCCGTGGTTCACTCACGGCAGCTCCATATTTATCGCAATGGCAAGAAAGTGTTGGTATTGGCTGGAAAGTCAGCTCCGAAGATTATTAGGGAAGATCCTGTTTGTGAGATGATAGCAGATTGCATTTAGGAAAATATCTATCCTAATATGAAAACCCGACATTGCATATCGGGGTGTGGTGGCGTCGTCCCTTCGGGACTTGGCACCGATGGCCACAAGACAAACGCTTCGCTGGGGGCGGAACATCTTGGTGAAGATGGGATAGTGATGCTAAAAGATGCTTCCCTATCGATGGAGTTATAGGGACGAAGGGAGATGCGTCCAAATGAAAACAATAAAAGACTATATTCTTTGAGACTTTGAAAATTATGTATTTTTGCAGTGATAAACGTACTTACACCCTATAATAAAGGCAAACAAATATGAAGGAATATCAAGATGTAATACAAGAGGTTTCAAAACTAAAAAAGCCATTCTGGTATTATCTTTACTTATCATGGCGGATGTTTATAACGGTGATGTGTTGTCTTGCGCTGTTAGGTGTTGTTGGCGCAATAGTATATTTGGGAATAGAAAAGGGTTGGTTTGATGGTTTTTTTGAAAGTCCAGTAGCTTGCATTTTTATTTTCTTTGTACCAATTGTCGTCGTGGTCGGAAGCGTAGTTAGAGGTATCATAGCAATTTGGGAATGGGGTGTAACTAGAAAACTAAGAGATTGGAGAAGTAAATACTATTATCATTCAAACGGGAAGATTGGTGATAGTGGTTATGATTTTGCAATATTTTCAATAACCAATAAATTCTATAACAAATGGGATTCTCTTCTGAAAGAAGAAAACACAGAATTTGATTGGCTCAAAGGATGGGATAAAATCACTGTTAAATTGCCCTATCATAGGAAATACCCAACAGGAGAAACCAAAATAGAGAAAGTAGATATTCCTTTATTCTATAAAGACCATTATTATACAAAAGAAGATACACATCAGATTATTTCCGAATTGAAAATTGATAATGGTGAGATATTGATGAATGATATCATTAATCCCACTTTTAGTAATGCTAATAATTATATAGCTTTTGTTACAGAACATTTTTCAGACTGTAGTATTTCAAGATTAAACAACGATACTCGCTCTATCATTGTAACAAAAGATGGAATGCATACTATTGTTTTACTTGCACAATATTCATCATTGAATGATATTGAAGACATATGTACTCCAGAGTTTTTGGAGAGCTTAATTCCATCAAAGAAACTGTCAATAGTTGCATTAGGCAAAGAGTACATAAAAGAAGAATTTGAATTAGAGTGCAAGCGGCGCAGAAACGCTGTCTTGTTTAATGAAAAATTTGAGGAAATACTACACAAGCTGGAGGGTTGGAGACAATTGTTAGGGTATCCATATTATTATTTTTATAATTATTACCCTTCAGATATGGCACATATCGGATACAAGGATAAGGAGATTAGAGAATGGATATATGATTTTAAGAGTTCGTCACCAAGTAATAGAGCTAAGGCAGGTGAATTTAAAATCAAATATTCTCATAGCAGTAGTTTTTTACCAATAGCAAGCCAAAAAAAACAATATTGCAAATATCAGGATGCCTATTATAAAGCTGTAAAACTTGTTTCTAATAAAATATCCAATACATTTGGTTGCGATGCAGGTTCACAGGTTTCGTTCGTATGCATTCCAGCAGATTCAGAAGTAACAACTCGTAATAGATTGGAAGCTTTTTATGATTTTGTTTGTGAACGCACTGGCATGGATAATGCGTTTCAGTATGTAAAAGGAATTGCTGATGAACTTCCTAAGCATATGGGAGGGAAAGGGCTATTAGCAATTGATTTAGATAAATCTTATTTTGCTGGAAAAAAAGTTGTGGTATTTGACGACATTGTTACTCATGGTACAACTATGGGAAAAATGATCAATGCATTGAATAAATGCGGAGCTTCTGTGTTATTTATAATATCATTGGCGAAAACCACAACTATTATATCAGAGCATCCAGTCAATTTAGATTCTGGTAATAATAAATAGACTGAGCTTTGCTTCTCGACTCGCTGAAAGATCATGGCAGTTTGACAAAACAGAAAATTGTAAGGCTGTTATGGGATGTACTGCCTGACAAATTGGAGGATAAACAGAAAAGCACGAAGGTATACAATATCCTTCGCAAACTGAGAAAAGCAGGCAAGATAACGAATAAAACTGTCGGTAATCACTCGCTATGGTCGCTTGCAAATTAGAGAAATTTGCGAGCGATTACGAGTAAATTTCCGAGCAAAAGAGGATAAGTAATTCTTGTAATAACTTGATTTTCTTTGATATACATCGCTCGGAAAACTTAAAAATTGCGAGCGATTTTGCGAGCGAGAAGTGCATTTTCGGCGACAAATCATCGATTTTATCGCCGATAATGTGCAATCTTACGCGAAACTTCTGATGCTCCAGGCATCGATATACCTGCCATCAAGTCCCAAAAACCTTAAATGCACTTTTTTAGTGCATAAAATTAAAAATATTGCACTATTTTTAGTGCACATAGACGACATCGAGTACGGCCATAGAACTACAATTCCTTTATGAACGTTTGGGCTAAGCGAAACTCCTAATACTCTTTCCCACGTTGATGAAATGGTCGGCCACACGCTCGGCGTTTTGAGCCAGTGAGATGTATTCGGCTCCTACCTGCGGGGTGCATTGTCCGGCCACAAGCCGCTTGATGTGCTGCGACTCCATGGTCTCCGTAAAGCTATCAATCTGTTCCTCAATCTGGTAGGCATATTCAAGCGCCGTAAAGTCAAGGTCGTGGTAGGCTTTCTTGACCTCGTTGTAAAGTGCCGTGATCTTACGCTCCATTTCCTTGATTTCCTGAATGGCAGGCTTTGAGAATGTCGCATTCTGGGTTTGCAGGCTTTCAGCATACTCCACGATGTTTTCGGCATAGTCGCCGATGCGCTCTAGGTCGCTCACGCTTTTCACGCTGCAACTGAGATACCTGCCATCCGTTTCGTTGAGCGGCTTTGCGGAAAGCGCAGCCACATAACGAGTCAACTCGCTGTTCAGGAAGTTAAGCTCGTTTTCGGTCTTTTTAAACTCCTCCAAGTCGCTGAAATCCAGAGTGGTGACGATATGGATGGCACGGCAGAAGTTGTCGTGCGCCAACTCGCCCATGTTTTCGACTTCGGCCTTCAGCTGCCTGACAGCCAAGGCGGGCGTGACCAGCATCGAGTCGTCAAGGAAATGCAGATGGAACTTGTCGTCGCGAAGCTCATAGACATCGTCGGGAATGAGGCGGCACACCAAGCGAACCAAGTTGTTGGTCAAAGGCAAGGCGACCAAGGTGGTGCAGACGTTGAAAACGGTATGGAACATGGCCAGCTGCACCTGCGGGGCGTGCGGGAACATAGCCTCAAACATTCTCCCGTATCCCCAATCCCCTTGGGTGAAAAGATGAATAACCAAGGCGATAAGCAAAAACAGAGTAACACCCATTACATTGAAAAACAAATGGATAAGCGCAGTGCGTTTGGCGTTTCGGCCACTAGTCATGCCGGCTAGAATCGCCACCACGCACGAGCCGATGTTGGAACCCATCGTGAGATAGATACCTTGGTCGAGCGAGAGCAGTCCCGCCACGACCATGGTAATGGCGATGGATGTCAGCACCGACGATGACTGGATGATAGCCGTGAGCAATGCGCCGATGAAAACAATCAACAAGGGGTTACGGATGGCGGCCAAAAACTGTTTCACCGAGTCCAAGGCGGCAAACTCCGACATGGCGCCCGACATGATGCCGAGGCCGACAAACAGCAGGCCGAAGCCAGCCAGGATGCTTCCGGTTTGTTTCCACTTGTCACGTTTCGAGAACATCATCACAAAGGCCCCAATGCCGGCCAAGGCCGAGAAGAGCACTGTTGTGGAGATGCCGTTGCCGCCAAACATGCCCAAGGCCACCAGTTGCGCGGTGACCGTGGTACCGATGTTGGCGCCATAGATGACCGTGGCGGCCTGTGCCAGCGACATGATGCCGACATTCACGAAGCCGATGACCATCACCGTCACCGCGCCCGAGCTTTGTATGGCCGCCGTGCCCACCGTGCCGATGCCCACGCCGAGCCACTTGTTATTCCCCATCTTGGCGAACAGTCGCTTCAAGCCCGCACTGCTGGCGCTTTCAAGGCTGGAACTCAACATCTTGCAGGCCACTAAAAATACCCCGATGCCTGCGATTAAGGTCAAAATTGCTATAACAATAAGCATAAGCATAGATTTTTGAAAGCGGCCAACGATGGCTCATTGACCGCTTTCGTTATGAAGAAAAAGGTTGACTTATCGGATAAAAAAAGATGGTCCGAACCGAAGTTCGCACCATCTTTTATGTTTTTCGTGATGATATAGTTATGGCTGTCGGCCAAGTTTTTCCTTGGGACATAACGCCTTACCTGTCCAAGACGTAAAGCCGCCGAGCATAGATTTTCATCTTGTTTAGCGCCTAAGGTCAAAATTGGGCATAGCTCGCATCTGCTTTGAAACCCTTCCGATGGATTATTGAGCAAAAACTCCGAATCCTCGTCTTCGTCAAATTCATCTCCATCGAATGACATATTAGACAGGATTTCAGTTTGTTCCATGATAATCACATCCTCTTTGGCCGTGTCGGTAAGGTCAAGAAGGAACAGTCCCATCAGGATGAGGGCGACGACAGAAACGTGTTTTCGAAAAAAGTCAATCATGGTTTTGTACATAGAATAACTGATAAACATTGGAATTATTGTCCTTGTGGTCAAAAAATAGTACTTTTGCCGAAAATTAGAATTTATGTACAGCCTGAATTACAAAGTAACCACCAGCACCTGCGACAGCGAGGGCAAACTCAAACTGTTTTCCGCCCTACAGATGATGCAGGACTGCTCGGAAATGTGGATTGACAGCGAGCCACAGGTGAAGGAATACTTCGCCCGCGAGAACATGGCGCAACTGCTGGCCTCAAGGCAGGTGGAGATCATGCGCGTGCCCGATTTCAAGGAAGAACTGACCGTGACCACCTCGGTATATGGCATGAAGCCCATGTTCGGCTTCCGCAACACCTTTATTTATGATGCCGAAGGCAAGCCCTGCTACCGCACTTGGAGCATGGGCGCTTTTGTCGACAAGGCCAACGGCAAGTTGAAGCGCGTGGACGATGCAGTGGCCAACTCGCTGCTCATCGAACCCCAATTAGAGATGAACTACAAAGACCGCCGCATCATCTTGCCGAAGGAAGGTGGCAAGGCTTTCGCACCCATCTCGGTGATGCGTGCCGACATCGACTACAACCGCCACGTCAACAACGCCAACTACATACGCATGGCGATGGAACTGCTGCCCGAGGACTTTGTCGTGAAGGGGCTTCGCGTGGAATACCGTGTGGCCGCCAAACTGGGTGACAGCCTCACCCCAACCCTTTTTGAAATAGAAAACGGCTTCGTCATCTCGCTTGCCATTAGCAACGAGGCGAGTGCTATCGTGGAGTTTACGAAATAATTGAGATGTGATGGGAAGGCTCCAAGATGTTGAGGCAAACTTCCTATTCGGAGTGGGGAGGCGGCAGCAAGAAGCTCAGAGCCAACTGGATATCTTTGATCAAGTACAATGCTCAGTTTTTTTGTTCAGACGAGTCCTTCCTTCCCTCGTTTTTTCTGTATTTTTGCATCGATTTTATGAGATTCTATTGATTACTTGAAAATAGATTTTCCATTTTAATTACAATTTAATCACAAATTATTTGAATTATGAAAAACAAGTTTCGTTTCGCAAAGTTGCTTGTGATAGCCTTTGCCATTGTGTTCGTAGGATGCAAAAAACAGGAGCCACTGCCAGGACATTCGGTTTTAGGCAACCAACTGCTTGCACTCGACATTGTCAGTAGCCTCGACACCATCATCCCGAACCAAAATCCCGCCAACTTCAAGGAACTTTACAAAATAAAGTTCACTCAACCAATCGATCACAACAACCCTTCGGCGGGCTCCTTCCAGCAGAAAGCGTTCCTTTTCTATGTCGGAAACGACCGTCCCACAGTATTGTACACCTGCGGCTACACCCTCAGCGATGACTATATGCAGCAGCCATTTATGCCTTTAGCTTACAACATGAACGCCAACCTGTTGATGGTGGAGCATCGCTACTTCGGCGAATCCAAACCAGCCAACGACCCGAGATGGACCTACCTTAACATAAAGCAGGCTGCCTCCGACCATCACGCCATCATTCAAGCTCTGAAACCTTTGTTGCCTAAAGAGTGGGTGTCGACAGGCACCAGCAAAGACGGCATGACATCGGTGTTCCTGCGTTATTTCTACCCTGACGACATCACCGTGACCACAGCGTTTTGCGCGCCATTTATGACCTCGCTCACCTACGAGCCTGTAGGCCGCTATGTGCAAGAGGTGAGCGGTTCGCCGCAAGAACACGATCAGATGATAGCCGTCTTGAACCGGATGCTTCAGGGTGGGGAAAGCGGCCTTTACGCCCGCTTCCGTGAATTGCTTAGAGAAGCCAATATCACTGAAGAGTATTCATATACCGATTATGTTGCGGCATGCTTCCAATATATTTTCGATTTCTTTTCGTACCAAACACCCTCCACGCGACACATGGCTTCATTGGACTTGCCTAACGACCAGTTTATTAATACAGTTTTGAAGGAAGTGTTTCACCCAACAGATGACGGTAGTTCCACTTATCCGTATGGCATACAGACAGCAAAAGAGTTGGGGCAGTTTATTTTCGATTATAATGCCTACGCTAACGTGCTCAATGGCACAAGCTTCGATATTAATGCGTTGAAAAAGAACCCAAGCGGTTTAAAAGATGAAGACCTCTGGGTTTACGAGACCTACGACAACACTTTGCTCACCGACATTCGCAACCGTTTCATTCCAACCACCACATGTCCGATTCTCTTTGTGTATTCCAAAGACGACCCGTGGACTGGAGCGCGTCCCGACCAAATCAACGAGCAGTATTCAAAGCTGATTATCAATCCTATTGGCATTCATGATCATGACATTAATAGTGAGGAGCACTATTCGCCTGAGACGAGAACAGAAATCATGGACTTCATAGCCCGCTTCGTGCCCTACGGCGACGATCCTGTCGTGGCAAAACGTCCCGCTTACAACTACGACATCAAAACTAACGACCGCTTCATGATATTTGGAAGCCGTTAAAGGTTTGAAACACTAGATTATCATTAGTCTTTTTCACAAAGGAGGAAACACACGCCGTCTCCTCCTTTTTTTATACTTTATTTGCAAACAAAATAATTTTATATTTGCAGCTTCAAAACTAAACTTAATTATGATGAAAAAGACAATTTATCTCGTATTGTTCTTACTCGTATTTGCCGGCTTCACCAAGGCACAAGGTCCTCAATCAACCGCCAACTGGTTTGGATACATCCTACCTCCCAGTCCGGCAGAATACAAGTATGTCTCCTTTACCATGCAGGATTTAGGGTCGGCGTCAATTGCATCGGACGAGATTCCTCATGTGACGACAGCCACCTTTGCCGACGGTTATGTGTGGAGCGTGAATAACAACAACGGCTATAGCATTTGCAGATCAAGATATAATGCTACCAATAACCTTATTGAAGAACCTGAGGTGATGATTGCAAGCATTCCCTACGTCAACGATATGGCATACAATCCCGCCGACGGATTGATTTATCTCATCACGGAAGAGCACTTAAAATGCTTCAATCCAGCTGACCCTGGCAATATCCAAGACCATGGCGTGATCGCGCATGATGGCTTCAATTTGGCTATCAACATGGAGGGTAACGCTTATTTGATAAGTTCTTGGGGTGAGTTTGGTATGCTGAATCTTTCCAATGCACAATTGACTGTAATCAACTCGATTGATTTGCCGTTAAAAATGGCTTTCGACATGCTGACTGGCGAATTGTTTGGCGTTCATTATGGCAATGTGTATCAGCTTGACCCCAATACCGGTGCCTATACCCTATTAGGTGCGCTCCATGGTGGAGGCAACAGCTATGATCCGACCTGCCTGTTTATGACCTACAGCTCCACTCCGTCGGAATTCACGGTCGGCGACTTGATTTATCGCGTCAATGACGACCAAGTGTCAGTAACGGTCATAGGCCATGTCGACGGTTATAATGCCACCGGAGATTTGATTATCCCGGAATCGGTGAGTTACGAGGGCCATGACTATGTTGTGACGGTCATCGGAAACGCTGCATTTATGTATTGTTTCTATCTCACAAGTTTGACCATTCCAAACTCAGTAAACACCATTGAAGAGGCAGCATTTGCCTATTGTTCAGGCTTCACTGGCAATCTGATGATTCCGAATTCTGTCAACACCATTGAGGCAAGCGCCTTCCACACATGCTATGGTTTTGACGGAACACTGATGTTGGGTAGCGGCGTCACGAGCATAGGCGCCTGGGCTTTCAACTCATGCGATGGCTTGACCGGCGTGTTGAACATTCCGAGCAATGTGGCATCCATTGGCGAAGACGCTTTCGTGTATTGTAAATTCGATGGCATTGTGGTCGACCCTGAAAACAGCGTTTATGACTCCAGAAACGGCTGCAACGCCATCATTGAAACAAGCACGAACGAACTGACCACAGGTTGCAAGAATACGGTTATTCCTAATTCCGTCACTGCCATTGGCGACAACGCCTTCAAGGGCATCACGGGGATGACTTCGATTGAGATACCGGATTCGGCGGTTTCCATAGGAGATAACGCCTTTGCTTTTTGCTTCGATTTGGCGGGTGACTTGGTGATTCCGAATTCGGTGACCCATATTGGTGAGAGCGCTTTCTTCCAGTGCGAAGGACTAGACGGGAAACTGGTTATAGGCGAATCCGTTTCTTCCATCGGCGACTGGGCCTTCAGAAAGTGTTCACACATTTCAGAGGCAGTGTCATTAGCTACCACACCTGCTACGCTTGGAAACGAATTGGGAGGGACGGCGTTCACCGAATTTGGCATCCAAACACTTACCGTTCCTTGCGGATGCATCGAGGCCTATCAAAACTCTCAATGGTATGACCCAATCGGATTGAATGGATTCTATGAGTTCATTGAAGATTGCACTGTGGTTTCTGAAACCGATGCTGTCAATACAGCAGTTTATCCGAATCCGACATACGGCAAGGTGAGAATCGAGGCTGAAAGCATCCAAAGCATCAGCATTTTCAATATGCTTGGAGAAAAAGTCTTCGAATGTCCCGCCTATGGCGACACCTTTGAATATGACTTCAGCCAGCAAACAGCCGGCATGTACTTCATCAAGGTGGAGACCAAAAAGGGTACCGAGACCATGAAGGTTACGGTAAGGTAATCAACGATCTACACATATAATTATATCAACATGCCTAATCCATCCAACAAACAAGAACTTGTAGCCGCCATGGCCGACGGCTATGCCAAACTCAATGAACAAATAGCCAAGATGAGCGAAGAAGCCATATCAGCCCCCTTCGACTTCGCTGCCGACCCGAAGAAATGCGGGGTGCGTTGGCAATACGACCGCTGTCTTCGCGACCTTTTAATTCACCTCCACGAATGGCAGGTGCTAATGCGCGAGTTCGTGAACAACATCCGCGAAGGTCACCCTCGTGACTATCTGCCCGATGAGTACCGCAAAAATTACCACAAGATGGACAAGATGCTGGTGGAGAAGCACCAAAACACACCTTTGGAGGAGGCTAAGCGGCTGCTGCAAGTGACCCATGAGGAGATGCTCCGCCTCGCCGAGAGCTTCACCGAAGAGGAACTCTTCACCAAAGGCTACTACAAAAACACCTACACCACCGACATGGCGGCTTACTTCGTGAGCGTCACCTCAAGTCCCTACGGACAGGCGGTGAAGTTGCTGAAGACGCATCAGAAAAACCTCAAGAAATAACATGGGCACAGCAACGCCATACGAATTCGACGCCGTCATCCTTCAAAACGAGGGAATGGATGCCGCATACGTTGAGGTTCCTTTCGACATTAAGGCGCTCTTTGGCAAAGGTAGGCTGGCGGTCCATGCCACCTTTGATGGGGTGCCATACGACGGGCAGATTGTCAAGATGGGAACGCCATGCTTCATCATCGGCCTGCGGAAGGACATCCGCAAACAGATTGGCAAAAGTTTTGGCGACATGGTGCATGTGACATTTTGCGAACGAAAATAGCACGACTATTATGACCGACTTGGAAAAATGCAATGCTGGAATAGAGTATTCGTATGCCGATGAGGAACTGATTGCCCTCAAGACCGAGGCCATTCGGCAATGCGAGATCTTCAATGCCATCGACGGGCGCGACTATTTGGCACAGTACCGCCACCTGCAGCAGATGCTGGGTGGGGTGGGGGAGCGCGTGTGGATTGCCAAGACCTTCAATTGCGACCGAGGCAAGAACATTTTCGTCGGCGACGACTTCACCGGCAACCACAACCTCACCATCCTCGACATCCGCGAGGTCTATATCGGCAACCATGTGATGATTGGCCCGAACACGCTGATTACCACCGTCGGGCATCCGCTTTCGCCCAAAGGTCGCAGGGAGTATCACGCCTTGGCCAAGCCCGTGCGCATCGGCAACGACGTTTGGATTGGCGGCAATGTCACCATCCTGCCTGGCGTGACCATTGGCAACAATGTGGTGGTGGCGGCCGGGGCTGTGATTAACAAAGACGTTCCTGACAACACTTTGGTCGGTGGCGTGCCAGCGAGGGCTATTAAGACAATTGAGGATGATCTTTGAATGGCACTTACCTCTGATGTAACGATATCCCCTCCACCTGGCCTTTACTGTTGAGAGTATAATATTTTGACAAAATTCCCTATCTTTGCATTTTCACAAATACCACATCATAAATGAAAAAAATCATCATCATCGACGGAGGCCCGCGAGCGACATTCAACACGGCCTCCATGCTTAAGAAATTCGCTGAAGGCGCCGGTTCCGTCAGCGACGAAATCGAGGTGAAGACCATACGCCTCTATGCCCTCGACTACAAAGGCTGCATGTCGTGCATGGCCTGCAAGATCAAGGGCAAAGCCTCGAATGTATGTAAATTCAAGGATGCTTTGACTCCTGTCTTGGAGGAGATTGCGCAAGCTGATGGCTTGGTATTAGGCTCGCCCAACTATTTCGGCGAGATTACTGGCCAGATGCGGGCTTTCTTGGAGCGTTTGGCCTTCCCGTGGCTCTCCTACAACGACTACAGCATCACCGCCCCGAAGCGTATGCCCGTGGTGCTGGTGGAGACGCAAAACGGTGGTGTTGGCGGCAGCAACTGCAATGGCTACGGCACCATGGAACCTTGCATTGCCAAAGCCCTCGGACAACCGGAGAAACTGTTTGCCAACAACACCTACCAAGTGAAGAACTACGCCAATTTCGAGTTGGGAGGTTTTTCGGAGGAAGCCAAACGCAAGTATCGCGAGGAGCACTGGGAAGAGGACTTGCAAAAGGCCTTCAATGCTGGCAAGCGCATGGCAGAAACAATCATTAAGGCGTGATGAGAAAGCTGTTACTGATATTAGCCTTGGCCTGTTCGTTCAGCCTCTTCGGACAATCCATCGACACCGTAACAGTGCGCTCGGCCATCGAGAGGCAGTTGACGACCAACCCCGAATCTACCTTGCAGGACATCTACAAGAGTTTCTACCAAGAGCATTTCGGACCGGGCCATATCATCAGCGACACGGCCTCGGCACGACGCTATCTGATGCGTGAACTCTCGGAAATGGGCAAAACCGCATCGCCTTATTTTGAGCCTACGGGCACTCAGGGTGGTTATGTCCGCGTGTATCTCTCCGCTGTCGCCGACAGCCTGATTACTGCCGAGCAGCTTTTGGATGCTTTCGTCAGAAGTGCCAATTTGTGGCAAGAACCATCCGTCAGTTGGTTGGAGAAATGGGAAGCCATCGTCAGCATCATCCAAGCGAATAAGATGAAATTAGAAGGCTTTGAAACCGACCTTCCCCTGCTGACCGAAGCCGCCCGAAACAACCAAGCCGTTCACCACAGCCGTCGTTACAACGAGGCCTATCACCCGCATTATCGCATCGTGGAGCGCGGCATTTTTGAGATAGAATTAAAACCCTCTTTGAAATAGTATCAAATCCATTGTCAATTATAAATTATCAATTCTCAATTTATTATGAAACAACCCATTAAAGTAACAGAAGCCATTTTCCCGATGCCCGTTTTGCTCGTAGCTACCTACAACGAAGACGGCACTATCGACGTGATGAACGCCGCCTGGGGCACCATGCTCGACCGCGACCGCGTGGCCCTCAACCTGACCGAAACCCACAAGACTGTGGAGAACATCAAGCAACGCAAGGGCTTTGTCGTCCATATCGCCGACGCAGCCCATGTGGTCGAGGCCGACTATTTCGGCGTCGTTTCAGGCAAGACCGAAAAGGACAAGTTCGCCAAGAGTGGTCTCACCGCGACCAAATCCTCATTGGTGGATGCTCCCGTCATCAACGAGCTGCCTATCGCCATGGAGTGCGAGTTCATTGAATACCAAAGCGACGACACAGGTCTTGGCGTCATCGGCAAGGTGCTGCAGACCTCCGTCGAGGCCGACAAGATGAAGGACGGCAAGGTTGATATCGAAGCCCTGCAAGCCATCACTTTCGACCCCTACACGCACGGCTATTACCAAGTCTCGAAACGTGTTGGCGAGGCCTTCAAGGACGGGTTGAAGCTGAAGAAATGAATAAGTAAAGCCTATGAAACATATTTGCTCGGCGGCATTCCAAAATGTTTCTTGAACATCTGCGTGAAATGCGCCGAATACTTAAAGCCCAGCTCATCGGCGGTCTCGGTGACGGTCTTGCCGCTGATGAGCATGTCGCGGGCACGCTGCATGACGAAATTACGGATGGCAGTCGTGGCAGTCTCACCAGTCAGCTCATGGATGAGGTCGCCGAAGTAGTTTGGCGAAAGGAACAATTCCTGCGCACAATACTTCACCGACGGGATTCCCATTTGGAGCTGTTTGCCTTCGTTGTAATAGCGCACGAGAAGGTTCTCGAAGCGGTTCAACAAATCGGAATAGGTAGGCAACGAGGTGGACAACTGCTGCGCATAAAAACGCGCAATATGCTCCAGAACCAAGCCGATGTAGTGCACCAGAATATGATGCGTATGTTCATCTTTCGTGCCGTTTTGTAGTTCCTGACGGATTAGTTCTAAAAAGCCTACAATGATTTGCCTTTGCGCTTCGTTGGTCAGCAAGGCCTCGTTCGTGTTGTACGAAAAATAGGTGTACTGCGACATCCTTCGTCCGAGTTCGGTACCTTGGATCAGTTCGGGGTCGAACAGTAAAGCCCAGCCTTTGGTCTGGATTTCCTCGCCTGTGTCGCTCTTGCCTCCGATTTGTCCGGGCGAGACGCACATGATGGCATGTTGGTGTAGGTCGTAGCGCAACAGGCCGTATGTAAGGTTTTCCAAAAACTCATCGGCGATGAAAATGCCATAGACGTCATAGTTGTTCAGGCTATGGCGGCAATGCTCCAACTCGTCGTAGTGGATGACGCTGACCAAAGGATGCAACTCGGGCGCACCGATATAACGCGCGTAATCGTTGACGCAGTGAACTTTCAACATTTGCTGTTTCATGACTGCAAAAATAGGAAAAATCATTTTCCGAAAAATCAGTTGTTTTATCCGTAAATCATATAACCCGTTTCCGTGTTGGTTGTTCTACTTTTGCTGCGTAAATCATTATCTAGCAATAATAAGATGAAAGAAACGAAAATCGCATTGGGCACTTGGGCTTGGGGCGCAATCTAATTTCTATTATCTTTGCCAAAAGATTCAACCGAGATTCAAACCATGAGAAAAATATTGATAATCAGCATTATGATAGCAATCGCATTCAACGCTTCGGCCCAAATCGACCTCCACAGCCACGCCATCACGAAAGGTTACCTTGATTATATAAAGGCCAACGGTGCCGAGATGGACGAAGGCTTCCCCATCCCCGCTTGGGATGTAGAGAAACACCTTTCTTTCATGAACGAGGCTGGTATCCAGACCTCTGTGCTGACCATGCCCGCCCCGCAGCCGTATTTCGGCGATGCCGAGGCTTCGGCGGCGGTTTGCCGCAGGTTCAACGAGGAATGTGCCGCCTTGAAAGTACGCTATCCCGAGCGTTTCATGTTTTGTGCCGCGCTGCCTTTGCCTGATGTCGATGCCGCCATTCGCGAGGCCGTCTATGCCCTCGACACCTTGAAGGCCGACGGCATCAAGTTGGCGACCAATGCCTATGGCCAATATCTTGGAGGGCCCGAACTCGACACGCTCTTCTCCGTGCTCAACGAGCGCAGGGCTGTCGTCATCCTGCACCCGCATCGTCCCGAGCCTGTCAATCGGCAGGTGATGCAGCAAACGCCATTGGCCATGCAGGAATACCTGTCTGAAACCACGCGCGCTGTGGCCAACATGATCAGTCGCAATGTGTTGGCGCGTTATCCTCAAGTGAAGGTGGTCGTGCCTCATTGTGGAGCCTACCTGCCTTTGGCTGTCCCTCGCATGAAGTCGCTGACCGCCGTGATGCAAGCCAACAAGATGGTAGGCGAAATCGACTGGCAAGCCAATCTGAATTCGCTTTATTACGACTTGGCCGGTGCCCACAGCCCCGAGGTCATCCGAATGATGCTCACCATTACCACACCCGACCATTTGCTCTATGGCTCCGACTATCCCTATGTCGCCCCCCTAGTGCTCGTGAATGGCCTTCAACGGATGCAGCAATACCTGACGGACGAGCCCGATTTGGAACCTTACAAAGAGATGATCCTTTACAAAAACGCATTAAAACTATTCAATAAATGAAGAAATTAGCCTTTTTACTCAGTGTTTTCCTTATATCCTTGACTACCATGGCACAACAAACCATTTTCCCAGCACAACATATTGCTCCTGAGGAGTTTAATACGGGCACGGTCCACATCTCTGTTGTCAGTCACAGTGACCACCAAATGACCACCAATTTCCTATTCGAAAAAGGCAGCCGCAACTCGTGGCATTACCACCCCAACGCCACCCAAGTGCTGATGGTGCTTGATGGTGAAGGCTATTACCAAGAGGAAGGCAAGGAAAAGCAACTCATCCGCAAGGGCGATGTGATTGTCACGGCACCCAACACCCGCCACTGGAACGGTGCAACTCCTGACAGCAGCATCGAATGTATGACCGTCACCGACATCGTGCCGGGCGAAGAACATGCCATGCAACTCCGAAAAGTGACTGATGAAGAGTTTGCCTCGCCTGTGAAAGTTGGCGAAAAGCTTGTCTGCCTCGCCGAAATCGAAGTGGTGCCTGAGTTTTTGGAAGAATATATGGCCTTCGCCAAGGAAGTCGGCGAGACTTCTGTTAAGGTGGAGCCCGGCGTGCTGACCCTCTTCTCCATGCAAACCAAGGAAGACCCTTGCAAGATCTACATCTTGGAAATCTACGCCGACCAAGAGGCCTACCAAAACCATATCCAGACCGCCCATTTCAAGAAATACAAGGAAGGCACGGCAAAGATGGTGAAGAGTCTGAAACTGATTGATGTCAACCCGCTGGCGGGGATGGTACAGTGAATTGAGTTTTTTACTATTTTTGCAACCATAAATAATCAAAACGATGAAGAAATTAGCAATAACCCTTTTGTGTGCATTGGCCTTTACTGCCTGCACCAACAACCAACCTGACGACAAACAAATCAATCAAAACAACACGAATATGGAAAACACAGCAAAAGTCTATCTGACTCGCAACATCAGCCCTGAAGCTTTGGTGAACATCTACAAGGCTTTAGGCGTAGAAGCCAAAGGCCGCGTGGCCGTGAAAATCTCGACCGGCGAAGGCAGCAATCCCAACTATCTGAAACCCGAACTTATCAAAGACCTTGTGCATGAAGTAGATGGCACCATCGTGGAGTGTAATACCGCCTACGGCAACGGCCCTGGCGATGAGAAGGACGAACGCAACAATTCGGCAGTCCACTGGGAAGTCATCCGCAGACACGGCTTCACCGACTACTTCCCCGTCGATATCATGGACGAGTACGATGAAATCCGCATCCCTGTGAAGGACCAAAGGCACATCAAATACGACATCGTGGGCGGACACATGGCCAACTACGACTTCATGATTGCCCTCAACCACTTCAAAGGTCACCCGATGGGTGGCTACGGCGGTGCCCTGAAAAACCTCAGCATCGGCTGTGCCAGTAGCAACGGTAAAGCCTACATCCACTCCTCGGGAAAGATGGAGAAACTCGATATGGCCAAGCTTTGGACTCCTGAATACATTGGTGACCAGGACGGCTTCCTTGAAAGCATGGCTGCAGCAGCACAAGCTGTGACGAACTACTTCAACAAGAGGCAGGGCATCATCTACATCAGCGTGATGAACAACATGAGCATCGACTGCGACTGCGTCGACCATCCAGCCCCTGTGAAGCTTGAGGACTATGGCATCCTCGCCAGCACCGACCCCGTCGCCCTCGACCAAGCCTGCGTCGACATCATCAACAACCAGCAGGTGACCGCCACCAACGACCCCACCGACCTGCTCAGCCGAATCGACAAGCAACATGGCACCCACACCATCGAGCACGCTGAAGCCATCGGACTGGGAACCAGGAAATACACCATTGTCAGCATTGACAAATAAGTGAAGCCATCTGACCTCATTAAACAATTTGGACGGACCGCTCGTGGTGAACGCCTCGAACGCATCCGAAAGTCACCTCATTTTGTGAACGATAAGTTCCAAAATGAGGAACCGGCAACACTGTTCACGGGTCAAGGCGGTATGCTGAAGAATCTTGGGAAGTTCCTCTTTGGGAAAAAGCCGAAGAATCGAATCCCAAAGATGGGTGAGATTCCTGTGGTCAAGACCGATTTGAACCTTTTGCCTGAATCGGGAGACTTCTATCTCTGGTTCGGGCATAGCTCTTTTTTGCTCCGCTTGGACGGAAAGACCATCCTCGCTGACCCCGTCTTTTACAAAGGCTCGCCCGTCTCTTTCGTCAATCGGGCCTTTTCTGGGACCGACCTCTACAAACCCCATGACATGCCCAAGAAAATCGACTTTCTCCTCATCTCGCACGACCATTGGGACCACTTGGATTACCAGACGGTCATCGAGTTGAAAGACAGAGTAAAGAAGGTAGTTTGTCCCTTGGGCGTGGGCGAGAACTTTGAATACTGGGGCTACGACAAGCAGCAACTCATCGAATTGGATTGGTATGAAAGTGCCACTTCCGAGGACTTGACCTTCCATTGTCTGCCCACCCAACATTTTTCGGGACGCGGCTTTTGGAAATCCAAGACAATGCCAGCCTCATGGCTGATGGAATCATCGGCGAGGAAGGTCTTTTTCTCGGGCGATGGCGGCTACAGCAGTCGCTTCAAACGCTTCGGGGAACAGTTTCCCGACATCGACCTCGCCATCATGGAGAACGGCCAATACGATGCCAACTGGAGCCAGATACACACCATGCCTGAGCAATTGGGGAAAGCCGTTGCCGACCTTGGTACAAAGTGTTTCGTCACCGTCCACCACTCCAAGTTTTGCCTCTCGAACCACCCTTGGGACGAGCCCAGGAAAAACGAACGCAAGGCTGCGGAACAATACGGGCTTCAGCTGGTTACTTGTCAGATTGGAGAGGTTGTTAGGTTGTAATTATATCTAGAGACCTATCAATGAAACTTTTTGTTGCCATATTGTGAAATGTTTGTATTTTTGCATCGAAGAAAAACCAAATGAGCAAGTCCATCATAGATAAAATCAATTATATCGTGGCATTGATAACAGAGTTTGCCACGGCGCATCATATCACCACGCAACAGGCATATCGGTATCTGCAACAATACAAAGGGCTTGATTTCGTGGACAAATTCTATGACGTTGAACACACCTATTCCTTTGAAAACACTGTGGAGGACCTGACTGCCTATTGCCAACGTATGGGAGGAACATTGGCATGATACTTTATCATGGCACAAATGCGGTTATCCAAAACATTGACCTTTCTCAAAGTCGTGTCGGAAAGGATTTTGGATTGGGCTTTTATCTTACTCCTGACAAAATGGTGGCCCAACGTCAAGCAGAACGCAAATTCGAGCAATTCGGAGAAGGTGAAGCAACGGTTTACAAATACTATGTCGACGATGAAGCCATAAAAACGCTACAAATCCTTCGTTTTGAAGGTTACTCACTTGAATGGGCTCGGTTTGTATTGAGCAATCGTAAGAACCGTACTCGTCAACAAATACACAATCACGACATTGTTATTGGTCCAATTGCTGATGATGTTGTTGGTTATCAAATCCGTCGCGTCGAGGAAGGCATCATCAACGAGGAACAATTTTTGGAAGAAAACAAGTTCCATACGATTACGAGGCAGTATTTATTTGCCACTCAAAAGGCAATCAATTTGTTACAAAGGATATGAACGGCAAAGAAACTTTTATGGTTGAAACATTGACCCGTGAGTTGATTGCGCGGCTCATGGAAGAGCGTTCCCTTTCGATGCGTGAGGCAATGGATATTGTCTATAACTCAAAGACTTATGCCGCTCTTAACAATCTGAATACAGGACTCTATTTCCAAAGCCCCGCTTATGTTTATGATGTTTTGGAAGAAGAAATAAAAGTACTTGAAATCAAGAATACTTGCTTGCATTCAATCTGATTCTAAATGGATATCTTCAGCAAATTATTACAGTACACTATTCCATATTATCCATGGAGTATTACAATCTGGAAATCCTTTTGATGAAGAAGAAAACAGACATCATCCCGATATATGCATTTTTTACTCTTCTGTTACAATTCTTAAATTATCGAATGATAGACAAATGACCTTTTTCATCGAGTCCCTCATCGCGTGCGCCTTGTTCACGCTGTTTGTGTTCCTGATGTCGAGAAACCCCATCAAGACCATTTTCAACTATCCTCCCGCCATCATCGAGCGATGCGACCAGTTAGGTTTGGTTGACGCCAGCAACCGTCCAGGAGGGGCGACTTTCTACATCAAAAAGATTGTGGCCATGATGGTCTTTGGTGTTTTGCTAGGCTTGTTGGTTAGGTATATCAACGGCTGTGAAACCTTTTGGTGCGGTGCATTTATAGCTTACGCCTTATGGGTGGTGGTCAATTGGTTCGATGCGCTGGTGCTCGACTGCCTATGGTTTTGCCACGACAAGCATTTCGTCATCCCTGGTACAGAGGACATGACTGCCGCCTACCACGACTACTGGTTCCACATCAAAGGCGCGCTTATCGGGATGCTGTTGGGCATTCCCGCTGCCTTGGTCGCTGGCGGAATTGTGGCTCTTTTATAATGTTTTAAATCAATTACTGTATCGGAGTTACACAGGTGATCTAACTATGCAGGAATCGGAATCCGCGACTCGAGCTATGGCTTGTCTTGCGGATTTTTTCATACCTTTGCAGTCGCAATGAAGAACCTATTGTTTGTCATGTTAGGAGGTGCTGTCGGCAGCGCGCTTCGTTACCTCACAAGCCTTGCCTGTCAATCGATACGCTGGCTTAATCTGCCGTGGGGAACGCTTGCTGTCAATGTGATAGGCTGTTTTCTGTTGGGTCTGTTGATGGGTCTGGGCGAACGCTATACCACCTTCCCGAAGGAGATTTATCTCATGCTGACAGTGGGACTATGCGGCAGTTTCACCACTTTCTCCACCTTCGTTTCCGATTTTTTCCGACTGAACAGTGCCGGACAGATCGGAATGGCTCTGGTTTATTTGGCCATGAGTATAATAATCGGTTTTTTGTTTTTCGGTTTAGGCCGATTTGTTGTCGTGCATTGAACAAATTCCGATGTTGATTTTACGATTTAGGTGAATACCTAGCTTCTGTTTTTTCACGATCCCCTACTTCCTCTTCAGTTGAGCCTTGATTAACTTCGGCATGTCACGGTAACGCAAGCCGCCGACCATCGACATCAGCGTGCGTTGCATGCAAGCGAAACAGCAGAGGAAGATGAACGGACCGCATACATAGTCGTACCATGCACCGAGATGATTAACGGCTAAATAGACAATAAGTGCAATGCCAGTTATTGCCTCAATCTCAGCTGTCACCATGCCGGGTGTGTAGAACTTCTTCAGTCTAAAAATGCGGATGCCTGCGATATGGATGAAGCCCTCGAAGATGCAAAAGGTGGCCACTGCAACCGCAAACATCGGATAGGCATCGCCGAGAAAGAAGGGGACGATAGTTAATGCAAAGATGAGCACTGCCGTCACCAAACGACTGGCACGCATCGTCTCATCGTCGACGTTCCGTTGTATCAGTTGGGTGATAAGATTGAGGAAACCACCTGGATACTTTCCCTCTTCCCATTCATGCAGAATGAAAATGAAGCTCATGAAGACTACAAACTTTTGGATAGTGGTCAATTCTGGCATAAAGATAGCCACCAAGGTAATGAGTAGCATGGCAATCACCGTATAGATTTCCAGCGCATAGTGTTTCATAAACTTCCACATAATTCCGTGTTTTAATTGACGATGCAAAACAACTACCTTTTCCGCAAACGCAAAAGAGCAAAACATCGGTTTTATTGAGCAATTTTTACGAAATTGCGTCTGTTTTAGGGAAAATAATTGCTTTTTCCGAGAAAAAAGCGTTGTTTTGCACTTGATTTGATTCACCCTGACGATGGAAACACAAATAGGTTTTGAATTGTGCATAGCTGGTAATGCGGAGGTGTTGACCATCAACAAGCAGTGTACAATTACGCAGGGGACACTGATGATTCATTCGCCCGTGTTCCCGATGCTGGAACTCTGCCGCAGTGCCGATTATACGTCCGTTCTGTTGCAAGATAGCATTGAAAACCTTTATTCCTTGTTTGCGCCCAATATCTCTTCGCCACAACAAATCTATTCCATCACCCCGCTCCTGCACTTGACTGATGAACAACAACACTATTTTAGGCAATGCGTAAACAGAATACAGGAAAAAGAGCTCCAATTGGCTTGTTTGAACCATCCATTGCAGAGAAACATTCTGACCACCGTCATCACGTTGCTCAAGCAAGAGACCATCATGGAACATGCGTTCCTCTTTAGCGAACAGTTGCTTCAAGAGAGCCAAGCCCCATCGCGAAAAAGGCAGGTTCTAATGACGTTTCTCCTTTCATTGAACAAAGAGTACAAACAGAACCGCACGGTGAAACATTACGCTGACAAGCAAGGGCTTTCACCTCGCCATTTTGCCGACGTTATCAAGCAGGAATCGGGTTACACGCCAATGGAATGGATTAATATGGTGACCATCAATCAGGCGAAGAATCTTCTGCGCCAACCTAAAATCATGGTCAAGCAAGTGGCTGATGAATTGGGCTTCCCTGAACAGTTCACATTCCGCAAATACTTCAAGGCACACACGGGGATGTCGCCGTCGGAATATCAGTCGAGGCAATAATACCTCTCCATCCTCGTTATGAAAAAAACGACTTGAATATGATACGATTAAATTGCTTTTTCCAGGCCAATGACGGCGAACAGTTCAAGACCGCGCTGCAAGCAGCGGTAGCCCTTACCGAATACTCACAGAAACATGAAGGATGCATCGCTTACGATGTGTTCCAAAGTGCCACCCGAAAGGATGTGTTTTTGATTTGCGAGACATGGGAAGACCAAGAGTCGCTCGACAAACATTCCGCCACGCCGGAGTTCAAGAAATACTCTCCCATGATGCGCCAATGTGGCCAGATGAAGGTGGAGCGTTTTGCATTCAAAAATTATCTTGTAAATATGATAATCACGCATAAGATGAAAGGATGTTTTCTGCTAATCATATTGTTTTTCAACACATTGTATTTGTTTTCCCAAGAAACACAGTTTTCCATTCCTGACAGTCTGCAAGTACTACTGCAAGAAAACAACAAGGCAGACGAAAAAAGACTTGAGGCATTGAAAACAGTGATTAACACCTTGCAAGCACATGAGCAATATCAACTATCAAAACCATATACAAATGAGTTGGAAGAATTGTCCAGTACATTGAACGACAATTATTTTCAAACACTTTCAACTTACTACAAAGGCTGTATCGAACTTTGGGACGGTCATTTTGACAAGGCTATCGAATGGCTCCAAATGTCAAGGGAAAAGGCTTCGGCATTGGTGGAAAACCAGAAAAGCAACATCCTGAAAGTCAAGATTCAAATTGCTTTAGGCGCTTATTATTTCAAAATGAAACAGTTGCCACAGGCTTATCAGTGCTATCAGGAAGGCATTGAGATCAACAAGGGCCTGGGTAAAGCCTCTTTCCAATACACACTTGAAAGCAACCTGCTTGCCATTTACAATCAACTCGGCCTTAAAGATGATATTTTCGCTATCGGTAAGGACATGCTTGATAATCCAGCTTACGCCAATTACAATAAATACATGGTTTATTTTATGATGGCGCGGTGCTATTTTGAAGAACGAGTATACGACACAGCGGAACAGTATTTTGATAGTGCTCTGGTGTCTTCACAAAGTCATGTCAATTCGGCTTGGGTGCATCTGTATCGCGGCATTATCGACAACAATCTTGAAAAATACGACGAGGCCATCGGCAATTTTAACAAAGGACTTCATATCCTTGGCGATGCAAACAACCGCGAGATTGAATCCAATTTATTGGTTAACAAAGGTTTGTCTTATGCAAAACGAAATGAATACGACAGTGCTTTGTTCTTTATTGACAAAAGTATTGCGGAAGCCAAGGATTTCCCTTATATCCAAAGCAACGGATACAATTTCAAATGCGATGTTTTATATCAACTCGGTAAATATCAAGAATATGCGGAGAGTTCGATGCTGCTTAAAGCTATCGATGACACATTGAACGCTACGAAAGATTTACGTAGGCTTCAGCAACTTGAATTGGAACATCAGTTCAATGTCTCGAAAGAACAAATGGAGCAGGCTCAATTGGTCAAGGACATGCAGCAACAAAGGCATAGACTCATCTTGTACATTGTTATCATATTATTGGTATTTACCGCATTAACAGTTGTCCTGCTATTGAAAGTCAGATTGAAAGACAAACAATTGAAAGAAGAGGCCATTGCCAGGGAACTCGACCAACGAAACAGGGAATTGACTGCCAAGTCGTTGGTGGAAAACCAAGGAAAGGTTTCGAAAGATTTCGACTATTACTTCACACAAACCCATCCTGACTTCTACAGAAACCTCAGTCGCGACTTCCCTAACCTTACGCCATACGAGACCCACCTTTGCGCATACATTCGCCTGAATCTAAGCACCAAAGAAATCGCCTCAATATGCGGTATAGAACCTTCAAGCGTAAAAATGGCGCGTTACCGTTTGCGGAAATCCCTCGGCATTACAGATTCTGACATCGATTTGACCGTATTTCTTTCAAAGTACTGATTTTCAGTATTTAATTCATAATGTAGACCTTATGTAGCCCCAGTATTTTGGACGGTAAACCTCGTGTAGCCCGTAAATATTTTACCATCGTTTTTCACCATTGTAGTTTTGCATCGCGATTTTGCAACAAAACCTAACACAAAGAGTAAAATGACGAAAAAAACACTTCTGGCTTTTTTAGTAGCCACAATGATGAGCGCAACATCACTAATTGCACAAGACGTGATGATCGAAGAGGACTTCAGCCTGATGACGGCTGGCTCCGAAGCAAATCCAGACGGAACCAACATTGCTGGTCCAGATTATTACATTGACCCAGCCTATACGCATCTGCCTGGCTGGACTGCTTCACACGCATACCAAGCAGGAGGCACCTGTTGCCTTAACAATTCCAGTTCAGCATTTATCAGCACACCAGAAATGGAAATGACAGGGCTGGTGCATCTTTCAGTGAAAGCGCGTATGAAGAACACCTCACCAAACCAGACCTTGATGTATGTGTTATTGGTTACTAATCCTTACGAGCCAGTGATTATTCAATACTCTGGCTGTTACATCAACCACGATTGGGCGACTTACGAGTTTGACCTCGACAACACGGAAACTGAACCTGTTTTCATTCAATTATACTGTTACTGCGAATGGTTTATAGATGATGTGGTGGTTACAAGAGAACTGAATTTCTGCCCTGCTCCAAAAGTCCATGAAGCCACCGATTACACCATGGATGGCTTCACCGCCAGTTGGAAACCAGTTGATGTGGCTGATGAATACTTGTTCTCATTATATAAAAAGGAATTCTATGGCCCAGAAATCGTTTCGGAAACCGAGTGCTTCGATGGTATCAACCACAATGGTCAATGGATTGATATCATAAATCCCAACTATCCCGAAGGCTGGACAATCAACCTTGAAGCGGGTTACAATCGTCAAGTCATTTCGGGCAATTGCGTCAGTGAGCCAACAGCCTTGTGTATGGATGCCGAAGGCGACACCATCATACTCCCATATAATGGTGGTCGTTTTATGGAATCGAATGTCTATCTTAAACTCCTTGAATACAATCCAAGTACCGATGATGCTGACTTGATCATTTTAGGAAAGACAGGTGACTCTTGGAACGAAATGGGATGGTTTTTCACAGACTGGTGGTCGTACCAAAACCATGGCAACGAATGGTTCCGTGCCAACATCTTCGAGGACATTCAGGAATATGAGCAGTTCGCTCTTGTCTATTCAGGTCATGGTACAGTTTGGGCTCTTGACAACTGGGACTATCAGACCACCCAAGCCTCGACAGAAGAATTTGTCATTCAAGACTTTATGTTGACCGATACTATATATAACCTTACCGAACTTGACATGGCCGAGGATTATTACTATTATGTAAAAGCACGTAATAGCGAATACACTTCTCAAAAATCAAACATTGTGAATTGCTTCGGATTGTGTGCGCCTGTCATTCTTGATGCGACTGACATTTCCGAAGATGCCTACACCGCCAACTGGGAGCGGCATCCTAAAGCCGATAAATATCTTGTTTACAATTATTATGTTCATACTGCATGGAGCAACGAGACAAGCCACGTCGTCATGCACGAAAATTTCTCGAAAGTAACCAACAGTGCCACGCCTGAAGACCCCTATTTCCTTGAAGAGCATGGCTATTGTAACCTTGATGAATACACTACGGCACCCGATTGGTGGGCCTATTGTGGCATCCTTGCCAATGGAATGCTTGGCGCAGGTGACGACGGTCAAACCCTTGGGACACTCCACACCCAAGAGATGTGTCTCAACAACGCAGCTACTTTTAGGGTGAAAGTGACCATGTACGGTGAGGAAGGCATGGTGGTCGTATTCGATGCTTCCAACGACACCCAATATACGCAATTTGACCAAACTGGTTTGCAGACTTTCTCACTTGAATTTGCGACAGGGCCGGAAAGTGCACATGAAAGATTGAAAATACATGCTCTTTCAAGCTCCAATTTCCTGATTGATGACATTTTGGTTACACAAGACCTTGCTGCGGGTGACCAAGTGTTCCATCTCCTCGGCTGGAGACAACCTGAAGGCGAAACGGAAAGCGTGACTTTCGATGACTTGGAGCATTATTACAAAACCGATTACGCCTACGACATTGTGGCCGTGCATACTGCATTTGGCGATGATTATAAGTCGGAGCACTCAGAAATGGTTTTCGTTGAAGTTCCTCTGAACGTCAACGAAGATCAAGATGAACAAATTGCCATCTATCCCAACCCCGCCAGCGACAAGTTCGTTGTTGCCGGCGATGCCGAGACGATTGAACTTTTCGACATGACGGGCCGCTGCGTGAAGTCGGTGCAGGCCTCGGCCATGCTGACCTCCGTCAGCACCGCCACCTTTGCCGACGGCATTTATCTCCTGAAAGTCACGGCCACGGACGGCTCGGTGACGAACCAACGGATTGTGGTCGAGCATTGATTCCGATTCCAATAAAGTAAAAAGTTAATCCGCAACTCAGGCGAAAGCTTGGGTTGCGGTTTTTTTTGTACTTTTGCAGCCATGAATTGGCTCATCCTCATCATCGCCGGCCTCTGTGAAACAGGCTTCGCTTTCTGCCTCGGCAAAACCAAACTTGCAGTTGGTACGGAGTATTGGCTTTGGATTTCAGGTTTTGCCGTGCTCTATGTGCTGAGTGCCGTGCTTTTGGCAAAAGCTACACAGACCATCCCCATCGGCGTCGCCTATCCTGTCTGGACAGGCATCGGAGCCGTTGGAGCAGTGCTGTTAGGCATCTTCGTCTTTCATGAACCGGCCACGTTTTGGAGGGTGTTTTTCCTCAACACGTTGATTCTTTCTATCGTTGGGCTTAAAATTGTGGGATGATAAGGAACTTCAAGCCGTGGCTTTCGGGCTGCGGCTTTTTTTGTACTTTTGCGCGGTTTTATCAAAAATGAAAACGAGACATCAGTATGGAAAAACTTGAGAAAGCATCGAGAAAATGGTGGTTTTTTGTGATTTTGTTGGCGGCACAATCTGTGCTGCTACCAATCGTCAGCAGAAACTTTGATCCACAGAATATCCCAAGAATGGTTTCGGTCACTTTGGGCAATGCCGTGCAAAACCACTTGGGGAGCCTTAACATCTTGTTCCAATCGCTTTCTCTGCTGATGCTTGTGTTACTTGTTGTGTTTAAGAACAAGGTCAGGACACTGTTCAATGCCTATGTTGCCATTTCCTATACGGCATTTGCCTTTATCCAAAACATGGCCGTTACCGAACTGTATGGATTCAGTGTCGTCACGGTTAATTTCGCGATGTTCCTTTTTGTGGCATACGTCTGGATCCGTGAGTTGTTCACCCCCAAAAACAACTATGATTTCAGCAATTTCCACTGGAAATACAGTTGGATGATTCTATTTGCCTTATTTGCCTATCTGTGTCCTTTTACCTCTCATGGAGAAATGGATTGGAACCTGCTGCATTTCTTCACAAGGAATACGGCGACGGCATTTTGCCTGACGACACCCTTGTTTTTGACAATTCTGACTTTGAATCTGCCAAAAGTCAACATCGTGACCTATAGAATCACAGCCATCATCGGTGTTATCATCGGGATGTATAACATGATGAACTTTTTCAATCCGCATACGGTTTTTCTTGGCGTGGTTCACATTCCATTGCTTTCCATTTCGATTTATAGTGCCATCCTTAGTTACAGGATGACGCGCAAGAAAGAAAAGGTTTCATAAATTTACCACTGAGTGAAAAAAGTGTGTTGCAGCTTTTTTGTACTTTTGCTCCCATGAACATTAAAGAATCCCCCTGTTCGGCTGGATTTGCAATCCAGCTGTTGTGGAATATAAGGATTTGCAATCCGATAGAATAATAAACAAGATGTTCGTTTCGCATTACAAATGCTGATATTCAATGTGTTCGGATTACAAATCCGAACGAACGGGCGCTCGGTCAAGTTTTATTCTGACCGGCTTTGCACCAACCTTCCGCCACAAGTCTTGTGGCGGCTTCCCTGCCAAGGCCAGAGGTGGCTCCTATAATAATAGCTGTCTTCATCATCCGTTAGCATATAAGTCGTTCATCACCAATCCAGCAAGCATGAAGCCAAAGATGGCCGTGATATGGGCCGAAGTGCCATTGATTTGGGCTTTTGAAGAGCACCATTCGTGGTTGATGAGGTCGGGATTGCCAGCGGCGATGATGGCCTTGGGACACATGCAGGCACTTGTGCCACAGGTGGTTTCAGCTCCTTTGTTAGGCAGAACCTCGGGCGAAAATACGCAGAGGAACTTCTTCTTCGGAAAGGTTTTCGCTTTTCTGAGACGCTTGCGGATCATGCTGGCCAATGGGCAACCAATCACCTCCCAAAACTCGGCCACCTGTATCTTCGTCGGATCCATTTTGAGTGCAGCACCCATGGCAGAGAACAACTTGCCCGGACATTCAGTGGCGTGCAAGATAAGGTGTATCTTGTCCTTGAGGCTATCGATGGCATCGATGATGTAGTCATAGGTCTCGAGTTGGAACATTTCAGCGTTCTCGGCTGAATAAATCTCCTGCATGGCGTTGATTTCAGCCTGCGGATTGATTTCCAAAAGACGTTCCTTCAGCACCTCCACCTTGACCATTCCCACCGTCTTGGTGGTGGCTTGCAACTGCCGGTTGACATTGGTGATACACACGCGGTCGCTGTCCACAATGGTAAGGTGACTTATACCGCTACGCACCAGACTCTCGGCACACCAACTGCCCACGCCCCCCACGCCGAAGATGATGACGCGCTTACTCATGACGCGCTCCATCGTCTCCTCACCCAAAAGCAGGTTCAAACGGTTGAATATGGGGTTTTGTGCACTCATAGAATGGTTTTGAGGCGGCAAAGATAGTGGTTTTAGGCGAATTATCTCTTTTTGCGATATGATTTGATGAGAATCTGCCATCCTTAACCCTTAGGTTGCAGACTCCGACGATACTCGCTAGGTGATTTCCCCAGGTGTTTTGTACAGTAGCGGCTGAAATAACTCAATGAGGTGAAGTTCATGCGGTCGGCGATTTGGGTGAGCGACAGGCGCTCGTCGTCCAAAAGGCCTTTCAGGATGGGCACGGTGGCACGGTTAATATAGCTACTGACGCTGTGGCCTGTTACGCGTTTGACCGTGGCAGAGAGGTACTTCGGTGAGACATTCAGCCACTCGGCATAGTAGCTCACCTCGCGCTCGGTGCGGCTGATGCCGGTGGCGAGCAGGTCGGTCAGCTGACGGACGATGTAGGCGGTGCGGTCGCTGTGAGTGTCGGTGGCCTCGCGTTGGGCATGAGGCTCGAAGATGTCGTACATCATCGTTAGGCAGAGACTCCCCATCAATTCACGGTAAAACAGCAAATGACGGTCGCCGAGGCGATCACGAAGACGGTGGAAGTCGGCAAGCAAGATAGCAGCCTGCTCGTTGGTGAGTTTGATGATAGGGTCTTGGTTGAGCGAGATGCTTCCACCAATACTGTAGTTGTTCGATGGCAGAAGGTTTTGCAAGAACTTGTAATCTGCGGCAAACCACTCCACCTCCATCCCTGGAATGGCCGCGAGGTTCTTGGCACGGCTAGGATTGGGCATCACCACAAGGTCGTTTTTCGCTATGTGGTAACATTTTTCGTTGAACACAAAACTGCCTTCGCCTTCTGTACACAGCAAATGCATACAAGTGTGACTCAATTTGGGGTCACTCATCCCGAGGAAATCTGTAGCGTACTGAAAATCAATTTTCATGGAGCAAAATTACAAATTATTTCTTTTCTCTTTCACCCATCCCATTGACTTCGCTTTGATGGCTTGTTTTTTTGTAATTTTGCAGCCCTTAAAACACGGATTATTTTCAGAGATTGCCATAAGTAATACGATCAGTTATGAAAGTTGGACTCTTCATTGATACATGGTACCCCATGGTGGACGGGGTGATTAAAGTGGTGGACAATTACGCCCGCCGATTGGTGCAATATTGCGAGGTGATGGTGTTTTGCCCGGAGACCAAAGGATTTGATGGAAAGGAGGATGCAAAGTTGCCGTATCAAGTTATACGATGCTCATCACTGCCGCTCATCACAAGCGATTACGAATTTCCTACGCCCGCTTTAGACCCTCGATTCGAAGCGCAGCTACTCAAGAGCGATATCGACATCGTCCATATCCATTCTCCCTTTACGGTAGGTATGTCGGGAGTCCTGTATGCCAAAATACACAAGCTTCCCGTGGTTGCTACCCTGCATTCGCAGTACAAGCAGGATTTTGAGAGGTCGCTCAAACTCAAGTTAGCCTCGAACATGGCGATGGATACCATTATGCGTGTGTTCAACGCTTGCGACGAATGCTGGGCTGTGAATGGGGACATCAAGAACCTCTATGTCCAAGAATACGGTCTGACTGCTCCCTGCAAGGTGCGCCTTAACGCCACCGACCATCATCCTGTGTTGGATTCCGCCGTCGCAGCTCGTATTGTCAACGAGAAATACGGCATTCCTGCCGACGCCACGGTTTTTCTTTTCGTAGGAAGAATCAATTTCATCAAGAACATCGACTTCATCGTTCGTGCTTTAGCGAAAGCTAAGGCGATGGGTCTGCATAACTTTAGGATGCTGTTTGCCGGCAAAGGACAGGATGAGGAGAAACTCGCCGCTCTCGTGAAAGAAAAGGGTCTGACCGAAGAAGTGGTCATGTGCGGTCTGACAGAAAAAGAGATGCTGGAGAATCTCTATTCCCGCGCCAAGCTATTCCTGTTCCCATCGCTCTACGATGCCAACTCATTAGTACAGATTGAAGCTGCTTGTCAAGGTACACCCACCGTATTCTTGAGAGGCGCTCGTACAGCCGCTACTGTCACTCCTGGCGTCAATGGCTATGTATGCCCACCAGACGAGGACAGCTATGCTCGGATGATCATGGATATCATGGCCGACCCAGAGACATACGAACGTATCTCCACTGCTTCCCGCCGTGACCTTTACCTCAACTGGGATGATGTTGTACGAGACGTTTACGCAGACTATAACACTTTCATTGAGTCTAGGCCCAAAAAAAGTTGAATTTGTGAAAATGATAGTGTTTTTTGTGAAACTAATATCCCAGTAAGTCGCTGTATTTTTGCATCGTAATTCAAAACCTGACAACGATGCAAGAACAAAGAGTTGACCCCAGGCTGACCACAGCCGAAGAACACGCGGAAGGCGTGCGCCAAGCGCAAGTCCTTTTCAAACTGAACCACACGATGCCCTACACCGATGAGTATAACGCTCTCGTGCGCGAGCTCTTCGGCGACAACCTCGGCGAAGGCG
>CAMHRP010000040.1:0-32631 GCA_946187645.1 uncultured Bacteroidales bacterium | reverse complement strand
CGCGCTATGTAGCTTATAATGAGTCATGTAATTAAAAAATAACTAAGTATTGTTTTAATCGAACCTTTTGGAATTGAAATCTTCCTGCTCCTGAATATTTAAGACCAATTACAACCTTTTAATCGAACCTTTTGGAATTGAAATCCGTGTCCTGGAACGTGTTTGTCACCGTCGCCGGATAACTATCGAACCTTTTGGAATTGAAATCTGGGATGCCAAAGTCGGTGGTCTCATATTGGTGCCTTTTAATCGAACCTTTTGAAATTGAAAGGTGCAATGGATGATGATTTCGGTGACGGGACTCATACTTTTTGCCGAACCTTTTGGATTTGAGAGAATTATCGTTTTTGTTCACGACCTAAACGACATTATAATGCCCCCCCCTTACAACCCCAACATCCACTTCCCTCGTTCTGTTTGCCCTCAAGGCTATGATTACGCCTTGGCGAGACAGTATTTCATCTCTTGCGGCCAATAATCCGCAAAATCTGCGGATAACTAACCGCAAGATTTGCGGATTATTTGTTTCCCATATCCTATCCCAATCAAATTAAACCCTATCTTTGCAACGCAAAATAACCCCATAATGGCATCTGACACCGACCATACCCTCCGCCGCCAAACACCGCCCATCGCGCTGGTTTCCATCGCGATCTTGGCCGTCGGCATCGTGCTGTTCGTCCTGAACCTGCGCTACGGCTCGGTGTCGATTCCGTGGAATGAATTCTGGGACACGCTGCTGCATGGCGACACTTCGACCTACCACGCCATCATCCTCGACTACCGCCTGCCACAGGCCATCACGGCGCTGCTGGCGGGCATAGGTCTATCGGTATCGGGCCTCCTGATGCAGACCCTCTTCCGTAACCCCCTCGCCGACCCTTCGCTGCTGGGCATCAGCAGCGGCGCGAGCCTCGGCGTGGCCTTTGTTGTCTTGCTGGGCACCGCTACGGGCCTGTCGGTCAGCACGCTGTCGCTGTGGTCGACCTTCGGCGTCACCATAGCGGCTTTCTTGGGCGCCTTCGCGGTGCTGCTGCTCATCCTCGTGCTTAGCTCGAGGCTCCGCAGCATGGTCAGCCTGGTGCTGGTGGGCATCATGATTGCCTACATCGCCGGCTCGGTCACCGACATCCTGAAGTTCTTCAGCCAGAAGGAAGGCTTGCATTCCTTCGTCATCTGGGGCATGGGTAGCTTCTCCAACGTGAGCAAGGCACAACTGCCCTTCTTCGCCATCGCGGTGGCGGTCGGCTCCATAGGCTCGTTCCTGCTCTTCAAGACCTTGAACCTCCTGCTCCTCGGCGAGCGTTATGCCGAAAACCTTGGTGTTAACATCCGTCGGAGCAGCATGCTCATCATCTTGGTTTCGGGCTTTTTGACGGCGCTCATCACGGCTTTTTGCGGGCCGATTGCCTTCTTGGGCTTAGCCGTCCCGCACATCGCGCGTTTCCTCTTCAAGAGCAGCGACCACAAGTTGCTCATCCCCGCCACGGCCTTCCTCGGCATGGACTTGGCATTGTTCTGCAACCTCATCGCACGCCTGCCCTCCTTCGAAGGCAACCTGCCCATCAACTCGGTCACGGCTTTGATTGGCGCGCCTATCGTGCTTTGGGTCATCTTCCATCGGCAAAAAGTCAGTCATATACAATGATGATATTAAACTACAGATTATACAGATTGTACAGAATGAATTACATAATTTTAAGGACGCAAGCGTCCAAATGACACAGATTCCCTTCTACCCTTGGCCATCTGTAATCATCGGATGCTTGCATCCCACCAATTGCCGGACTCAAATCGGTTTAATCTGTCAAATCTGTAGTTAAAAACAATTCCTGTCCATGAGCGAAGTCATTCATACAAACCATCTGTCAATCGGCTACAAAGGCCAAGCGCTGATGCCCGCCATCGACGTGAGCCTCAACGAAGGTGACATCGTAGCCTTGGCGGGTCCCAACGGCTCGGGCAAGACGACGTTGTTCAAGACGCTGTCGGCCAGCCTCAAACCCGTCGGCGGCGAGGTCAAGCTGTTCGACAAGGACTTGCGCGACTACTCGCCCTCCGAGCGCAGTTCCCTCTTCAGCCTCGTGCTCACCGAGAAGCCCGACGACCTCTTCCTGAAGGTCTTCGACATCGTGGCCGCTGGTCGCTATCCCCACCTCGGTCTCCTGGCCAAACTGAAGGCTGATGACGAGCAAATCATCTGCGACAGCCTTGAAACCGTCGGCATCAGCCATTTGGTCAACCGCAATTTCGTTTCCCTCAGCGATGGCGAGCAACAGAAAGTAATGATTGCCAAAGCCTTGGTGCAGGACACGCCTCTTATCTTCATGGACGAACCAGCCGCTTTCCTCGACTATCCGAGCAAAATCGAGTTGGTGAACATCATGCACAAGCTCTCGCGCGAGAAAAAGAAAACCATCCTCTTCAGCAGCCACGACCTTGACCTTTTGCTCCGCCACGCCGACGTGATGTGGGTAGTGGCCCCCCAGCAGCCTTTGCGCCAAGGCACACCGAAAGCGCTTGTGGAGCAAGGGATTATTGATGAGTATTTTAAACCGATTGTGGCCAACGAGGAGTTTTATTGGATGACTTCCGAACGGCCCGATTTAAAAACCTGTTTTAGTGGTGATTGGAGCAATGTTGATGCTAAAACTCTAAGAGAAAACGAATATTATGGAAGAAATGTTGAGTTATAATAACATTTAACATTGATTTTTAAATCCTGTATGTTGAATAGGTGGCAAAACTTTTGCCATAGCCCAAATTCCAGGAATTGTCTCCCATGCTCTTTCATCTAAAACTATTTTATCAGGAATAATCCATCCAATAAGAATATTTGGCTTAAGTGATGGGAAGTTCTTACCATCAATTTTAATAACTTGAGATGGTAGCCTTTCTATAATTGATGAGATTTTCTCTTTATACTTATCAATCAATATTTTACTTGGTTCTTTATCAGAATAAGAAGTAATTATATGCAACCCTATTCGTATCACTCCTTTCGTTAATTCAGTATACTGTCTAACATCGTTCTCTATTGTAAAAAGCTGTTCATTCATTTTTTTCCAACTCTTTTTTAATCGAGCCCTAGTATTATCCGAAAGAAAGCAATCAAAACTCTGTTTTAGTTCAATTACAAATGAATAACCTTTATAAATGCACCAATAATCTATTCTACCATAACTATCACTTCCAACAAATTTATTACTCGAATGGAAATGTCTATAGGTTGGTGCTTCAGTTGTAACCATAGAATCGCATATCTTTGATAATGCTGGAAGCAATACACTATCCAATCTACGTTCAGTATATGAATATGGTAAATCATAGAATAAGTTATTACTGTATTTTGTGCATAATTTGGCCATATTACAGAATAACTCTTGGATTAACTCTTTTGATACTATAAAAGCAGCATCTTTATCCAATGTTTCCATTTCAACGAACGATAGACCATACTTTTTATATTCATTCATCGTAAAATCCAATTTTTAAAACGCAAATATAAGACAATCATTAAAACAAACCATTATTTTTTGTAATTTTGCACCTTCAATTATCGCAGCAATTTTTACTAAAATGCAGAATATTAGAAATATAGCGATTATCGCACACGTTGACCACGGCAAGACTACCCTTGTGGACCGTATCCTTTACCAGTCACAACTCTTCAAGGAATCGGACGAAGCCCCTGGCCAACTCATTCTCGACAACAACGACCTCGAACGCGAACGCGGCATCACCATCCTCTCGAAGAACGTGTCAGTTCGTTATAAAGACGTCAAAATCAATATCATCGACACCCCTGGCCACGCCGACTTCGGTGGTGAGGTGGAGCGCGTGCTCAACATGGCCGACGGCGTGCTGCTGCTCGTCGACGCCTTTGAAGGCCCCATGCCGCAGACCCGTTTCGTGCTGCAGAAGGCTATCGAGCTGGGCCTGAAGCCCATCGTGGTCATCAACAAAGTCGATAAACCCAACTGCCGTCCCGACGAGGTGCAAGAGGCTGTCTTCGACCTGATGTTCAACCTCGGCGCCACCGAAGACCAGCTGGACTTCCCTACCGTCTATGGCTCCTCGAAGCAAGGCTGGATGTCAGACCATTGGGAGAATGTCACCGATAACGTCTCCTACCTTTTGGATGTCATTATCGACACCATCCCGCCCGCGAAGTTCGAGGAAGGCACGCCGCAGATGCTCATCACCTCTTTGGATTACAGCTCTTACGTAGGCCGTATCGCCGTGGGCCGTCTGAAACGTGGCACCCTGCAGGCCGGACAGAATGTCTCGTTGGTGAAACGCGACGGTTCCGTGACCAAGTCGACCATCAAGGAGCTCTATACCTTTGAAGGCTTAGGCAAGGAACGCACCAAGAAGCCCGTTGAGGCTGGCGACATCATCGCACTGATGGGTATCGACGACTTCGAGATTGGCGACACTGTGGCCGACTACGAGAATCCTGAGCCGCTGCCGCCCATCCATGTGGACGAGCCCACGATGAGCATGCTGTTCACCATCAACAACTCACCCTTCTTCGGCAAGGAAGGCAAATACGTCACCTCGCGCCACCTGCGCGAACGTCTCTACAAAGAGACCGAGAAGAACCTCGCCCTGAAAGTGGAAGACACCGATTCGCCTGACTCCCTAATGGTTTACGGCCGTGGTATCCTGCACCTCAGCATCCTTGTTGAAACCATGCGCCGCGAGGGCTATGAGTTCCAACTTGGTCAGCCCAAGGTCATCCTGAAATACATCGACGATGTGAAGTGTGAGCCTATCGAAGCATTGACAGTCCTTGTTCCTGAAGACTTCTCGGGTCGTGTCATCGAGCAGGTCAGCGCCCGCAAGGGTGAGATGACGCAGATGGAGCCCAAGGGCGACCGCATGTGCCTCGATTTCGACATCCCGTCGCGCGGACTCATCGGCTTGAGGAACACACTGTTGACCGTCACCGAGGGTGAAGCTATCGTTTCGCACCGTTTCAAGGACTACGAGCCTTGGAAGGGCGAGATGCCGAGCCGTAATGTGGGTGCCTTGATTTCAATGGAAACGGGACAAGCCATCCCCTACGCCATTTGGAAACTTCAAGACCGCGGCACCTTCTTCGTCAACCCGAACGAAGACGTCTATGCCGGCGAGGTCATCGGCGAGAACACCCGCAGCAACGACATCGTCATCAACGTGTGCAAGACCAAGCACCTCACCAACGTGCGTGCCTCGGGTAGCGACGAAGCCATCCGCCTCATCCCGCCCGTTCGTTTCTCGTTGGAGGAATACATGGAGTATATCCGTGACGACGAATATCTTGAGGTGACGCCCAAGAGCCTGCGTCTGCGCAAGATTATCCTCGACGAGTTGGAGCGCAAACGTGCCTCGCGTCGTGGTGAAGAATAACCTTGAAAAATATTTCTAAAAGTCGGGCTTTATGTCCGACTTTTTTCGTAATATTGCAAAATTGAAGACGAGCGGATAAAACAATCCGTAAAAATGTTTTATTATTATTGTATTTAATTATAAATCAGCGAATAGAGCTATGTCGAAAATCAAAAGAACACTCATTATCCTCTTTGTCGCGTTAGGGCTTTCCTCCTGTGACTTGCTGACTCAAGTGGCTCAGATGGCCAACTTCGCCAATTGCACATTTGATTTCAATAGTATCAACAAAATCCAAATGTTGGGTGTCAACCTGAGCAAAGGCATGACGAAAGACGACCTCAACGCCACGCAACTGCTCAATCTGGCCAATGCCCTCATGAAGAGAGAGCTTCCGGTGACTTTCAACGTGAATCTGGATGTTGAAAACCCCAATGCCATCGCGGCTGCCATGTCAAAGATGGATTACATTGTCAGCCTCAACGGCAAACAAGTCATCAGCACCACGATGAACAACAGCATAAATGTTCCAGCCAAATCCAAAAACACCATCACCATTCCCGTCACTACCGATTTGTTCCAGTTGTTCAGCGGTGAATCGGCTGATGCCATTCTCAACATGGCCTTCAAATTGGCCGGTGCCAGCAGCGACCCTGTCAAATTAGGCCTTCAGGTGAAGCCTTACATCACCATCAACAACCAACAACTTGCCTACCCCAATTACATTACCATCAACAAAACCTTACAATAAACCCACCAAAGAATGGCAGACTTTGAAGAAAAGCGTTACAGCATAGACCCTGGAAAAGGGAAAAAAATGGATGGATGTCCGTATTCAAACTTTGAAGACGGTCATGATGTTCAGGAATATATCATCCCCCCAAAAGGTTATGTCTTTTCCGGATTCAGATTCGACCCTGATGCCAGCAACCAGATTTATGACGGTAAGTTGTATGCCATTTATACAAAAGAACCGTTCAATATCCGTCTGAAATCGAACCTTTGGAAGCTGATGTTGGCATTGATCGTCGCGGCTGTCATCGGTCTTATCATCCTATTGGTTTTCAGTGTTTTCAAAAAGAGCAGCACCACAAACGAGCCTGCCAAGGAACCCAAAACCGAAATCAAAGCAAAACCTGCTGACAAGAAAAAGAAAAAGGACAAAAAGACCGACCAATCGTTGATAGAGAAAAAGGAAGACAAGGCCAAAGCCACTTCCTCCAACGAGACCGAGAACACCCAGACCGTGCAAGAGACTCCCGCGGTAACCAAATCCGAAGAGAAGCCACAAAACGAGGCGAACGACCCCAATGTCTATTTCAAGCAAGAGTTCTGGGCCTTGATTCACCAACGTGTCGCCTCAATGGATGACTACCACAATTTGTATGTTAATTACAAGGACAAAGTCAGCGGAGAGGAATTCGAATATTTGCGTACCGTCATCTTGGAAAACTATGCAGGTTTCAAAAAATGGTACGACAAGCTGAAGACCATCCCCGACAAACAGTTGAATTCCATCTATTCCATCACCGAATTGAGTAGATATATAAATTAAATGCCAAATGTCTAACATTACAGAAAAGCGATATTATATTGACCCCGGAAAAGGAGAAAAGAAATACACATGCCCCTATTCCTGCTATGAAGACGGTAGGGATGCCAAGGAAGACATCATTCCACCGAAAGGGTATGTGTTAAAAGGCTTCAAATTCGAGCCCCATTCCTCTGACAAATACTATGATGGAAAGCTTATTGCCGAGTACGAAAGAGCTCCTTTCTTAGTAAGGCTTGAGCAAAACAAATGGAAATACATCATCGCCTTGCTTGCCATAGGTATTATCATTGCAGTATTGTACATCCTCGGCGTGTTTTCAAAGCCGAATCCTCCTCATACACCACCCGTTCGGCCATTGGTGACGACCGACTCGTTGCGTGCAGACGCTCCAGTGGTCGACTCCACTCTTGCGTTAGCTGACTCTGTCATAAACTCAGACACCGTAGCCTTGATTGCTGACAACAGCACAACTCCGAAAGACGAACCAAAGGTCGAGGTTCCAGCTATCAAAGAGGAAAAACCTATTCAAAAAGAGGAAGTCACCACTCCTGCTGCTAAAGAAACAACTCCACCCGTTAAGGAAACAACACTGGCTGCTAAAGAGACAACTCCGGCTGTAAAAGAAGCAACCCCTGCGGAAAAAGAAAACAAAAAAGTTGAAGAGCAGCAACAAAACACCGTCCAGACCCAGGAGGCTGAATCACCTGACAACACCCCGACTGCCAAATTCAAGCAAGAGTTTTGGAAGATGATTCACAACAAGAATGGTCAAATGAATTCCTACGATGCACTTTTCAACAAGTACAGAGGCAGGACCAAATGCCAGGAATATGAATACTTGCGCAAAACCATTCTTCATAATACCGCCGCATTTAAAGCATGGAGAAGCAAGCTCTTCAGCATCCCTGACAGCGACCTTCAGTCCATCACTACCATTGACGCCTTGCAACAACAAATCCAATAAACGAAATATCAACAAATTATCAATTATATAAACGAATTGTTATGATCAGAAACAACTTCATCAAACGCCACAACGGCCCCACCGCATCGGATGCTGAAAAGATGCTCAAGGTCATCGGCGTGAAATCACAAGAACAACTTGTCGACGAAATCATTGCTCCCGAAATCCGTCTGCCGAAAGACCTCAACATCGGTGAGGGCATGAGCGAATACGAAGTCATCAGCCACCTCAAGGCCTTGGGTGCCAAGAACAAGCAGTTCCGCAGCTACATCGGCTTGGGCTACTACAACACCATCACCCCTGGCGTCATCATGCGCAACATCCTTGAGAACCCGGGCTGGTACACCTCTTATACTCCTTACCAAGCTGAGATCTCGCAAGGCCGTCTCGAAGCCTTGGTGAACTACCAGACTGTCATCAGCGACCTCACCGCCCTGCCGTTGGCCAACGCCAGCTTGCTCGACGAAGGCACCGCCGCCGCCGAAGCCATGCTGATGTTCTGGCACAGCCGCAGCCGCGCCCAGGTGAAGGCCGGCGTGAAGAAGTTCTTCGTCGCCAACGACGTGTTCCCGCAGACTATCGAAGTCATCAAGACCCGCGCCCACTTCCAGGGCATCGAGGTGGTGATCGACGACATCAACAAGTTCGATTGCAGTGAAGAATACTTCGGCGTGCTGATCCAATGCCCGAACCAATTCGGCGAAATCGTCGACAACCGCGCCAAGGTTGCCGAATGGAAAGCCAAGGGAATGCAAGTGGCCGTGGCCGCCGACCTGCTCAGCCTCACCCTCATCACGCCTCCCGGCGAATGGGGTGCCGACGTAGTGCTCGGTTCCAACCAGCGCTTCGGTCTGCCAATGGGATTCGGTGGCCCGCACGCCGGTTACTTCGCCACCACCGAGGCCTACAAACGCGAGATGCCTGGCCGTATCATCGGCATCAGCATCGACGCATTAGGCAATCCTGCCTACCGTTTGGCCCTGCAAACCCGCGAACAACACATCAAGCGCGAACGCGCCACGTCAAATATCTGCACCGCACAGGCCTTGTTAGCCATCATGTCGGGCTTCTACGCCCTCTATCATGGACCAGAAGGCTTGATTGAAATCGCACACCATATTAATTGCTTAGCCGGTAAGCTCTGTGGCGAATTAGCAAAGCTCGGCGTGAAGCAGCTCAACAAATACTTCTTCGACACGCTGTTGTTCGAACTGCCCGAAGGCGCTTGCACCTGCAAGGTGAAGGAAGCCGCCGAGAAACACGGCATGAACTTCCGCATCATCGACAAGCAACACTTCGGCATCAGCATCGACGAGACCACGACCAAGGAAGACCTCAACGAGATTGGCCAAGTGGTGGCCGAAGCCATGGGTAAGCAACATGAGGAACTTGTTGTCGACCCGAATTGCGCCAACTTCAGCGGCATCCAACCTGAGATGCGCCGCACCTCCAAGTTTATGCAGGCCCCGATGTTCTTCAAGTACCGCAGCGAGACCGACATGATGCGTTACATGAAGAAACTCGAAAACCGCGACCTCAGCCTCAACCGTTGCATGATTCCGCTGGGCTCCTGCACCATGAAGCTGAACCCCGCCACCTCGATGTATGCCCTCAGCTGGCCTGAGTTCGGCAACATCCACCCCTTTGTCCCCGCCGACCAAGCGGAAGGCTATCTCGAACTCATCGCCGAGATGGAGAAAGACCTCTGCGAAATCACGGGCTTCAAGGGCATGAGCTTCATGCCTAACTCGGGTGCCAGTGGCGAATATGCCGGTCTGCTCACCATCCGTCGTTACCAAGAGGCCAACGGTCAGGGGCATCGCAACATCTGCTTGATCCCCGCTTCGGCCCACGGCACCAACCCTGCCTCTGCCGCTATGGCTGGCATGCAAGTGGTGGTGGTGAAATGCGATGAAAACGGCAACATCGACCTTGAAGACGCCAAGGCCAAGGCCGAGCAATACAAGGACAACCTGGCTGCCTTCATGGTCACCTATCCCTCGACCCACGGCATCTATGAGGACGGCATCCGCACCCTCGTGAAGATCGTCCATGACAACGGCGGACAGGTCTACATGGATGGCGCCAACATGAACGCCCAAGTCGGTCTGACCAGCCCCGGCTACATCGGTGCCGACGTCTGCCACCTCAACCTGCACAAGACCTTCGCCATCCCGCACGGCGGTGGCGGTCCTGGCGTAGGCCCCATCGGCGTGGCCGAACACCTGAAGCCCTATCTGCCCTCGCACATCCTGTTCCACTGCGGTGGCGAAAAGCAGGAAGGCGCTGTTTCTGCCGCTCCGTTCGGTAGTGCCCAAATCCTCACCATCACCTACTGTTACATCAAGATGTTGGGCGGTGAAGGCCTGAAGAAAGCCACCATGGGTGCCATCATGAACGCCAACTACCTGAAGGAAAGACTGAAGGACTACTACCCGATCCTGTATACCGGCAACCACGGTCACGTGGCTCACGAGATGATTCTCGACATCAACGGCATTAATAAGACTGTTGGTGTGGCCGCCATCGACATCGCCAAGCGTCTGATGGACTTCGGCTTCCACGCTCCTACCGTGGCCTTCCCGGTACACGAAACCCTGATGGTGGAACCCACCGAAAGCGAGCCTATCGCCGAGCTCGACCGCTTCGTTGAAGCCATGATCCAGATCCGCAAGGAGATCAAGGACATTGAGGACGGCAAGGCCGAGAAGGGCAACAATATCATCAGCCACGCTCCTTACACCGCCGAGATGCTGATGGCCGACAAGTGGGAGTTCCCCTTCAGCCGTCAAGAGGCTGGCTTCCCGATGAAGAGCGATGTGCAGGATAAGTACTTCCCGCACGTCACCCGCATCGACGATGCCTACGGCGACCGTAACTTGGTCTGCAAGTTCTCTGCTGAATAAGGAATTGTTTCACGCAGAATTCGCTGAATACGCAGAAAAAGAAGAGATGTGCTTGGCACATCTCTTCTTTTTTATGATATTTTAATCTAGATTGGAAATGATGTCCTTCAAAAGCGCATTGAAGTCGATGACATGATCGGGCATGGGCGAATAACCTAATATCGCGACCACCAAGTCCTTAGAGGGTATGACGAATATCCTCTGCCCATCGTGGCCTTTGCAATAATACATATCCTCAGGCACATCAGGGAGCTCTTTCCCTCTATTCAGCCAGAAAAATGAGCCATATCCATTTTCACTATTGGACGCGGGTGTGGTCGTGTAGTTCACCCAGCCGTCGGGAAGGACCCTCAACGAGTCGACGCAACCATCATCAAGATATAGTTGACCAAAGCGGGCGAAGTCAGTGGCCGTGATGTAAAGGTACGACGATCCAACAGGGGTACCGCTCATGTCTGGCTCAAAAACGGCATTACGAATGCCCAAAGGTGCGAAGAGTTTCGCACAAACATAGGCAAGGAAAGCTTGGTCAGACGGGAACTTCTCGCAAAGATAACGCATAACGATGTTCGTGCTGCCGCTGGAATAATACCAAAAACTACCCGGTTTGTGTTCAAGGGGTTTGTTGAGGGCATAAAGGCCCATGTCTTGCTCACGATGGAGCATCAGATTGACGTCAGAACGGGCACCGTAGTTCTCGTTCCACTCCAAACCGCTCTGCATCTGCATCAAATCGTTGATGGTAATATCTTTACGGTCATCGTTTTGCCATTCGGGTATGTCCGTCGGAGCATATATATCAACAAGACGGTCTCTTACCATGACACCTGCGATGGCGTTGGTGAAGCTTTTGGCCATGCTCCAGCTCAGGAGTTTCATTTCGGGTGTAATGCCCTTATCATAGCGCTCTGCCACCACTCCACCTTTATGGAGTACCACAAAAGCAAAGGGATGTCCGTTATAAGCCCGTTCGTCCACAAAGGCCTTGGCGATTGGCTCCAGCCTCACTTTTGTTGCAGAATCGCCCATTGGGAGCGGTCTTATAGGCATGCTCTCATCGGGGAATGGATAAACCTGTTGCTCAAGTTCATTGGCTTGGGCACCACGCAATAAGGTGACGCCATAACCTTCTCGATAAGCCGCAGTGGCCTTTCCCCAAAGGAAACGGCTCGTAACCGTCTTGTTCTCATAATCCACCTTATTTTTATTGAAACGGATGAAGGAGAAATTGAGGTCCAAGTCCTCCACGGTCTTGGCATCGCGGCCCGAAACAAACACGGCCGAGGCCAGGTTTTTTGCCGCATAGCCCGTGATGATTGGCATCAAACTGTTCAAATAAATGCAACCGCCAATGACGACGGCGATGAGCAATGCTCCTACAATGGATAAAACTTTTTTCATATAATTCCTATTTACTAATCCCACCCTTCTACAAGGATTTCATAATTCTCGAAGATGATAACCTCGCCAGCGGTGATCTTCGCTCGCTTACGGGTCTCCACCTCGCCGTTGCGGAGCACCATGCCTGCGCTAACCACCTCTTGAGCCTCACTGCCTGAATACACTACATCGGTGGCTTTCAGCAATGAAATGAGTGGAATGTAATCTTCGCCCTCGCGAAGCGTGAAGATGATCCTGTTGAGTTTTCTTGCCATGTTATTTAGGTTTTGGATTTTTGCAAACGCTCTGCTTGTTTCCTTTCAGTATGACGGGCCATCAGCTCCAAAGCATAGACGGAAGCCGCTCCCAACGCCACCATCACAACCGCAATCAGAAGCTCCGAATTCCAATTCGGAAGATGGAACACGTAATCCATCATGTCGGCGGTAGGCTCTTTCCAAGGATACACCACAGGCAGACTACCTAACATGAAACCAGCCAAAACGGACAGCGTACCATCGCGGTAGTCGCGCATCAGCCAAGAAAGCAAGTGCGAGAACGAAATGATACTCACTATCGCGCCCAATACGAACGGGAAAAGAATTCTTGCTCCATGCATAAATGTAGACGCCTTAGTCAAAGCTGGAATAGCCTCAGTGACAATCAATTCATAGTTACCCATCAGCAACATGAGATGCGAACCCGAAATGCCAGGCACCACCATGCCCGTAGCACCGACAATGCCACAAAAGAAAAGGTAAAGGAAATTATCGTTGGAATAAGGATTGGACTTGATGGACAAAAAGAAGGAAATCACCAAGCCTAACAGCACCAGCATAATATTTTTGACATTCACCTTCTCAATCCGTTTCATCACATAGATAACAGAAGCGATGATGAGGCCGATGAAAAACGACCAAGTGTAAACCTCGTAGGATTTGAGGGTTTGCTTAAGAAAGATGGCCGTAAGCACCATACCCACCAATATCCCCAACACGATTGTCACCAAAAAACTAAAATCGGTACGACGGGCAAACTCACCGAATTGTCCCTTACGTAAATACTTGAAGTTCTTGTGGTTTAATGCCTTGATAGCATTGACAAAACGCTCAAAAACGCCAAGTATCAGCGATGCCGTGCCGCTTGATACGGGAAACACATTCACGGCTCCCATAATCATGCCTTTGATAAACACCTTTATCGACAACCACAATTTCAGCATCACTATTCTTTTTGATTTGAGAACACAAAAATACGACAAAAATTGTACCCCAAACGGAAGATTTCACCAATCCATTCAAAAAATGGAAATATCAACACAATTTTCATATCTTTGCAATTCAGAAAAAACAAAAATGACAAAACCACAAGACAAAGTCGTCTACCCGCAGAACTTCGATATCAAACTAATCATCTCAGCCGAGATTGCGATGGAAGAAGCCAAGCAGAACATCAGCCGTGTCCTCAGCGAGAGCCAGACCGTGCACAGTTTCGTCAACATCAGGAGTAGCGGCAAAGGCAATTACCTCAGCTATTGCTACAACATCGACATAGAGAGCAAAGAGCATCTTGAACGCACCTATGCGTTGCTCAGGACCATACCAGGATTAAAGTTCGCACTATGACAAAAGCTTATTCCATAAGGATCTATGGCCGTGTGTTCAACGTGGGTTTCCGCCGTTATGTACACCGTTATGGGTTGCAATGCAATGTGAAGGGTTATGTAGAGAACGACTATGCCAATGATTGCGTCCACATCGAGGCTGAAGGCGAAGAAAAAGATCTGGATCACTTCACCCTGCTCTGCGGCGAAGGCACACCTTATTCATATATTACAGACATGAAGATTGAGGCGATTGCTCCGACAGGGAAATATGATATATTTACGGAAATACGATAAAATCTCAAAAGAGATGCGAAAAATTGCCGTCTCTACAACAATTAAACGATTCAACAATCAACAATTCAACAATTCAACAATGATAGACTTCTCAAAAATCCTCTTCCTTGATATCGAGACCGTCTCGCAACAGAAGACATACGACCAACTCAACGAGCGGATGCAGAAACTGTGGGACAAAAAGGCCGACCAACTCAACCGCGACAATGCCGAAGCTACCCCTGCAGAGATTTATGACCGTGCTGCCATCTATGCGGAATTCGGCAAAATCGTCTGTATTTCGGTGGGGTTCTTCAACGACCAACGCTTCCGTCTGAAATCGTTCTATAGTCACGATGAGAAAGCCTTGCTCAGCGATTTCGCCAATATGTTAAGCCGTTACTACAACGCAGCTGACTCACAGCTTTGCGCCCACAACGGCAAGGAATTCGACTTTCCCTATATCGCCCGCAGGATGCTCATCAACGGCATACAGATCCCCAAGATTCTGCAGGTTGCAGGCAAGAAGCCTTGGGAGACCAACTTCATCGACACCATGGAGCTTTGGAAGTTCGGCGACTACAAGAGCTACACCTCTTTAGACTTGCTATGTGCCATTCTGGACATCCCAACGCCAAAAGACGACATCAACGGCAGCGAGGTGGGGCGCGTGTATTGGCAGGAAAACGACTTGGAGCGCATCAAGACCTATTGTCAGAAGGACGTGCTGGCCATCGCCCAACTCATGCGCCGATTCAACTATCTGCCCCTCATCACTGAAGACTGTGTGGACTACACCAACTGAACATGCATATTCTATCCAAATCCACTTATATCAAGGGCTTACAATGCGAAAAGGCATTGTACATGCAAAAGAAACACCCCTATCTGCGTGACAAGCTTAGTATTGAACAACGGGCCAAGTTCCAACGTGGCACGGATGTAGGCGTACTGGCGCATGAGGTCTTTCCTGGCGGCATCGACATGTCGCCCAATTCTCCTTCTCAGTTTCCCAAAAAGGTGCAGGAGACTTGGAACAACCTCAGCAATCCTGAGGTCAAGGTGATGTACGAGGCTGTTTTTCAATATAACGACACGCTCATCATGTTGGATATACTCGTTAGAGACGGGGACAAATGGTTGGCTGTGGAAGTGAAGAGTTCGATGCGACTTAGCGACACCTATTATAATGATGCCGCCCTTCAATACTATGTGCTGCATGGCTGTGGTGTGCCACTCTCTGATTTCAAACTCATGTACCTCAACGGAGACTATGTGAAAGACGGCCCTATTGACGTACAGCAACTGTTCAAGATGGAGTCGGTGATGGAGTATGTCATTGAACGAGAGGCTTTTGTTGCAGAGAATGTGGAGCGATTGAAGAAAGTGATCGCCCTACCCCATTCACCTTTGGTGAACATCGGGACGCAGTGCAACAACCCTTATCCTTGTGATTTTCAAGGACATTGCTGGAAACTCATCCCCAAAAACAGTTTCCTCTTCACCACTGCAATGGACGATGAAGTGCTATTCCAAAACTACTTCAACGGCGTGAGCACTAATGCAAAAATGCTCCAACAAATCGAGCCTGATTCAGAGGAAGCCCATCAGATTGAAGCCTTGGAGACCAACTCATATTATATTGATTACAAGACACTTTACTCGTTGGCTCCACAACCTAAACCTAAATCAATTGCTTATCTTAACCTCCTACTTTACCGTCCCGCCGTACCCGAACTCAACGGTACGAAGCCCTACGAGGAAATGATTTTAGCTTTTGCATTGCAAGGTGAGTACGAGCGGAACGCAGCCATAGATCCCATGCCTCCCACAAGCCAGCGTAGGGATGACATGGCTGCTGACGGCTGTTTTGTTTGGGACTGCTTCGACGATCACAGCCGTTGGAAGGAAGCCATCGACCTGCTCATCGAGAAACTCTCTCATTATGAGTTGGTTGTATGTTTCACGCCGCAAAACCTCAGCACCACCCTGCTCCGCCACGACATCATTCAGTACCAAATAGTGGGTTATAAGGTCTTCAACCTCTTCGAGGTACTGCAAGAGGCGCATTTCTACCATCCGTCTATCAAGCGCGGGCTCACATTGCAACGCCTTGAAACGGCACTTTTTAGCCAAATAAAACTCTTCGAACACAGTCGAATTCTCCTCGAAGCCACCAGCAACGACCTCTTGAGTTATCAACAGGCAAGAGAAGACTTAATAACTGAAAATGAAATCGTTGCAAAAACTTATCAACTCTTTTTCAAGTAGTTGATAACTTCTAGAAAAGACGCTCATCGGGGCAAATTTTAATCCGTACTTTTGCATTTCGAAACGAACAGAGAAATACAAAACCATGCCTACCGATACTATCACGCGCCGACCTTTCGGCGACACAGCGAAACGTAATTTGATGACGCCCGAACAAGTATTTGCCAATCAAGGGCGTATCCCACCCCAGGCCACCGACCTCGAAGAAGTGGTGCTTGGAGCCCTCATGTTGGAGAAAGAAGCCGTAAACGAGGTCATCGACATCTTGTCGCCCGAAGCCTTTTATTTGGACAAGCACCAGAAGATTTTCGCCGCCATCAAAGCCCTATTTGGTAAATCAGAGCCAATTGATATTCTTACCGTCACCAATGAATTGAAGCAACGAGGCGAGTTGGAGATGGTTGGCGGTGCCTATTATATCTCGAAACTCACCAACCGAGTAGTTTCGGCAGCCAACATCGAATACCATGCCCGTATCATCATGCAGAAACACATTCAGCGTCAGCTGATTCTGCTTTCCTCAGACATGATTCACGATGCTTTCGAGGACACCACCGATGTGTTCGACCTGTTGGACAAGGCTGAAAACAACCTCTTCCAAATCAGCGAGAACAACCTGCGTCGCAGCTACGACTCGATGCAAGACCTGGTTAGCAAGGCCATCAAGGAAATTCAGAATGCAAAAAATGCTGACGACAAGCTGCGCGGCGTGCCCTCAGGCTACACCGAGCTCGACCGCATCACGCAAGGCTGGCAGAAGTCAGACCTCATCATCCTGGCCGCCCGTCCCAGTATGGGTAAGACCGCTTTCGCCCTGAACCTGGCCCGCAATGCCGCCGTCAACTTCAACAGACCAGTTGCCTTTTTCTCATTAGAGATGTCTTCTGTACAACTAGTTACCCGTCTAATTTCGACCGAGACTTCACTTACAGCCGACAAATTGCGTTCAGGCGACCTTGCCGAATACGAATGGCAACAGTTGAACACCAAAGTCACCCCATTGACCGACGCACCTATTTATATTGATGACACGCCTCAGCTATCAGTCTTCGAGTTGCGCGCCAAATGCCGCCGACTGAAACAACAGCACGATATTCAGATGGTTTTCGTTGACTACCTGCAGCTGATGACCGCAAAAGGCGACAAGGGTCTCAACCGCGAGCAGGAAATCAGTACCATCTCACGTTCGCTGAAGAGTTTGGCCAAGGAGTTGGAGATTCCTGTATTAGCCCTTTCCCAGCTGAGCCGTAGCGTCGAGCAACGTCCTGGTTCCAAGAAACCCATCCTCTCCGACTTGCGTGAGTCGGGCGCCATTGAACAGGATGCTGACATGGTGATGTTCATCTATCGTCCTGAGTATTATAAAGATGGAGTGGACGCCGAAGACAAACCCAAAGGCTACACCATCATCGACATCGCCAAGCACCGTAACGGCAAGTTGGGTGAAGTGGAATTGAGGTTTGTCGGCCAATATGCCCGTTTCGAGGAGCTGGAGCAAGGCTACGACAACAGCAGCTTCACTACCATTGGACCCAATAACCAATTCGAAAGCCCACAAGTGTACAGCTCTAAGATGAACAATGACGATGGCCTGAGCGCTTATCCCTCCATCACCTCCGACCAACCCGATCCATTCTAAATTAATTCAAAATTCAATATTTAAAATTCAAAATTAGACATAGCGAACTAAAATACTGAAAATTAAATCTTTGGATCTTGGATCTTTAAATCCCAAACAGATGAAAAAAGACGAAAAGAAAGTCCCGCATTCCAAAAGCAACCCACTAAAATTCAATGTGTCGGAATCGATGCAGTTGATGGATTTCTTGATGAAGAAACTGGACGGCATCAGCCGAAACAAGGCCAAACGTTTGTTGGCCAACAAGGTCATTTCGGTCGATGGCCAGCGCACCACACAATTTGATTTCGCCCTTGAGCCTGGCATGGTCGTTGAAATCGGTAAACCAACTGCCAAGGAACGCTTCCATAGCCCATGGCTAAGCATTGTCTACGAAGACAAATACCTGCTCGTCATCGACAAAAAGGAAGGCTTGCTTACCAACAGCCCCACCAAGGAGAAAGACACTGCACAAGGCATTCTGAATGAATACTTTATATACACAAAGCAACGCTGCCGTGCTCACACCATCCATCGCCTCGACCGCGACACCAGTGGACTGATGCTTTTCGCCAAAAGCAAAGAAGTGGCTTTAGCGTTTGAAGAAGACTGGAAAAACACCGTCTACGACCGTCGTTATGTAGCCGTGGTGTGCGGTTGCATGGAGAAGAAAGAAGGCATGGTGGCTTCGTGGCTGAAGGACAACAAGGCTTTCATCACCTACTCCAGTCCCACCGACAATGGCGGCAAATACGCCGAGACCTATTACAAAACGCTTTATTCCAACGCGAAGTATTCTTTAATGGAATTGCAGTTGGAAACGGGGCGCAAGAACCAGATCCGTGTCCACATGGCCGACATTGGGCATCCCGTGGTGGGTGACCCAAAATACGGCAATGGTGACAACACTTTAGGTCGTTTGTGTTTACATGCCTATAAGCTCTGCTTCCACCATCCCTACAAGAAAAAAGACATGGAGTTTGAGACACCCTTCCCGAAGGTTTTTGCAAGGCCGTTCCCGGGGATGGAAAGAGAATAGAATGCTTTCGTTGACACATGGTTGACACGGCACGGCAAAAGAAAAACCCTAACTGACTGATAATCAATTAGGGTTACTTGTTTTGCCGTGCCCCGAACAGGAATATAATTTTGAAATCCACTTTTTCACAATATCAGCATTTTACTATTGTTTCGGTCTGATTTATTACACTTTACCCGATTACAAAATTTTCAATCGGTTTCAATTATACACATTTATTTTCACAAATCACGCCAAAATCACGCCAAAAATGTTGCAGGTATGGAAAAAGGTTGTATCTTTGCAGCGCAATTCAATTTTCTAAACTATGGCAACAATATCATTATCACTATCCGCAAAAGCGGACAAGACAACGGGGAAATCTGAAATCCTTATCCGTTTCGTAGTAGGCAGCAGAATCAACCAAAGAGGCAAAAGCAATATCTTCATTGAAGCCTCACATTGGAACGCCAAAGATGGGCATATCGTTATCCCCAAGTTCAGGCTTATGAATGAGGAACAAAAGCAACTCGTTTCGGAACTGAAAGCAGCCGACACACAACTTTCCAACTTGACCCAACGCATACAGCAGTCATTCATTGAAGCAGGTGCAGGCAAGGTTGGACTTTCCAAAGATTGGTTGAAATCCGTTATCAACGAGTTCAACAACTTTCCAACAGCAGCAGCCGAAGAAGCCGAAACCGAGCAACAGCCGACATTCTTTGAAGCCTTTGAAGCCTATATCAATGGCAAGAAGTTTTCCGACAACCGCAGGAAACATTATCAGGTGCTTTGCCGCATACTGAAACGGTATGAACTTTATAAGAGCAAACCATTATCCTTTGACGACCTCACAGCCGACACGCTCCGCGACTTTGAGAACTTTCTGAAAGAGGAACACGCCTACTACAAGAAAGCCGTTGAGCAGACCGAGAAAGCAAAAGGAAAGAAAGTCCATACCTACCTTGACATCATGGAAGCCGTGCCGTTGAGCCGGACACCCGAGCCGAGAGGGGAAAACGCAATCAGTGACTTAATGCGCAGGTTTAGGGCGTTTGTCCGTTGGGCGAATGGACTTGACAAAGAATATAAGTTGGAGAAGCCCTACACCAACAACAACCCTTTCAACGCTTATTCCGTGCCAAAAGAGTTATACGGAACGCCCTACTATATTACCATCGAGGAACGCAACCAACTCTATAACACCCAACTTGCCCAGCCTTTGGCAACCCAACGGGATATATTTGTTTTCCAGTGCTGCATTGGTTGCAGGGTTTCAGATCTATGGGCTATGACAAAGGCAAGCATTATTGATGGTGCTGTTGAGTACATTCCGCGCAAGACAAAGGAGGGCAACCCCATCACCGTTAGAGTACCACTCAATAAGCAGGCAACAGAGATAGTGGAGAAGTACAAGGGCTATGAGGGCAAGGGATTGTTTCCTTTCACTTCACAGCAAGAGTACAACCGCAGTATCAAAGAAATCTTTGAAGCCGCAGACATTACACGCATGGTGACGGTACTAAACCCCACAACAAGAGAAGAAGAAAAACGCCCCATCTATGAGGTTGCAAGCAGCCACATGGCGAGGCGTACTTTTGTCGGCAACCTTTATAAGAAAGTCAAAGACCCCAACGCCATAGGCGAGTTGTCAGGACACGCAGAGGGCAGCAGGGCGTTCAAGCGTTACCGCGCCATAGACGAGGAAACCAAGAAAGAACTTGTTTCAATGTTGGATTGAAAAGCAACAAGAAAAAAAATCACTTTTATCTTGACAATAATAAAGTGCTGTGTAATAATGATTTACATAGCATTTTTTATTTACATTTTCTAACTAATGTTTTCATTTCTGACTTTTTACGGAATGCGTTTTTTTCAATGGTTGTTGTTTTGCACCGTGCTTGTCAGGTGAGGCAAGGGAAACGTCTACACCGACCTGCACATGGGTAAAGATTGGGGCGGAAGTTTCCCCCGTCCCCATGACAGCCCAAACTCAAAACTACAACAACAATGGCAAAAAAGATGCTAACCGTAGAAGAAGCCGCAAGGCACATGGGCGTTTCAAAGTCCAACCTCTATCAACTTATCCACCGTAGGGCGATACCTCACTATAAGCCCAACGGGAAGATGGTTTACTTCAACAGATTGGAGTTGGACAAATGGCTGCAAAGAAACCGCATTGAGGAAACTAACGGGGTTACTAACAATCAAAATCAGGAGGCGAAATGAACATTCAAGAATTGGCGCAATGCGCACCCGCAATCAATCTGACCATCACGGCAAGCGACCTGAAAGACTTTGCCGCCCTATTGATTGCAGAAACCAAAGCCGAGTTGGAACAGTCCATCAGCGACAGCAAGGCAGAAACCTATCTATCTTCGGAAAAGGTCATGCAAATGATGGAGATAAGCAAGACCACACTTTGGAGGTGGAAACAACGCGGTTATCTCGTACCCGTCAGGGTTGGAGGAAATGAGCGTTACAGATTGTCGGACATTAAGAAGATAATGGAGGGCTGAACTATGAAGATAATAGGAATGGCGACCACGCCCACCGCAGCCGCCAATAAGAACAACCTGAATTTATACACGGCAAAGATACACAAATCTTTGATACTGACAATCATTGCATCGTCAAAAAAACCGACAGCCACCGACCCCGACCCTATGGATTGGAACGAGTTGGATTCCCTGATGAGCAAGCCGCCAACCCGTGAGCGCAAGCCACGCAAACAGCCTTACACCAAGCCCGAAGCGGTCAAGAAGTTGGAGCAGGTTACGGGCAACACACACCGAGACGACACCGCCAACGGTTTGACAAGGTGCATAATTGCCTACCTGAAATATAGGGGTTGGCAAGCCGAGAGGATAAACACAACGGGCATACCCATAGACAGCCGTAGGCAGGTCACCGACATAACCGGCAGAACACGCAGCATTGGCAGCTTGACATGGCGACCAAGCGGCAGCACCGCAGGAAGTGCCGACATTTCCGCCACCATCAATGGGCGTTCCGTCAAGATAGAAGTGAAGATTGGCAAGGATAGGCAGAGCGAAGCGCAGAAAGCATATCAGCGCGAAGTGGAAGCCGCTGGCGGTCTATACTATATTGCCCGTGACTTCACATCGTTTGTGAAATGGTATAGCACGATAATCAAGGAAGGAGGCGCAAAATGAAATCACTACACCAGGAACACACCTTGCCGACATGGGGATTGCCGCAAAGATGGCAGGAGATAATCGAAGAAGTCGCTTTCTGCAAGAATGCGCCCCGTGATTATTGCGTTGCGGCAATGATTGGGACGGTTGCAAGCATTATCAGAAAGCGTTTAAGGCTCACATACAACGAGTATCAGAACTATCCTTGCCTTTGGGAAATCTTTGTAGGCAACAGCAGCAGAGGGAAAAGCCCCGTTCTTTCGTGGTTTTGGAAGCCGCTACAAGATTGGAGCAGCAAAGTAAATTCAGAATACGACAAAGCCATTGCAGAATGGAAAAAGCAAGGGCAGCAAGGAACACGACCAACGCCACAAGACTTTATCATTAAAGACATGACCACAGAGGCACGCAATTACGCACTAAAACGAAATGGCGAACAGGGCGCGGTTGTGTTGGCTGATGAATTGGGGTCTTTCTTTGGCTGTTTTGCGCGGTACAGCAACGGCACGCCTGCAAAGGAAATATCCGACCTTAATTCGGTGTTTGATAGCAGCCCGATAAAAGTAGACCGTGCCGACATGGAGAAACGCCTGACAATAAGCGAGCCTTTTCTCAACATAATGGGCGGTGTGCAGGACGACCGATTAGATAAGTGTTTCGGCAATGAGTTGATGATGGATTCGGGATTTGTGCAACGCTGTTTGTTTGTGTTTCCTGATGAAAGCCCACGAAGCCGAAACAAGGCGAAAATCAGCGATGAGGCAATAAGGGATTGGAGATTGGGCATTGAGAATCTTTTGGCGATGGATATTCCAACAATAGAGTTGGTGCTTGACAACGAAGCAGCAGCAGTATTTGACGACTATTCGGATAGATTGGCGGACAAGGAAGAAACAGCAGGAAACAGTTATTTGGTTTCTCTTTATAGCAAGCACCGATATTTCGTTTTGCGGTGGGCGGAAATTGTCGCTTTCGTCAACGAAAGGGATTTGGCAAACTATAAAGTTACGGGTGATGATATGCGCTATTCCATTGAGTGCATGGATTACTTCGAACATTGCGCCCTGAAAGTCTATGACCTTATCAGACACTCTGAAAAGAAGCAAATGGTAACCAACCCCGAACTTGTCAGGCTAATGAATGAGCGATTCAAGCTGAAAGATGGTTGCCAAAACCAACTTGCAGGGTGCTTTGAGAATTTGAGCCAATCGGCAATTAGTTTGGCTTTGAGTGGAAAACGCTAAATAATCAGGTGTATGTAATATGTAATAACCTTGCAAATAATCTGATATTCAACCGATTATCTTATTACAAGTTATTACATTGAAAACAAACGGCTTTGTAATAAGCTGTAATAAGGTTAACAAATTGATAATCATTTGTTTGTAGTGGTTATTACATATTACAACACATTGAAAAATCAAGCATTATGGACAGATTATTTGACAAACAAATATCAATCTACCGCAACCAAAAGGACACCATAGGCGCAACGGCGACACTTCGGCAGTTCCTGTTCTCCGAGAAACACAAAGCGGAGATTGAAAGGTTGCGAAGCATTGAGAACAAAGACGAGCGCAAGCAGTTGAAATCAACCTTGCCAATGGCTACAATTAGCGGCTTGTTCTCCTATCGGGACGGGCAGCACCTTATCAGCCATTCAGGGCTAATCTGCATTGACATTGACGGTAAGGACAACCCCGAAATGGATGTAGAGCAGGCGAAACAGCAGCTTGCAGACTTTCGGGAAATGGCTTATATCGGCTTGTCCGTTGGAGGCAAAGGTTTGTTTTGTGTCATACCTATCGCATATCCTGATAAACACGGGGAGCATTTTTTAGCATTGCAATCCGATTTCAAGGAGTTGGGCATAAAGATAGACGACCAATGCAAGGATATTACACGGGCAAGGATTGTAAGTTTCGATCCAAACCCGTATGTAAACGAGCAGGCAACAACATACAAAGCCACGAAACGGAAACCGCAACCGCCCAGCAAACATTATTCACATGATGACAGTGAGGAAACAACAAGGAAAGTATATGAGTTGTGCAAAAGGATTCAGGATTGCGGATTGGATATAACAGCAGGGTATCAACATTGGTTTGAAGTAGGTGCTTCGCTTGCGAGTTTAGGCGAGGACGGGCGAGAGGCTTTCCACATAGTCAGCAGACAAAACGCAGCTTATGACAATTCAGACACAGAAAAGAAGTTTGACAATTTCTTGCACACTATCAACAATTATTCAATCGGAACATTCTTTCATATTTGCAAGGATTATGGAGTATAGTTTTGCCGTTGTCAGTCACGGAGAGAGATACACCTATATCCCCGACCTCAATCCAACCATTAATTATTTTGATTGTCAATGATATATCCGTTGAATTATTGTTAATCGGTTTGAAGTCAAACGAAGTCTGAACATATACCACGCGCGAGGGAAGTTAAGGTACTGACTTCGATAGGGCGCACCCCCATCGTGGGCATCGTGGAGGTCGGAGGCACAGAGAAAAGTATATATGTAGTGGGTATGGGCGCGTATCGTTCCACCCCCGCACCCCAGTCCTTTGGGTGTCGGTGTCCTTGCCCGTTAGTGGAAATCAATTGTCGCTTGCCAGTCGTTCAATAGAAGTGGTGACGGTTGCACCCATCACGGCCAAGGCATACGGAAACACGCAGCACCCATCATCAGAAACCAGGGAGGCGACACCCACCACGCAGCCGAAGCGGACAGAACTCAAAACAAAAGTTTCTATACCTTGCGTACCGTATCATAGAAACCGCTATCTTTGTCGCTCCTTAAATGTTTACACCAATGCACAACAAACTACACACACAACGCCCGTATGGTGGTGGTAGCGGAAACGCCCACACGGTTTGTAAACAACCGAGGACACCTTCACGGGTGTTGCTTTGTCCTAAATGTTTACACAAATGGAAGAAGAAAAGACCATTGAGCAGCTTAATGTTGAATTGATGGAAGCTGCCGCCCAATCGGGCAACATTCGTATTTCAAAACTCACAGCCTCGATGTTCAAGACAGCGTTACAGATGGACGCGGCTATTGGCGAACTCCTAACCTTGTTCGATTGTGTTTATAACGCGGAGCAATCGAATGAACTGGATAAGCGCCTAAATGAACTTTACATTCCGTTACGGGATGCCATCTTTCAGGAGATTGGTTTGTATATCGGGGACAATGCCTTTCAGACACCAAGAGATTTCGGAGGCTTGTAAAATCCCCGCAGAGCCACGAAACAAGCCCGTAGGGGCGTTTTCCGTTCCGAGTTGATAAATTGCTCAACTCATAGCGCGATACTTGTTTAGAATTATTCTAAATAACAATCTCGTTGCAGGTATCGGGAAAATGTGTATCTTTGCGGCAGATTTCCAATAGGAAATTGAATTGCAACCGCACCCCAAGACACGCCAGTTTTGGGGTGTTTTTTTGTTATCACGCCAAAATCACGCCAAAAACAACAAAAGAAAAACCCTAACTGACTGATAATCAATTAGGGTTACTTGTTTTACCGTGCCCCGAACAGGAGTCGAACCTGCACACCTCTCGATATACGCACCTGAAACGTACGCGTCTACCAATTCCGCCATCGGGGCTTGGTGATTGTGCCCAGGACAAGAGTCGAACTTGCATGCCGTAATCGGCACCACCCCCTCAAAGTGGCGTGTCTACCAATTTCACCACCTGGGCTTGAAATCGGCTGCAAAGATACAACTTTTTTCAATGTTACACCCACTTTGAGAAAATTTTTCTCTATTTTTTTCTTTGCATTACTTAATTTCTTATTTTTGAAGCGTTTAAAACCTACAATTATGCTTACAGAAAAAGACCTTCAACAGCTTTCAGAAAGAAACATCACTGAAAATCAAGTAATAAACCAAGTCGCACAACTGAAAAGAGGTACACAATATGTCCAACTGATGCGTCCCGCCACGCTAGGAGATGGCATCCTGCGCATGGACGAAGAACAAGTGAACATGATGACCGCAATCTTCGACGCCGACAAAGAGTTCTACCAATTTACGAAGTTTGTGCCCGCCTCGGGTGCAGCCTCGCGTATGTTCAAGGACCTCTTCTCGTTCATTGAAACAGGCGAAGACAGCAAGTTCACGGAGATATTCTTTGCCCATATCCACAACTTTGCCTTTTACGATGACCTTAATGCCGCATCAAAACGCATTTATGGTGCCGACATTGATTCCCTTTTGCAGCAAGGCCGCAAGGTGGACATCGTGAAAGCCCTGCTTCTGGAAGAAGGCCTGAACTACGGCAAACTACCCAAAGCCTTGCTGAAGTTCCACCATTATGACGGATTCAACCGCCTCGCTTTGGAAGAGCACCTGGTGGAAGCCGCCCGCTATGCCACCGACAACGAAGGCCTGGCTCGGTTGCACTTCACCGTCTCACCCGAACACGAGGAGCCGTTCAAGAAGACCGTCGACGCATTGAAAGCGGATTACGAAAAGAAATACGGCGTGCGTTACGACATCACCTACTCATGCCAGAAGCCTTCCACCGACACCGTGGCCATCGACGCCAACGGCGAGCTATTCCGCGAGGCCAACGGCAAGATCCTGTTCCGTCCCGGCGGCCATGGCGCCCTTATCGAGAACCTCAACGACCTCGGCGAGGAGATCGTCTTCATCAAGAACATCGACAACATCGTGCCGGAGACCAAGGCCGAGACGACCATATTATATAAAAAGGTGTTGGCGGGTCTCCTACTCCACCTGCAGCAACGTACCTTCGACTACCTCGAGATCTTAGACCAAGGCGCCGTCTCTGCCGAGGAATTGGACGAGGCAATACGCTTCGCCAAGGAGGACCTGATGATTGACATTCCCGACTTCGTAAACAAATACAACGACATCGAGAAAATTGACTACCTCTATAACAAACTCAACCGTCCTATGCGCATCTGCGGCATGGTGAAGAATGAGGGTGAACCTGGAGGTGGCCCCTTTTGGGTGAAGAACATGGATGACGAGGTGTCGCTGCAGATCATCGAGTCTTCGCAAATCGACCACAAGAATCCACAGCAAGAAGCCATCTTCCAAGGCTCAACCCACTTCAACCCTGTCGACCTAGTATGCGGCTGCTGGAATTACCAAGGCGAGGCCTTTAACCTGACAGACTATGTCGACCCGAGCACAGGTTTCATCTCCAACAAGTCGAAGGATGGCCGCGAACTGAAAGCTCTTGAGTTGCCTGGCCTTTGGAATGGCGCCATGGCTGATTGGATTACCATATTCGTCGAAGTACCCATCGAGACCTTCAATCCCGTGAAGACGGTGAACGACTTGCTGAAACCAATGCATTGCTAACAAGTCAACTCTTCAGTAGAACACAAAAAAAAACGCCAACCGGTCTGAATCGATTGGCGTTTTCTTTAAGGCCTCGGTTAAAATCTAAGCTTCACACCCGCGAAGAACTGTATGCCCGTAACCGGATAGTTGTAGAACAATTGGTATTTTTGGTGTGCCACATTGTCAATCAGCGCAAAAGCTGTAATTTGGTCGTTCACTTTATAATCCGCACCGATACTGAGATCGAAGACATCTTTAAGTTTTTCGGCTTTGAAATTGAAGTTCTGCCAATCGACCACGCCATCCCATACCTTGGCATAGCGCCCACCTTGATAAAGGAATGCCGTGTTGAAAGATAACTGATTGTTGAAGTCATAAGTTAGTTTCAGTTTTCCTTCCGTTGTGAGTCGATACCAAGCGTATTCTTCCATGGTCGGTTTACAACTGTTGTAGGCAAATCCCAAATCGACGGTGAGACTATTGCGCATCTTGACTCGGGCATTGGTCATGATCGTCACCAATTGAGTCTCGTCGTAAACGAGGTCAAAAGTGTTCAGAACCGGATCCAATCCCGAAGGAAGAAGATCGGCATCGGGAATATGATACACATAAAGCGGGTCTTTGTCCGTGTGACGATAACGCACGCCCAAATGCAAATCAACAGTCTCCATAATATTGGTACGGACACCTCCATCGAAACCGAGCTTAACATTCTGTACGCACAACGAGGGATTGATGTAGGGCGAAACGAACGGGTTATCACCAATCACATCGCTGAAACGCAATAACTTACGACCACCATTCAATCCTGCATAGAATTCCAGCTTCTTATCCAAAACAAACAAACTGCCACTCAAATCAGGGCGAACGGCGAGGAACTTGTCGCCATCCGAATCGCGGGTGGCACCATCCAAGCGAATGCCTAGATGCAGACGGAAGAACTCATCACTCATCTCAAAGAAGGGATTAACCTTGAACATGATACGGTCGACAACGAAAAGTTTGTCTTCTTGTCCCAGGCAATAGTCATATTGGAATCCTAAGTCAATGCCGATGTTTTGGGGATGGCTCTTGTCGCCCCAGAAGTTGTTAGCATAACCAAGTGAATACCCAAAATCAATAGCGTGCTCTCTGTTAAACAAGTAGAAATAATCCAAATTGGCTGCGTGACTCAACTCTCCGACACGGGTGGTAGTAGAAGCCAAGCCCAAGTGTCCACCCACCTTATTGTATGTGATTTTCGAGGCATAAACCTCAAGCTGTTCCTCGGTCAACGGCGTTTCCACAAGATTGATCCCATAGTAATGGTACATGTCGTTATTGTAATACACGCCACCATCGAGTTGTAGGCCGTCGAACTTGCTCGTAGTGAGGTTGATTTCGAAGTCATTGTTCATATAGCTCGAAGGTGCATAGTCTTTGATATTGAGCCACGACGAATTGTGTTTGATGCCTACGCCGAGCCCCAATGTCTTAGTCAGCATGGAATTGTGCTTATAGAGGAATAGCGGCGAAAGCCGTGTTCCGGCGCCCGCCATGATGAAATTCTTAGTCGGGACGACAAGTTTGTCATCCTTTGCTGTAAAGGCTGTTGGGGCAATTTTCTCCAAGTCGAGGGCGAACTTCTGCTTAGCCTCTTTCGGGTTGACCTCAGAGCTGGGAAATTCGTAGGAGGGTTGTGGTGTTTCTGGCTGCAACACCAACTTATTGACTTTGTTTACCTTGGGACGGTATTTACCTTCCACGGTGACTTGTTCATCGTGCTGGGCAGCGGCGGTGAGAGCCACTAGGGTCAGGATTGCTATTAGGATGTGTCTTTTCATCTTGCTCTGTGTGTTAGAGCAGGGACTTATGTCGCCTGCTTTGGTATGTCGCCCCTACGGGGCTATTCGGATTCGTTGTTGTATGCTGCATGGGTTGAAACCGCCTGCTTAATTAATTTCCTATGCCCCTACGGGGCTGTGTTATTACGGTTCTAAAGGTTCAATACCGTTGCTACTGCCCACTTTAGGTTCTTTGCGTTCCACCTCGGCGAGCTTAGCGCGGGCTTCTTGTTTCAGGTCGTTGCCTTTATAGTTGTCAATGACGCTGCGAAGCGTTTCCTTGGCCTGGAAATAGTTGTCCTTGGCCACATACACATCCGCAAGTGCGATGAACGACTTGGCAACCCAATAGTCAAAGCTTGAGAAGTTGTCGGCTATGTCGAACACCTTGTTCTCCGCTTCGTCATATTGCTTCAGCTTAATAGATGCCACAGCAGAGTAATAAGCACTTTCGGCACCATATGCTGACTTGTCATTTCTTGCGCTCTTGTCAAGTTTCTCAATAGCGGCGCTGTAATTACCCTTCTCGAAATACGACTTGCCCATGATATGGTTGATCTGATTGACTTGTTCGGCTGTCAGGTCACGCGACACTCTCAGGCTTTCCCCCATTTCAAGAGCCTTGTCGTAGTTGCCCATGAAGAAGTTGCTCTTCATGCTGCCTTCCAGTGCTTCCAACCGTTTCAAAGGTTCCTCTGTAATACGCGACAAACGTTCGTAATACTCACCCGCATTCTGATAGTTCCCCTTTTCATACTCAATGCGAGCCATCTTGAGCAACGCGTTGTCGGTATAATCGTTATCGGGCTGCGACAAAATATAATTAAGGTGCGTGATGACTTGTTCTTCAGTTCCAACCTTCTCGGCACACTCAAGGGCATAATAATGAGCTTTCAGCAGATAGGCACCTCGCTGAAAATTGTCGAAATAATACTGCAAAGCTGCTTGAGCCTGTTGGTAACGGCCATCAAGATAGAAAAGCTCAGCGTTGGCAAAGGCAAGTGAATCCTGTTGGGTGACCTTCACCTGTCCTCCGTTGGCGTTGACATACCCGAAGTACTCATCCAACTTATTCTGTTCCATGTAGATGCTACGAATAATGCTCAATGCCTCGCGTGACTCATCGGTATTGGGATAAGTGGACACCAAGTTCTTCAAGTTGGTCAAGGCCTGATCATACTGGTTGTTGTTGTAATAAATCATGCCTACTTTCATCATGGCCTGGCGAGTATAGGAAGAACGCGGTCTATCCTTGATGAGACGGTTGAAGTTGGCGATAGCCGAACGCTTGTCACCATGCACGAGATAGGTGTTGCCAATTTCAAACAAGGCCTGTTCATAATACGGCGTACTCGGATAATTCTGTAAAAGTTCATTGAGTATGGTAATCTTCTGGTTTACATCGCCTTTTGCACCATAGGAAAGTCCCTGTTGATAGAAGGCATAATCGACATCGCGTTTCCCGATACGGGTAGCCATATCATAATAGTTAATAGCATTATTGTAATTTCTTTCCATGAAGAAGCAATCGCCGAGACGGATGTAAGCATCGGTCTTGAGGTCATTTTGGCTGTCATCAACTTTTTGGATGAAACGACGGAAATATCCCACTGCGGCATCATAATCCGGCTTCTGGTAATTGATGTAGCCCAAATCGTAATCGGCAAGGATATATTCCGGCAAACTTGGAGCGGCACTCATCGCCTTGAATTGGGTCAGATATCTGCCCGCTTGTCCATGGTCGCCCATCTGATAAGCAGACTCACCCAACCAAAAGCAAGCCTCAGCCTTGTTGGTCGCCGATTGCTTGCCGTTCAAAATTTTGGAAAAATACACCTGTGCCTTGTCATAAAAGCCTTTCTGATAGTTGTCGATGCCCGTTGCAAAGAGCAACTCGTTGTAAACCGTCTGCAACTCTATGCTTTTATTCTTCATTGTTTCAAGACGGTTCAAAGCTGTTTCGTTTTCTTTCGCATTGAGCAGCAAATAGACAGTCATCTCTTGAGCTTCGGTCTTACGTTCCGAATCAGGATGCTCGGCCAAGAAACTATCCAAAAGTCCAACGGCCTCGTTGAAAGGATCCGTACCTGGGATAAGGCTCAGGCGGGCATAATCAAACAAGGCTTCCTCACTCAGCTCAACATCGAAGCCAGCGGAATAAGCAGTATAGAAAGCACTACGGGCATATTTCGGTTCGTCAGTCTTGGCATAACACGAAGCCAGATAATAGGAGGCATATTGTCCAAGTATGTCATTATTGCCCGCGATTTTCTGTAAGTCACCAATAGCATCCTTGTAATTCCCCTTCATCATCTTGCTGACACCCATCTGATAATAAGCTTCGCGGGAGACACCACGGACTAGATTCTTTTTATAAATGTCATAATATTCGAGGGCTTTATCATAGTTTTTCTGTTGGAAATAGGCATCGGCGACAATTTGGGCCATTTCCGACTTCCGCTTCTTGTCGGCTTTCTGAATATAGCCTGGCCCGTCATTGATTACCGACTCGTAATCGCCTTTGAGATAGTCAATTTGCATGATGTAGGACGGCACCACATTGGCGAAATCCTTATTCGAGCGCAGGACAAGGAAATTATCCAATGCCTCATTGTATTTCTCCTTGACATATTGGATATGAGCAAAATAATATCTCGCCTGGTCTTGATACTTCCCTTCGTTCATCATCAGGCCGTGAAAAAGCGGCATAGCCTTGTCCAAGTTGCCCGACTGAAAATAGGCATAGCCCATATTGAACTGCATTTGCTGGGCCTCGTCTGTGGTGAGGGAAAAAGCATCGGTCTTTTCGTAGATGGCCAATGCTTCCTTGTATTTCTTTTCCTTGAACAGATGATTGGCATAAAGGAAGTTAGCATGTCGCGCCCATGTGCTTCCGGGATTGTCGTTCACGAATTGGATGACTTTTGCGGGACCATCGGCATGGCTAAGATAAAGTGAACTGACCGCTTCGTAATATTGCGCATCAACGCAACGCTGTGACTTGGCATCTATAACTTGGGAACGATACCGTGCAAATGTAGAAAGAGCTGCACCATATTCTTGGTTCTGAAAAAGCAACACACCCTCATCGAAAAGTGCCTCAGGGTCATAAGCTTCAATATGCTTTTGTGCTGATGCTGAGATAGTTAAAACAAAAACTATTCCAAGCATCATGACTAATCTATGTAGTGATTTCATAAGTCAAAATTTGGGACGAAATTACAGAATTCTCCATTATGCTCGGCAGGAAAGTTCAAATTTCGTGCCGAAAACCTTTATAAAACGGCGGAGCGGCAGGATTTATTATGAATTATTGCTGTCCGCTAAATGATTTTTGCTGAGCATAAAAATAGGCTGAACC
>CAMHRP010000039.1:0-33486 GCA_946187645.1 uncultured Bacteroidales bacterium | reverse complement strand
TCGACAGCCGTGCACTGCTGCAGGATCAGCATCATGTAGTTCTTTTTGTCAACGCCGGTGGCCACCACATCGCGGTCGGCTTGATACTCGTGAAGGCTCTGCAACTCCTTCTTGTACAGATAGATGAAGGGATTGAACCATTGCAGAATCATCATCACCTCGGCGAAGAGGATGTCCCAAGAATGGTGGTGGGCGATGTGGCTCATCTCGTGCCGCATGATGTCGGGGCCCACATTTTCGCTGGGGAAAAAGGCATAACGGAAAAAGGAGAACGAGCCTTGTTCCTTGCCCGTGAACACCGCTGTAAAACCATCCATCTTGCGCTTTGGCGAACGGATAATGAGCGTGATGAGTTTCCCCAACTTGAAGAGAAACAGCAGGGTCATCACGCCAACACCTATTAAATAAATGCCGCCAATAACTTGCCACAGGCTGAAACGCGATGGCGTGGCGTCGGTGGTCACTGTCACTTCGGGCAACACGGGCTGACCGTCGGACGTTACGATGACTTCGTTCAGTATCATGCCATTGAACATGTTTTGTTTCAAGGTCACCATCTGCGGCACTTCCATCCCTGAAAGCAGGCCGAGCAGCGGCATGGCCAAGGCCAACAGCATACTTGTCAGCAGGAAATAGCGGTTGAAATAAAGGCGATTGCTGTTGCGGAACAACAGGCGATACACCAACCAAAGCACCCCGACGGTGGCAGCGATGGGCAGCAAATGACCGATGATTAATTCTTGTGCATTCATGGCTTATTTCCTTTCTGAGGCAATGGCCTCGTCGATGGCTTTTCTCATTTCTTCCAGTTCCTCGACACTGAAGTTCTCCTTTCTGGCAAAGGCCGAGACAAGGTCGAGATACGAATTGTTGAAGTAACGCTCCACCACGCTGCCCAAGTAACGGTGCGAATATTCCTCCTTACTGATGACGGCACTGTAGCGGTGGGCGCGGCAGAAGGTTTCGTGCTTCACAAAACCTTTGTTTTCCAAGATCTTGATGATGGAAAGCACCGTGTTGTAGGCCGGCTTGGGCTCGGGATAAGCAGCCATAATTTCATTGGCAAAGCCCTGTCCGATGTTCCAGATAACCTGCATCACTTGTTCTTCCGCTTTGGTCAACTCCTTCATTCTAATGGAGTTTTCCTCGATATTTTCTTTCTTTCTAGCCATTTTATCCTCCGTTTCTAAAGGTTTAACGCTGCAAATATACAGAATATTTTGATTGTACAACTATTTTTTTAGTTATTTTATTGTATTATTGATGAAAAAATTATAAATAATTGTTTTTCAACACTAATTATCAGAAATTGTTCACGAATTGTTTCATTAATTGTTACTGATAGTTCTTGGTTATTCGTGTTTATTGAATAGTTTTCAATAGTTTATGTTGATTGTTTTACTAGCTTTGATGATCCGCATTCTGTCTTCATCGGATAAGATGAAATCGTTGTTGCGTGCATTGATCATCTCCAAGTCGGGCTTTTCAAGAAGTTCCCAAGGGAAGCGTTCCAGCAGGTTATGTTCGCAGTCGAAGTCTTTCAGCGATTTCATCTTCGACACATCGGGCAGATTCAGCAGGTGGTTGAAACCTATCCCAAAACGCTCAATGGAATCCATTTCGGTAATCCATTCGGGCAGGAAGTGCAGTTCGTTGTGATGGATATAGAAATACTTCAGCCGTTTCAGGTTGCGTAAGGTGTCGGGAATCTCCTCGATTTGGTTGAACGACAGGAAAAGCTGCTGCATGTTTTCCATATTTCCCACAAAATCTGGGATTTCCTTGATATGGTTCTTATAAAAATCCAAATGCCTCAGGTTTTTGAAATCGACCAACACGTCTGGTATCTCTTCGAAATCATTTTCATAGAACACCAAAACTTTCAATTGATTCAGGTTGGCAAACGACTTGGGCAAGCTATGGAGCTTATTTTTCGCCATATTCATGCTTTCGCATTGCAGTCGACCGATGTTCTTGGGCAGTTTTTCGATGCCGTTGCCACCCAAAAGGATTCGTTTGACCTGGGTAAGGTGGCGGACATCCGCTTTGTTCAGTCTCAACTGGTTGAAATTCAAGCTGATTTCTTCCAAACTATCAAGTTCCATAATCCATCTTGGGATATGACGAATTTGGTTGCCCTCCAGATTGAGATCTTTCAAATGCTTGCAACGACGGACGCTCGTTGGAATGTGTGTCAACTGGCAGTTCGTCAGGTTCAGGCGTTCGATGTGGTTGTCCTCAGGAAAGTCTATTTTGCGAAAACTACAACCATTGAGGGTGACAATCTCCAAACTGTCGGACAAAAACAAGGACTTGTCCACCTTATTCGCTTCGATACCGGAAAAAGTGGCGATCCTCACCTTATTGTATTTGGATAAGTCAGGGACAGTATCCAAATAAGTGAAATCAAGATTGAGCAATATAACAGAATCGGGGTCGCTGTTTTCCAGTTTTTGCAGATAGGCCCTTTCTTCTGCACGGGCTTTTTCATACATTTCCTGAAGTTCTTCCTCGGTGTAATAACTCAGATAAGAGGGTTTTACGATAGGTCGGGTTGAGCAAGAGAAAAAAGTGCAACTTATTGCTAAGCAAATCAATAAATGGATTCTTGATTTCATTGTTGTAGGGTTTTACGTTACAAATATACAGATATTTTTGAATATATAACTAAAATATTAGTTTATATATTGTGTTTTTGAGTAAAAAAGTTTTTTCGTGTTTTTTACCCTAGTTTCAAAATTATTCCTATTTTTGCAGCCGCATTTGAGAAGCCACTTTAGCTCAGTTGGTAGAGCAACGCATTCGTAATGCGTAGGTCGTTGGTTCGAGTCCGACATGTGGCTCAAGGCAAAAGAGTTCTTGTTTTGGGACTCTTTTTTTGTTTATGTCTATTCTGCGATAAGGCAATAAAAAAGCCCGCTGAACTTCAGCAGGCTTGATGAGGTACCTGGCGGACTCGAACCGCCGTCCCCGGTTTTGCAGACCGATCCCTAACCACTCGGGCAAGGTACCCTTTTAACTTCATTCTTACGATTTGCGGCTGCAAAGATACATCTTTTTATTGAAACGCAAGGTTTTTCCTCAAAAAAAATTACACCAAGCCTCTTGCCGACAGTTTAAGCCAATTCCAGACAAATAAGGCAACGTAAAGCAAACCGCAATACACATAGAAGAGTATCAAGTCCTTACGGCGCAAATGTGTCATGGCGTAGGCGGCCATTAATACCAATAAGGGTATGGCTGGTTGATGATACCGTTCCATGTTGGCGGCAAACGAGAGCATGATAATGGCCAAATATGAGAGTTCATACGCACCAATCAGAGAGAAATCGCGACATTTCTTTTGTCTGAAAGCCACCACAATGGCCAACATGGCAAAGAAAGCGAGGAAATTCTTCACATAGGTGCTGCCGTGAATCATCTTATTGTGTTCTGGCGATTCTTCCACCATAGGCGCCAATGGAAGCACAAAAGCCCCAGGAGCCAAGTATTTGCTATGCGCCAACTCGGCATGTTTGAAACCTAAAGCCTCGTATTTTTCAGTCTTTACATTCAAATCGACGAATCTCAACCTATAAATAATCCTCATCTCATTACCAATCCCTGTCAACAGGAAAACGAAAAACACAAGCACTATCGCTGATACGGAAATGATTTTACCTTTTTTTCCCACCAATTCATTGGGTGACAGCATGATGAAAACCAAAAAAGCAAAAATCAGGCACATGCCAACGATGGTGCGGAAACCGAAGGTCAAGCCTGTCAGCAAGATTGGGAAAGCGATGTTCCAAGCAGTGTATTTCTTGCTGCGAATCAGATAATCCATGCGCTCGAGGGCGAGGAGGGACAGGAAAATCATCTCCATTTCTTTTGTGTGGAGGCCGCAAATCTGAACCAAAATAGGCATGAAGGCACACATCACGGCAGCCAATTTGCCTGTGCGCTCCCCAAAAGTCCGCGTTCCCAATTTGTAAACCACGATACACAGATAGCCACTCATCAAAGCCTTGAAGAGCCTTGGCGTCAACAAATTGGGACCGAAAATCGTATAGATTAATGTCAGCCAAAGCGTATAACCTTGATCGGAAAAGCCCATCGTATAGGCCCGCAAATATTGGAAAACGTAGCGGATGTAGCCCTGCCTGACGGCCCTCGATAAATGCACGCCCGTACGGTGATACCAAATACTATCGGCAACGTTGTATTCAAAGGCCTTGCCCGTTTGATAATAATAGTAATAGCAAATCAAGAACGCATATAAGGCACGGATCCCAAAAGCCGTCCAAAACACCTTGCGCCGAAAACGCTTGGGGTCGTCGTTTTTCCAACGAGGATAAAACAGGGTGGTCAACACAAAGAAAAACAGCACCTCGCCCATGCCCCACAGCACCCATTTCAGCTGCAAGGCATAGTCATTGAAAACCAAACTGATGGTGATCAAGGCCAAAAGATAGACCCCAATGCCTATGATAGAAATATGTCGAAGCAGTTTTGTTCCCATAGTTTCCTCCTTTTCAAACCAATCCTCGTGCCGCCAGTTTCAACCAATTCCATGCAAAAATAGCAACCAATAGCACGACACAATAGGCATAAAAGTATTTCATGTCCCTTCGCCTCAAATGCGTCATAGCATAAGCGGCCATCACCAAAATCAATGGAATGGCGGGTTCATGATAACGTTCGGAGTTGGCCGTGAACGTCGACATGACGATACCTAAATACGCCAATTCGTAGGCACCAATCAGCGAAAAGTCGCGCCATTTCTTTTGTCGGAAGGCTACCACAATAGACAACATGGCAAAAAAGCCCAGAAAACTCTTGACATAGATGCTTCCGTTCCATCTTTTATTGTGAACAGGCGCTTCTTTTACCATGGGGGGTAAAGGCAAGACAAAAGCTCCCGGAAACAGGTATTTGCTCTGAGCTAACTCATGGTATTCCATTCCTATCGACTCATACTTCTTGGAAAGATAGTCGGAGCCACTGAAATTCAGCCTGTAATAGATTTCCATCTCGCTTCCAATGGCCGTAAACAAAAACAACAGCAAAATGACTCCAGTAGCTGACAAGGTGACGATTTTACCTCTCTTGTTCACCAATTCCTTGGGCGACAGTATGATAAAGACCAAAAAAGCAAAAATCAAACACATGCCTACGACAGTTCGGAAGCCGAAAGTGAGGCCTGTCAGCAAAATGGGAAACAGAATGTTCCAAATGGTGTATTTCTTGCTGCGGATCAGATAATCCATCCGTTCAAGGGCGAGGATGGATAGGAAAATCATCTCCAATTCCTTGATGTGGGTCCCCGTTAGCTGAATCAGGATGGGCATAAAGACACACATTACAGCGGCCAACCTGCCAGTGCGCTCACCAAAAGTCCTGGAACTCAGCTTGTAAACAACGATACATAGATATGCACTCATCAAGGCTTTAAGGAATCTGTCCATTAAAAGGTTGGGACCGAAAAGAGTATGGATAAAGGTCAGCCATATCAAGTAACCCCGATCAGAAAATCCCATCGAATAATGGCTTAGATAGTCAAAGACAAATCTTAGGTTCCCTTCCCGAACAGATTCCGCAAGAAACACACTCCTGTTGTAATAGCCAGCCTCGTCGCCCGGCTTCTCAAAGGGATTTCCTATTTGGAAACAATAATAATAATAGGAAAATATGACATAAGCCACCCTTATTGCAAATGCCACCCAAAACACCTTGCGCCAAAACTGCTTGGGGTCGTCGTTTTTCCATTGGGGATAGAAAACGGAAGTAAGAACAAAGAAAAACAACACCTCACTGATGCCCCAAATCATCCATTTGGTGGACAAGGCATGATCCTTGAAAACCAAACTAATGGTAATGAGAGCAAAAAGGTAAACACCTATGCCGAACGCTGAAATATATCTTAGGAGATGCTTCCCCATTCAAGCTGGTAATTTACTCAAAACTGGAACACGCCACCCGTTGGTTTTCTCTTCTTGATGGCTTTTGTTATTCTGGTTTTTTCCTGGGGAAGAATCGTTCCTATCTTCCGCATGTCGGCGAGTTCCCAACGCATAGGCTTGTATTCATGCTGGAAACGGAACAGCTCCTCCGTGGCCACAAGTACGGGAGCATCGTATATCTCAGCCGTATCGCCTTCTACAACAAAATCGAGATGGATGATACGAGCATCGGGGTCATAAAAGTACTTGAACTGATAGTACACCGTGCTGTCATCGTGGTTGTCTTTTTGTATGCCGATGGAATCTTCCAAGAAAAACATTTGATAGCCCACTGACGTGTCGTTCGGATTAAATTCATATCGTTTGTAAGTCTCTTCAATCACTTCACCGAAATAATCGACATTCCAATGCGTGAAAGTGGCCACACCGAAAACCATATTCTCAATGCTTCTCAATTCGACTGAATCATCCGTGTTTTGGGAGACACGCACCTTCAATTGGACATTCCCCTTGTCAGAGGTGATGGTGAACGAGGAAGATCTTTCAAGTTGGTTTTCCAGGGGCTCCACAACAATAGCAAGTGTCATGCTTCCTTGTCTTGAAGATATAGTCTGAGCCGTGTTGTTAATAATGAAATATGTCGAACTTCCATCTGCCGAATACACGGTCGTATCGATGCTTTTTTTGATGGAGTACCAGTCGGCACCATCGTCGATGCTGATAGTCCAGTCGCAGTTGGCTGTGACCTGAATGTTTTGTACACAAGCCTCACCTGGAAACCAAAACTCATATTCGGAAAGGGTGATTTTCTCTTTCTTGCATCCTACCAAACTGAGTGCTATAAAGATAAGCAACAAGACCCTCGAAAAACTGACTTCTTTTTTCATATTAGATTTTTATTAATGCCACAAAGACCTTCCTCACCCTCCAACCGTCAATACTGGAACACGCCACCTGTTGGTTTTCTCTTCTTGGTGGCTTTTGCTATTCTGGTTTTTTCTTGGGGGAGAATCGTTCCTATCTTCCGCATGTCGGCTAGTTCCCAACGCATGGGCTTGTACTCATGTTGGAAACGGAACAGTTCTTCTGTTGCCACAAGTACGGGAGCGTCGTATATCTCAGTCGTATCGCCTTCTACAACAAAATCGAGATGGATGATACGAGCATCGGGGTCATAAAAGTACTTGAACTGATAGTACACCGTGCTGTCATCGTGGTTGTCTTTTTGTATGCCGATGGAATCTTCCAAGAAAAACATTTGATAGCCCACTGACGTGTCGTTCGGATTAAATTCATATCGTTTGTAAGTCTCTTCAATCACTTCACCGAAATAATCGACATTCCAATGCGTGAAAGTGGCCACACCGAAAACCATATTCTCAATGCTTCTCAATTCGGCCGGCTCATCCGTGTTTTGGGAGACACGCACCTTCAATTGGACATTCCCCTTGTCGGAGGTGATGGTAAAAGAAGAGGTTCTTTGTTCCGCATCGCCTAATGCTTTCACGGTTATGGATAGCACCTTATTGTTTCGGCCCGACATGGGATCTATCGTATACCAATCAGCATCATCGTCAATAGTGATGGACCATTTGCAGTTGGCAGTGATGGCCAGTTCTTGCACACAGGCTTCTTCGGGAAACCAAAGACTATTCACCAAAACAGTCATCTCCTCTTTCTTGTTGCAGCTTGCAAGGCTCATCAAAGCAAAAAGGAAAAGCGATACTTTTAATAAATTGATTCTCTTTTTCATAGCGTTTACCTTTGTTTAAGCGTGCAAAAGTACGTATTTTTGTTTAATACAGGCGTTTTTTATGCTTCGACTTCTTTGTTGCAGGCGTGTCGGCCAGCATCTCGAAGTCCATTTTGTGTTTGAAGAGGTCGACTGCCTTCACGATGACACGCACCTCATCACCCAGTTGGATGACGCGACCCGTCTCTTGCCCGATGACGCGGAAGTTGTCGTCATCGAGATAATAGTAGTCGCCAGGAAGGTCTTCGTAGCGCACCAAACCCTCGCATTTGTTGCCTTTCAGCTCAACAAAGAGGCCCCATTTGCTCACGCCTGAGACCAAGCCTTCAAACACCTGTCCGATCTTATCTTGCAGGTATTCAGCTTGCTTGTACTTGATGGACTGGCGTTCCATTTCCTCGGCTTGTTTCTCCATCTCGCTCGAATGCGCACACATGTCCTCATATTCCTTCTTGTTGACCGAGCTTTGTCCTTCTATGAGATACCTTTCAATTAATCGGTGCACCATCAGGTCGGGGTAACGGCGAATGGGCGAAGTGAAATGGGTGTAGTAGTCGAAAGCCAAGCCATAGTGACCAATGTTGTCGGTGCTATAGATGGCCTTGGCCATGGTGCGCAGGGCGACGGTCTGGATGAGGTTTTTCTCGCCCTTGCCTTCCACATCCTCAAACAGTTTATTATAGGAATTCACCAAGGTTGTGCGGTTGCTGAGGTTCATGGAATAGCCCAAGCGCGAGATAAGCAACATGAATTTGTTGAGTTTCTCGGGGTTAGGCTCGTCGTGGACACGGTAGACAAAAGTGTAATTGCTCCATTTGCTTTCCGGTTTGCCGAAGGTCTCGGCCACAGTACGGTTGGCCAATAACATGAAATCTTCGATTAATTCATGCGACTCATTCTGCACACGCACGTAGGTATCGATGGGCTTTTTATTCTCGTCAAGGATGAACTTCACCTCTTCAGAATGGAAGTTGATGCTGCCTGCTTCCATTCGCTTCTCGCGAAGTTTGGTCGCCAAACTATTGAAAGTCAATATTTCGGCCTTATAGTCACCTTCTCCGCCTTCGATCATGGTCTGTACTTCTTCGTAGGTGTAGCGGCGACATGACTTGATGATGGTCTTGCCAATCCATTTGTCGTAGATGTTGGCCTCATCGTCCATCTCGAAAACGACAGAGAAAGACAGTTTCTCCTCATCGGGGCGGAGTGAGCAGACATTGTTGCAGAGCTTTTCGGGCAACATAGGGATGGTGCGGTCGACGAGGTAAACTGAAGTGCCTCTATCCAACGCCTCGCGGTCGATGGCAGAACCTTTCTGCACATAATGCGACACATCGGCGATGTGGACACCCACCTCCCAATGGCCGTTCGCCATCTTCTGCAAGCTGATGGCATCGTCGAAGTCCTTGGCATCGGCAGGGTCGATGGTGATGGTGAACGTTTTGCGGAAATCGCGGCGGCGCTTGATTTCGTCCTTGCTGATGGTGACAGGGATTCTATCCGCTTCTTTTTCAACCTCTTCAGGGAACTCGATTGGATAGTCATGAGCTGCCAGAATGGATTCCATCTCCACATCGTTCTCACCAGGTTTGCCGAGTACGCGCACAATCTCGCCGAAGGGGTTGCCCGAACCATCAGGCCAATCCACCAGATGGACGATCACCTTCATGCCATCTTTGGCACCACGGAGGTCACCACGCGGGATGAAGATATCGACTGGCATCCAGTCCACATCGGGACGAACGAAGACATAGCCGTGCGAAATGGTGAGGACGCCCACAAACTCGGTATGTTTACGTTCCAGCACCTCCACAATCTCGCCTTCGGGTTTGCTGTTGTTTCGTTTCGGGAACATGGCCACGCGCACGCGGTCGCCATGCAACGCCTTGTAAGTGTCTTGGGCGGCGATGAAGATATCCTCGCCTTCACCGTCGTCGCGCACCACGTAGGCCTTGCCCGTCGATTTCATCTCCACCGTACCTTCCACATACTTTGTCTTAGGCCCGAACTGTGCCATGCCTTCAGGACTCATGACATAACTATAAGGCCGTTCTTCCTTTAGCAACCCTTTATTTTTCAGGTCAATAAGCAAATTATACACCACATCCTTCCCTGCTTGGTCCTTGATACCCATGATTTTGCAGACTTGCTTGTAGTTCTTCGGGCGGAAGGGTTGGTCGGCGAAAATGCCGAGGATGACACTTGTAAAAGTGCTCAGTTTATTCTCAATTTTTTTCTTTTTTGGCATAACGATTCTGAAATTTTTTGCAAAGATAAATAAATCACCCAATTAGCATGTTGATAATTTTGTTGACAAAAATTTCAAGAATTAATTTGGTCGGTGAAACCAAAATACTATACCTTTGCAAAACAAGGTTCTTGGGAAAAGATGAAAAGGGAACCCCGTGAAAATCAGGGACTATACCCGTAGCTGTGAGCTCTGAAACATGCCGAGCACCCCATGCCACTGTCCGACCATGAGGACGGGAAGGCCGTTCGGAAGGGAGTAAGTCAGAAGACCTGCCTTGGAAATGGAAGCATGCCCTCCCTCGGGATAAGGGAAACGTGCCGAACAATTGAAAACGCAACTATATTAGGCATCAGTATTGATGCAACAAACAGAAAACGAGCACTTATGAGCAACGGAGGATTGTATATCACCAAAAGAGATGGCAAGCTGGAAGCCTTCTCTCTTGAAAAAATCAAAGTCGCCATCAGCAAGGCCTTTCTCGCCTCGGGCTTCTATGCCACCGATGAGGACCTCAACGGCATCTTGAGCCGCGTCCGCGTGACCAACGGCATCACCGTCGAGGAAATCCAGAACCAGGTGGAGACTGCCTTAATGGCGGAGCAGTATTACACTGTGGCCAAAAACTACATCCTGTACCGCCAGAAGCACACTGAAGACCGTGAAATTCGCGAGAAAATCGATTTCCTGAGCAACTACGTCAACGCCTCGAACGCCGCCACTGGCTCAAAGTACGACGCCAACGCCAACGTGGAGAAGAAAAACATCGCCACGCTCATCGGCGAGCTGCCCAAGTCGAGCTTCATCCGCATCAACCGTCGCCTGCTGACCGACCGTATTAAGGAAGTGTTTGGCAAAGAACTTGCCGACCGTTACCTCTATTTGCTCAACAACCACTTCATCTATAAGAACGACGAAACCAGTTTGGCCAACTACTGCGCCTCCATCACGATGTATCCCTGGCTCAACGAAGGCACGGCTTCCATCGGCGGCAACTCCACCGCCCCTACCAAGCTGCGTTCCTTCTGCGGCGGCTTTATTAATATGGTGTTCATGGTCTCGTCGCAATTGTCGGGTGCCTGTGCCACGCCTGAGTTCCTAATGTACATGAACTACTTCATCGCCAAGGACTACGGCCCAGACTACTATAAGCGCGCCGACGAGGTGGTCGACTTCTCACTGAAACCCCGCACCATCGACAAGGTCATCACCGACTGCTTCCAGCAAATCGTATATTCCCTGAACCAACCTGCGGGAGCAAGAAACTACCAGTCGGTGTTCTGGAACATTGCCTACTACGACCGTTATTATTTCGAGTCGCTGTTTGGCAATTTCTATTTCCCCGACGGCTCGAAACCCGACTGGGAATCGCTCAGCTGGCTGCAAAAACGTTTCATGAAATGGTTCAACGCCGAGCGTCTGAGAAGCGTGCTCACCTTCCCTGTCGAAACGATGGCCCTGCTCTCGAAAGATGGCGACGTCATCGACAAGGAATGGGGCGACTTCACCGCAGAGATGTATGCCGAAGGACACTCGTTCTTCACTTACCTCAGCGACAACGCTGACTCACTTTCTTCGTGCTGCCGTCTGCGCAACGAAATCCAAGACAACGGCTTCAGCTACACTCTTGGCGCCGGTGGCGTAAGCACTGGCTCTAAGAGCGTGCTGACCATCAACCTGAACCGTTGCATCCAATATGCCGCCCGCAACAACATGCATTACCTTACCTTCCTTGAGGAAATCGTCGACCTCTGCCATAAGGTGCAGATTTGCTACAACGAAAACCTGAAGGAGCTGCAGAAGAAAGGCATGTTGCCGCTCTTCGATGCAGGCTACATCAACCTCGGTCGCCAATACCTCACCATCGGCGTGAACGGCCTTGTAGAAGCTGCTGAATTCCTGAAAATCAAGATTTCAGACAATCCTGATTACGAGAAGTTTGTGCAGGATGTGCTAGGCCTCATCGAGCGTTACAACAAAAAGTACTACTCGAAGAAAGACGGCTTGATGTTCAACTGCGAGATGATTCCCGCCGAGAACGTGGGCGTGAAACATGCCAAGTGGGACAAGGAGGACGGTTACGAGGTGCATCGCGACTGCTACAACAGCTATTTCTACATCGTGGAAGACCCCAACACCAACGTGTTGGACAAGTTCCGTCTCCACGGCGAGAAATACATCAAGCACCTCACCGGTGGTTCGGCCTTGCACTGCAACCTTGAGGAACACCTCACCAAGGACCAGTATCGCCAGCTGCTGCGTGTGGCTGCCCGCGAAGGCTGCAACTACTTCACTTTCAATATCCCGAACACCATTTGCAACGACTGCGGCCACATCGACAAGCGCTACCTGAAGGAGTGCCCCGAGTGCCACAGCCACAACATCGACTACCTGACTCGCATCATCGGTTACCTGAAGCGCGTCAGCAATTTCAGCGAGCCGCGCCAAGAGGAAGCCGGCCGCCGTTACTATGGAAAAATGGAGATGGACAGATGCTAAAATACGCCAATTTTGATGTCGTCTTTCAGGAAGTCCCTGACGAGGTGACGCTCGCCATCAATATTTCCAACTGCCCCAACCAATGCCCAGGTTGCCACAGCAAGTATTTGTGGAAAGACGAAGGCAAGCCTTTGGACAACAATGAATTGAACCGTCTTGTGGAGCAATACAAGTCGGGCATCACCTGCGTGTGCTTCATGGGCGGCGACAATGAGCCTGAGTCGGTGGCACGATTGGCCAACCAAGTGAAAAAGGACTTTGGGGTCAAAGTGGCCTGGTATTCGGGCAAGAACGACCTGCCGCAAAACGTCTCGACCGACCATTTCGACTACATCAAGTTGGGGCGTTACATCGCCGAGCTGGGGCCTTTGGACAGCGCGACCACCAACCAACACATGATGAAACGCCTGGCCGACGGCCGTGTGAAGGACATCACGGAATGGTTCCAGAAGAACAAGAAAGTCACAGAGGTAGAAAAAAATCCGGCAGAGTAAGGCTGTCGGAGGTTTTTTATACTCTTTATTTATAGAGATGTGTATAGGCATCTCTACAGCAAAAAAACATGAAATGTGTAATTCTGGTGATAATTTTATCCAGAAAATGTGTAATTTTGCCAAAAATTTTGTCCAGAAAATGTGTAAAATTGGTGATAATTTTATCCAGAAAATGTGAAAACAGCCATGATGAAGCGTAAGATAGACCTTTATTTACATTCGTGGAAACGGGATTCCAATCGCAAGCCTTTGATTGTACGAGGCGCCCGTCAGGTAGGGAAAACCTATTCGGTGCGCCAATTTGGGAAAACATATCAATCGTTTGTCGAAATTAATTTTGTCACACATCCAGAATTCAAGGGCATCTTCGCCCAAGGTTTCTCGGTTGATACAGTGATTCGGCAAATCTCCTTTTTTAATCCTGCATTTCAATTTATTGAAAATGATACACTTATTTTTTTCGATGAAATACAGGAGTTTACAGATTGTGTCACATGCTTGAAATTCTTTTTGGAAGACCATCGTTTTGATGTCATTTGCTCTGGCTCAATGATGGGCTTGAACTACAAGGAAATCACTTCAAACAGCGTGGGCTATAAATCAGACTATACTATGTATTCTCTGGATTTTGAAGAATTTCTTTGGGCAAAAGGCTATAAAAATGAACAAATTGACGAGTTGTTTCGTCATCTTTCGACCTTGACTCCCTTTTCATCGATTGAAATGAATGCTATGAACGGTCTTTTCCTCGAATATGCCGTAGTGGGAGGGATGCCCGCTATAGTAAGTCACTTCATTGAAACGGGAACCTATGCAGGCATTGTGGAAATGCAGCAACAGCTTCTGTTTGATTATGAGGAAGATATAACTAAGTATGCACAAGGTCTTGACAAGGCGAAAATCAAGAATGTGTATCACCATATTCCGTTCTTCTTGGCCAAGGAAAACAAAAAATTCCAAATTACAAAAGTGGCCGCCCATGCTCGTAGTCGCGAATATGTGGGTTGTGTGGAATGGCTTGCTGACGCTGGCATTGTGAATGTTTGCCATTGTCTGAACTTTCCAGAATTACCACTGAAAGGCAATTACGATGAAACCAAATACAAGATTTACTTCCATGACAATGGTCTGTTGATGGCCAGTCTGGACGAAGAATCAGCCCGAGATCTCAGACAAAACAAGAATCTTGGCGTTTATAAAGGTGCTGTTTATGAAAACATAGTAGCTGAAGCGCTTACAAAATCCAATTATTCCATTTACTATTATAAAAAGGAGAACTCCCAACTTGAGATGGATTTCTTCCTACGCGACACAAACAGCTTAATTCCCGTAGAAGTGAAAGCCAAAGACGGTGCCACCATCTCGCTGAACACACTGATAGACAGCCCCTCCTATCCCGACATAAAATACGGCATCAAACTATGTAACAAGAATATAAGCTTTAATGGAAAGTTTTATACTTTTCCTTATTTTTGTGCTTTTTTGCTGCGACGATGGCTGTATGAAAAGGTATAATCAGTTCACGACAAACAGAAAATCGGCTCAAAACAGTGTGTATTTGAGCCGATTTTTTGTGAATAATGAGCCGATTGTCAATCCACAGGCGTCAAAGCCGCAATCATTTCAGCAATTTTAGCCTTCACCTCGGCGACGACATTGTCGGGATTGAGGTCGGTCTTGAAGCTCTTGTCGCGGCTGGCGAACTCGATGGCATTGCGCTCCAGCGTCTTCGGGCTGACTACGATGCGCAGCGGCACGCCGAGCAGGTCAGCATCGGAGAACATCACACCAGCGCTGATGTTGCGGTCGTCATAAATAACCTCCACGCCAGCCTTCTTCAGGTCTTCGTAGAGCTTGTCGGCCACGCGGCGCACGTTCTCGTCGGCGATGCGCAGTGCACACACCTGCACCTGCCAAGGGGCGATGGTGATGGGCCAAATGGGGCCATAGTCATCATGGCTTACTTCACAGACCGAGGCAATCAAACGACCCACGCCGATGCCGTAGCAGCCCATGATGGGGTATTTCAGCGTGTTGTCGCTGTCGAGGTACTGCATATTCATCGACTCGGTGTACTTGGTGCCGAGTTGGAAGATATTACCCACCTCGATGCCACGGCTGATGGTGATGCTGTGCTTGCCGCACACGGGGCAGATGCCGCCAGCGGTGGCCTTGGCCACACTGTCGTACTTCACCTCACCGAGGTCGCGGACCATGTTCATGCCCTTGTAGTGGTAGTTCTCCTTGTTGGCCCCCGCCACAAAGCTGTTCAAGGTCTTCAGCGACTCGTCGTAGACCACGGTGATGCCTTCCGGCAAGCCTTTGGGGCCGATGAAGCCAGGGCAGATACCCATCTCGGGAGTGACGGTGGCGGCATGCACCTCGGCGCAAAGCAGGTTGCGGAGCTTGGTCTCATTCACCTCGAGGTCACCACGCAGGAAGACGATAACCAACGAGTCATCCATGTTACGCTGATACAACACGGCCTTGCACGACTGCAGAGGCGACTTGTGCAGGTAATTGCACACCTCTTCGATGGTTTTCTGGTCGGGGGTGTAAACCTCTTCCAAAGGCTCGATGGGGTATTCCTCGTTATGGACGATGCAGTCAGCCGCTTCGCTGTTGGAGCGGTAACCGCATTCGGGGCAGATGACGATGGTATCCTCGCCAATGTCGGTGAGCAGCATGAACTCATGTGAGATGCGGCCACCCATCATGCCCGAGTCAGACTTGACGGCCACGACCTGCGGCACGCCAACACGAGCGAAAATACGGTCATAGGCATGGTAAGCCTTGGCGTAGTATTGCTCCAAGTCCTCTTGTGAGGTGTGGAAGCTGTAGGCATCCTTCATCGTGAACTCACGGGTACGGATGAGGCCGCCACGCGAACGGGGTTCGTCGCGGAACTTGGTCTGGATCTGATAGATCATGAAGGGATACTGTGTGTAGCTCTTCGCGGCATCGCGGGCCAGCTGCACGGCAGCTTCCTCGTGGGTCATACCCAGCACCATGTCGATGCCGTTACGGTCCTTGAAACGGAGCAGCTCCGAGCCGATGCTGTTGTAACGTCCCGACTCCTGCCACAATGAACCTGGCATGACGACGGGAAACATGACTTCCTGTCCGTCGATGCGGTCCATCTCCTCACGGATGATATTCTCGATTTTCTTTGCGATGCGTTTGGCCGGCATGAAGAAGGAAAACAAACCTGTTCCCACCGACTTGATATATCCACCACGCACCATCAGCGCCTGACTGTCGAAAACGCAGTCGGCCGGTGCTTTCTTGAAACGTTCGCCTAATAGTGTTGCAACTTTCATATCTCGATTTCTTTTATATTGCTTGATTATTCGGGCGGCAAAGGTACGGATTTAGTTCTTACTTTTTCTTCGCCACCTTCTTCTTTGGTGCATTTTTAGGGTCTTCCATGATGGCCAGGCAGGCTTCGTAGGTCAAAGAGGAGGGTTCAGTACCTTTCGGAATCTTGTAGTTGTTCTTCTTGTAAGTGATATAAGGTCCGAAGCGGCCGTTCAACACGCGCATGTCGGGGTCTTGGTCGAAGGTGAGGATGATGTTGTTCAAATCCTTCTGACGTTTCTCATTGATGATTTCAACAGCGCGGTCGTATTCCACCAAAGCAGGGTTGTCGGTCTTGGCAAGGCTGTAGAACTTGTTGTCGTGACGAATGTAGGGGCCAAAACGACCCACGGCCACAGTGATTTCCTTGCCTTCAAACTCACCGAGGATGCGTGGGAAGTCGAAGAGCTTCAACACTTCTTCCAAGGTGACATTCTCGATGCTCATGTCTTTCTTCAAACCTGCAAAACGGGGTTTCTCCTCCGATTCTGTGTCGCCAATCTGTGCCACTGGACCGAAACGTCCGACTTTCACATAGACATTCTTACCCGTAGCGGGGTCAACACCAAGGAGTTTCTCGCCACTGAATTTGCCTGAGTTCTCCGTGGTGGAGACGACTTGTTGATGGAAGTTCTTGTAGAACTCCTTGATCATGGCATTCCATTCGCATTCGCCTTCGGCAATCTTGTCGAATTCCTTCTCCACGTTGGCGGTGAAGTTGTAGTCGATGATGCTCTCAAAATATTGGGTCAAGAACTTGTTCACCAGGATTCCGATGTCGGTAGGCAGCAGTTTGCCTTTTTCGGCACCGTAATTTTCCTTGCCCATCTTATCCGAAATCTTATTGTTTTTCAGCGTGATGATTTGATAATTCTGAGGTTCGCCCTTCACGTCGCCTTTGGTCACATACTCGCGTTTTTGGATGGTGGAGATGGTGGGAGCATAAGTGGAAGGACGTCCGATGCCCAGTTCTTCCATCTTCTTCACGAGACTGGCCTCGGTGTAGCGTAAAGGGTGACGGGTGTAACGTTGTTGGGCTTCCATCTTCTCCAAATCCAATGAGGTACCGACTTCGATGGGTGGAAGGATGGCGGCGGTGTCTTCTGCACGGTCGTCGTCGAAGCTTTCCATGTAGACCTTCAGGAAACCGTCGAAGAGGATGACTTCGCCCGTGGCTACAAACTGCTTATCGTTAGTTGAGATGCCGATGTTCACATTGGTGCGTTCCATTTGAGCGTCAGCCATTTGCGAGGCGATGGTACGTTTCCAGATCAGCTCATAAAGTTTGCGTTCGTCGGCAGTACCTTTGATGGTATGTTGGTTCAAGTCGGTGGGGCGTATGGCTTCGTGGGCCTCTTGTGCACCTTTGGTCTTGGTGTGGTATTGGCGGGTCTTCACATATTCAGCGCCATAGTTTTCCATGATTTCCTTTTTGGCCATACCCAGGGCGAGGCTACTGAGGTTGACAGAGTCGGTACGCATATAGGTAATCTTACCTGATTCGTAAAGCTGTTGGGCAATGCGCATCGTGTTGGCCACCGAGAAGCCAAGTTTTCGAGCCGCCTCCTGTTGCAAGGTGGAAGTAGTGAAAGGTGGTGCGGGATAACGTGTGGCAGGTTTCTTCTCGATGGAATCCACCTTATAGCCTGCGTTGACGCATTGTTCCAAGAAATTACGCGTTTCTTCCTCTGTATCAAAACGATGTGGCAACTCAGCAAAGAGATTGTATTCCTGTCCGTCTTTCTGGAACGTAAACTGGGCCGTGATGCGGTAGGCACTGGTCTGCACGAAGTTCTTGATTTCTTCTTCGCGCTCAACGATGAGGCGCACAGCCACCGACTGCACACGACCGGCTGAGAGGGCCGGCTTCACTTTCTTCCACAGCAAGGGCGACAGCTCATAACCCACAAGACGGTCGAGCACACGACGCGCCTGTTGTGCGGCCACGAGGTCCATGTCGATGTCGCGTGGGTTCTCGATGGCGTTGAGGATGGCGGTCTTGGTGATTTCGTGGAAGACGATACGTTTAGTGTCTTTCTTCTTCAATTCCAAAGCCTCATAGAGATGCCATGAGATGGATTCTCCCTCGCGGTCCTCATCAGATGCAAGCCATACGGTATCAGAGGCTTTCGAAAGTTTTCTCAACTCAGCCACCAAGGCTTTCTTGTCGTCAGAAATCTCGTATTCAGGTTCGAAGTCATGTTCAATATCAACACTCAAAGTATTCTTGTTCAAGTCGCGCACGTGTCCGTAACTTGACTTCACCGTATATTCTTTGCCCAAAAAACCTTCGATGGTCTTGGCTTTGGCCGGTGACTCCACAATAACTAAATTCTTTGCCATAGTCTCATTTTTATGCTAAAGGGATGCATCTGTGACCCCTCGTTTTCGCGTGCAAAATTAGTGGAATAAAAGTTGACAAAGCTAATTTTTTTAGAAGTTTTTTCTTATATTCTTGATTTACAATACTATAAAATTGATCATAGCTTATATTAATAGCCAATGGCTCGCTTCACCTAAAATGTGGATTTCGTGACTTTTGCTGAAGCGAACCATGGGATATAAGCTATAGGTCATAGCCGACCATAGTCAAAAAAACACTATTTTTGCACCATGGAACAACTATTGGAATTAGCCCAACACGCAGCACTTGAAGCCGGGAAGGCCATCATGGAGGTGTATGCACAGCCCTTCGAAGTCTATATCAAGGACGACGACTCGCCTGTAACCCAGGCCGATTTGCGCGCCAGCAATATCATCAAGGAAATGCTGAAACCGACAGGAATACCCTTCGTCAGCGAGGAAGACCTGCCGCCCGACCGCTCACAATTCAAACGTTATTGGCTCGTCGACCCGTTGGACGGCACGGTCGAGTTTGTGAACCGCAACGGCGAGTTCACGGTGAACATCGCGCTGATTGACGATAAGCAACCCGTTATGGGTGTTATCTATGCTCCGGTATTGGATAGAATGTGGAATGCAGAATGTGGAATGCAGAATGCGGAATGCGGAATGCAGAATGAATCATTCAGCATTCATAATTCAGCATTCAGCATTCATAAAGAACGTCCTTTCACGGTTTTAGTCAGCCGTTCGCACCGCACGTCCGAGGTGGATGACTATATTAATAAGGTATTGCGTCCCTCCCACCCCGAATTGGTCATTGACTCACAAGGTAGCAGCCTCAAATTCGCCCGTCTGGCCGAAGGCTCAGCCGATGTCTACGTCTGTTACAGCAAGACCAAGGAATGGGACACCGCCGCCGCTGACGCCATTCTTCGTGCCGCAGGTGGCAAGGTGCTCCGCATTAGTGATGGACAACCCTTGGAATACAGCAAGACCGATTATCCCAATCCTCCGTTTGTGGCCTGGGCAAAAACGGCCCAATAATTCATTCCTTCAGAATCATTTTCTCTAGCCGCATATACCAATCCTCCCCAAACTTCCGAATCATTGGGGCTTTGAGGAACTTCCACAGCGGAATGCCCTCATGTTCACCTTTGCGCTTGGCGGGCACACAGACGCTCCATTCATGGTAAAGGATGTGCGTAAAGCCGTCTTTCTCAACCAAGCGAATAGGATAGAGATGGCACGAAATGGGTTTCCAGAAGTCGCATTTGCCTTCCAAATAGGCCTTTTCGATGGCGCATAGGGCCGTGCCGTTTTCATGGAAGTAGACGAAAGCACATTCCTCGCCGTTCACCAAGGGCGTGACAAGCTCGCCTGTCTCATCGTAATCGTAGACATCGTTTTCTTCAATCACTTTGATGCCTTCGGGCCTCATATACGGCTTGATGGCTTCGAGGTTGTCTTCAATCTGCTCTATTTCAGAGGCTTCGAGAGGTGCGCCAGCATCGCCGGCCACACAACACCAGCCTTTGCAGCGCGGTAGGCAGCAACAAAACTGGGCGTTCAGGAATTCGTCGGTGACGACTACATTGTCGAGGATAATCATGGTGCAAAGATAGTTGTTTAATTAATTGAAAGGTAAAGGAAAAAAGACTAATTTTGCAGCGATTTTGTGACTATGGCCTATAGCCAATGACTTATGGATCGCTTCACCCAAAGAGACAAAGTCTACGCCTTTTGCTAAAGCGGGTCATTGACCATCAGTCATAGATAAACAAATTTTGAATCTTTGAATCTTTAAATATTAAATTTTAAATCCAAGAAAAATGGCTTTTAACCTCAGAAACAGAAACTTCCTGAAGTTGTTGGACTTCACTCCGGAAGAGATTAAGTTCTTACTGAAACTTGCTGCCGACCTCAAGGCCGCCAAGTATGCAGGCACCGAACAACCCAAACTGACGGGCAAGAACATTGCCCTCATCTTCGAAAAGACCTCGACCCGCACCCGCTGCGCCTTCGAGGTTGGCGCCAAGGACCAAGGTGCCCACGTCACCTATCTCGGCCCTACTGGCTCACAGATCGGTATCAAGGAATCGATGGCTGACACCGCCCGCGTGCTGGGTCGTATGTTCGACGGCATCGAGTACCGTGGCTTCGACCAAGCCACTGTCGAGGAACTGGCCAAATATGCTGGCGTCCCCGTGTGGAACGGTCTTACCGCCGAAGCTCACCCCACTCAGATTCTGGCCGACTTCCTCACCATTCAGGAGCATACCGACAAGCCCCTCAACCAGGTGAAGTTCGCTTATATCGGCGATGCCCGTTACAATATGGGCAACAGCCTGATGGTCGGTGGTGTGAAGATGGGTATGGACATCCGCATTATCGCCCCCAAGAAACTGCAGCCGGCCAAAGATCTTGTCAAGAAGTGCCAGGAAATCGCCAAGGAAACCGGTGCCAAGCTTACCGTCACCGACGATGTGGAGAAGGGCGTGAAGGATCTTGACTTCATCTACACTGACATCTGGGTATCGATGGGCGAGCCCGACAACGTGTGGAAAGAGCGCATCGATATGCTGATGCCCTATCAGGTCAATGCAGAACTGATGAAAAAGACAGGCAACCCCAAGTGCAAGTTTATGCACTGCCTTCCTTCGTATCACAATCTGGAGACCAAGGCCGGCCGCGACGTTTATGAGAAGTTCGGCTTGAACGGCATCGAGGTCACCGAGGACGTGTTCGAAAGCGAGAACAGCATTGTCTTCGACGAGGCCGAGAACCGCATGCACACCATCAAGGCCGTCATGGTGGCCACGTTGGGCGACTAAGGAGACGACACTTCCAAGTGTCGCAGCCAACACTACACTAAACCAACGCTTGGAAGCGTTGGCTCCAAAAAAGAAAGGAACCTCGAATCGAGGTTCCTTTCGTGTTGTCAGGAGGTGACACTTCATAGTGTCACAACCAGCATATAACTAACGCTTGGAAGCGTTGGCTCCTATCAATGTCTCACAATCACACGTTGGTTGCTCACTGTGCCATCGCTCTGGCGGATGTTGAAGAAATACGTGCCGTTGCTGTATTGGCTCAGGTCCACGTTGAGCATCATGCTGTTGGCAGGAATGGTCTCCACCAAAACACCCATCATGTTGTAAACCATCACGCTCTCGATGCCGTTGGCACTCTCGATGCGCACTTGGCCGTTGGCAGGATTAGGATAGACTTTGGCCGTCGATGAAAGCTCGGTGACGCTCAGCAGTTCGCCGTCGATTTCCACCAAGAACTCCACGGTTCCGGCATTCGATTCCACCTTGACAACCGTGCTGGCAACACTTCTGTTCAGGTCTTCCGTGTTGGGTTCCAGCTTTATTATCAAGTTTTCACCAAAATTCAGCGTGTAAGGCAATTCATTGGTTGTGATGTACAAATACGGCACACCTGTCGGATTCTCGACCTCTTCAACCAACTGAATCTCGATGGGATTCTCGGTGTTGTAGTTGGCATTGGTCACAGCAACTTCAACAGAAGGATGCTCCACATCCAGCATGACTTCGGCAGCACCATTGATAACCAGTCCCATGTCTTGCAAATTGCTTGACACAGAGGCAAGAACTTTAACCGAACTCATGTCGCCAGCATACTTGGCAACCACACCTGCGACATAGAACACACCAGATTCACCTTCAAACGAATAGTCGGTTTCGGTAGTGTTTTCGGCCACCAAAACATTGTTGACATACACATCATATCCGATAGGATTGCCATTGGCAGGGGCATCCCACGAAGCCACCAATGTTCCTCTATTCATTTCGGTCAACGTCAGATTCTCAACAGGATAAGGATGCACATCGGTGTATTCGTAGGCATAACGGCTGTTGAAGATTTCTTGTGTGCTATAGTTCTGTACCCAGATGGAGACTTCAAGGTCGCTCATTTCCTCGACATGGGTTCCCGACATGTCTTGTGTGAATTCCAAATGTTGCAGTTCACCACTTACGAAGTCAACTGTTGTACCTTGAGCATCGGGCAACATCTTCATGAAAATATGGTGGAACACAGTTTCGCCGTTGCTTCCCACATTACCGTGGGTTTCCTTCTCGTTCACAGAGATGTAGATACGGGCATTGGCATCAATGTAAGGCATAATGTCAGCCAAGACCGTAATGTTGTTGCCTTCAACCGAGAACGAGCCTTTGATGTCCATGAAAGCTGGAATCTCTGCATGTTGGTTGAATTGGTTTTGTACACCATTGAAGTTCAACGACTCAGCATCAAGGAAAGCCATAGGAACAGCATTCACGCTATAGTAGTCACGACGCACACCGCCTTCATCAGTGTAGTAGGGGTCACCGCTTCCGGGCCAGTTCATCTGGTATTTGGTGTAGGTGTAACGGCCTTCGTTGTTGTTGCAGAAGTTGTGCATCAGAGTGTTAGGTTGCACGCACGGACCGCAGGTCGATGAGGAGAAGTGCTCAATCATAGGCTTGCGTTCGGCAGATCCAATAGCCACGCTAACGGTTTTCGAGAGCGTATTGTTGCTCGGGTCATCATCGGGTTGGCCATTGACCAAGTTGATGCTGTAGTTGACGATGTAGCTTCCAGGAGTCAACAGGGTTGGAGTCGTGAAGTTCAAGGTCGCGGTGCCGAGTGAGGGAACATTGACCGTAAAGGTCTCGGTGACAGGCTCCATGCCTTCCACTTCGTAGGTGGCTTCAACAGAGGTTACGGTGGTGGTACCAAAGCTGAAGACCGTCATGCCGAATGAAGTCTCGCCGCTACCGATGAAACTGGGAAGTGTAGCAGCTGAAGCGCCGAGGTCGAGATCCTCGAGCGTGAAGACCACGATGTCATCAAAGAACCAATCGTTGATGTTGTAGCTGCTGCCGTTGAAGAAGATGCAGAATTGCACACTGGCTTGACCCATATCGGGAGTGCTGATTTCCTGACTCACCGACCACGAATTGCTGGTGCTGTAGCCTTGGCTCCAACCTTGGTTCCAAGTGGTGCCACCATCAGATGACGTGGCTACGCCGATGGTGTTGCTGCCCGTGTAATTGTCAAGGGCATGCTTAAACGAGAAAACGACACTGCTGATACCAGTCAAATCAACGGCGGGAGAGACGAGTCGCGTCATGCCATTGAATTGAGGGCTCCACGTGAGGTGCATTTCATTGGGTTCTCCTCCAGCGTTGTTGGTGGCCGAAACCGACCAGTTGCTCGGTTGTCCATTAATGGACCATCCCGCGGGCATGGTTGAGCCATCGAAAGATTCCTGCAGCAAAACCGCGCGGTTTTGTGCCATCATTGCCGTTGCAAAAAGCATAGCAAAGGCAAAAAGTAAGGTTTTCTTCATAGTGTTAAAATTTTAATGTTTAGATAATTAGATTAGATTTTACGGTGCAAAAATAAGAACAATTTGAATAAAGACTAATAGTTAGGTGAAAAAATCATCATCAAATAAACAACAAAACTCCAAAAACCACCACCAGCAAAAAACTATGCTTCACCTGCTTGCCCAAAAACGGGTCGAGCAGCTCGGGGTTAGTCGTTTTGATGGCAATGAGATCCTTCAAATAGAAAAGAAACAACACCACAAACAGGTAAGAATACCAGGCGGCATGGTGCAAAACGAGATAAACAGCGAGGCAGACGAAAGCCCCAACGATGAGCAGGCAATTGTAGACGAAAGCCTTCTTTAACCCCAACTTCACCACAAGGCTATTCTTGCCCGAGGCCTTGTCGTTCTCATAGTCGCGCATGTTGTTGATGTTGAGCACGGCATTGGAGAGAAAGCCCATGGCCGAGGCGGGCAACAAGACACTGAAATCGAGCGATTTTGTGGCCAAATAAAAGGTTCCCGCCACGGCTGCCCAGCCGAAAAAGAGGAAGCAGTACAAATCGCCCAAGCCACGATAACCGTAGGGACGCTTGCCCAATGTGTAGAACAAAGCCGCCAATACTGCCCCTATGCCCAATGCCGCGAAAACAGCCAGTTCTTGCCAAGTCAGTTTGGCGAAAACAAAAATCAATAAGGCTCCAAAAATCAGGCATAAAGCCGCAGTGATGGCCAATCCGCGTTTCATTTCCTGTTCGGTGATGGCGCCGCTCTGCATCTCGCGCTGAGGGCCAACACGCTTGGCGCTGTCGGTGCCTTTCTTGAAGTCGCCGTAGTCGTTGGCGAGGTTGGAGAGGATTTGGAGCAGGATGGCTGTAAGGGCAGCAAATACTACGACAAGACAGGGCCAGCCTTTTGACAGGCTCAGGGACCTTAGCTGGTCAAAGGCCAAAAAACCTCCTAGCAGCACTCCTGAAAAAGAGAGCAGCACCGTCCTCGGACGGGCTGCTCTAATCCAACTATTTAACTTTGCCATAATATTTTGGTATTGCCTTCGGCAAGAAATCGTTCAAAAATCAATCTTTAAAATATTTCAAAATCTATGTTTTTGATTTTCAATAGATTTTATAAAGATTTTGATAGATTTAACTTCGTTGAATACTGCGTATTTCTTCGCGAAGCGAATTCCATAAAAACTATCTTCGGCTGCCTCCGCCACGGCGGCGAGGTGAGTAATAATCGTTGTCATCATAACGGCTGGCGCCACGGCGACCACGGCCTGAGTCTCTCGATGAAGACCTTGATGAACCGCCTCTCGATGAGCCTCCTCTTGAACTGCCACCTCTCGATGAGCTGCTCTTTGAAGAACTGCCACTGCTCTTCTTGGCACCAAAGCCACGCTCAGCATTGCGCTGCTTGCGGCTCGGACGGTCATCATCATCGATGAAGATGTCGATGTCGTCTAAATGCTCTCTCCAGTCAGGGTCGAGCCATTCGCGACCGTCGCGTGAGCGTTCCGACTTGTAGAAGGGTTTGTCGTCGTCGAAGTCCTTCTTTTTCTTCTTCGATTTTTTCTCGAAGAAGTCGTCGTCGTGCTTTTCACGCTTCTCGCAGAATTCGTCACGCTTGCGGTCGTCGCGGTCGCGGCGTTCCTTGCGTTCTTTCTTCTCGCTGCTCTTCTTGCGCTCGGGCTGTTCCTTGGCCACCTCCACCACGATACCACGCGGGTTGTTGTGCGGGTCGGCAAAGCAGTCGAGAATCATCGGGACGAAACTCTCTTCCACATCAACGTAAGAATAGTCTCCAAAGAGATCGATGCGGCCAATAGGGATGTTCTTCGAATGGGTGACGTCGTTGATTTTGCCGATGATCTTCTGCGGCAGGATGTGGTCGTTCTTGCCCATACCGAAGTAGAGGCGTTTCATGGTCTCGTCACGCAGTTCACGTTCTTTCTTGAGCTCCTTGCGGTCTTTCTTCTCGTCTTTTTCGTTGACATTGAGGTCGACGGCATCCTTGTAGTATTCAAGGAAACGGTTGAAGTTGAGCGCCACCATGCGGGTGATGAGTTCCTCGCGGCTCATCCAGTCGAGCTTGCGGAACACGACAGGCAAGTAATCGTCGATTTCCTCACTATTGATGTTGACATGCTCGATACGATCGATATGGTTGAAGAGCTGTTTCTCGCACACCTCCTTACCCGTGGGAATCATGGCCTTCTCGAAGGGACGGCCTACAATCTTCTCAATCTGCTTGATCTTGCTCTTTTCGCGCAAGTTGATGAGGCTGATGCAGATACCACGCTTGTCGGCGCGACCCGTACGACCGCTGCGGTGTACATAGGTCTCAATGTCGTCAGGCAGGTTGTAGTTGATGATATGCGTCAATTCCTTCACGTCGATGCCACGGGCAGCCACGTCGGTAGCCACCAGCAGTTGCAGGCTGCGTTTGCGGAAGTGGTCCATCACGTTGTCGCGCATGCCTTGCGAGAGGTCGCCATGCAATGCGGCGGCGTTGTAACCATCCTGGATGAGGTTGTCGGCAATCTCCTGGGTCTCCAGCTTAGTGCGACAGAAGATGATGCCGTAGATGGAAGGCGTGTAGTCGATGATGCGCTTTAGCACCGCGTAACGGTCCTTGGCGGCCATCATGTAGTAGATGTGGTCGACATTGACAGTGCCGCTGTTGCGTTCGCCAACGGCCACCTTCACGGGGTAGGTCATGTACTTGTTGAGGATGGCTTCCACCTCCTTCGGCATGGTGGCCGAGAACAGCATGGTGTGGCGGCCTTCCTTGGGCATGTACTCGAGGATGTCGTCGACTTCCTCTTGGAAGCCCATGTTGAGCATCTCGTCGGCCTCGTCGAGGATCATCGTCTTCACGTTGCTGAAGTCGACGCGGTTGCGGCGGATCATATCGCGCAGACGACCTGGCGTGGCCACGATAATCTGCGGTTTCTTGGCTAAGTCTTTGAACTGGAGCTCGATGCTGGCGCCGCCGTAGACAGGCACAATCAGGATTTCGGGGATGTACTTGGCATAGTTGCGCAAGTCTCTGGTAATCTGCATACAAAGCTCACGCGTCGGACAAAGAATCAACGCTTGGACACAACGTTGCGTCTCGTCGATTTTGTTCAACAAGGGCAAGCCGAATGCGGCAGTCTTACCCGTTCCCGTCTGTGCAAGGCCCACAAAGTCAACATCTTTCTCCAGGAGCACAGGAATCGTCTTTTCCTGGATGGGCATAGGATTCTCGAACCCCAGCTCCTTAATAGCCCTCAGCAGAGCGGGATTCAATCCAAAATCTGTAAATTGTGACATGAAATAAAATTATGGTGTTTAAATGAGGCTGCAAAAGTAGTAATAATTAACGAATTAGACGGTAATTATTTTCGTTTTGGCACCAAAAACGCATATTTATGCTTGTTTTTCCATATTTTTGCACCTCGAAAATGAATCGCAAGGCACTACTCATATTGGTTTTCCTAATTCTGACGGTTTCGCTTTTCTTCTGTGGAAGAAGGTGCAGCCATCATAAAGATGTCGTCATTAATACCGACAGCCTCTTCTTCAATCTGAACAAGGAAATCGTGGACAAGCGCGCCAAAATGGCCGACAATGTGTTCAGCAACATGAGTCGTGCAGGCTTGAACGGCGTTGTGCTGTATGCCGAACAAGGTGAGATTGTCTACGAAAACACATTCGGCTGGCGTGACCTGAGCAAACGACAAAAAGACTCGTTGCGCATCGATGATGCTTTCCAGCTCTCTTCGGATTCCAAAATGTTCACCGCTGAAGCCATCATGCTGTTGAAAGCCCAAGGCAAGCTGGATTACGACGACGATGTCAGGAAATTCATCCCCGAGCTGCCTTATGAAGGGGTCACGATAAGGATGCTCCTCACCCACCGCTCAGGTTTGCCGCGTTACGACTCAATGGCTGATGCGTATTGGCCCGACCGTAAAAAACCGTTTTCCAACGAAGCGTTAATCAAGTTGCTGGTCTTGAAAACGCCTAAACCCTATGGCCAGCCGGGTGCAGCATATTTCTACAACAACATCAACTATGCATTGCTCGCATCAGTGGTCGAAAGGGCAAGTGGCAAGCATTTCGAGGACTTCATGAAAGAGAACATTTTTGAGCCGCTTGGCATGACGAATTCCTACATCTATTCGATGCGTTACGATACGGCGGTCTCATTTTATATGCCCGTCAAGGCGCACGGTCACGACATCTACAAGAAAGGTCCCGTGAAAGCCCAAAACGACTACTTGAACGGCGTGATGGGCGACAAGATCATGTTCTCGACTGTGGAAGACCTTTGGAAGTTCAACCAAGCTTTGGACGCCAACCAGCTGTTACCCGACAGTCTGCAAGCCGAGGCCTTCAAGCCCAGTTCGCCCGAGTGGAAAAACAATGAGAACTATGGCTTCGGCTGGCGTATGACCAAAGAACATCCTGGTGCTTATTTCCACTACGGTTGGTGGAAGGGCTACCGCAGTGCCATCATACGCGACGTGAACAAAAACCGCTTTCTCGCCTTGCTGACCAACACCACTTACAATTTCCCGCCAGATGTGCTTTGGGATTTTGTTTGCGATACTACAGTGCAACTCCCAGAAGCCCAGCCATTGCCTCAATAAAAAAAACGCAGAGAAACCCTTCCCTGCGTTTAGGTTGTTTTCATCCGATACCTATTTTGTCGGATTGTCAATCCGACAAAATAAAACCTTCAGAATTGTATTTTGCTCTACGTCTTTACTTCACCACCAACTTGAATCCTACGCCATGCACATTCTGGATGTCGACATTCGGGTCGTCCTTAAAATACTTGCGCAATTTGGTAATGTAAACATCCATCGAGCGCGCATTAAGGTAAGTGTCCTCCTCCCAAATCTGCATTAAGGCATTGGAGCGTTCCAGTGTGTTGCCCATGTTTTCACACAACAACAACAAAAGGTCTGCTTCTTTTGAAGTCAGTTTCTTGGCCTCGTCGCCTTTGGTGAGTAAATGACGCGGCGAATCGAAGGTGAAACTGCCCAGCTGATAAACAGAGGGTTTGGCTTGCACATAAGTGCATCTGCGGTGAATAGCATTAAGACGGGCCAGCAGCTCATCCATACTAAAAGGCTTTGTGATGTAATCGTCGGCACCTATGCGGAAACCTTCCAAAATATCATCCTGCTCTTTTTTTGCCGTAAGAAAAACAATCGGCATGGAAGGGTTGTTCATTTTGATTTGCTTGGCCAATGTGAAACCATCCATCACTGGCATCATTACATCAAATAAACAAAGGTCGTATTCATAATTATTGAAGCTGTTCAGGGCTTCCTGACCATTTGAACACAATGTGGTGAAAAGACCTTTAGAGTCAAGAAAAGCTTTGAGAATCATTCCCAAATTCTTGTCATCTTCGGCTAATAAAACTTTAATTTGTGACATAAAAATAAAATTGAATAGAAAAATAGTTACTTGATTAAGCGAGTTGAAATATAGTGTACTCTTTTAGTTTGAAAAGGTGTTGCAAAAATAAGAATTCCAACAAAATAAAAACGAAAAAACTCAAAAAAAATTGTTGCATGAACAGCCTTTTTTATTTCTGTCCTTTTTTTTCATATCTTCGCAGCATCATCAATAAAAACAAAAATCATGAAAATCGACCTTAGTCACGTTACGCCTTTTTTGGATAAGGCTTTAGAAAAATCATTAGAATCAAGAATATCAGTAATTTACGAAACCATTTACAAAAAGACTGGTGCCGGAAACGACTTCCTCGGCTGGGTGAACCTGCCCTCAGAAATCGATGAGAACCTGTTGGCCGACATCGAGAAAACGGCTGCTGACCTGCGCAAAAAGTCGGAGATTTTTGTCGTCATCGGCATCGGAGGCTCCTATCTCGGCGCCCGTGCCGTCATCGAAGCCTTGCAAAACCACTTTGCACCGCTCACTGGCGAGAAGCCGCTCATCGTCTATGCCGGCCATAACATGAGCGAGGACTACCTCCATGATTTGATGGCCATCCTCGACAAGAAGGACTATTCGCTGGCCGTCATCTCCAAGTCGGGCACGACGACGGAACCCGCCATCGCCTTCCGCATCCTCAAGCAACACATCATCAACAAATATGGCGAAAAGGAAGCTGCCTCGCGCATCATCGCCATCACCGACAAGGCCCGTGGCGCTTTGAAACAATTGGCCAACGTGAAAGGCTACAAGACCTATATCGTCCCCGACGATGTGGGCGGCCGTTTCTCGGTGCTCACTCCCGTGGGTCTGTTGCCCATCGCTATGGCAGGCATCGACATCCGCGCACTGGTGAAGGGTGCCGTCGAGATGGAGCAACAATGCAAAGCCAACCCGACCCTCGAGAACCCCGTCACGCAATATGCCGTGGTGCGCCAAGCCCTCTATGCCCAAGGCCTGACCAACGAGATTATGGTGAACTATGAGCCGCGTCTGGTTTACTTCAGCGAATGGTGGAAGCAGCTCTACGGCGAGAGCCATGGCAAGCAGCACAAGGGCATCTTCCCCGCTTCGGTCACCTTCAGCACCGACCTCCACTCCATGGGTCAGTACATCCAAGACGGTCTGCGCAACCTCTTCGAGACGGTGATTTCCGTCGAGAACTCGAACCATGAGCTCCGCATCCCGATGGAGAACGAAGACCTTGACCAACTGAACTACATCGCCGGCAAGCGCATCAGCGAGGTGAACCACAAGGCTGAACTCGGCACCGTGTTGGCCCACGAAGACGGTGGTGTGCCGAACCTCCGTATCATCATCCCCGAGGTCTCCGAAAAGGTCCTCGGCGAATTGATTTATTTCTTCGAGATGGCTTGCGCCGTCAGCGGCTACATGCTGGACGTCAACCCGTTTGACCAGCCTGGCGTGGAAGCCTACAAGAAGAACATGTTCGCGTTGCTGGGCAAGAAAGGCTTTGAGGAGCAGACGGCGAAATTGAATGAAAGATTAGGTTTGTGATAATAGAAACAAATCTAACATAAATCTTATCGTAAATCGTTTTGCAGCGCTTTGCGTCACTGCGAGGCACAAAGCAGTCTAGACAACAAGCTTTTTCTCTGGATTGCTTCACTCCATTCGCAATGACGCGAAGCGGCAGAATGGACATTACAATTTGTAATAGATTTGTGGCAGATTTGTTTCCAGAAAGAAAAATTGATTAGTTTTGCAGCCTCAAAACATAGACAACATCTAAAATGGACGTACCCAAAGACGACGTAAACTCACAGTTTACCTTCACCTACGACGACATCAAAGGCACCGTGCATGTGGTTGACCACCAAACGGGCGAAGAATATGACCTCTTAAAGGAAGACACCGGCTGGTTTGATGCCGAATTCAAATTTGATGTATAAATATTTCACGCAGAATACGCAGAAAGCGCAGAACCTACCGGACGCAAACCTAATGTCAAACAATTCTGCGATTTCTGCGTGAGAAAATTCTATTTTTTGCGTTTCCAGGTTTGCGAGCGTCCCAGCCATCCGGCCCTATCCAAGGAGCCGCGCAGGATGAGTTCGTCGGTCTTGGCCTTGTAAGTCACCTTGCCGTAATACGTCTTTTGGCTTTCGGGGTCATAGACTTCCCCTCTGAGGACGTCATCGTCTTGTTTCATGTCGATGAAAAGTTGGGTGCCCACCACACCTTCGTATTCTTTTGCGTATGGCGATTGCATCACCTTGTACTTTCCGTTGGCGTCTTTCTCGTAAAGCATGATGACTTCACAATAATAGGTGCCGCTTTTTTCCGTGATGTTGACGCACGAGCGCATATCGCCCGTCTTGTCGTCAAAAGTGTTCCACTGGCCGAGCATCTTGCTCACTTGGGCCTGTCCGAGAATGGCCGAGGCCATAAAAAGGACTAAAAATAGGAGTTTCTTCATTGGAATGAGTTTTGAATCAGGGGACAAAAATACAAAAATCGTGCAAAACTGCCTTATCAAAGTATTATCTACGATTTGTAAGTTGCTTATAAGTCACCAAATTAATCCGATACTCCACGCGGCTGTCGGTCAGTTCGTCACGGCTTTGCTTGAGCATGGTCTGGGCTTCGAGGACGTCCGAAAGGGCCACCAAACCGGCCTCGTAATAGTCCTCCGTGATTTTCAGGTTGGCTTCGGCGTCGCTCAATGCGGTTTGGGCCATGGTGATGCGCAACCAACTCTGTTCGAGGTTGAACCAAGCTTGGTTGGTCTGCATCTCCATCTTTTCGGTTAAGTCGCGGCGCGTGTTCTCGGCCAACTCGGCGTCGAGGTTGTGCTTCTTCAGCTTGATAGAGGTCTTGTGCCAGTCGGTGATGGGCACTTGCAGCACAGCGAAGACCAATGCATTGGGTTTGGTGTTCTCCATAATGGTATGATAGTTTACACTGCCACCCACTAACAGCGAGGGCAAAGCCTCGCCGAGGGTCATCTTCTTTTTCAGCTTTTCAGCTTGCAACGAGAGGTCGAGGAGGTGGCTTTCGTTGCGCAACGAAACTGCTTCATTAGGTTGCTTATAGTAGGCCGTTGGCTCGGTCTCCATGCCCAAAGTATCGGAGAGCACCATCGTTTGCCAATCCGTGCCGATGGTTTGCGCCAAGGCCATCTTGAGCAAGGTGATGCCATCCGTGACTTTCTTGCGGTTGAGTTGGCTTTCGTTCTGCTTCACTTTCAGCTTGAATTGGTCGGTGGGCATGGCCAAGCCCGCTTCGATGGCTCCCGATAGGTCTTTGTCCAAGGTATCCAAAAGCTGGTCGAGTTGATTCAAGGTGACCAGTTTCTCTTGCAAGGCCATGATTTGCCAATAGAGCGTCTCGGTTTGTAGGCATACCTCATCTTCTTTCACTTTTGCCTGGGTCTCGGCGGCATCGATGCCTAACTTGGCGAGTTTATTGCCATTGCAGATGCGACCTCCAGCATAGACGGGTTCTGTCGCCATCGCATTGAGCATCACGCCGTTTTGCACGAAGGAATACTCCTTGTCCAAGCCCATATTAGCGCCATATTCGGCATAGAGGGTATATAGGAGCTGCCTCAACTGCGCGTTGTCGATGTCCTCAATGCCGAAGGTGAGCATCGGGTTCAAGGCATCGAAAGCCAAGGCTTGCGCCGACACGGTGGGGAAGTATTCGGCGCGGGCTTCGTTTTTCGTTGCCCTCGCCTTGTCGATTTTCAACTGGTTGTTTTTCAGTTCGATGTTGTTCTCCAAAGCCATTTCGATGCAGTCTTGAACGGAGAGGCGATACGGTTCTTGCGCCATCAAGGAAACCGAAAATAATGTAAGCAGAATCATTAATGCCACGGTTCGGACGGATTTGTAATCCGGCCGTATTGAAGTGGGGATTTCAAATCCCCTTTTCTTGACCGACGGATTGCAAATCCGTCGGAGCAAAAGGATATTCTTCTTCATGACTTACTCTTTCTAAAGATTTGCCAATACATCACCGGCATCACGGCCAGGATGATGACCATCGAGAGCACCACACCAAAGCAAATGACTACGCCCATGGGCA
>CAMHRP010000038.1:0-34052 GCA_946187645.1 uncultured Bacteroidales bacterium | reverse complement strand
AATACTGATAGACAACCAATTATAAAAATATTCGAAATTTTGTCATGTACTTAGAACAAAGACAAAGACTACATTTACGGCTACTATGACGATGTCGACACCACGCTATTTCCCATGCCGCTGTATGGAGGCTATTATCTTCATCACGAAATGTCGCCCGATGCCGCGTTTCTTTCCATCAGTCCAAAGGAATACAATGAAAACGTAATGAATTATTCGATTGACACATTGAAGCAAATGATTATTGACGACGATCCTTTCATTGAGATTTTTAGTGCCACCGACAACTACAATCTTTATGACTACAATGGCAGCAATCCGATGGGCATCGATACAGCCTACATCAACCAACTTATCAAGGAAGGTGATTTGAAAAAGGAATTCAAGAAGGTGAAGTGAAGCCTCCGTCGGTCGGATTTGCAAATCCATCGGAATTTAAGATTGTTCTTCCGAAAATTTTTGTACTTTTGACGCATCCAAATAGCAATCGTCTAACAATTAAAACATCAATTACTATGAAGAAAGTTTTACTATTCGCAGTGGCCCTGTGTTGCATGTTATCGGCCTCTGCACAACAATTCAAGAGAGAACCAAAAACTCAAAAGTCATGGCAGGATAAAACTAAAACGATAGAACAACTGAATCGTGACAAGAACAATTTCACCGAGAAGTTGGACAGCATCACTGCCGAGGAAACAAGGATATTGTTTGATTATGACAGCCATTTCAACTGCACTCAAATATATAGTTATTATTATTCCGGAAATAGCTGGGAGTTAGATATGGGCTATGACTATACCTATGATGAACAAGACCGGGTCACCTCTATGGTAACCTACTCCTACAACGAGTCACCTTCAAAGGAAGAATACGCCTACAATGAGCAAAACTTGATTGAGGAACAGCTTTACTATGATTGGTGGAGCGATACCTGGCATCTCACTGGAAAAGAAGTTATCGAGTACGACGATTTCGGCAATATTCTTTCATCTCAGGGATTTAGCTATGAAAATGACATTTGGACAGCATTCGAAAAGACAATCTATGAGTACGAAAACGGGCTCCTCGTATTGGAAACTTCCTATCTTCTTCAAGTGGAAATGGAACCTTACCATCAGATTGAATACAATTATAATTCCTTAGGCCTTTGCTCGGAAAGAATCGAAAGCCATTGGTTCGGCGAATGGGATCCATGGGAAAAGGTTGAGTATTATTATAACGGACAAGCCCTTTGCTCAGAGGAAATTGCATTTGGTAGGGCTGATGACGAATGGGTGAGTATCCGCAGATACACCTATGAATATGACAATAGAGGAAACTGTGTCCTTAGGACGTTTTACAATCATTACGATAATTCACCTGACTGGATTAACTCGGATAAGGACGAATACTTTTATGATGACAATGACAATTGCGTCACTCATAATTCCTATTACTATGACCACATTTCTGAAGAATGGGAGTTGGATTATTGGGACAATTTAACTTACGATCTAACTTCGGATGCGAACGCTATCGCGGGGCTACAGTTAATTTGGGAAGAATTAAAAGAAGAATTTTTAATAGAGACCATCCATAACAAGCTCGAACAAATTGTTATGTATGGAGATTATACCGTTGATTTTCACTATTCATCAACCATTGGTTTGAACGAATCTGTCGGGTCAAAACTGGCTTTATGGCCTAACCCAACGACTGGATCACTAAACCTTAACGTTGACGGTCTCCAGCAAGTGGAAATCTTCAGCATGGACGGCAAACAGGTGATACACCTTCAAAACGGCATCGAAACCATCGATATAAGTGCCTTGGCCAAAGGTTGCTATCTGCTGAAAGCCACTTTCGTTGACGGCAGCAAGGCTATGCAGAAATTTGTGAAGGAATGATTTTCTCACACAACAAGTGTAGAACTTTGGGAATTACGAAGTCGGAAGAGTGAAACACGGCTTTCCATGACATTTTTTCTGAAGTATTAATTATTTCTGTTTTTATGATGAAAAAACAATACTTTTGCATCGACAAACCTAATTATTAATATAAATACTATTGTTATGAAAAGAGTTTTACTATTCGCAGTGGCATTGTGCTTTATGATTTCGGCACAGGCACAAATCAAAACGAATGAATCGACTGAAAATCAGTTGAAATCAAAAGTCAAAAGGGTGGAACAGCTCAATCGTGGCACTGAGGTCTACACCCAAAAACTCGACAGTATGGTCATGGAGTCGACAATGACGACGGTCTCCTTCCAGTATGATGAGCGGTACAATATTTCGAAAGTGGAAATGTCTTTGTTGATGGGTGCGTTTACGACGACCATCGATTTTTTCTATGACGACCAAAACCGTTGCATCAGAAGAGTCGAAACCAGCTATGATGGGAGCATCGAAAAAGATGAATTTAGTTACAACAACCAAGGCTGGGTTTCGGAAGAAGTCAATTATGATAATGAGAATGGCGTTTGGGAGGAAGATACCAGAACCACTTATCAGTATGACAACGATGGTAATGTTTTGGTTGCCACAGATTGGGATTATGAAGATGGCGTTTGGGTAAACGAAGAGAAAGTGGAATTCACCTATCAGGGTGGCAAAGTGGTTAAAAGCTTGGAATTCGTTTGGTCTGTTAATCTTTGGATTGAAACCCACCTGACAGAATACATGTATGACAATCATGGTGACCTTGTTGAAGAGCTTTATTACAGTAAAAATGGCGAAGGCTGGACCGATGATGACAAGATTGTTTACTCCTACGACGAGAATCATAATTGCGTGAAGATGGTCGAATATGATTTTTCGTGGGATAATCAGGATTGGGAGATCGACAATGAGACCGTAATCACCTATGATTTAACCGTGCCCAGCAGTGTCATTGCCGGCCTTAGCTACCTTGAAGGAGACAATGTCAGCATTAATAACAAGGTGATGGCTTTTGAAGAAACCGACTATGACGATGGCATAGCTCAACAGACCCTCAAGACTGTTATGTACTATTCAGCTGCCAGCAGCCTTGGCGAATACAATGAGAACCAACTCGCCATTTGGCCCAATCCCGTTTCGGAAACCTTGAACCTCAACGCCGAAGATTTGCAGCAAGTGGAAATCTTCAGCATGGACGGCAAACAGGTGATGCGCCTTGGAAACAGCTCTGAATCAATCAATATGAATGCTTTGGCCAAGGGTTGCTATCTGCTGAAAGCCACCTTTACTGACGGCAGCCAAGCTGTGCAGAAGTTTGTGAAGGAATAATATTTCACGCAGAAATCGCAGAACTATAAGAATTGAAAAAGTCGGAAGAGCGGAATGCTTTCCCGACTTTTTCATTGCCTAATTGGTTTTTTATGTCGAAAAAATTATTACTTTTGCATAATTATTTCTACATAAAACCATGATGAATCCATTTGTAACCAAAGGCTATGTTTCGGCTAAGTATTTCTGCGACAGGGAGAAAGAGAGTCAACAATTGCTGCGCGAGCTTGAAAACGGCAACGATATCGCTTTGATTGCGACCCGTAAAATAGGCAAGTCGGGACTGATACATCACTGCTTCAATGCTTTCGACTTGAAGAAAGACTACAATCTGTTTTTCATAGACTTTTACTCGGTGGGCACGCTTCGCGAGATGGTTTTTATGATGAGCCGTGCCATCGTCAATGCCCTCGCTCCGAAAGGTGCGGTTTGGTTGCAACAATTCAGTGCAGCGGTCGGGTCGATGGCTTTTGTGATGACCACCGACCTAGCGGGACTTCCCAAACTCAACATCCAGTTGGGCGACATCCGCGAGCCACAAGTCTCGTTGGAGGAAATCTTCCATTATCTTGAACACTCCGAGCGGCCCAACATCGTCGCCATCGATGAATTTCAGCAAATTGCCAAGTTTCCCGAAAAGAATGTGGAGGCCTTGTTGCGCACCTATATCCAGCAATGCCACCGAAGCAAATTCATTTTCGCGGGCAGCCAACGCCACCTGATGGGTGACATTTTCACTAGTGCAGCGCATCCATTCTATCAAAGTGCCTCGGTGATGCATCTTGGCCCTATCGACAAGGAAAAATACTGTGAGTTTGCCTGCCATCATTTTGCAGAAGCAAACAAATCATTGGAATCCAATGTGATAGATGAACTATACAAGCGTTTTGAAGGCATTACTTGGTACATGCAGAAAACGTTAAATACCCTGTTTCTGTTGCCAAGCAAAACCCAACGTTACGGTGTTGAGGAAATGGAAGAGGCCATCCAAAATATCATTGACACTAACGATTTTACTTACGCCGAAAAGATGTTCCAATTGCCTGAAAAACAGAAGGAACTGCTATTAGCCATCTGTCAGGAAGGCAAAGCCACGAAAATTACTTCACTCAATTTCGTGAAACGACACAAGATTTACTCGACCAGCACGGTGCAATCGGCTTGCAATGGACTTTTGGACAAGGAAATCATTACCCTTGAAAATGGCCAGTATTTTGTCTATGACAAGTTTTTTGAACTTTGGCTGAGGCAGAATTATTGATGTTTCAGGCAGAACGTGCAGAACTTTGGAAATTTGATTGCTAATCATTTGCAAAAAGATCAGTATACTCTTTCCCTTCAGGGGTAATGGGTAGTTTTTCTTCAGAAACAACCGTAAAGACGTAAACAAGCTCCTTCTCGGTCTTGGATTCCCTGATATATTGTCTCTTCAGCTTCGGGTTTGCTCCCGATAGTCCCAATTTTTCCGTCATTTTCCGCTTGAGAGTTTTTTCAGGCGTGTCGCCAAACGCCACATGCCACCAATAACGCCTTGTGGTCTCGCCCTTGCCATTAATAACATGCAAATGCGCAACAGGATGCAGCATCTTGTTGCCACTATGCAACTCCACATACATGGCCCGACCAACGATGTTGCCCCGCTCGTTGACGATGGGCAAAAATTCCGTGTTATTCACCTCAGGCTCAAACCGGCGCGGTCCTTCTGCTTTGGCTGGAGAGTTGAGAGTTTTGTTCTCTACAATCGGCTGTGCCTGTGCCGTCGGCTTAGTTTGCTCTTCGATGATTCTTCTGGGGCGTTTTTCTGTTGTTGTCGAGGTTCTAACAGGCTTGTCATGCACCATCTGGGTAAGCGCCATCGGCTCAAACGACATCTCTTCGACCACTATCTTTTCCGAGCCTTTCATCTCAATGACATCACCCGCCTTCTTTCCTATCAACATCTTGGCTATGGGTGAGATGAATGAAATGAGGCCTTTATTTACGTCGGCTTCATCCACGCCTACAATCCGCACTACGTGACCATTGTAGCGCACCCAGGCTCCAAAGCTCACCGTGTCCTTGTTGGACTTGGAAAGGTCGACCTCTACGGCACTGTTGATACGGTCAACGAGTAACTTCATCGTAGCGTCAATGTAATTGACCATGATGTAGTTGTCGCCCGCTTTGACGCGTTCGGACTGAAGGGCTTTCAGCTCCTCTTTGAGTGCCTCAAGCCCTTCTTTCGTGACATAGTTGGGGACGCCTTCGGGCAAATACGCCCGCATCGGCACCCTCGGAATCTCTTCTTGGTCGCCTTCTTTGATGAAGCCTCTACTCATCGGTGTGTGTTTTCCTTCAGTATCATTTGACACGTAATTTTGAGAGCGATAAGCTAAAAGCTGTAAGCTGTAAGCCATTAGCATCGATGCTTCCAGGCTTATTGCTTACGGCTTAAAGCTTAAAGCAAAAAAAGTCTCGCGCCCAATATACTAGCCTTTCTACTTATTTGATTACCAGCTCATCAATAATGTTTTGGCACTTACCCACCTTCTCGATGCACCACAGCAGGTAGCGGGCGTCCATGCAGATGGTGCGCTGCACCTTGTTCTCGAAACTGAGGTCGCCGCTCATGGCTTCCCAGTTGCCGTCGAAGGCCAGACCGATGAGGTTGCCCTCGCCGTCGATGACGGGACTGCCTGAGTTGCCACCTGTGATGTCGTTGGTGGTGATGAAGTTGACGACCAGCTCACCGTTTTCGTTGGCATAACGGCCGTAGTCCTTCTTCGCCACGAGGTCGCGCACATCCTGAGGAATGTCGAACTCCCAGTTGCCAGGCACATACTTGGCCATCACACCGTCCATAGTGGTGTAGTAGTTGTAGTTAACGGCATCGGCGGCCTTGTAAGGCTCTACGGTGCCGTAGGTCAGACGCATGGTGAAGTTGGCATCGGGATAGAAGTTGCGGTCGCTCTGCATCTCCATCAAGCCCTTCATATAGAGGCGCTCGCCTTGGTTGCCGAGGTTTTGGGCTTCCTCATAGCGCGCATATAGAGTCTGGTAGGACTCAATGATGTTCATCGCGAGGGCAAAAATCGGGTCTTTATCAAGAGCTTTGGGCTTCTGCATCCACTTCTCCAGACGAGCCTTGTCGGTGAAGATGGACTTCTCGAAAGCCTTGGCAACATAAGCACTGAAATCGCCGTTGTTTTCGTCGCCGATGCGTGAGACTTCGCTCGGACGAAGCTCGGCGGGGATGTTTTTATAGAACAAAGCGAGTAAAGCGGCTGTCACGTCTTGGTCGAGGGGCATGCTGTAGTCCTTGAAGAAGGTCTCCACGGCAGGCTGCATTTTCTCGGCAGCGGCTTTGATGTCGACTTTGTTGGCCTTGTCCTCAAACATCTGGTTGATGCGCATAAACCTGCGGCTGAACGAAATGGCTTCGCCACCGTTCCAACCCGCCTCGCGGTGATAGACAAACGACTTCTCAATCTCATCGAGGATGTCCCACTTCGCCTTGATACCCGTGAAGATGTCGCCATATTCGGCCTTGCGTTTCGGGTCGGCGTTGACCCAGTTCATGAAGTCCTCCTCTTGAGCGAGGCGGCGCTCATACACATGGTTACGCTTGAGCTGCTTCACCTGGCCGATGTAGTATTTCCAGTAGTTCGACACACTGGCCTGTTTGGAGGCATATTTGATGAACACCTCTTGGTCGGCGTCCATGTGCTTGCGGTAGTTCTCGAGCTTGGTGGTGCGGCAGTCGATGATGGCAGGGCCTTCATCGTTGATGACGTTCTTCACGGTGTAAGAAGTCGAGTAGCGGTCAGTGGAGCCGGGATAGCCGAGGATCATGGCATAGTCGCCGGGCTTCACGCCACCTAAATTAATAGGAAGGAACCATTTGCTCTTCATCGGGATGTTGTCGGCACTGTACTCGGCGGGGCTCCCATCGGGGGCAGTGTAGACGCGGAAAATGTTGAAGTCGCCCTTGTGGCGCGGCCAGGTCCAGTTGTCGGTGTCGGCGCCAAACTTGCCGATGCCCCATGGCGGGCAGCACACGAGGCGCACGTCCTTGTACTCGTCATATTCGAAGAGGATATACTGGTTGCCGCTATAGAAAGGCACAATCTCGACGCGCACATTGCGGTCGCCCTTGCGCTCCTTGGTGATGGAACGGCTGTTCTTGGCGACGATTTCATCGCGCTCAGCCTCGCTGGTCTGTGCCGTGACGCCTTTCAGCACTTCCTCGGTGACGTCTTCCACCTTATTTAAAAATAGCACAGACAAACCGGCGTTAGGCAGTTCCTCGCCCTTGCTCTTGGCCCAGAAGCCGTCGGTGAGGTAGTCGTGCTCGATGGACGAGTGTTTCTGCACATAGCTCAAGCCACAGTGGTGGTTGGTGAGCAGCAGGCCTTCGGGAGAGATGATCTCACCCGTGCAGCCGCCACCGAACTGCACGATAGCATCCTTGATGCTGGGTTGGTTGAAGCTGAAAATCTGCTCGGCCGTGAGTTTGCAGCCCATGGCTTGCATCTCGGCGAGGTTTTGTCCGTTGAGGGCGTAAGGCAGCCACATGCCTTCGTCGGCGCGGGCCACTATCAAGGTCAGCATTAATGCTGTGATTAATGAGAATAGTTTTTTCATTTGATTTATTTTAATTTATTGATTTTCATCGTTTTTCTTCGGCACTTTCGAACCAAGCAAAAACAACCCGACCAGAACTGTCCAAACACCTATACCTATTAAAGTGCCCCAAAGTGAATCCGCCCAGCTTTGTCGTCCGATTAAAGCAGTAAACAGAGGAGTACCCAACATACCGATTAGACCTGGAATCGAAGCTTTCAGTATGTCTTTTTGTTGTTTTGAGAGTGGCATGGTCTGGAAATTTTCGGCAAATATAGTGAAATCTACCATAAACATCCTCGAAAAGTCATCATCACGCATAAATCATCCAAAAGGGCTGAAATGAATGTTTTACTTTTCGGTTCATAAAAAACGAAGTAACAATATTGCCATTTTAAAGAAAAGTAGTATTTTTGCATCGACAAGTGCCGAAAAGTGTATCAACTATACATAAATCGGCAGTTATTAGTGTAAAAGTTATGATTATCGAAAGAGACATTATCGACGTTTTCAAACAATGGAAGGGCAAACCGAAACACAAGCCCATCCTTTTGAAAGGTGCTAGACAGATAGGAAAGACATGGGCGATGGAAACCTTTGGGAAAGAGTGCTTCGAGTATTGCGCCAAATTCGACTTCGACCGCCAGCCCGAAGTGAAGTCGGCTTTTCAGGTAACGAAAGACCCTCATCGAATCCTAAAAGAGTTAGCTTTTTATAGCGATGTGCCTTTAATTGCGGGCAAGACCTTGCTGATTTTCGATGAAATACAAGAATGTGAGGAAGCGTTCATCAGCCTGAAATATTTTTGCGAAGAAGCTCCTGAATATCATATTATTGCAGCGGGTTCATTGCTCGGCGTGGCCGTAAAGAAACGCAGGATGACGGTGCCTGTCGGCAAGGTAGAGGTGGTCAGGATGTTCCCTGTGTCGTTCAAGGAATTTCTGCGGGTCAGCGACGAAAAGACTTTTGGGTATGTGGAAAACCTCATTGCACCTACACGTCTGCCTGAAATTGTCCTGAACAAGTTGAAGACCGAATACCGTCGCTACATGATTAGTGGAGGGATGCCCGATGCCGTGGTTGCCCTATTGGAAAACCAAGGCATGCAGGCATTAGACCATATCTTACAAGGCATACTGGACTTGTATGAATTAGACTTTGCCAAATACGCCGAGCCACGCGAGATTCCTCGCATCCATGCCATCTGGCATTCGTTGCCCTCGCAATTAGGGAAACAGAACCGCAAATTTATCTATAAAGTGGTAAAAACGGGTGCTCGTTCCAAAGATTATGAGGACGCGCTACTGTGGCTCGAGGATGCTGGTATGATTTACCGCATCAACAACATCACCAAGCCAAGCATGCCCCTCAAGGCATACGAGGAACCTGACGCTTTCAAAGTGTATGCCTGCGACTGCGGCCTGCTCCGACGGTTGGCTAACCTTCCAGGCAACGTCATTATGGATTCCGTTGCCAATTATACAGAATTCAAGGGTGCACTGGCAGAAAACGCAGTCCTACAGTCGCTCATGCCGATGATGGAAGGACAAACACCCAATTATTGGTCGCCAGAAAGCAAGGCAGAGGTGGAGTTTGTCATTCAATGGCAAGATGAAATCATTCCTGTCGAGGTGAAGGCCGAGAATTGCGTCAGTGGAAGAAGCATCACGGTGTACGACCAAGAATACCATCCACAAAGCCGCATCCGTTTCTCTTTTCTCAACCTACAGCGTAATGGTAACCTGCTTAGTTGTCCTTCGCCTTTGGCCGAGTGGTGTTGGAAATGGATATAACAAAAAACCCCTCCTGATGGGGAAAAAGGAGGGGAAAAACAATATAAAGATTATGAAAAAAATCCGACGTTATTTTTTCTCAATGCTCTCGCATCGAAAACTGATGCAAAGATAAGCATTATTTTCATTCACGGCACTATTTTTGGCAATTTTTTTGAATTTTTAATCCCAAAAAGCGCTTTTCGGGATATAATTCACCCTATCGTAGCCAATGTATGCCGTGTTCACGCGCCAGCAATCACTGCTTGGCGGCCATGACCAGCTGACCTCTGTAGTACAGGTCGCCGTCCACGTAGTAAGCACGGTGCATCACATGCATGGTGCCGGTGGTGGGATCGATGGTCACGTTAGGAGTTTCTGCCTTGTAATGTGTTCTTCTCTTCGCGCCTCTGGTATGAGACTGTCTTCTTTTAGGATGTGCCATTTTCTTGTTATTTTAACTAGTTAACTATCAATTATTTATTTATCGTTCAATTTAATGTCTTTCAAAGCGGCCCAACGCGGGTCGATGGTGTCGGTGGCTTCTTCCTCTTCGATGGGTGCTTCCTCGCGGTTGAGCATCTCAATCACGGCGGGGTTGCACTGGCCCTCGGGATGCACGCGGTGCATCGGGATGGCGAGGATGATGTACTCGTACACCAAGGGGCGGATGTCGTATTCATTCAGATCAGACGAAACGACAGCCACGTCGTCCGACTCTTCAGCATTCTCCGTTCCCAACTTGATGAAGAAGTCCTGCTGGCTCTCGATGTGCTGGTCGAACTCGTCGGCGCAGCGGTCGCAAGGCACGCGCACGCTACCTTTGAGGTCGAAATGCAGCGTCAGCATGGTCTCCTGGCGGTCGATATCCAACTTCACCGACACCTTTCCTTGCTGTACTTCGGAGTAATCCATCCCTGCGAAGAAATCGCTATTGATCTCATACTCAAAGGCATGGCTCCCAAGGGCAAGGCCGCTGACCGGAATCAGGAATTCGTTCTTCTTATCCATTCTGCCTAAAAATCGGGCTGCAAAAGTACGGAATTAATTTGAATGTGGAACATCTGAAGTGGATTTTTCGCAAAATTCACTATTTTTGCCTCAATAAAAACCGCTGATTATGACACGCATTGAACGCATCACAAACATGGAATCCCTCTTCGACAAGAGCGAGGAGGTCGTCAAACGACTGGAAGCCGCCCTCGAGGACTTCGCCAAGCTGGAGCGCGACATCGCCAAGTTGGAGGCCTATTACAATTCGCCGCAGTGGCGCAAGGACTTCGAGGCCGACGAGGCCGGCAAGCTGCCTCAAGACCTCAAACGCGGTGTCTTGAGCGAGGACGGCATCTATGACCTGCTGTCCGATTATCAATGTCTGAAGGATCAGATCAGGACGATTGAATAAGACTAGGATAGTCTGACAAGTATGTCTTCCTATCGCGTGGCACCAGCAGCCATGTCATGCCGACCGCAGGGAGGGCATCTATGGCTGCAGATAAATGCATTCAATTCCATTTCAAAGCTACAGCGCCCCAATAATAAAGTTCCAAACGAGAAAACGGAGGAACTTGCCGACGAGGAGCAAGAGCATGGTTCCCACGGGCTTGGTTTTGAAAAAGCCGAGGGCGAGGGTGAAAACGTCGCCGATGAAAGGCACCCAGGCGAGCAGGGCGAGCCAGATGCCGTAGCGGTCGACTTTCTTTTTTTGACGCTCCATAGCCTCTGGGCTCACCTTGAACCACCGCTCAATCCATTCCCAACGACCGATGCGCCCGATCCAATAGGTGGTGACACTTCCGAGCCAGTTGCCCAAGGTGCCGACGACGAGGCAGCCGACAGGGTTGTGCGTGGCCATAAGCAAGGCCACATATAGTGCGTCGGAGCTGAACGGCACGATGGTGGCCGCCAGAAAGGTGCCCCAAAACAGGCCCAAGAGACCGAGACTTTCAAGCCAGGACATTAAAGAGGATTTTTTGGCAAAATTATGGAAAAATCCTGTTTCGTTTTCTTTAGTTGACCTGACAACAGACCTTTGTAACAATCTATCAATTTCTTTTTCAACAACTTACCCGACAACAAACGACAACAAACGACTACTGTCGACTACAAACGTTTGTTCAACGGCTTTTTCTTGACAAGGTTTGCATCTTTGCGGCGTAATTCAAAATTAATACGGGTATGGACCACAACACAGACATCATCGTAACCAAAAAAGAATCCACGATGCAAATGCAAGAAAACGAGATAGTGCTCTACCAGCCGAATGAGGCTGTCCACTTGGAGGTGAGGATGGCAAATGAATCTGTTTGGCTGACACAACCGCAGATTGCTTTGCTCTTTGGGGTTCAACGACCAGCTATTACAAAGCACTTACGTAACATCTTCAAGTCGGGAGAACTTGATGAATTCTCAGTTAGTTCCATTTTGGAACATACTGCCTCGGATGGCAAGACTTATCAAACGCAGTTTTACAACCTCGATGCCATTCTTTCCGTTGGCTACCGTGTCAACAGCATCAATGCCACCATGTTCCGCAAGTGGGCCAACAATGTGTTGAAAGACTATTTGCTCAAAGGTTATTCCGTCAACCAACGTTTTGAGAGATTGGAACAACGCGTAAGCAAGACGGAAGAGAAAATCGACTTCTTTGTCCGTACCGCCTTGCCGCCCGTTGAGGGCATCTTCTTCGACGGACAAATCTTCGACGCCTACACTTTCGTCAGCGACCTGGTGCGAAGCGCCAAAAGCCGCATCATCCTGTTCGACAACTATGTGGACGACACGGTGCTGACCTTGCTCGACAAGCGCGCCAACGGGGTAAGCGCACAGATTTACACACGCAACATCACGCAACAACTTGCCCTCGACCAGCAGCGCCACAATGCGCAATACCGTCCCATCGCCATCGATGCGTTCCAAAACGCCCACGACCGCTTCCTCTGCATTGACGACACGGTATATCATATCGGCGCCTCGCTGAAGGACTTGGGGAAGAAATGGTTTGCATTTAGTCGGATGGAGATTGGGACGGAGGCGCTTCGGGGAAAAATGTGATGGGCAAAAAGAAAAGGCCGACAAATTGAGGTTGATTTGAGGGAATTGTGTATATTTGCAAGTTAAATATCAAATGACCTATTATGGACGGATTCAAAAACTTGGAAATCAACAACTTTAGAGGAATCGAGCATTTGACAGTTGACGATTTGTCGCGTGTGAATGTTTTTCTTGGACAAAACAGTTCGGGAAAAAGCTCCGTGTTGGAAAGTCTTTTATTGTTGATGGGAATGTCAAACCCCGACTTGCCTCAAAGTATCAATTATATTAGGTCGCGAGGCTATAGCGGTTTTGCGGATCTAGGATATATGTTCCACAACGGCAATCTAAAGGTTAGTCCTGAGTTTTCCTCTGAAATGTTTGATGGATCCAAGCGTCATTTGGCATTGGAAATGACTTACACCTTTGACGACAAGGCTCAAGTTGATCTACCCCAAGGACATATTCCCACCTCGGAAACGAAAACCTTCTTGAACACCCTGAAGATGCTGTTCGAAATCGAAGCTAATCAAAAGAAAAGCAACTATGAGAGCAGTGTTACTTTTAATCAGATGAATCAAGTCACTGGCAAAAAAATTGCCGAGGGGTATCTGGAAAAGAACACGGTAGCGTTTTTGCCAGCCGACATTGCTTTAGGAGTCCCAACTAACGATTTGGTTGAACTCGCCAAACGAAAGAAAAAGGAGGTCATCACGAAATACCTGTCGAATTTTGACAGCCATATCACCACATGGGAGATATTGAACAATGTCGCATACATTGGTCTGGATGGTATAGACCAGTTGATGATGGTAAACATGATGGGCGACGGTATGCGCCGCTACCTGAACATTGTGGCTGCCTCCGCCAATCCGATGAACAACATCATCCTGATTGACGAAATCGACAACGGACTGCATTATTCCGCCTACAAGAAACTCTGGGAAGCAATTTTCGCTTTGGCGACTGACACCAACAAGCAGGTGTTTGTGACTACCCACAGCAAAGAAACGCTTTACCGCTTGAACGAGATGCTTGAAGAACATTCGGAGTATCAAGATGCGCTACGACTCTATACGATTGAAAACACCAAACTGAAAGGGCATCAGGCTTATAAATACACCTACGAAGGACTTGCCGAAGCGTGTAATAATGACATTGAAATCAGAAGCGTTGTGTTATGAAAGGCTTGTTCACCATATATGTAGAGGGCATTGCTGATGTGGTATTCTTCAAGCAATACATTCATCATTTGTGGGGCGTTGAGGTTCCTGAGAATAGCATCGTGAAGCTGGATGGTTGGACCAATCTCAAAGGAGTCACTTGGCAACAGCGAATGAAAACCATGACTGACAATGGCGGCACAAATATCGTCATCATTGATGCAGACAAAGACATCGATGCCCGTCGTTCCGACATTCTCAAATGGAAACAAGATAATAGTTTGGAATTTGAGTTGTTTTTGCTTCCCAACGACAAAGATGCAGGTGCGTTGGAAGACCTGTTGGAGAACATCATCAACCCGAACAACAAGCCGATTTTTGAATGTTGGGAAGGCTACGAAAAGGAACTGGTGAAATTGGACATTCCAGGCAGAACGCCCCCGCCCTTGACCACACCAGCCAAGAAAACTAAGATTTATGGGTATCTTGAAGCATTACTAGGACCCTCGAACGATGAAAAAAAGTTGATCAAAGAACCCAATCGCGATTACGAAAACACCCAACACTGGAATTTGGATGCGGAGTATTTGGGGGCGTTGAAGGGGTTTTTGGAAAGTTATTTAATTGAAGAGTAACTATGGATGAACTAAAACAACATAAAAGGCGAGGAAAACTTCCTAAAATAGAAGTTGTTGACCTATTTTGCGGAATAGGGGGATTGAGCTATGGTATGAAGTCCGCTGGTTTTGATATTCTTGCGGGATACGATTTGGACTGGACTTGCCAATATGCTTACGAGACAAATACAGGTGGAAAGTTTTTCTATAAAGATGTGAAAGAGGTAACTGGTGACGAAATTCAAGACCTGTATTCAAAAAAGGAAAACACTATCCGTGTACTTGCAGGGTGTGCTCCTTGTCAACCGTTTTCTTCCTATGCGCACACAAACAAAAACAAAGACGAAAAAAAATACAATCTGTTGTATGAATTTGGCCGTTTGGTAAAAGAAATCCATCCCGATATCGTCACGATGGAGAATGTACCTGCAATAGCTGCATTTAAATTAAAGTCCGTATTGGCGGATTTCGTAAAAGTCTTGAAAGATGAAGGGTATCATGTGAAGTATCAAGTTGTATATTGCCCGGACTACGGCATTCCACAAACCCGTAAACGATTGGTTTTACTAGCCTCCCGTTTAGGAACAATTCAATTGATACCCCCAACACATCAAAAAGGAGAATATGTGACCGTCCGTGATACTATCGAAAACCTCCCTCCATTAAAAGCAGGCGGATCCTGTCCATCGGATCCCCTACATAGATGTAGAGCATTATCCGATTTGAATCTTAGAAGAATCCAGGCGACCCCTTATGGCGGCAGTTGGAAAGATTGGCCCAAAGAGTTGCTTCTAGATTGCCATAAAAAAACAGGTGGCAAAAGTTTTGGTAGCGTCTATGGAAGAATGGTTTGGGACGAACCATCACCAACAATGACCACGCTTTGCACGGGTATTGGAAATGGCCGATTTGGTCATCCGGTTCAAGACAGAGCCATCTCCGCAAGAGAGGCAGCACTGTTCCAGACATTTCCTACATCCTATAAGTTTTTTCCTGACGAGCAGAGCGTTTCATTGTCAAAAGCATCCCGATATATCGGGAATGCGGTTCCTCCAAAACTAGGAGGAATTATTGCTGAAAGCATAAAACAACATATAAGAAACACAAAAGCATGAAACAATATAATTTCAACATATCATTAAGCATTCTGAATCATTTAGGAAGAAATCTATATCGAAGCTTCATGACTGTTCTTGGTGAAGCCATTTCAAATTCATGGGATGCTGATGCTCGCAATGTGTATATCACAATAGACCGTGATGCAAAAACACTTATTGTGAGAGATGATGGAGATGGTATGAACGAAGATGATTTCCAAAACAAGTTTTTGAAAATTGGTTACTCAAAACGCAAGGATAACAAGACTCATACAAAAAGTGGACGACCTTATATTGGCAGAAAAGGTATTGGAAAATTGGCACTACTTTCATGTGCACAAACGATAACAGTTCTGACAAAAACAAACAACTCTGAAGTAGTAGGTGGTGTAATTGATAATTCTGGACTTGATCAAGCAATCAAAGATGATGTTTCTTCCAACGAATATGGGCTTGGCATTCCCGATGATGCATTGGTAGCCACATACAAAGAAACGCTAAACAATAAAGGAACCGTAATTATTTTTGAAGAACTCAAAGACGGCATCCGCAATCGAATTGACTATATCACAAAACTTGTTGCACTTTATTTTCGCTTTTCATTAAAAGACCCTGATTTTAACATCTATATCAATGACAATTTGGTATCAATTAAGGAGCTAGATTCGATTAAAGGAAAGACGCAATTTGTATGGATTTTAAATAGTATAGACGACCCTTATATCAACGGAGAAACATTTAAAAAAACAAAGACCCTTTCATTAGAAAACAAGTCAATAAAAGGTTTCATAGCTTCCGTAGAAACTCCTTCTGATTTAAAGATTAAGAGTACTGATGAAAAAATTAGTATTGATTTATTTGTGAATGGAAGGTTACGTGAGAAAGATATATTAAGACATATTCCTACTGCTCGAATTGTTGAGAGTTACCTTTATGGTCAGATACATTTTGATGATTTAGATGATGAAAACGACCGTTTTACAAGCAGCCGTGAAGGCGTAGTGCCTGATGATCCAAAGTTTAAGGAGTTGTTAGTAGAGTTGGAAAAAGTTTTAAAAACCATAATAAATGATTGGGATATTTGGCGTACGGAAATTAATCAGGATGGCGATTCCGAAAATCCAAGAATATCAAAAAAACAGAGAAAGTCAAAGGAATTAATCAATATTGTTGTAGAAGAATTTATTCCTCCAAAGGAAAATGATGTAAGTAGGAAAAAAGTTGACGGATGGATAAATGAAATACAAGAAGATGCCGAATTCAACTTGTCTTCTTATGGAGATTGTTTTATTTCTGAAAACTTACTTAGAAAATACATAACAGATAAAAGCATATCAATTCCGCAAAATGTTCAAAACAAAATTGATAATTGGAAAACAAATGCTGAAACCGCAAAACAAAATGCAAATATTAACTTTGAAATAAGAGAAGATAAATCAGATCTATCGCATTTGGATATGGATAATTTAGCCTATCTTGCTGACGATGAAAAAGACAAAGTAAAAAAGGCCACTCTTTTAAGAGATGCTGCCGTATATAAACCCATTAGGGATGCTTTGGCTCATACTTCAAGATTGACATCTGTTGCGAAGAGCCAATTAAACATAACATATCAGAATATTAAGGCGAGAATTGTTAGTTTATTAAATCAAGCGTAAATTAGACTTCACTATATGCCAAAAAGGAAATATACATTCATAGATTTGTTCGCAGGTTGTGGAGGCCTTTCGGAAGGCTTTTATCGACAAGGGTTCAAGGCACTTGCCCATGTCGAATTTGACCATTCGTGTTGTGAGACCTTACGAACAAGAATGAAGTATTATGGTTATAAAGATTATGATAAAGAAGTAATTGAATACGATATAACTTCAAAAGATATTCTTGAAAGGATTGATGATGCAGTTGCTGGAAGGGCTGTAGATATTATTATTGGTGGCCCACCGTGCCAAGCATATTCAACAGCGGGAAGAGTTAGGGATGGAAAGAAAATGGCCACCGACCCACGCAACTATCTATTTGAGAGTTATGTAAAGATATTAGAGCATTATAATCCTAAGTATTTCGTTTTCGAAAATGTAACTGGACTTCTTTCGGCGCAGGTTAATAATGCTCCGATATTCCCTAAAGTTTTAAAGGCACTTGGAAAAAAGTATAAAGTAGTTGGAGACCCTAATGTCCTCATTCATAATACCGCTGACTATGGGGTGCCTCAGGTTCGCAAACGTGTTATTATTATCGGAGTGCGAAAAGATATTGAGAAAGACCCATTGCAGCTATATGAGGATGTTGTAAAGACGCATTGGAATCCTGAAACACCAGAAAACGAAAGACACGGAAGAAGACACTTTATTGATGTCAGAAAGGCAATTGGAGATTTGCCTCCAGTAGAGCCAGGATGCGATGCCTCAACGCAAGAGTTTCTATATCCGTGCAACAATGAGTTCCTTAGACGAATTGGCAAAAAAGGTATATATCCACTTATGGATCATATTGCTCGTAGCCATAACGAGTTGGATAGAGAACGCTTTCAGGTTATGATTCATAATCATTGGACTTTTGGACAACTGAGAAGGGAAATGCCACAGTACGAGCATGAACATGCCAGGGTATTTGACAACAGTTATGTGGTGCAATGGTGGGACTTGCCATCTAAAACCATATTGGCTCATATTCATAAAGACGGATTTCAATTCATTCATCCTGATGAGGCTCAGAGACGTACTTTTACGGTTCGAGAGGCGGCAAGGATTCAGTCATTCCCTGATGACTTTGAGTTCAAAGGTTCGAGGGGTGAAAAATACAAACAAATCGGCAATGCAGTTCCACCGCTTTTTGCAGAGGCTCTTGCAAAATCCATAAAGATGAATCTAGACGACTTACCAGAATGATTTTTGAGAATGTAACACGGTTGACAAGTAAGGAAGAATTTGTAGAGAAAATCCTTATCTATATCCGCTTAGTAGAAGTCATCGCTGAGCGTGATAAAATTATCATACCACAAACTCCTACTACATCAAAAGAAGTCGTAAAGGAGCTGCAAGATATGGGCGTAATTGAAGAAGAAACTGAACTGACTGACTTAAAACGGGTTGTCGGGAATGAATATACACGGTTTATTTCTTCAGTTGCTTTTTATCTAACTCATAAACAACTTTATGGCGATTATCTTGACAGACTCAATAATAAGAGACGTAAAGAAATTCAAGCAAAAGAGGCAAAAAGCAAAAAGCCCAAAATGGTTGATTTCTTTGCAGGCGCAGGTGGTTTAAGCTGTGGATTTGTCCAAGCTGGATTTAGGGTTTGTTTTGCCAATGATTTTGAGGATGTATGCGTTAGGACATTTCGCTTCAATCATCCCGAGCTGCCTTCAAAAAGCGTATTGAAAGAAGACATAAGAAAAATAGTCGACAATATAGAGGACTTCGTGGACGAAGATATTGACATTGTTGTTGGAGGCCCTCCTTGCCAAAGCTTCAGCAGTGCAAATCAGCGAAGGATAATCGATGATCCTCGCAATGAGTTATACAAGTATTACATTGAAGTCCTTAAGAAACTCTGTCCTAAGTTTGTTGTGATGGAAAATGTCAAGGGGATGCTATCTGTAGCCAGTCAAGTTGTAGAAGATTATAAATCAATTAGGATCGAAAAAGATGGCAAGGAGTATTCTTATGATGTTTCATATCGCCTGCTTAATTCTGTGAACTTTGGAGTGGCACAAAGTAGGGAAAGGCTTATCTATCTTGCCATCAGGAATGATGTTATAGATGCCAAGCGTATAACACCTGAAATACTATTTCAAAAGATAGAAAAAGCCTGTGAGAAGAATCCTCATTACAACCTTCAAGCAGCTCTTGAATATATCAAGCCTTTGGACGCTCCGCGTATAAAGGGATTGACGGAAGTCGATGATGAGAAAACTGGCATGAAGATAGGTGTCAACACCTATGATAGTTGCGGAAATCCATATCTGGCCAGCATCAATACAGGGCGTGAGATACCTTATGTTTTTAATCATAAGGCACGCTATTGTAGTGATGTGAATTACGAGATATTCAAGAGATTAGGACAAGGAGAAGATGCCACAAACCCAAAAATCGCAGATATAATGCCTTATGCGAGAAGGAACGGCATATTTAAAGACAAGTATTTCAAATTGTACGCAGATAGACCTTGTAGAACTATTACAGCTCATTTAAAGATGGACTGCCTTTCCCACATACATCCTTTCCAAATTAGAAGTATTACTCCACGCGAAGCTGCAAGGGTTCAATCCTTTCCAGATGATTACCTCTTCCTTGGAGCTTACTTAAAGACCTATATGCAGATAGGTAATGCAGTGCCCGTATTAATGGCCAAACAAATCGCAGAAACAATAAAAAAATACATATCATGAGCAACACTAAGATAATACAGTATGTTCATCGACCAAATAGAACAGAATTAGGTCAAGCCAACACACATGAAACATATTTACTTGTAGACGCTAAGACTAATTTATCAGATGTTTTCCCCATTGGTATTGACACCGAAGTAAAAGACATCAAGACCGGGAAAAACTATGGTTTAAAATCAAGCGGTGGTAATGGTTCCGAGTTTAGAATTAATCAAATGGGACCTATTTATCGAGATTATTCGGTAATGCCTGGTGATGAAATAACCATTACCCATTTTGAGACAAATGATGAAATCAAAAATGTTATTTCTGTAAAGACCTTTAATAGGGTTGTGATTAGTATTGATGGGAAAGGGGTAGAGATAATCAACATTGAAAGATTGGAAAACTATTTGACAGGTGACCGTGAGTATTCTCTATTAGTAAAATACCAAGGTAAAGATGCTATTCTTAAAATTGCATACTTAGAGTCAAAAAAGAAACGATCAGATTCGCCAACGGAAACGGATTTTTATAGCATCAGTGTTGACGATGTTCCATTATTAAAAAACACATACTATTTAAACCTTGGCGATTATAATGAATTAGTATGTGGCCTAAGTAAGTCTGAATATAATAAAGTAATAATTGAAGAGATTGATGGATTAAATGAGACAAATAGTAAAAGTTGTGATATTCTATTTGATTTCCCTCTCCAGCAAATCTTCTACGGTGCCCCTGGCACAGGCAAATCCCACGAGATAAAGAAACTGACCAAGGGAGAAAGCGTTATCCGCACCACTTTCCACCCCGACAGCGATTACTCAACCTTTGTAGGCTGCTATAAGCCGACAATGGATGAGGTGGATACACAAGTAGTGCCTGTTGTAGTGAAAAGCGGCATAAGCTTACAAGACCCTGGCACATATAAAGAGAAACGCATTACGTACAAATTCGTGATGCAGGCTTTCTTGAAAGCTTATCTTGGTGCATGGAAGAAGTGGGCCGATGCAGGCGATGACGGAGTTGCTCCGCAGTTCCTTGTCATCGAAGAAATCAACCGAGGCAATTGCGCCCAGATTTTCGGTGACCTCTTCCAATTGCTCGACCGCAGCGATAACAACTTCTCAGAATATCCCATCGAGGCCGATACCGACCTGCAACAGGAGATTGAAAGAGCTTTTAAGGAGCATAAAGACTACAAGCTAACCAAAGCCATCGATGCTGAAGGTGCCGTCAAGGATTACATCAGCAACTATGATTCTACCCTTTCTGAAGACATTCAAAGCGGACGTATCTTGTTGCTTCCTCCGAACCTCTATATTTGGGCCACTATGAACACGAGTGACCAAAGCCTCTTCCCCATCGACTCGGCCTTCAAGCGCAGATGGGATTGGAGATATATCAAGATTGCCGAAGGAAGGGATGAAGCAACAAGAGAATTGCTCAATTGGACGGTGAAGTTCGACTACAAAGAAGATGACAAGCCATTTACTTTCGAGTGCAGTTGGTGGGAGTTCATCAAGGCCATCAATGAGAAAATTGCCGAAGCCACAAGCAGCGATGACAAGAAATTAGGCTATTTCTTCTGCAAACCCAAGGACAAGAACAGCACAACGATTGACGAAGAGCGGTTTGTAGGCAAAGTGGTGTTCTACCTTTGGAACGATGTGTTCAAGGATGAGGAGAACCCAATCTTCAATGTCAACGAAGGCAAGGGTGAGCCATCGTTTGATGCTTTCTATAAAGAGGACGTATTAGGCAAAACCGTAGTGGACACAGCAGCATTGAGAAAGTTCATGCACAATGTGTTCGGTGAAAACAAAGACCAATACACTGAAATTGAAAAGAGCGAAGAATAACCCATGCGCATCCTGATAGAGGAATATCCGTACCGCAGTGAGGACATCAGCGAGACCGTGTTGGGCGAACTGTTGTTTCACGATGCCGAGGGTAAGGTGAGCCTCGACAAGGTGGGATATTATTTCAACCCCAAACTGAATGATTGCGTCTTCATCCTGCCCAAGGTGCTGTTGGAGGGGGAGCGTGGAAAAGAGAAGGTGTTCGGCCATATCGAGCCACGCGACCTTGTCAATCCTGAAAAATGTTCGGAGTTGAGCAAGGAGGAATACCGGTTCATCTACAATCTATCGGTATGGATTTACCGTGCCCTCTGTGTGTTTCGTGAGCATGAGTACGACCGCTATGGCGGTGAGCGTAAACGACCCTCCATCATCCTTTTCGAGCAGGCCCCTATGATGGGTCGAATGAAGAAGCGTAAAGCGAGCACTTTCCTTGATATATTGCTGGCTTTACTGCAGTGGAACAGACAAAACCAACAGTTCGTGATGTTCATCGTCAAGAACCTACATTCGGGCTACAACAAGATTAACTGGACAAAGACCATCAATCGAGCCGAGGCCTTAGTGCAGAACAATGTACCGATGTATGTCGACCCCGTCAACAAACAGAGGCAGGTGAACTTCGATGAGGAACTGCTGATTATCTACTACAGCATATTAAACCATATACACTTGGAATACGGACTTCCTGTATCGCTTAACGTGAACTTTCCGTTGATACGCGGTGAGAAGTTCCGGAAATACATTAACGGACAAGGCAAACGTCGTCTGCGTCAGATAAAATACAAATATTTCAGCGACAAGGCTCTTGAGCTATGGGAACTCTGCAATGCCTTCTTTGAACAGCCGCAGAATGTCAATCTTAATGTAGATCGCAGGGAGTATCTGTTAGCCAAAAACTTCCATGTCGTGTTTGAAGCCATCATCGATGAGCTTATAGCAGGCGACCAACAACTACCCAAGGCATTGAAAGACCAGGAAGACGGTAAGGTGGTGGACCATATCTACCAATACCGTGTGTTGACCAACAATGAGACCGACGACGAAACCTATTACATTGGCGACTCAAAATACTACAAGCGTGGGCGACAGTTACAAACTGAGGCTGTGTACAAGCAGTTCACCTACGCTCGAAACGTGGTGCAGTGGAACCTCGACTTATTTAGCGATGGAACAGAGGAAGAGCGCAAAGGACATATCAAACTTCGCGACGATGTGACCGAAGGCTACAATATCATCCCCAATTTCTTTATCTCGGCACAGCAGAACGACTTAACTGCCGATGACAAGATTGAGCTTTCAAAAGACAAGAAACCTTATCACCTGAGTCGCCAATTCGAAAACCGCATCTTCGACCGCGACACTTATATGCTTGCCCATTACGACGTAAACTTCTTGTTTGTTTTAGCATTGTATGGCCGAAATAAGGAGGCGGCAAAAACTGAGTGGCGTGAGAAAGCCCGGCGATTGTTCCGAAAGGAAATCCAAGAAATGTTGGAGAAATACTTCACATTCTATGCCATGACGGCCCATGCCTATGTTGACTCGGAGCAATATTTGCGTGAGAACTTCCAGACGCTACTAGGTAAGGTATTCCAACCATTTGAGTCGGACAACAATCAGCAGTATTATTCATTGGCACTGCGTAACCCCGACAAGATAGAACTTGCTGACAAGCAACGGCAAGCGGAGCTTCGCGCAGCCATTGCTGACGAAAACGATGCGGTGATGTTCCAACTTGAACAAGCATTTATTGTGAAGCCATGCCCGCTTGGGGTTAATCCCAAGACAGTGTTGCCAAGTGTTGCACCTGTTGTGCGAAAGGAGATGCCCAAACAATTGCTTACGATGCACCATTTGGAGAGCTATCCTGATACGTCTTTCCTCATAGGCATAATAAACGGCGAAGACCATCTCCATTGGATTTTCAGTCGCGAAGGTGGCAAGCGAGACGATGCCTACAATGTGCGTATAGGCAAAAAGATTTCTGGTGGCGTGGCTAAAACTAGAGACGAAATCAAGCATGCCAAGTTTGTAGTTTTGTATTTGGAAGGAAAAGCAGAAGAAGGAGTGTATAAAACGTTCCGTGTGAAGAATATCGGTGAACTGACGAAGGAACAAATGATAAAGACAGGATACAAAGATCCCGGCCACGACAAATACTTGTGCTACTTCTTTGATGAGGAAGTGACCATCGGCAAACTTGACATTGAAAGAATTATTGAGGATGACAAAGCGGCATTTTTCGAAGCAGCGAAGAATAAGCCCTTAAAAGATGACTACCCTGAAGGCCGCCCAATATACTTGACCGGTGCTAAACTGATAGAGTATAGATTAGAATAATGTAAGAACGAGCTTTTAAAAATGACACAAAACATATTGCCCATAGAAGAACTCCAATCGTCCTTCGAAACCATCAAGGAAACCGACAGCGAAGGCCGTGAATGGTGGAACTCCCGAAAACTGGCGCGGCTGCTCGGCTACCAGAAATACTGGAACTTCGAGCGACTTATTAATAAGGTCACGCCTTTTCTGCAAAAAGAGAAAGGCTTGGACTTGAAGGAGCATATTGTGGAAATTGAGGAGATGGCGCAGTTGCATAACAGTGGTTATCGCAAGGTGACATCCGTATTGCTGTCCCGAACCGCTTGTCTTGCCATCGTGATGAATGCCGACCAAAAAAAGCCTTTGGTGAAAGCCGCAAAAGACTATTTCACTGATAAGATGAGTTCGACTGACTTGGCCACTAGCATAGAAGGTAATGTACTGATGTACAAATCCTCAACGGGTAAAGTCAATGTTACCGTCGTGTTCAATAATGAGACTTTTTGGCTTTCACAAAAACGGATGGCTGAATTGTTTAACGTTGCCATTTCGACTATTAATTATCACCTGTCTGAAATCGAAAAAAGTGGAGAAGTGCAATTGTCCGAGTCAATTCGAAAAATTCGAATTCCTTCGGACAATTGCGACGACCAAGGTGTTTTGATGTACAATTTGGATGCCATTATCGCCGTTGGCTACCGCGTAAATAGCTATGAAGCCACGCAGTTCCGCCGTTGGGCCACCGAGGTGCTGAAGCAATACATCATCAAAGGCTTTGTGATGGATGACGAGCGATTGAAGGGAAAAGATGTTTTTGGTGCAGATTATTTTGAGGAACTATTAGAACGCATCCGAGAAATCCGCACTTCCGAACGACGTTACTATCAGAAAATCACCGACATTTATGCCGAATGTAGCAGCGATTATGATGCACAAGCCGAAACAACACGGCAGTTCTACAAGACTGTCCAAAACATGATGCACTATGCCGTGACGCATCAAACCGCCGCCGAAATCATCTACGACCGCGCCGATGCCGAGAAACCCAATATGGGACTGATGACTTGGAAGAACGCTCCCGATGGCCGAATCAGCAAAAGCGATGTCACCGTTGCCAAGAACTATTTGTCAGAAAACGAAGTCACCCGACTGAATCTGATTTCCACAGCTTTCCTTGATTTGGCAGAAGACCGCGCCCAACGTCATATCCTCATGAAGATGACCGACTGGAAAAAAGTGTTGGAAGGCTACTTGAAAATCAGTGATTACGAAATACTTGAGAATGCTGGTAGCATTTCTCACGAAGAAGCCGAAGCAAAAGCATTAGGAGAGTATGAGAAATACCGCAAGATCCAAGACCAGACTTTCTTATCCGATTTTGACAAGTTTCTTGAAAGTCTAAAGCAGTAAGTAGATGAGCATATTTAGTTTACAATATCTTTTGACTTCGGGACACGGGACTTCGGGACTTTTTGACCATGACCATTGACCATGACTATGACCGCTTTCACTGGAATGCTGAAATTTCAGCCCTTGACCGAAACAGTCATGGTCATAGTCACAAGTCATAGTCCCGTAGTCTTATCAATATGTAGTTTAATTTTGAACACTTACTTAACTTTTAAAGCTTAAACCATCACCTTCCCAACACCGCTCTAAAAAACTCCACCGTCTCAGCAACGACTTGCTTGCGGCGGCGGGTGATGGTGTGGTTTTCGCCCTCCACCACTTTTAGGGTGGCATGAGGGCCGTAGGCCTCCAGGTAACGCTCGCTGCACCACATTGGCACGATGCCGTCGCGGTCGCCATGGAGGAGGAGCACAGGACCATGATAGGCCGCCGCAGTGCCATAGATGTCGAGCTGCTGCGTGGTGACGAGATATTCGCGCCCCAGCTTATACAACCCCCAACAGCGGATGTATTCCGGCGGGTTCTTGGGGTCGAAAGTCGCGTTGAAGAACTTGCCGCCTTGACAGGCCTCCTTGATGACCGAGCCTGGAGCAATCAGCACTACACCCGAAGGCAACTTGCTTTCGGCAGCTAATCGTCCAGCCGCCATCGAGGCAACAACACCGCCTTGCGAGTGACCCAACAAACCTACACCGTCGACATACGGCAAACTATGCACATAGTCCCAGACGGCGCGCGCTTCAGCCAATTCCTTTTCGATAGTCATATACTGCTTGCGGCCTTCGCTCTTGCCGTGTCCACCGAAGTCGAAGCGGATGGAGGCGATGCCGGCTTTGGCAAGCCCTTTCGCGAGCTGCGGCATAGGGATATAGTCCTTGCTGGAGAAGATGCCGTGCATCAGGATCACCATTGAGCATTGGTCTGTCGTTGGATCAAACCCATCGGGCAAAGAGACCTTATAGGCAATCTCGCCTTGAGGACCTCGGATGGAGGCTTTTTGCGCTTGGCAACCCGATAGAAACACTAGGCCAAGCACCGTCAGAAGTATATAATTAACGAATTGTCTCATAAATAGATAACGCTGATTGTTGCGATTTATTATATATAGCTGTGCGTATTAATCCACCTTATTGAGATTCCCTAAGGGAATGGAGTTGGGGTGTGGTCTTATTAACGGCGGCATAAGCAAGTCACCCCTTTGTATGCCCCACAAGCCGCCGCGTATAGAATGAACAATCGCCATTCCCTTGGGAATCTAATCAATATCTTTTCAGATATACATGGTTTTGAACAGTTACTTATAACACACGTTTTGATGAATAGATATTTTGTACCTTTGCATGTTCAATACAATTCAATAATGAAATCAAACTTGTTTTTTCAAGCGCTAACGAAATTCCTCCTTGGCGTCATCATCTTGGGTCTACTCATCTTCTTGCCCGCAGGCTCGTTCCACTATTGGCAAGGCTGGCTGCTGATGGGTATTTTGTTCATCCCCATGTTCATCGCGGGGTTGGTCATGATGGCCAAGAACCCAGAGTTGTTGCAAAAACGACTGAATGCCAAGGAACAGGAGAAGGAGCAAAAGACCGTCGTGGCACTGAGTGGCTTGCTATTCATTGCCGCCTTCGTTGTGGCAGGCCTCAATTGGCGTTTCCAATGGTGTGTGCTGCCCAATTGGGCTGTTTGGATAGCCGCGGCGATCTTCTTGATATGCTATCTTCTGTATGCTGAGGTGCTGCGCGAAAACACTTATCTCTCACGTACCATTGAGGTGCAGGAGCACCAGAAAGTGATTGATACTGGGCTTTATGGCATCGTTCGTCACCCGATGTACATGGCCACCACGCTCCTCTTCCTGATGATGCCTTTGGTGCTGGCTTCGCCGATTTCGTTCGCCATCATGCTGCTGTATATCCCTTTGATAGCCAAACGCATCCGCAATGAGGAAGCAGTTTTGGAACAAGGCTTGGAAGGCTACAGCGAATACAAACAACGGGTGAAATACAAGGTTCTACCTTTTATCTGGTGATAACCTACACACAATACCACCACGTGATGTCACAAAAAAGACGTATCTTTACCATCTACAAATCCACTTCAATCCACCCACAATGAAAATACTTCATACTGCCGACCTGCACTTAGGCCAAATCCTCTACCAAAACTACGAGCGTGCCGACGAACACCAACATTTCTTTCAACAACTGGAGCAATGGTGCAAGGAGGAACAACCCGACGCCCTGCTCGTGAGCGGCGACGTGTTCGACATCCAGCAACCCTCTAACGCCGTTAAAGAGCTATTCAACACCTACTTCGTCCACTTGCAAAAGCAACTGCCCGACATGCACATCGTCATCACTGCTGGTAATCACGATTCGGCTTCACGCATCCATGCCGACCGTGCCGTATGGACCTTCTCCAACACCCACCTGGTGGGTCTGGCCCCCTCGATGGATGTCCCCGATGGCTGGCAGAACGACTACATCATCGAACTCTCCAGCGGCTTCATCATCGCTATGCCTTACATGATTGGAGATCGTTCAAGACAACTGCAATCGATTCTCGACCAAGTGAATGAACGTAACATCGATGGTAAACCCGTCATCATGATGGGTCACCTCGCCGTGACAGGCATGGACCCCACAGGTCACGACTTTGAGATTGGCAAAATCAAGACGCAAGATGCCAACAGTCTCGGCATTGGCTATGACTACCTTGCGCTCGGTCACATCCACAAGCCCCAAACCATCGGACATCCCGAAGATTGCATGACCCTTGATACTGTCACTTATCCTGCTCCCATTATCCGCTACTCGGGCAGTGCGCTCCACGTCAGTTGCGACGAAGCCTATCCCCATACCGTCAGCGTGATTGAAATCGACAAGCACGGAGGCCAAGTCAACCTGCGCCAACTGCGCATCGATGAATTACGCCATTTCTATACCCTTCCTGAAGCTGCAAATGCTGCTTTTGCCGATGAGGCTGAAACCCTACAAGGCATAGAAGAATGCTGCAAAAAAGACGAATCCTGCTACATCCGTCTTAAGATAAAACACAGTGCAGTGCTGTCATCAAACTTCAATCAAAAGGTGTACGACATACTGAACAGCCACGGCAACAAGGTGCGCTACAATCCGCGGATCATCTGGATGGGACAACCTGAATCTGAACAAAATGAAGACAACAAACCCACCTTCGAGTTGGTCGAACTCCAACAAATGACTGACCCGGTAGTATTCATCGAAAAGACCAAAGACCAATATCCCCGCCTTGACCTAACAACCCTCCGTGATGTCTTTAAAGAGATTGAAATTGAGGTCTCCCACATCAAAGAAGAAGCAGCAAAAAAGAGAAAGATGAAGAACTTCACCCAAGACGAAGAAAGCAACAACTAGAAAAAGCACGAAAGTTATGAAAATCAAAGAGCTGCATATAAGGAATATCGCTTCTATCGAGAAAGCCGACATCAACTTTGAAAAAGACCTGAACGAGGCCTTCACCAACACTCCTGCTCCCATCTTTCTCATCACAGGCAACACTGGTGCCGGTAAATCCATCATCCTCGACGCCATCGCGATGTCCCTTTACAAGACCACCCCTCGCCTTAGCAACGTGAACAATACGTTAAACAACTCGTTTGTCAATTCAACAGGCGAAATCATTTCGGTAAAAAGCATCGAGCAATATACCCGTATGGGAATATCACCTAAAGATGATTGTTATAGTGAATTGTTGTTTGAAGGCAACGACGGCAAGACTTACAAGGCCCGACTCACGCTTGGCATGAGCAACATGAAAGGTCAAAGCAAAGAGGCAGAAAAGCGTTTCAAATACAGCAAACCCAAGTGGAGCCTTGACGTAGGTGGCATCAGTTATACAGCCGTTAACGACATCAAACAGAAGATTCAAGATTCCGTTGGCCTTACCTTTGCACAGTTTAGCCGCATGGCCATGTTGGCACAAGGTCAGTTTGCCGCCTTCCTGACTGGCGACAAAATAGAACGCGAAACGATTCTCGAAAAGCTGACCAACACACAACATTTTTCATTTTACGGCACCGCCATCGAAAACTTGTTCAAAAAAGCCAAAGGAACCAAAATAAGTGCCCAGCAACTTTATGACCTGGAAAAAGAACACACCCTGCCCGAAAATGAAGTGATTGAGCTGAAAAAAATGCAGCAAGAAACCATGCAACATAAGGCTGAACTCGAGAAAAGCATCGACGGCATTGGTAAGCAGATCGAACAACTCAACATTATCGAAGGCGGCCATAAGAACATCAAGGATGCCAACGACGCACTGACAGAACTAGAAGCCATCGTGAACGGCGAGGAATACAAAGGCAAGAAGGCACTTAAGGATGACTGGGAGGCCACGGTTACCGAGCGTCAGCGTCTCGACGACCTTCACAAAGCCAACGACAAGTTGAAAGGATTGCAGGAAAATGTAATTATGCTGCAAAGCACATACGAAACTCTTGCTGCCGACCTCGTTGAAAAAGAAAGACAACGCTCTCTGCTCAACGCTGAAATCGAAAAGGACAACCAATGGCTCGAAGCCCGCAAAGCGCAGGATGAACTCTACAGCAACGCCAAGGCATTTCTCTTGCAGTTGGATCAATATAAAAGTCAAGTCGACGATATCAAGAAACTGACTGATAAGAAACAAGCTGCAGAAGAAAAAGTCGAAATCCTAAAAAGCGCATTTTGTACGGCCAACGAACAACTCACAAAAGCCAAGCAAGCCGTTGACGACAAGCAGAAGGTGATTGATGACAAGACCAAGGAACGCGAAGCACTGAAGCCCGATGAAATCACCAAAAAGTTGGCTGACCTGAGCAAGGAGAAGTCACAACTCGAGCAACTGCAAAAGGACATCGAACAATACAACAAGCAACTGCAGGATTATAAAGATTTATTAGAAAGAATCAATAAGGATAAAATACAACTCGAAACATTAGACGAGAACCTGAAGAAAAAAGAGTATGCTTTCAAGACTGCTCAAAGCACTTATGAGCAAGCTAACGCACGCTATGTCACCATGGGTAGCAGCATTGAGGAAACGATGGTTGCCTTACGTCAACGCCTTATCAAAGAACACGCTGAGACCTGTCCCCTCTGTGGTCAGGGCATCACGCATGAACTGCTGTCGACGGATGATTTTCAAAACATGATCACACCGCTCGAAGAAGAGAAAAACCAAAGCAAAAATGCAATGGACAAAGCAGAACATGAGCGTGATGAAGCCAAATCCGAGTTCGACAAACTCAAAGGTGCCATCGGCACACAAATTAATCAAGCCAACAAGCATCATGAGGAAAACAAAAAAGAACGTCAGCGCATCGAAGGTGTTGCCTTAACATTCTTCCTTGACCCCCAAGACCGGCTTCCTCTGCAAATTGCTGAACGACTGGAAAAGAACGAGAAGGAAACCCGTGCTTTGACCCAATCTGCCAATAAAGCTGAAGCACTACAAAAGGAAATCAACGGATTGTTAGGGGAGAAGAAACCTTTGGAAACAGCCCAAAGCAATGCCGACAAAGCCAAACAAAAAGCAGAAAAGGATTTTGAGGCTAATGAAAAAGAGATTAAAGACTGTAGCGAAAAGATAGAAGAAGCTGAAGGCAAGAAGTCGACCTTGACCACCCAGCTGTCGACAGTGCTACAACCCGTTTATCCAGATTGGGCAAAAGACACAGAAGGCACCAAGACCCAACTGAAAGCATCGGCAAAAGAATACACGGATAAAAAGTCACTGCGTGATACCCATGTTACCCAGGCAAAAACAGACAAAATAGTGCTCGAAAGCATCTGCGGTGTCAAGAAAAATATTCTCGACAAGATTCCATGTTGGGACAAGATGTTCGATGCCGCCCCCCATACTTCCAATGACATCACCAAAGAATGGAACAACCTGTTGGCAAGCGTCAGCGACTATATTTCCAACAAAAACACCCAAGAAAAAACCATCAACGACTGCACAATAGAACTTGAGGCTTATTACCTCCAAAGCGGGAAGGATGAAGCCTATCTGAAATCCATCGGCGCACGCAAAGATGAGCTGGAAGAAGCAAAGGCTTTTGTCAAAAAGACGGAAGATGACATCACCAGCCAGCAAACCACCATCAAAAATGCGCAAAAGTCGATTCAGGATGCTCTTGTCGTGCTGAAGGTCGAGAAAGAAGAAGACTTGACTGACAAGAATACCCTTGAATCCAAGAAGCAAGAACAGACCGATGAAATGAATGCCTTGATGGAGCGTTTGGGAAACATCAAAGGAAAGTTAGAGCAAAACGATGAAAACAAAGGAAAACTTGCCGAAGCAAAACAACATCTGGATGAAGCCGAGCAGACCTTTCAAAAATGGGAAGTGCTTAATTCCTATTTTGGCGGGACACGTTTCCGCACGCTGGTGCAGACCTATGTGCTCCGTCCTTTGCTGAACAATGCCAACATCTATTTGCAACAAATCACCGACCGCTACAATCTCACCTGTAGCGAAGACAACGAGCAACTCTCCATTCTCGTTTTCGACAACTACAGTAAGCAGATGCGGAGCTCCACGCTTTTATCGGGCGGCGAACGTTTCATGATTTCACTCGCCCTCTCGCTGGCCCTCTCATCCCTCAACCGTCCCGACCTGAATGTCGACATCCTGTTTATTGATGAAGGCTTCGGCACCCTTGACGAGACCAGCATCGAGTCGGTCATGTCGACCTTGGAGAAGCTGCAGGACATTGCTGGAATGAAAGACCGCCGTGTGGGCATCATCTCGCACCGCAAAGAGTTGGACCGCATCCCTGTACAGATTCAAGTGAAAAAGAAAGGCGAAGGACGTAGCGAGGTTTCCATAATAAAATCGTAGTTTTGCGACCTCAATACATTGCTTCATGAAACCCAAACTTGTTCTCTTCGACCTTGACGGGACACTGCTTAACACCATCGCCGACCTCAGCGAGGCCGTCAACCACGCCTTGAAACTGCGCGGCCTGCCGCTACACTCGTTAGAGGAAATAACCAAGATGGTCGGTCACGGTGTGCGCAACCTCATCATGCAGGCACTGCCTACCGAACTGCGTGATGACACGGCTACCGTGGATGCTGTCTTGGCCGACTTCACGGACTATTACTTCACCCATATCGACGTGTACACCCAACCCTACCCAGGCATACCTGAGCTCATCGCGACACTGCACCGCCACGGCGTCCTGCTGGCCATCGCCTCCAACAAGTTCCAAGCGGGAACGGAATATCTCATCAAGGAGTTCTTCCCGGGTATTCCCTTCGTCGCCGTATTAGGCAACCGCCCTGGTTTCCCACTCAAGCCCGACCCAGAGATTGTCGGCGAAGTGCTGCGCAAGGCAGGTGTCAACAAAGAAGAAGCTGTCATGGTCGGCGATTCCCCTACCGACATGAGGACCGCCGCCAATGGCGGCATCAGAGGTATTGCAGTAGGCTGGGGCTATCGTGATATGAGAGAAATTGAAGGCATAACTGTTGTTGAGACGGCTAAAGAACTACAAAAACTGCTCTTGCCATGACCGACAAAATGACCCCCGCGCAGCGGCACTACTGCATGTCGCGCATCCACGGCAAAGGCACCAAGCCCGAGCTGAAGGTCAGGCAATGGCTGTGGCGACATGGCTACCGCTATCGCCTCAACGTGAAGAGCGTGCCGGGTAAGCCTGATATTGTCATGCGGCGATATCGGACGGCGATTTTTGTCAACGGGTGCTTTTGGCATGGTCACTTTGTTCAGTTACCAGTTGATAGTTGTCAGTTGATAGTTAATAGTTCGTGCTGCAAAATTCCGCAGACAAATCGGGAGTTTTGGGTAAACAAGATCAAAAGAAACCAGGAGCGCGACCAACAGAACTACCAAGTGCTGCACGACAACGGATGGCAAGTCATTGTGGTGTGGGAGTGTCAGCTTACGCCCAAGTGCATCGAGGAGACGATGCTCCGAGTGGAACTGATGCTCAACGAAAATTTCTTGGCCTTGCACCAACCGAAGGTGGTACCCTACAATGTTCAGGAGGCTCCGATTTCTATTGCTGCGGAAGAAGAGAGTTACGGAAAGAAGTGATAATCCAAATATCTTTCTATCTTTGCAGTCTTAAACCAATTAAAACGTATTAAAAATGAAGAAGATTCTTACCACAATAGCGATGCTTTTGTTTGCTGGAATGGCTGCAATGGCTCAAGAAACCACCTACGACAAGAGCGACTTCGTCCCTGGCGACGAGATTATTTTCGACGATAACTTTGAAGGGGAGAAGCTGGGCGAGTTCCCGCTGAGGTGGGATTTGCTGGATGGATATGCGGAAACAGCACAGCAGCAGGGACGCAACGTGATTGCCTTCACGGACAACGGTCTGGGACAAGTGATGCCGCTGATGAAAGAGAAATGGGATTGGCTGCCGGAGGTGTTCACGGTGGAGTTCGACCTCTACGTGGCTCCGATGAATACGGGGGACGAGGAGGAGACAACGCTCGATATGAGCATTTATTTCGGCGACCGCGGCGATGACAGCTACTACAATGCCTCG
>CAMHRP010000037.1:0-34759 GCA_946187645.1 uncultured Bacteroidales bacterium | reverse complement strand
CATGGGATTGGGGCTATTTGATGCAACTATTACAAATTTGATGCGTTTGCCCTGGGCAAAAGTCATTTCTTGAAAGGCCTGAAAGTGGATTGCTCCGTGAGCGGATAGCCGGGCTTCTTCCCGAGGTTCATGGCCCCAAAAAACGGGAATGAGTCCTAAAGCCCCATCAGCATGACCCGTTCCTCTTTTTTGAAGCCGAAACTTTCATAGAATGAGGGTAAAACCCCGTCGCAGGCGGTAATCAGATGAAAGCCCACCATGCCTTGTGCTTTCATGTCGTCCAAGCATTTATTAGGTTGGCAAAAAAACAAATTTTTATCTTTGCAGCCGAAAATCCACGCCGACGGCAATCCCGCCTACCCGGAACGAGAACCATGGCAGCCCATGAACTTCATTCGATAAGTGAGCCATGAAAAAAAGATAGGAAGCTAAGATTGATTATACGCCAATAGACAGATAAATCGGAATTTATATAGTTGAATCATCCATAACACGACCGACGGTCTTCCCAATGGAGGCAGAAGAACCTTGGAGAATTGTCGAAAACTTATGTGAGAACATCACTCATCTCGTAGAGAACTTATAGAACAAGACCCTTTATAAAGCCATGCTACACCTGAACAAAGTACATCACATCGCTATCATTTGTTCCGACTATCAGCGGAGTCTCCACTTCTATACTCATGTGCTCGGCATGCGTGTCCTTGCTGAACACTATCGTGAGGAAAGGCTGTCGTACAAGACTGACCTCGCTTTGGGCGATGACTATGTCATTGAACTTTTCTCGTTCCCCTCCCCACCGTCGCGGCTGACCCATCCTGAAGCTGCAGGTCTGCGGCACTTGGCTTTTGAGGTCGACAGCATTGCCGAGACTGTGCATGAGTTAGATGCCTTGGGCATTTCGCATGAAGAGGTGAGAACAGACGAGTATACTGGCAAAAGGTTCCTCTTCTTTCAAGATCCTGATGGTTTGCCGATAGAATTGTATGAAAGGTAAATTCCAATTTAGCGAACAAAAGTATAATTATCATTCACTTAAAAGGTCTTGGCAGAGACCAGAGCCGCGACTCGAAACACTCCAGGAACATATGAAGAAAATAATGTTTTTATTGGCGGTAGGTGTGATGTGCCTGACTGCCTGTGTCCAGAAGAAAACTGATGAACGTGGTCCCCGCCAAGGTGGCCACATGGAAATCAACAAAGATGCCGACAGCGCGTTTGTCGCGCTGAAGAATGAGACGTTGAAGAAGTTCAAACAATTGACTTTCAACGATGAACAGACGGGAAAGAGGATGGAGTACAACCTGCTGGTTCCCGAAGACTATGACGGGACGGCAAGCTATCCGTTAGTACTCTTCATGGCCGATGCCAGCACCGTAGGCAAGGAGGTGACGGCTCCGCTCACACAGGGTTATGGCGCCTTGGAGTTCGCCTCCGACAGGGATCAGCAACTCCATCCTTCGTTTGTGCTGGTGCCGCAATACACCGACTGGGCCGTGCAGGACGACTGGAGCACCACCGACGAGGTGGAGATGACCATCCGCCTGCTTGAATCCGTCTGCAAGGAATACAATGTGGATACCAACTGCCTCTATACCACTGGCCAGTCGATGGGCGGCATGATGTCGTTCTACTTCAACATCACCCATCCCGACCTCTTTGCCGCTTCGCTCTTCGTCAGCAGCCAGTGGGACACCTCGAAGATGCAGGACTTCGGAAAGAAAAAGTTCTTCTACATCGTGGCCGGCGGCGACCAGAAAGCTTACGGAGGTATGCATAATCTGGCAAAGGTGCTGCAAGAGAATGGCGCCCGCATCGACTCCGCATCGTGGAGTGCAAAGCTTCCTAATGAAGAACAGGAACGAATGACGGAAGAGCTGATTGCCCGTGGAGGCAACATCAACTTTATCAAGTGGGAGACAGGCAGCGTACTTCCGGAAACGGGTCGCGCCATGGAGCACATGGCCTCGTTCGACTACGGCTACAAGATTGACGCCGTCAGGGACTGGCTGTTTAGGCAGCGTAAGTAATCACAGCATATCTATTATTCTACGCCTCTTTCGCGTTGAGAACGGAATAATCCCCGTCGAGCAAGGCCTGGCGGGGATTTGTATTTTCAAACCATTGAAGGGATTAGCTTTCAATAGCTTCGCGCACAGCGTTTTCCACCTCGCCCACACGTTTCTCCAACTTCCTGATGCCGAAGAAACCGATGAGATGGGTGATGCCCATGAGCACGAGGCCGCAGCCAAACAACGTCGAGAGGGTCTTGCCCGATGCCTCGGGGTACTTGAGGGCGAAGAAGCCCAACACGGCACCAGCAATGCCAAAGAGCATGACACCCCACCAGCCAGGAAAGCCCATCTTCTTGTAGTCGAAAGCGGAGATGAATTGGCTGATGCCTTCAAAGACAATCCAGAAAGCGAACATGTAGGGCAACGAAGCCGCCACGAAGATACTGTTGGCCAAAAAGAAGAGGCCAAAGATGATGTCGATGACACCCATCAGCACCCGCGTGCCATTGTTGGGTAGGAAGTTTTGCGTCCGAAGGCCGAACACCAACTTGCTGATGCCAGCAAACAGGGTGAAGCAGCCGATGAGCCAAGCCATCGAGAAGAGGGTCTCGGCGGGATTGCAGATGCACACCACGCCAAGCACGACGAATAACACGCCCGTAATGACGAGCCAAATCTTTGTGTTTTTCTTCATAATTATTTGAATTTTAAATTGATATTATATTTCATTTGTCTTCCGTTTTCATCGGGTAAAATTACGGATTATTTCGCAAATGGAACATTTTGTTCCCAAAAAGCAATTAAATGTGGCGTTTTGGAAAATCATTGGAGAAATATGGAACACTGACAAACCTTCCAAATGGCATATCGTTTGAGCAAAGGAGGCAAAAAAAAGAGAAGATGCCATTACTTGTTATAACTCACCGACAGAAAGAATGGGGAATGAAAATGCCCTATCAAGTGATTGTGAACGGGCAATTGGTGGGCACTATGACCACCCCACAGGCAAGGCTTCGTCTGCGCGCAGGCTACTACACCATCACTATCCGTGCGGGAGGCTACCTGCCCATCAGCAAGAAAGGCAAGACGCTTGACCTTACGCTTTCGTCGACGGCACCCGTACACGTTAGCGAGTCGGGCTACACCTGCCTCGACTTCAAGAACAAGGAAAGCTGGTGGAACACGCTATTCAACATCGACCTGATTCTCTGGCTCGCCAGCTTGTTCCTCAGCATTCCTCATCCTTGGAATATCGTCTATCATGTCGTTTCCGACGGTTTCTTCCTTCTATGGATCATCCGTCTGTTTGTGGTCCGCCGTCGCTATTTCGCAATGGAGACCTACATCACCACCGACCCTCCCGAAGCGGTCTAAACTTTATCCGTAAGTCTCAATCAAGTGCTTCACGAACTGCATGTCGTTGAAGTTGATGACACCCGTGTCGTGTTGGTTCATCGTGTCGATTTGGGCCATTTCGTCGTCGGTGAGGTTGAAGTCGAAGATGTCCAAGTTCTGTGCCATGCGTTCCTTGTGGCTCGACTTCGGGATGGCCACGATGCCGCGTTGTGTGAGCCAACGCAAGGCCACTTGCGAGGCGGTCTTGCCATATTTGGCACCTATGCCGCCCAACAGCTCGCTCTTGATGATGCCGTCGACGCCCTGACCTCCTAAGGGACCCCAAGCCATCATCTTGGTGCCGTACTCGTTGAGCGTAGGCTCAATGGCGCGCTGTTGTATCATGGCGTTGCATTGCAGCTGGTTGACCATCGGCTTGGTGTCGACATAATGCGCGAAGTCGAAAAAACGGGCTTCCTGGAAGTTGCTCACGCCGATGGCGCGCACCTTGCCGTCTTTGTAGGCCTTCTCCATCGCCCGCCACGAGCCGAACACGTCGCCGTAGGCTTGGTGGATGAGCAGCAGGTCGATATAGTCGGTTTGCAGCTTGCGGAGGCTTTCGTCGATGCTCTTGGCGGCTTTCTCTTCGCCGGCGTTCGAGATCCACACCTTGGTGACGAGGAAGAGGTCTTCGCGTTTCAGTCCGCTTTTGCGCCAGGCGTTGCCAACGCCTTCTTCGTTGAAGTAGGCCTGTGCCGTGTCGATGAGGCGGTAGCCGACGCTCAGCGCGTCGCTGACGCAGCGTTCACATTCTTGAGGGCTGACGAGAAACACCCCGTAGCCGAGGAGCGGCATTTCCACTCCGTTTGACAGTTTGATGTATTCCATGGGTATGCGTTTTAGGATTGTTGCTGCAAAGAAACGAGAAATCCGCGAGATGTAGGTTTCACATTTTACGGATAGTGTTTCACTTATTTCTTCATGGTTTCAATTCGCCGTTTTAAGGTTTTTCTGATGCGTTTCCATCTTTCGCATAGCCGTCGGCCATGGCGGAGAGCAGCTCTTGTTTGTTGGTTGGATTAGGCATGGTATGCAAGTTTAGGGCGCAAAGATACGGTTTTGCAGGCGAAACAGAACAATAGTCAGCAAAAGACATGGAATTAGGCAGAGAAATCAATTGAACACGCATCGATGCCCATAGGTTCGGTAACATGATTTGCGGGAAATGCCGTAGTCGCCGAACATCTTTTTCACCGTAATCTCGCCTGCACCAGCGCATTGGTCGGCGATATATTGAACGAAGTCGGGGTTGCTTGCCATGTCGGACAATTTTTTGTGATTGCGCAAAGGAACGAAAAATCCAACTTAAACAAGCATTTTTACTGTAATTATCCGCCTCAAATTGTAGCACTCACTGCCGAAGGCGAAAGACCATATTTCTGCTTGAAGATGCGGCTGAAATGGGTTGGATTCTCGAAACCGAGACTGAAAGCCACATCAGCCACTGACATTTGTGAGGATTCGAGCATTTGGTGGGCTTTCGAGAGGCGTTTCTCACGAATCCATTTGGCGGGACTCTCGCCGTAGATGTTCTGAAAGTCGCGCTTAAAGCTGGAAAGCGAGCGGCCTGAAAGGTAAGCTAATTCTTCGAGCGATATGGGCGAAGTGTAGTTTTCCTCCACCACGCGATGAACGTCCACTCTTACAGGCTGACGTAGCTGGAGCATCTGGCGGAAGATGTTCTTCGAGCAGTCCATCACGTTGAAAAGTAGTTCCATCACCTTCAGACGCAACAGCCCGGGACTGACTTGCGACGGGTCGTTGAAGTAAGGTGCCAGCGACCAGCAGTAGGCCACGAGACGATCGCTCATGGGCGAGACCTGTGCACCCAACTCCTCGGTCATTGGTGGCACGGTGACTTGCTGTGTGGTAAGGAAGTCCTTCAGTAGTTCGTCATTGATGGCAAAAAGCTGGCTCTCGAAGAGTCCGGTTTCGGGTGAGCCTTGCTTCTCATAGCTGACACTGTGGGCTTTGCGCAACAAAATCATCTGGTTCTTGCCCACCGTCCACGACTGGCGGCCACAGGTCAGTTTCACGCTGCCGCCCAGCACCACATAGAGCAGATGCTGCTCGAGGAAGAATGTGCCTCGCTCGCCAGCCGTCACGATGCATTGGTCGATGATGCTGCCCCCATCGAGCCGAAGTGACGATGTGGTGCAGTCGCCGCTAATCAGTGCAGAAGGAAATTTTGTTATCTTGTTCATACAAACAAATTGGTCTGCAAAATTAGTGAAATCTTGCAGACCAAAGAGAGTTTCAGATTACTTCACGCTGTAGATCTTGCTAACGATTTTCCACTTGCCGTTTTGTTCGGCCAAGGTGAACATGTCGTTGAATGAGCCCAGCTTGCTGAACCATGAGTCGATACGCACGAAGGCTATGTTGCCCGCGATGTTGACATCCACCACCTCGTAGGTCACTTCCTCCTTGCCCGTCTGTTCCAGACCTTCGAAAAGGGAATTGATGGGCACAGTTGTAATCTTACCATTCTCCACCCACGACATGGTGGCGTGTTCGGTGAATGCCTGTTGGCCAATTTCACGGCTCCCTTGACGGCCAGCCTCTGCATAAAGTTCCACTGCTTCAAGGATCGCAGCCATCTTTTCATTGTTCTTGTTCATTGTTTCGTTGTTTTTATTGGTTACACTTTGTTTGCTTGTTTGAGCCATCATTGTCGTTGAACTGATGCACAACAGCATGGCTAGAATCAAGACACCTCTAAGTTTCTTCATGGCTTATTTCTTGATGGTGTTTGAATTCTGGTTGTATGCCTTGGCCACGCATTTCCATTGGCCTTCAATCTTCAATAACAGTAATACGTCGGTGAAGTCGATGGAGCCGCCCCAGCCCTCTTCCAACACGCGGACGACGGCCAGCGTCTCTTCCAGTTCCAGCACGTCAATGCGGGTCTTGAACTCTTTGCCGGCACCCACGGTGTCCACATTGTGATAGAATTGCTCGATGCTGCCACGCTCCAGTTTCCCGTTGAGGAAACCGAACAGACAAGCATCTTCCGTAAACAGTTCCTTTGCATACTTGCTGTTGCCCTCGGCAACACTCTGCGTGAACTTGCTTGCAGCCTCCACGACTGCGTTGTAATCTTCAATTTTGCCTCTCATTGTTACCTTTGCTTTTGATTGTAAATGATTAAACTTTTCGAGTGCAAAGGTGCGACGATTTCAGCAAACAGACCTTTCTATTTGGTTCAACTTTTCTTTCTGTTTCGTCCAAAGAGTGTTATGGTAGGCTCACGGGACTTTCGCCGAAGGCTTTTCGCGAGGCGGAGCAATCAATTGAACACACACCGATGCCCATAGGTCCGGTAACATGATTTGCGGGAAATGCCGTAGTCGCCGAACATCTTTTTCACCGTAATCTCGCCCGCACCTGCGCATTGGTCGGCAATATATTGAACGAAGTCGGGGTTACTTGCCATGGTGAGGTGTTCTTTGTGATTGCGCAAAATTATGAAAAAATCCGCAAGTCAAGCCTATGCCTGAATTGCGGAATGCTTCTTTGTTTATTTCGCTTTTATTGTTTTGATATTCAATTATTTAATATATCAAGAATCTCTTTCAACAGCATTAAACTCATCCAAAGTCAGAATCTTTAACTTCGGGTAAGGAAGTGATTTGAGTCGGTTGAAATGGTTATCCTCGGTAACGATGTAGTCGGCACTTGCGGCAATGGCGCAATCCACAAACTTGTTGTCGTCTTTGTCAATGTCAGACAGTAAATGGAAATGGAAGTAGGATTCTTGAAAATGGGTCTTTGGGTGTCTCGCTATGGCTTCAACCACATTTTGCGCCACTTCGGGCGAAGCATGAATGGATAGGATTTCTTCATACTCCATCAAAATCTCGTTGCTCACGCACAAACAAAACTTCCCTTCAAGAAAGTCCGTCCATATCGTATGGTATTGGCTTCTTGAAGGAAGAATTTGAACGAGGCAATTCGTGTCAAGTACAACGTAACGCATCAGTTCAAAGTGTCATTGTAAGGAGTACGCAGATGTTTTCCACGCAGTTCGTCCAACTTCGCTTGATCAAACTTGCCCTCATCCCACAATTTGTCAATAGCCTTTTGCGCCAATTCAGCAAAGAAGAGCGACAAGGTCAGTTTCAATGCGTCCAAATCCTCCTTTGTAGTGACATTGGCAGCCGCGTTCATCAGTTCCAATTGTGCCATTTCCGAGTAACTCATAATCAATTCCTTTCCATATATTGTTGGCAAAGATAATCATTTTTTACCAATCAGCAGGTAAAGAGTCAAAAAAATGCGACACAAGCTTAATATGGCACCGAAATCAGCGGCACATACAACACGACAGAAATCCTTGCCAGGGTGGATAGCGTGAAGTTGTGACAACCTCCGCAAAGGTCAAGAAATACCTTGCGGCGGTTTAGTCTATGAGCAAGTCGCGAAACTAACCACTGTTCCGCGTCCTGTTTCATATAACCCAACATCTTATTTACGGCTTATTGCCGCTTCGCCTCATAACCGATGTCAGTGATGGCCTTGATGACGGCCTCATCGGTGACATCGCCTTTGACGGTAGCGGTGCCAGCAGCGAGGTCAACAGTCACTTCATCGATGCCCTGCAAGCCTTGCAAGGTCTTTTCCACATTGGCACGGCAGTGGTTGCACATCATGCCGTCCACTTTGAACACTCTTGTTTCCATAGTCTTATCTTTTTTCTTTGGTATAAATCTCATTATCAGCGCATAAACAAGCAAACATCCTAACACGATGCTGCAAATCACGTTGAACAAGGCTGGCGTGGCATGGCAGCAGGCGTGAGTCAGCACCAGATGAGAGGTGAACCACTCACGAGGCAGCAGATAATCCACACCCAAGCCAAAGGCAAAGGCACCCAAGGTGATCGACAGCAGATAAAGCCACAGCGTCTTCCGTCCCAGCACCTTGCGGATGACCAGGATGGAAGCCATGTTGGAGGCTGGCCCTGCCATCAGCAGGACGAGTGCCGCGCCGGGCGTGATGCCTTTGAGCATCAGCGCGACGGCAATCGGGATGGAACCCGTGGCGCACACATACATCGGGATGGAGATGGCCAGCATCACCAGCATGCTCAGGATAGGCGTGTCGGCAAAACGCAGGAAGAAATCGTCGGGCACGAAAACCGTGATCAATCCCGCGATGACCAAGCCCAGCACGAGCCATCGGCCGATGTCCTGGATCATGTCCACGAAGCCATATCGCAAAGCCTCCAGACACTTCTGCCAAAAACTGAGTTTCGGCTTGTCTTCGGCCTGCTTTTGTATGGCTTCGTTAGGCTCATTGCGCGTGGCCATAGTCACCACGCCACCACCAAACAAAGCCGTGACAAGCGCCGCCACAAGTCTCAGGATGGCGAAGGGAACGCCCAACAGCGAGGCAGTGGCCAAGATGGAATCGACACCCGTTTGTGGCGTGGCAATCAGGAACGAGGTGGTGGCACCTTTCGAGGCCCCTTCTTTCCGCAGCGACATGGCCGTAGGGATCACGCCGCAAGAGCAGAGGGGGAGGGGTACCCCGAGAAGCGCCGCCCAAATGACGCTGCTGAAGCTGTTTTTGCCAAGATAACGCCGATACAGGCTGGCAGGCACAAACGAGTGCAGCAACCCTGCAAAAGCGAATCCCAGCAGCAGATACGGCGACATCTCATTGACTAAAGCCCAAATTTCACGCATGGTTGCAATGTTTCATAAATTGGCTGCAAAGGTACAAAAATGATTAATCCAAAGCTTCGGCAGCCTTTTTCATCACACGCTCGGCCAGTCGTATGGCGAGCATGGCGGTGGCTAAGGTCAATGCCATAACGACAATCAGCATGGGAATGTTGTCGATGACGGGCCATGCCCTTGAAGTCTCAATGCGCAAAAACAAACCCCAAATAGCATCTCACACCCTTAGGCATTTCGATGTTTGAAACAGGGATAAGCCTGTCAACCTTCAAAGTCAGGTGGACGGCTTCAGTAAGGGCATACTCCACACCGATGTTGGGATTCACAAAGAAAAAGGACTCATTATGCAGAAAGGCATTTGGTTCCGCTTCCCAGTCGTCAGCCGAGCCTTCAAACATCAGCAGCGAAGAGGCTTTCCCTCCACCGATAGTGACACCCGCATAAGGCTGCCATCGCCCGAATTGCCAATAGACATCGGCCAGCAGTCCGCCCCAGCTGGTTCGGATATAACTGCCGTTGTGCATTTGTTTCAAGGTACTCACATAGCCCTCGCCACCCAAACGGAAATGATTGCCAAGATGGTAACGGAGCACTCCGCCGAGGCCGAAGGTCATTCCTTCCGCTTTATGGTTTAAGGCGGTTAGGTCGCCATGCAGGTAACCCGTGTGTACCATCATGCCACCGTCGAAACGCTGGCGGTTTTGGGCCAGGCTTTGAGCGAAAGGAGCAACTACAAGAATAGATAATACAATGTATGTCAACAGTTTTTTCATTTCTTCATTCCTTTATAGTCGAGTTGTTTCCTGCCCATTTGGCAGGTAAAACGAAGTCCGTCCCTCTCAATAACGCCTTCAAGGTGTCTCACCAAGTATTTCTCATATTGTTTGCCCTTGTTGGTCGGGACTATGTTATCGCCCGTCAACAAGTTGTCCTTTTTCAAGACGGAATCAATCTTTACGTCAAGTTTCACGGGCATTAGCTTGGCAAATTTCACCCCAAACAAGGTTATCGACACTAAATCCTGACTTGACGAAGGCTGAACCTGCACGGTAACATCGTTTTTGATGTAATTGCCCACGGTCATAGTGCCGACAAAAGTCTGCGCCTGAAGACTTTTGGCCGAAAGACAAAGCAGGAATAAGACGAGTAATGGGTCCCGTTTCATTTCACTTCTTTCCTTTCAAAATCGCCGACCCGCTCAGCCCCATCCATTTGGCTTCCCATGGGGTCATAAACATGCCGTTGGTGGTGTCAATGAGTTCAACCTCTGCATAGCCCAAGTCTTTCAGCTTCTTGACAAAAGCCTGCATGTCGCCATATTTGAATCGAGAGAAAATGTCATGAATGGCAAAGGTGCCGCCTTTCTTCAGCACACGCAGCGTTTCCAACAAAATGGCTTGTCGGTCGCGGCTCGGGATGTTGTGATAGACATAATTGCTGGTCACCGCATCGAAAGTCTCGTCGGCAAAGTCGAGTTTCAAAGCGTTGCCTTGGGCGAAATGGGTATTACTCACACCCTCGGCCTGTGCGTTTTGTTCGCATAAGGCAAGGCTATAGGAAGCATATTCTTTGCCCCAGCGGTCGATGCCGAAAATCTCTGATTTAGGATTGCGTTTGGCACAAGCGATGGCCAGCGCACCACTGCCGCAGCCCACATCGAGACCTTTGCCGCCTTCGGGAAGGGTGACATAAGCGGCAACGCCGTCAATGATCTGTTTCGACATCTGACGCTTGCCGTTGTAAGAGAAAGCACGATGCAACAGACACATCCATAGGGTCACCAAAGCCAGCACGATGGCGAGCACAAGGAAAACGATTTTCAGGACAGTCTTCAGCGTTCCGGCGGCAAGCAGTCCGCTCACGCCAAAGACCAGGAATAATAACAGGCTGGCCAAAGTGCCGCCCATAGTCCCAAGGATCATGCCTTTAGGCATCCAGTTTTTGTAGTTGGGTTTCATTTTCTTTACTGCTGTTCTCATAGGTTTCTTTTAGTTGTTTGACGCTGCAAAGTAATGGCCATTTCAAAAACTGCGAAATCCCAATTGATGGGTAATGTCAAGTGATCTTATTCCAAGTTTCGATGATTATTGAAAACAAAACCGCCGCAAAAGTCATGAAAACCTTGCGACGGTTTTGTCATTATAACTACGACTTACCTTATTTGCTTTGCTTAAACAGCCAATCCCTGACGGGTGCCAGTTTATAGGCATAGTCGAACGAAGCCATGTGTTCCATGCCTTGGCCTGATTCGGGAAGAACAGTACCTTTTTCCCACACAATGAAGTTGATGTTGCCGCCTTCGTTGATGAGCGCTTGAGCCAATGTGTCTTGCTCTGTTTGGGGGAGTTTTGCACTCCATGTGGCGGAATGAATTTCAACACCTTGGTTTTCAAACAATTTTGTAAGGTTGTACATTCCTTCAGAAGCTCTTTCATCGCCGCCTGCCACAATATAGAAGAACTTCTTATGCCCCAAAGAGTGCATCAAAGTGGTGTCCCACTGGCAACTGACGAACAGCGAAGCGGCAAACAAATCAGGGTGCTCAATGTTGAAATGGAACGACATCATGCCGCCCATCGACTGGCCTGTAGTATAGATGCGGCTATGGTCAACATTGTAGTTTTCCATCACAGACTGCAACATGCGGATGGTCATCTCCACCTCGTCACTTTTCACCTCGCCCTCGCCGACGGTCCATTCCGTGTATTGCGGCACCAACACAAACGAAGGATGTTTCTGTTGGTCACGGTTAGAGGCGAACTCCAAAGCACCATAACCTTGGGTGAGCGGTGTCGTGACATCTTTGCCAACGGTGCTGGCATCGGCCATGAAAAGTACCAATGGATAGCTTTGCTTGCCGTCATAAGCATCGGGAATAAACAGGTTATACTGCATCGTCTTACCCGTTTCGGAATCTTCATAAATGAATTGCTGAAACTTGTCGAAAGTCTCGTTTTTCAATGCGGCATAAACAGAATCCGTGTCTTTGTTCACCATCATCCCGTTGCCGTTTCGCGGTTTTTTGTCGTCAAAACTCTTGTCGCCGTCCTTTCTTTGGGCGCATGCAGCCAAGCATAAAGCCACGACTGCCATTAATACAAATACTCTTTTCATAATGTTGATGGAGTGTTTCGAGTCGCAGCTCTGGTCTCTACCAAGACTTTTTTGGTTGATTTAAAACTGCTGCAAAGGTATGAAAAAATCCGCAATCCAAGACTGCGTCTGAATTGCGATACATCTTTCATAAACTATCTTTTCAGTATGTAATCAGTGATGACGGCAAAATCTTGTCAACAATCACAAACATATTTTGCTTTTGACTGCAGCCATCAATTCTTGTCCGAATTGTTCCAAAGAAATATACTTCTTCGGCTGGTCCATATTGCGCATATCTCGTTCAATGGATTCCAACCAATAGGCACGTTGTTCAGGTGTGAGGTCATCTTGACTTTTTACAAGGTCGATTTCTTCTATGGTGTCAATCATTGGTTCCTTCACAAGTTCGTTTTTCATTGTGCAAAATAACACAATTTTTCAAATTTGGGAAAGCTTTTTTCAGATTTCGTTTAAGAAATAGAAAAGCCGCTTCCTTTAATCATGATGGAGTTTCGAAGGAAATAGAGGTGAAGAGAAAAGTACAATTATTCGCAATAAACCAGTATCTTTGCCAAAAATATCCATGTATGCAAAACCTCATCATCACCCCCATCACCATTGAACATTTGAGCCAATATGGCGCCATTTATGCGGCGGCGTTTTCGGGCGAGCCGTGGAACGACAACTGGTCGGTGGAAGATGCCACCGTCCATGTCCGTGAACTGCTTGAAAGCCAACAGCATTACGGCTTAGAATGCATTATAGACGGAGAAGTGACAGGCTTCATTTTGGGCACTTCCATGCTGTTCCACTATGGCCGCACCTTCGAGATCAATGACCTCGCCGTGGCGCCCCAATACCAACGCAAAGGCATCGCAAGCCAATTGCTGGAGCAGTGCCTCGCCGACCTCAAGGCGCAGGGTATTGTAGGTTTCCATTTGATTACCGCCCGGGATGGTGTCTTGCCCGCTTTCTATGAAAGATTTGGCTTCAAGAAAGAGGAGCGGGTGATGCTGATGGGGATGGAGTAATAAATGTACAGCATAGATACAAAACAATCCGCCATGCAAGCTTTCGCTCGAATGGCGGATTGTTCACTATAAACCTTAAAACTTACTTGTGCACAATCACCAAGCGTTGCGTGTTACCGCTGCTGGTCCTGATGAAGTAGATGCCTTCTTGGTACTTGGCAGTCGGGATGACCAATTGCGACTCGTCGGTGCGGAAAGTCTCGACTTTCTGCCCGACAACGTTGTAAAGGCTTACCACGCCAAGGTTCTCGCCTTGGAGGGTTACGCTTTCGTTGGCGGGATTGGGGAACATGGTCAGCGTCGTGCTGTTTTCATCGATGCCGACGGTCATCTCGTAAACGATGTCGACCTCGAAGTTGCCCACCGAGGTGTTGACATACATCTTTCCTTCGAAGTTCTCCTTCACAGGCACGTCGACGTAGACATCAATAATGATGGTTTGTCCTGCCGTGACGGTCATTCCTTCGGTGACGTCTTGGCCATCATCCATGCATTGTAACGCAAAGATGGGGTCGGCAGTGAAGTCATTGACAATCACGTCTTCGGCAGTCATGTTGTAAATGGTTAGTTGGCCAGGCTCATAGGTCTCACCATCGTTGTAGATGTACAAGGTTTGCGGGTTGACGGTCAGCGTGCCTGTGCAGTCGTGAGGCTGCAGGCCGTAACGTTGCATGGCATTGACCACATCTTGTGCCGAGAAAGGATAGAGATCAAGCAGCCCTCGGATGGGGATACTGCGGTCGGGCATGATAAGTACGAGAGTAGGGCAAGCCATGATGCCGTAAAGGTCGAAGACCTCATTGCCGCCACCATCTTTTCCTACGGTAGGAGACTCAACGCCGTATTCCTTGGCCCATTGTTGGCAGACGGCATCGCTATCGATGTAAGAAATAAATCTATCATCTAAACAATTACAATTATGAAACGTACATTTATCTTTTCAGTGTTGACCTTGGCACTTATGATGGTTTGCCAAAGTGCATTTGCCTACGATTACCATGTCAATGGCATCTATTATCGCAAAGCTACACAACAACTTCCTGGAGGAGGCTGTGGCGAGACTTTCCTGATTGTAGTCAATGACGACTACGAAAACACCTACTCGGGTGACGTAATCGTTCCCGAACAGGAAACTATCAACGGGGAGACGTACCGGGTTCTCTATATCGGTAGCGAAGCCTTCTATGGTTGCATCAACCTTACCAGCGTCACCATGCCCAACACGATTGTAAACATCGGCTTCCATTCGTTTGCCAGATGCCCTCTGTTGGAGTCTATAGACATACCAGTCTTTATTCAACAAATCAACTCGAATGCCTTCAGCTATTGCGACGAGCTTGATCACATCTTCATTCATAAGGAAGAGCCTTTCTTCCTTTGGGACGATGCCTTTGCCGACATCAACGACCATGTGCACATCGTAGTGCCCTGCAATTGCATCGAAGCCTTCGAAGCTGCAGAGGAATGGCAAGGCATCCAACTGTATGACGATTGCGGCAATGTAGGTATCGGAGAAAACGAAGCCGTCGCTTTGAATGCTTACCCCAATCCCGCTTCTGAAACCCTCACCATCGAAGCCGAAGGCCCCGTGACCATCGTCGATGAAATGGGTCGCATTGTAAGAAACTTGTTCGTTGATAATAAGCAAACCATTGATCTGCAAGGTCTTTCAAGTGGCTTTTACTTAGTGAAAGCTGGAGCTGAAGTGAAAAAGGTTATGGTGAAGTAATAAAAGACGAGTTATTGTCTTGATAAAAAATTCCGAGAGCAGTTTTTGCTTTCGGTTTTTTTCGTATCAAAAGAGGTGATGTTGATGGAATATTTCACTAATGGATTACATCATCAATTCTCTTCAAAACATCCTCAAACGGATAAAGTCCATCAGCATTGGCATCCAGGCCTTTGAGACGTACGGAGAACACCATAGGCGGATTTTCCATATCCAACAATGTCATGTTGCGTAATTGCTCGGTGCTTTGGTAAACAAGGTTCAATGCTGCATAAGACTTGCCTTCATCATCCTCCCATTTCTCTATGACCAGTTTGCAGCCTATGGGTGTCTTCTTCTCGATGGTACTTGGGAGACAATAGTCTTCGGCGTGCAATGCGGCCAATACACTGCCTATGTTGGAGTCGTGACCGCAGAGAAAGGTGAATTGGCGTCCTTCGGTCTGCAATTCTTCAAGCATTGTCCGCAATAATGGTCGAGCCACCTGACGAGCCACCACGGGCACTGTAAACAGGACGTCGCAGTACCAATCCTTAATGGCTGCGACGCTTTCCCAATCCTCCCAAAGCAAGGTGTCGCCGAAGGCGGCCTTCACCGGATCAGGTTCCTCATAGTATTGAAGGATAAGTGCATCAGCGGCCTGACAAGCAAGGCGCAGCGAGCCGCCCATGCCCGGTTCGCGGTATTTGACGAGATACACATGCGCATCATCAGTGCGAAAATGGCAGGTGTCTCCTTCAATACATGCTTTACTATGCCCCATGTCGAGCACCTGCTCCAGCACCTTATAGTTATCCGACATCCTCTCCCCTACTCCAATCAGTCCTTTTTCGCCACCCATTGTGGCAATCTGTTGTTGGGCAAGAGCTTTAAAAGCCTCGCTATCATCGGTGATCTGCGGAGCGAACACTGAATCCATCTTGCCAACTTCGCAATGGTACTCGATGCGGACATTAGCCACAGGAAGCATCCCTGAGGAGAAATACTGTGCTGTTGCTATGGTGCGCTGTAAAGAGTTGGCATAGAAGCGCATGGCGCCTTCAGTAGGAATTTCGTTTTCCTGTATCATGCCCTCACTGACGAGCCATTTGCGGAAATACTGCCCCATCATGGTCTCTAGAGCGCCACCGCGCAACGACAACTCACTCGGATCCGATGACCAAAGGTGCCATTCGTGAGGTGTGATGCGTTGTAAGGTTGAACGCCTTCCCGACAAAGGCGAGCGTATGTTGTGACGGCTCAATGCCAAGACTTGCTTCAACGTGTATCGCTCACGGAAAACTTCAGGACGATTAGCTTGGGCAAAAGATGCGAGCGAAACACCCAGGAAAAGGAAACTTAGGACTATTCTATATGCCTTGCACATGGGTTCTTATTTGTCTGCAAAAATACAAAAAATGTGCGGGACCCATGTTTTGTCCCGCACAATAAAACTAACTCAAAATTCATCCTAAAATGTATGACAAAAATCTGCTGCAAAAGTATGGCAATCTTGTCACCTGTGAAATCCCCTTTGATGGGTATTTTTCAGGTGTACCAATCCCCTATTTCGGGGATTTCTGAAAAATGAGTCATCGAGAAACGACAAACCTTCTGCTGAAGATGCATTTATCGTTTCCAAACCCCAATCACTTCGCCAACATACACAGTATGGATGCCAGGATCGAAGCCATGAATGTGATGATAGGTGGAGCATAAGTACCAAACCATACAGGATAACCGATGAAAACCACTTCGTAGCTGGCAACATCAGCTTTGACGGGTTGAATTTCGGGGAAGCTCCTTCCTCGAGTACTTTCCTGCCACGCTCAATCGTCGCTTGAAAATCTCCATCGTACAATTGGACAGGTACAATCTCTTCAATGTCAGCACCAAGGCGCGTAGCCATCTCTGTTGCCACGGCTTTGGTGTTGCCAGTTTGGGAATAATAGAGCACCAATATCTTGGGTGCAACTTTTTCTTCTTCTACATTTTGTCCAGTTTTCTTAGGGCCACATGAAAAGGCGACAAGTGCCACAATCGCAAGAGCCAATGTCAATTTCAGATTTTTCATATTGTAAAAGTTTAAATTTTCAATTTCTGAACAAAAATATAAATAACATATTTACAACACATCAGGTTGACAACCAGTAAAATAGATATCTAACCAACGGCAAGTTTTTTCTTTTGTTCGTAGTATTCTGCCATTGCGGTGAAGAAAACGTCACCACTTGAATTGACAGCAACCTCAACCATTTCCTTAGCAAGGGTGCCAATTTGTCCAAAAATCATCTGTCCATATTGTATCCACAAAAATAGACAATTATCATGACTTTAATATAATTGTAGAAATTTCAAGCTAGAATTGGCATAATAATTGACAAACCCACAATCAACATTACAGTTAATCAAAAAACATTTCAAAATGAGAAAAGCATTTACAATCGTGGCGCTAATCGCCGCAATGTTCGTTGCCGGAAATGTGCAGGCACAATCAACAATCTATGCAGGTTACGCTCCTGAATCCTTCATTTCAGGGAATACCAGCAGTAACTATCAAGGCTTCTTTGCCGGATTCACCAAGAACTTTGGCCTAACAAAAGGCATTGGCATTGCCGCTGGCGCCGAATTCCGCATGAACACCAAGAGTGGAGATGCCTTCTTCGGATTTGGAACGGGCAAGAGCACCCAAGCCCTTATTGATGTTCCGATTTTGTTCAACTATGGCATCGATATTAACCGCGACATTACCATTACGCCATTTGTTGGACCCATGGTGAGCTTAGCTCTTGCAGGCAATACCAAAACAACAATTGGCAACAATACTACTACATACAATTGGTATGGCGACAATAGCAAATTGAACCGTTTCAACCTTTATGCCGTGTTTGGCGCCGATGTGAAGTTCAGCAAATTCAACCTGTTTGGCGGATATCGTCTCGGCCTGCTTGACCTCAACTCAAGCAACAATATCACCATGAAGGCCAATGGTTTCTTTGTTGGCCTTGGCTACACCTTATAATTTGAAGTTTTCAAATAAAACGAAAAGCGAGCGACGTTTGCCGCTCGCTTTTTTTTTGTCCTTCTTACGAGGTTTTACTCACCCAGTAAATGCTCAAACAAGAAGTTGTCGATCTTGTTGAAGAGATGCATCCGGCACTCGCCATCGCCATATTCATAGCCGCCGTAGATGCCGTGGTTCTTGTTGGGATAGATCATCAGGTCGAACTGCTTGCCGTTCGAAATCATGGCCTTGATGAGCTCCATGGCGTTCTGGTAGTGTACGTTGTCGTCGCCGCTGCCGTGGCACAGCAGGTAGTTGCCCTTAATCAAAGCCGTGTTGTGGACGGGCGAGTTCAGGTCGTAGCCGTCGGGGTTCTCCTGCGGGGTGCGCATGAAACGCTCGGTGTAGACGTTGTCATAGTAGCGCCAGTTGGTCACCGGAGCCACCGAAACAGCCGTGCTGATGACCTCTGCGCCCTTGGTGATGCCGTTGGCAGCCATGAAACCACCATAGCTCCAGCCGTAGATGCCGATACGGTCGCCATCGACGTAGGGTTGCTTGGCCATGTACTTGGCGAGCGTAATCATGTCCTCAGTCTCATACTTGCCGAGTTGCAGGTAGGTCATCTTCTTGAAGACCTCACCTTGTGCGCCACTACCACGGTTGTTGATACTCACGCTGATGATACCGTGCTGGGCAAGCAGTTGCAGCCACCAATAGTCGCTGTTGGCCCACGAATTGTTCACCGTCTGATGGCCAGGACCACCGTACACATAAATCAACACGGGGTATTTCTTGTTGGGGTCAAAGTCGGGAGGCAAGATTTGCCAAGCGTCCACATCGACTTGGGTGCCATCAGGCAAAGTAAATGCAGGGTCACTAATCTTCATGAGTTTCTTCTCTCCAAGGTTGAAGGTCTTCAGCTTCTCTGCAAACTCATGGTTGTCTTCCAACACACGCACCAACTTGCCCTTATTGGTGTAAAGCTCGAATTGGCGCGGCTGATTGATGGTGCTGTTTATATTAATAAGGTAGCTGAAGTCTTTGCTGAAAGTGGCTTGGCTGGTGCCTTCGCGACCTATCACCTCGCGCATTTTGCCTTTCAGGTTGACGGCATAAATCTGGCGGTCGACGGGCGTGTTCTTCGCGGCTTGGAAATACACTTCCTTGCCGTCGAAGCCATAAACGCAGGTCACGTCCCAAGGGCCGTTGGTGAGTTGTTTTGCTTCCGTGCCATCGAGGTTGCAAAGGTAGATATGGTTGTAGCCACTTCTCTCCGAGGTCATGAGGAAACGCTTGCCATCCTCAAGGAAATGCCAGTCGTCAGTGATATCGATGTAATATTTGTTGGTCTCGTCGTAAAACACGCGGCTCTTACCCGTGGTGGCATCGGCGGCCAAGATTTCAAGATGGTTCTGATGACGGTTGAGGCGTTGGATGGCCAGCACATTGGCATCCTTGGTCCAGGCGATGCGAGGCAGATAGATGTCGGTTTCCTTACCTGTATCCATCTTCACCGTCTTGCCACTTTCGAGGTCGTAGACATAAATCTCGACGATGGAATTGTCCTCGCCTGCCTTGGGATACTTGAAGCTGTACCAATCGGGATAAAGGCCTTCGAACTCCTCCATCTGAAACTCGCGCACATTGCTCTCGTCAAACTTCATGAAGGCAATCTTCTTGCTGTCGGGCGACCAGTAGAAGCCCTGCGAAAAGCTGAATTCTTCCTCGTAGACCCAGTCGGGAGCACCATTGATGATATGGTTGTAAAGGCCATCATTGGTGAACTGCTTCTCCTCCCCTGTCTTCAAATCCTTGATGAACAAGTTATTGTCCCGCATAAAGGCCACTTTGGTAGCATCAGGCGAGAAAGTAGCGAGACGCTGCTTGCCATTCTCCGAAAGAGGTTGCAAGGTCTTCGTGTTGAAATCGTAGACATAATAGGTTGCGTGATACGAATGGCGATAGATGCTCTCCATTTCGGTAGCGCACAACATCTTATCTTCATTGGCACTCAGCTCATAGTCTTGCAACCCGATAGGCAATGAGTCGGGATGCAGGGTAAGGTCAGCGATGCCGAACAGTGTCTTCTCTAGTTTTCCTGTCTTGTAGTTGTAGATGTTGAGTTGGCCTTTCTCAAAGTTGGCATAAGTCTTGCCATCCTTCATCGAATTCATGCCACGGACGCTCTTGGCATAGAACGTCGGGCGCATGTACAGGTCTTCCAAATCAAAGTTTTTCTTCTCTTGGGCCGTAGCCGAAAGCGTTCCAAAAACAAGGAACAAGCTGACTAATAGGTATTTAAACTTCATAACAAATAGATTTGATTGCACAAAGATATAATTTTTTCAAAAAAAGAAAGAATTTTTCTTGTCGGTTTGGGAAAAAGCCGTATTTTTGCAGCCGCAAATGGGACGGTAGCTCAGTTGGTTTAGAGCGCATGCTTGACAGGCATGAGGTCACAAGTTCGATCCTTGTTCGCCCCACTCTGTAGAGACGCATTGAATGCGTCTCTTTTCTAAACCCCAAACGGTTATCGGGACGTTAGCCCAGTTGGTTTAGAGCGCTGCCTTCACACGGCAGAGGTCACTGGTTCGAGTCCAGTACGTCCCACCAACAACAAAACCCGCTGGTTTCAGCGGGTTTTGCGTTTTATTTAGCAATTCTGTAGCGTGTCATTTCACACCGAGTTTCTTGGCGATGTTCTTAGGAAGTGCGTCCTTGTGCAGGACGATGTTCATGGTCTTGTATTTGGCGAAAGTCTCAGAGACGTACCAGATGCCGTGGTATTTGCCACTGTCGCCCCACGAGTTCTTGCCCATGAAGTATTCCTTGCCGTTTTGGTCTTTGGCCTTGCCGAAGATGAGCAGACCGTGGTCGTCGCCAGTCTCCCAGTTATCAAAGGCTTCTTGACGCATCTCTTGTGTGACTTCAATCTCTGGCATTGGCTTAGAGGTCAGCTCGTTGCGACGATTTGCCGCCGACATGCCCAACCAATGTGCCATGTCGGAGCCTGAGAGTTCGACCGCTTTCTCGGCATCGGGGCAGACGGCAATGCCATCGCGGGTGAAGCCTTGCTCGCTGACATCGGCACTCCATTGGAAGGTGTAGCCTTTGTCGATGGCATATTGCATGACCTCCATCAGTTCATCGATAGGCAGGTTATAATAAGGGCAGCCACGCCAGTTGTCTTCGATCTCAAGTGCAAAAGGTTCATAGAAAGGATGATGCGTGAAAGAGGTGAGGGTGATGTAGTTGTCGGCTTCGAGGCCCAACGACTTGGCATACTCCTGTGGCGTCATGCCATTCACCTTTTCAGGATATTTGCCAAGATAGGCATCGTAAATGCCTTGCAGACCTTCTTTCCACACGGGGCTGAGTTTGCTGATGTCACTTTTGGCAAGGGCTTTCACATAGCCTGTGGCTACGAGGTCAAGTTCGGTGTGATTGGGCAAGGTCCCGCCATAACGGTTGCCAGGCATGTCTTCCTGACGGACGAAGCCATAGTGTTCCAAGCAGTAAAGCACGTCGCCGCACTTGCCGCCTGGTGCCCAGCTGGCGTTGCCGTGCAGACGGACATATTTTTCGGCACGATCCATCATGGAATGGCTGACAACATACATCTCGGAGAGGTCGACGTCAACGCCCTTGATGCGGAGTGCTTCGGCCTCCATCAGGGCAATGCCGGAATGGGCCCAGCAAGTGGAAGAGCGATGTTGGTCGCGAACGGCCGTGACTGGAATTTCCTTGATTGTAGTAAACTGGAATCCTTCTTCTTTCTTTTCATCTTGTGCCTTGACAGGCGCGAAGCCCATCATCAGGGCTAAGGCAAGTAACAATTGCTTTTTCATTAGTATTTGAATTTAATGATTTGCTATCTAAGAACAAACCTAGATTTGCAGCGCGATAGTCTGCCGTGAGGTTTGCAAGCGCAAAAATAGGAAAACTACAGTTACCACGGTAAAACTTAATCATTTTATTTTTGCCCGTCTCAAATAATTTCCTATCTTTGCCGTTCCAAACAATAACGAGTATTATTTTTCAAAACAGATATGATGCAAAACAATATCGTACCCCAAGAAATCGCAAAGAAAGTCTTTGCCGACAGCGGACTGCCGAGCATCGGCAGGGCTGGCATCCGCGAAATCAACAAATTGGCTTTCGACCTCGAAGCCGCCAGTGGCAAGAAGTTTATCCACATGGAGTTAGGCAATCCCGGTCTGCCCGCCGCCCGTGCTGGCGTCGAAGCCCAAATCAAGGCCCTGCAGGATGGCGTGGCCGCCAACTACCCGCCCATCGACGGCGCACCTATATTAAAGAAGGAGGCCTCGCGCTTCATCAAGAACTTCCTTGACCTCGACGTGGCCGCAGCCAACTGCGTGCCCACCGTCGGTTCCATGCAAGGCGCTTTCGCCTCGTTCATGATCGCCGGCCACACGAGCACGAAGAAAAACACCATGCTCTTCATCGACCCGGGCTTCCCCGTCCACAAATTCCAGAACAAGGTGCTCGGCATCCCGATGGAGCATTTCGACATCTACGAGTACCGTGGCGAGAAGCTGCGCGCCAAGCTCGAAGAGGTGCTGAGCAAGGGCAACATCCACAGCATGCTCTACTCCAACCCCAACAACCCGACTTGGGTGTGCCTCACCGACGAGGAGTTGCGCATCATCGGCGAACTGGCCAACAAATACGACGTCATCGTCATGGAAGACCTTGCCTATTTCGGCATGGACTTCCGCAAGGACTACAGCCATCCCGGCGAAGCCCCCTACCAACCCACCGTGGGCAAATACACCGACAACTACATCCTGATGATCTCCAGCTCGAAGGCCTTCAGCTATGCCGGCGAACGCTGCGCCCTCCTCGGCATCAGCGACAAGCTGGCCCAACGCCACTATCCCGACCTAAAAGCCTTCTGCGGACAGGAAGTCTTCCTCCGTGCCATCCTCTTCGGTGCACTGCACCCGCTGAGTTCAGGCACCTCGCACTCGGCACAACATGCATTGGCTGCTGTGCTGAAAGCCGTCAACGATGGCACATATAACTATCGCGACGACGTGATGGAATATGGTCGCAAGGCCAAGCTGATGAAGAAAGCCTTCACCGACAACGGCTTCTACATCACCTACGACGAAGACTGCGGTGAGCCCATCGCTGATGGTTTCTACTTCACCTATTGCTATCCCGGCTTCACGGGTGCCGACCTCGTTGAAGAGATGATGTATTACGGCGTCTCGGGCATTTCGCTCGACACCTGCGGCAGCACCAAGCAAGGCGTGCGCGCCTGCACCTCATTAATACAAAGAGAGCAGATTCCAGTTTTGGCGGAGAGATTGGCAGCATTCGCTATGGACCATCCAATCGTCAATTCTTTGTAGTAACTAATTGTTTTTGCTCCGCTTTTAAATGCGGAGCAAAAACATGACTTGATCACAAAAATCCAAAAATGCATTGTTAATTCAATAAAAGTAATTACTTTTGCACAAATTTCAATTTTAACTTATTTATCAATCATAAGCGATGGCAGAAGATTCAGTAATAAAACCGAGATCAGTAGAACTAATAAATGACAAAGAACGTGAGATAAAATACTATCAAACCTATTTAGACTCCTTGGCTCAAGGAAAGTCTGTCAGTTCTGAAATCTTCACGAATAGAGGTGAAGCTCGAGCTTCTATTTTAATGGCAACTTTGTTAGCCAATACCACAAAAACATTAAAGCTGTATTGCCGTGGTTTATCACCTGGTATTTTGTGTGGTAAAGTTGAAAGAGATGGAGAAGGGTTCGAAGGTTCTTATTGGAAAGAATTCAAGTATTTTTTTGAAGAACAGAAAAAATATAATTCTATTAAGGTAGAAATCCTGATTCAGGACACAACATGGTTATACAACAAGCCTTTTCAAGTCATTAAAGATGCAATAAAAAGCGCAAATATCCAAGTAAAGAAAATAGATACTGATTCAAAACAGAGAATCGGAAACCTATTAGGCAATGCAAATGGTGAAAATTATAACTTTGCCATTTTTGACAGCATTGCTTTCCGCTTGGAATACAATCCTGATAACTATCAAGCCATGGGGTCTTTCCACAATCCATCATGGTGCAAATTGCTTACATATCTATTTGACGAAGCATTTCAGAAAGCAGATCCTATTAAAACAGATGATTCTACATTATTCTATATTCAGAAAAGTGATGGTAAAAAACTATATGTAGACTGTCAAGGTTTTTCTAATATTATAAAAGATGAAGAAAGGAATGTATTCCAAGTCCTACAAGACGGAGGGAAGAAAACACCTGTTCAAATAAAACAAGACGGTTATCTATTTGTTCTTATTAATGGAAATGAACTACCCGCCTATCAAGGGAATGACGGCAAACTATATGTAGGCTATGATGAAGAAAAGAAAGAAGTGACCACAAGCAGTGATGGTAATCTTTCTCTCCTTTCTGTTTAATCTTCTGCTCAACAATTACAAAGTCGCATTTTTTACAAACATGTCAGTTCATTTAGATGAATACGAAGCTCTTATCCAATTACTAATTGGAAGTGTTATTATTGCTTTTCTATTTCAAAGTAAGGATTTTCTGTCTAAAACAAGAGACAATGTTGACAATAGTTTGATTATTACAGGTTATGAATTGTCAACTCCCGATGCATGGAATCAAAAACTGAATACCTTTAGAAAAAGCCTAATGGTCATTTTAGCAGTATATGGTTGCATGATTCTCTATTATTGTGCTAATTTCCACGCCATAGAATCTAGTATTACTCTGTATAATGGCGAGAATCTTATTACTAAAGAATTCCATCCTTCTTTATTCGGCATTGCAGTTTTGTCATTTATCGTATCATTATACCAAATAATTACGATTATACGGCCCGCTTCCCGAATGTATTTGAAAAAGGATACTGTTTTGCCAGGACTTCTCATTTTCTACCTTATTATTATGGTTATGGTTTTCATTATTTTCATTCTTATAATACCCAATAACCAAGTAGATGATTATAATTTTAGACAATGTTTTGGAACAAAACCTTGGGAAACTAAGGGAAAAAGAATATGGGAGACTATTGTTAGTTCATGGGTTTTAATCAATTTATTACTATGGATTTTCATATACTTTTGGATTCATCGTAGACTGAAGGTTTTAACATACAAGCTAACAATTGACCATGACATCATAAAACAACTTGGCGTGGAAGTACGCTTAAGATACGTTTTGAATGAAAAATTAAGCAAAGAACAAGAATACTTCAAGAAAAGACATCTCAAAAAAAGAGCCAAACAAGAATTGCGAAAAGTAGATGGCTATTTCAAGACATATGATGAGATAGTAAGATACATAGGAACAAGCAAAGACACCCTCCAACCCGCATCTTTAAGAAAAAGCAAAGAAGAAAACGAAAAATTTACTAATTCACTCAACGAAATAATTAATTCAAGTAATCTTCCAAAGTATTGGAAAAATCGATTAAGAAAATCCATCAACGAAAATCCTACTATAGATATTGATAAAATACAATCTATTACTACCGAAAATAAGAATGAAAAAGAAATCTTGGCAAAAAACGCCGACAGATTATGCAATTTTGGTTTATTTGAAAAAAAAGCATCAGAAGAAACGTGGTTGAATAGATTCATTCGCAGGTTTAAGAATTTTATCACAAAAACCATGAGACTTACAAAAAAAATCATAGTAAAGTATTATGGGAATCCAGTTGATTTGTTTAAAATCAATCTAAATTAACCCGATTCGACGAAATAAAACGAAAAGTTGCGCTCCATTTGGGCAAAATTGCCTAATTTCGTACCTCAATTAAATCGTAACAACAAATCCTAAAAACTAATCAATATGGCAAAATTCAGAGGAGCCATTGTCGTTGACATCGAGCGTTGCAAAGGCTGCGGCGTATGCATCACAGCCTGCCCATGCAAAGTCATCGAACTGGCAAAAGAAGTAAACGGAAAAGGTTACAACTACGCATTTATGGCCAATCCCGAAGCCTGCATAGGCTGCGCGAGCTGCGGCATCACCTGCCCCGACGGCGTCATCAAGGTCTACAAAAAAGCCCTGTAATCCAACCAATTGTCTAACAAATCAAAAAATCTTACATAATGGGAGAATTAAAACTGATGAAGGGTAACGAGGCATTGGCCGAAGCCGCCATCCGCTGCGGCGCCGATGCTTATTTCGGATATCCTATCACCCCCCAGTCGGAAGTGATCGAGTATCTGTCGGAACAGAACCCTTACGAACGCACCGGTATGGTCGTTCTTCAAGCTGAAAGTGAATTGGCAGCCATCAACATGGTGTACGCCGCTGGTGCTGCTGGCAAGCGCGTCATGACCTCCTCGTCAAGCCCAGGCGTATGCCTAAAGCAAGAAGGTTTGGCTTACATCGCTGGCGCCGAAGTGCCCTGCGTCTTCGCCGACGTGGTGCGTGGCGGCCCGGGCCTCGGTACCATCCAGCCCTCACAAGCTGACTATTTCCAGAACACCAAAGGCGGTGGCAACGGTGACTATCGTAACATCGTCCTCGCCCCCGCTTCCGTTCAGGAAATGGCTGACTTCGTGCCGCTGGGCTTCGAACTGGCCTTCAAGTACAGAATGGCAGTGTGCATCCTCTCCGACGGTGCCATCGGCCAGATGATGGAAAAGGTTGTCCTGCCCGAGCCGAAAGCCCGCCTCACCGAAGAGGAAATCAAAGCCAAGTATCCTTGGGCACTTACAGGCCGCAAGCGTGGCACGCAACACCGCGTCATCACCTCCTTGGACCTCGACTCAGCCCGCATGGAAGAGCACAACCGTCACCTCCAACGCAAATACGACGAAGTGACCAAGAACGAAGTCCGCTACGAAATGATTGACTGCGACGATGCCGAATACGTGTTTGTTGCCTACGGCTCCAGCGCCCGTATCGCCCAGAAGTCGGTGCAACTCGGTCGCGCCGCCGGTTTGAAGGTCGGTCTGCTCCGTCCTATCACCCTGTGGCCCTACCCCACCCAAGCCATCCGCAACCTCATCGACAAGGGTGTCAAGGGATTCCTCTCAGTCGAATTGAGCTGTGGTCAGATGATCGAAGACGTGCTGCTGGCCTGCAATGGCCGCGCCAAGGCCGAACACTTTGGCCGCGTCGGTGGCATCATCCACACCCCGGAAGAAGTTCTCGAAGCTATGAAGAAACAAATTATAGGAGAATAAGACAATGGCAGAAATCACATTACAAGATATCATCCAGCCTGAAAACTTGGTTTACGAAAAATCAAAGCTGCTGACTGAAAAACCTTTCCACTACTGCCCCGGCTGCGGTCACGGCACTGTGCACCGCATCATCGCCGAAGTGCTCGAAGAGCTTGGCGTTGACGACCGTACCATCGGTGTCTCCCCCGTGGGTTGCGCCGTTATGGCTTACGACTACTTCGACGTTGACTTCGTCGAGGCTGCCCACGGCCGCGCTCCGGCGTGCGCCACGGGTATCAAGCGCGTGTGGCCCGACAAGGTCGTGTTCTCCTACCAAGGCGACGGCGACCTCGCTGCCATCGGCACCTGCGAGACCATCCACACCTGCAACCGTGGTGAGAACATCACCATGATCTTCGTCAACAACGGTATCTACGGCATGACCGGTGGCCAGATGGCTCCTACCACCCTCGTGGGCATGAAGACCGCCACCACGCCTTACGGCCGTATGCCTCAGTGGCCCGACGGAACACCTAACAACGGTTTCCCGCTCCAGATCACCCAACTGCTGGCCCAGCTGCCTGGCACGCGCTACGTCACCCGTCAGGCTGTGTTCAGCGCCGCCGCCGTGCGTAACTGCAAGAAGGCCATCAAGAAGGCTTTCCAGAACCAGATTGAGAACAAGAACGGTGTCAACTTCGTTGAAATCGTTTCGAACTGCAACTCTAACTGGAAGATGAGCGCCGTCGACGCCAACAAGTGGTTGCAAGACAACATGCTGCCCGTCTATCCTTTGGGCGACCTCAAGGACAATTTCGAGCTGATTAAGAAATAACTAAAAACGACAAAGCAATGACAGAAGAAATTATTATAGCCGGTTTCGGCGGACAAGGTGTCTTGTCAATGGGTAAGATCCTTGCTTACAGTGGTATCATGCAGGACAAGGAAGTCAGCTGGATGCCTTCATACGGCCCCGAGATGCGTGGCGGTACGGCCAACGTGACCGTCATCGTCAGCGACGAGCGCGTGTGCTCCCCCATCCTCAACGCTTTCGACACTGCCGTCATTCTGAATCAGCAGTCACTCGACAAGTTTGAGAGCAAAGTGAAGCCCGGTGGTTACCTCATCTACGACCCCAACGGCATCACCCACAAGCCCACCCGTAAGGACATCCACATCTACAGCATCGAAGGCGCACAACTCGCCTCCGACATGGGCAACAGCAAGGTGTTCAACATGATCATCTTGGGTGCTTTCCTGAAGGTACGCCCCATCATCGACAACAAGAACGTCGAAGAGGGTCTGCGTCACTCCTTGCCGGAGCGCGCCCACAAGCTCATCCCGTTGAACATGCAGGCCGTTCAGGTCGGTATGGACAACATCAAGGCTGAGAACTAAGAATCGGTTCAACCGAAGACAAAAAAGCCGCTCTGTTGGGGCGGCTTTTTTTTGCACTTGTCCACCATAATGGGAGACAAAAAGAAAGGCCACCTCGCGGCGGCCTTTCTTCATCTGTATCGAAAAAACATTATTCTTTCGTCTCATCGGCAGGAGCCTCAGCGGCTTCAGCCTTAGGAGCAGCCTTCTTGCTGCTACGACGGGTGCTCTTGGCCTTAGCGACGGTCTTCTGACCCTCGCGGGTGTAGACCTCGTTGTAGTCGACAAGTTCCATCAGGGCCATCTCAGCGGCATCACCTTTACGGTTTTCCGGCATACGGATGATGCGGGTGTAGCCACCAGGACGAGTAGCCACTTTCGGGCCAATCTCGCGGAACAATTCAGTCACGGCAAACTTGTTTTGCAGGTAAGAAAAAACAACTCTGCGGTTGCTCGAACCCGTCTCGGTCGTGGCATTGTATTCCGGCTTCGCCTTGGTAATCAAAGGCTCAATGTACATGCGCAAAGCCTTGGCCTTGGCAGTCGTGGTGATGATGCGTTTGTGAAGAATCAGCGAAGAAGCCATGTTCGAAAGCATAGCTGCGCGGTGAGCGCTTTTTCTTCCCAAGTGATTGAATTTCTTATTGTGTCTCATCTTTCTTATTCCTTATCTAATTTATATTTGCTGACATTCATACCGAACTCGAGGCCTTTGCTTCTGACCAGTTCATCAAGTTCTGTGAGCGACTTCTTACCGAAGTTGCGGAACTTAAGCAGGTCTTGCTTGTTGAAGGCGACAAGTTCACCAAGCGTTTCAACCTCAGCAGCTTTCAAGCAGTTCAAGGCACGTACCGACAAGTCGAGGTCGACGAGCTTGGTCTTGAGGAGCTGGCGGGTATGCAACGAACCTTCATCAAAGTCTTCGGTCACGGTCTTTTCGTCGGGGACGAGATTGATATTCTCGTCAGAGAAGAGCATGAAATGATAGATGAGGATCTTTGCGGCTTCTTTCAAAGCATCTTTAGGATTGATCGAACCATCGGTATCGATTTCGATAACAAGTTTTTCGTAGTCGGTCTTTTGCTCGACACGCCAGTTTTCCACCTTGTAGCTCACGTTACGAATAGGAGTATAGATGGAGTCGATGGCGATAGTGTCGACGGGAGCACCAACAACCTTATTCTCGTCAGCCGGAACATAACCCCTACCCTTGTTGATGGTCAGCTCAATGTTAAGCTTCACGGAGGGCTCGAGATTGCAGATGACGAGTTCCGGATTCAGCACTTGGAAGGAGCAGAGGTATTTGTTGATGTCACCGGCTTTGAATTGCTCTTGGCCTGTGATGGTGAAACTGACCTTCTCGTGTGTTTCCGTGGGAACAACTTGTTTGAGGCGGACTTGTTTGAAATTCAAGACCATGTCGGCGACATCTTCGATAACGCCGTCGATGGAGGCGAATTCGTGGCTGACGCCGTCGATGTGGATAGAAGTGATAGCGAAGCCTTCAAGAGAAGACAACAGGATTCTCCTAAGCGCATTACCAATGGTGATGCCGAAACCTGGTTCAAGAGGCCGAAACTCGAAGACGCCTTTGGTATCGGTGCCTTCAATCATGATAACCTCATCGGGTTTTTGAAACGCTAAAATTGCCATATTTATTTATATTACCAGGTTAACAAACAACAATTACTTAGAATACAATTCAACGATGAGCTGTTCGTTGATGTTCTCTGGAATCTCTTCGCGAGCAGGATAGTTCATGAACTTGCCGCACATCTTATCCGAATCCCATTCCAGCCAGGCAAAGTTGCTGCCCTGACGGCCTTCCAAGGAATTGGTGACGACTTCCAAGCTCTTTGACTTTTCACGAACGCCGACAACATCACCGACTTTCACGAAGTAGGAAGGAATGCTGAGGACACTGCCATTGACGACGATATGGCGATGGTTCACGAGCTGACGGGCGGCGGCGCGGGTGGGAGCGATTCCCAGACGGTAGACCACATTGTCAAGACGTGATTCCAAAAGTTGCATCAGAATCAGACCCGTGACGCCTTCCTTGCGGCGAGCGTGCTCGAAGGTCTTGCGGAATTGTCTCTCGAGAACTCCGTAGGTATATTTAGCCTTTTGCTTCTCCTTCAGCTGAGTGCCGTATTCCGAGACTTTCTTTCTTCTGCTGTTGGCACCATGCATTCCAGGAGGATAGTTTCTCTTTTCGAAGTACTTGTCTGAACCGAAGATGGGTTCACCGAACTTACGAGCGATTTTCGTTTTTGGACCTGTATATCTAGCCATAATTCTAGTTTTTTAATTGTTCAACTTTACACTCTTCTACGTTTTGGAGGACGACATCCATTATGCGGCAGCGGGGTGACGTCGATGATTTCGGTCACCTCAACACCCATCGAGTGGATGGCACGAATGGCAGATTCACGTCCTGCACCAGGTCCCTTCACATAAACTTTAACTTTGCGTAATCCCAAGTCATAGGCAGTCTTGGCGCACTCTTCAGCAGCCATCTGAGCAGCGTATGGTGTGTTCTTCTTTGAGCCTTTAAAGCCCATCTTACCTGCTGATGCCCAAGAAATGACTTGTCCTTCATTGTTGGTCAAAGAAACGATGACGTTGTTGAACGAAGCTTTCACGAAAGCCATGCCCGTTGCTTCAATCTTCACAACACGTTTCCTTGTAACTTTGTTGTTTTTTGCCATTTTTTAATTGTGTGGTTTTAATAATTAGATATGATCCAACTACCTATTACTTGGTAGCTTTCTTCTTGTTAGCGACAGTCTTCTTACGGCCCTTACGGGTACGTGCGTTGTTTTTGGTGCTTTGTCCGCGGACGGGCAAACCAGCACGATGACGGATACCTCTGTAGCAACCGATATCCATCAAACGCTTAATGTTCATCTGAACTTCACCACGAAGTTCACCTTCGGTCTTGTACTGTTCGGCGATGATGTCACGAACGGTTTTCTGTTCGTCGTCGGTCCAGTCCTGGACTTTCTTGCTGGGCTCAACGCCTGCCTTGTTCAGGATTTCCTTCGACAGCGATCTGCCAATGCCGTAAATGTAGGTTAATGAGATTTCACCGGCCTTGTTGCTCGGGATATCTACACCAGCGATTCTTGCCATATTATCTTATTCTTTAGTTTAAAATTATCGACCAAGATTAACCCTGACGCTGATTCTCTTTAGGGTTCTTCTTATTAATCACATACACTCTGCCCTTGCGCTTCACGATGATGCAATCGGCAGATCTTTTCTTTACAGATGCTTGAACTTTCATTTCAATATACTTTTGTAGTTAACTCTTGTATCTGAAGGTGATACGGCCCTTTGTCAAATCATAGGGAGACATTTCCAACTTGACTTTGTCGCCAGGCAGAATCTTGATATAGTGCATACGCATCTTACCGGAGATGGTGGCGATGATAATCAAACCGTTCTCCAACTCAACGCGGAACATGGCATTTCCCAATGCCTCCACTACTGTGCCTTCCTGTTCAATCGACAATTGTTTTACCATACTTTATACTTTCAAATACTTATTATTTAGTTATTTGCTTCTGTCCTTCACCATTCTGGACCCGAATTTCGGGCTGCAAAAGTAAGATTTTTTTTCCAAACGAAGGTGATTTTTGTCAAATTTCTTCATCTTCACCATTTTGGCTCCTTACTCTGCCTTCATTTCGGGAAACCTCCGGCACAATTTCCGAAGGTTTCCCGAAACTTGGGTTTGTATTGCTCCCATGGGCAAAGAACACTTAAACTTACATTCTGCCAATACGACCTTTGATGCGGCCAGTCTTGGTGAGACCATCGTAGTGGTGCATCAAGAGGTGGCTTTCGATTTGTTGCAAAGTGTCAAGCACAACGCCCACAAGAATCAACAGCGAGGTTCCGCCATAGAAGTGGGAGAATCCCGTAGTGACGTTCATGAGTGAAGCAACGATGGCAGGCATGATGGCCACAATGCCGAGGAAGATGGATCCAGGCAAGGTGATACGCGACATGATGTCGTCAAGATATTCTGCCGTCTTCTTACCAGGCTTCACGCCAGGAATGAAGCCACCGTTCTTCTTGATATCTTCCGCCATTTGGTTGGTGTTCATCGTCACAGCCGTATAGAAATAGGTGAAGGCGATGATCATAAGGAAGAACACGAGGTTGTACCAGAAACCATTGATGTTAGTGAAAGCGGCGGCAAATCCCGTCAGGCTCTCGCTCTGTCTAAAACCAGCGATGGTGATGGGCAGGAACATGATGGCCTGAGCGAAGATGATAGGCATAACACCAGCAGCATTCACTTTCAGCGGGATGTATTGACGGACACCACCGTACTGGCGGTTGCCAACCACACGCTTGGCATACTGTACCGGGATCTTGCGCGTGCCTTGGACGAGGGCGATAGTGCCCACCATCACGAAGAACAACACAATCAACTCGATGACAAGAACCAGCAGGCCGGTTCCACCTTGGTTGAAACGTGCTGCACATTCGGCCACGAAAGCACCAGGCAGACGGGCAATGATACCGATCATAATGATGAGGGAAATACCATTGCCAATACCTCTGTCAGTGATCTTCTCGCCGAGCCACATGATAAACAAGGTGCCAGCAGTAAGAAGGACGACCGATGAAATCCAGAAGAATACACCGGGAGCGGATCCGTCAAAGGGAGTAACAGCGGTGACGGCGCCTGCCATCCTAAATTGCTCGATAACATTACGGATATAACCGGGAGCTTGGATGAAGACGATAATCACCGTCAAATAACGCATGATTTGGTTCAGCTTCTTACGACCGCTTTCACCTTCCTTTTGCAAGCGCTGGAAGTAAGGCACTGCCATGCCAAGCAATTGGATGATGATGGATGCGGTGATGTAAGGCATGATACCCAAAGCGAAGATGGAGGCATTACCGAAAGCGCCACCAGAGAACATGTTCAACAGACCGAGAAGGCCGCCTTCACTGCTCTTCTGAATGATTGACAACTGGTTCGGGTCGATGCCAGGAATGACGACGAACGAGCCGAAACGATAGACCAAGATGATGAGGATGGTAAACAGGATACGTTTACGCAGCTCTTCAATCTTGAAGATGTTCCTTATGGTTTCAATCAATCTTTTCATTTCGTTTCGTATTTGTCGCAAGTGCCACCGACGGCTTCGATCATCTCTTTAGCCTTGGCGGAAAATGCGTGAGCCCTAACTTCCAATTTTGCAGTCAATTCGCCACGACCAAGGATCTTGACAAGCTCCTTCTTGTGGGTGACACCGTTTTCAACAAGCACTTCGGGTGTGACAACCGTGATGCCTTTGTCAGCAAGCTTCTGCAAAGTTGCAAGATTGACAGGGGTATACTCAATACGATTCATGTTCTTGAAACCGAACTTAGGAACCAAACGCTGGAGAGGCATCTGACCGCCTTGGAAGCCGATCTTACGCTTCGCGCCCGAGCGTGCTTGAGCACCCTTGTGACCGCGCGTTGACGTGCCGCCTCTTCCTGAACCTTGGCCACGGCCTAATCTTTTCTTTTCCTTTGTAGAACCTTTTGCTGGTTTGAGATTACTTAAATCCATAGTAGTGTAGATTTGATAAGTTCAACAATTAGATTTCTTCGATCTTGAGAAGGTGAGCAATTTTGTTCACCATACCAGCCACGCTGGGGTCATCCATGTCGACCTCAACCGACTGATGCATCTTTCTCAGCTTGAGTGACCTCAAAGTGTCCTTTTGATCTTGTGGTCTTCCGATGCCACTTCTGACTTGGGTGATTCTTACTATTTTCATCGTTTCAAAAGTTTTATCCGTTAAACACAGTATCCAAATCCACACCTCTCAATTGTGCGACGGTGTAGGCATCGCGCATTCTGGTCAGAGCATCGAAAGTGGCCTTCACCACCGAGTGGGGGTTGGAAGAGCCCTTCGACTTGGCCATCACGTTCTTCACGCCAACGCTCTCGAGGACGGCACGCATAGCACCACCGGCGATGACACCGGTACCAGGAGTAGCGGGTTGGATGTAGACGTAAGCGCCGCTGTACTTGCCGTATTGCTCGTGGGGCAGCGTGCCGTTCAGAACGGGAACCTTCACCAGGTTCTTCTTGGCGTCATCGACACCCTTCTGGATAGCAGCGGTGGCTTCCTTGGCCTTGCCAAGTCCGTAACCGACGACGCCGTTCTCATTGCCGACGACAACCAGTGCTGCGAAAGTGAAAGTACGACCACCTTTGGTCACCTTGGTGACGCGGTTGA
>CAMHRP010000036.1:0-35134 GCA_946187645.1 uncultured Bacteroidales bacterium | reverse complement strand
AAGTCGTGTCGTTCCAGTTCATCAGTTCGTTGAACAGTGTAGGCATAAAGTCTTGATTTCTTCTAGTTACTAACATGGTTTTGATCTCCTATTTTTTAATTGTTGTTTGTTTATTGTTTAATTGTTTAATCGTTGTTAGTTGAGGTCCCTGAGCCTGTCGAAGGGCCGACCTTGGGACTTTCTGCCCGTCCTTTCGTTCGGACGACTCCACCTTAGTCAAATTCTTTGCCAGAGCCAATAACGGGTGAAAAACCTTGTTTTCGCTGACAAAATTTCCGATTTATTATAATTTTGAATTAAAATTTATGACAAAATTTCCGAAAACCTACGTTTTTATCATCTTTCTTGCAAAAAAAGAGTCTTTATGTAAACTATATAATGGATAGTTTTCTATCTTTGCCATTGATTTGGTATGCCAAGTCGTTTTATATTTGAAGCGTTATGCTCGTTAAGATTGGAAATGTAGGAATTTTCAACAAAGCAACGGACAGGCATAGCGGCTTTCGCGCGTTATGCGTGGGCTGCTGTTCCACAAGTTGCATTAGGTATCCTACAACCTCCAGTCTTCGTGGCATACAGTTCTACGCTTCTTTTGTATTTGGAGGTAGAATATAGTATTTATCATTAGTCATCAAAATCAGTTCATTATGAAAACACAAAGATTTATTATTGCCGCCTTGCTTCTCATGGGTGCATCGTTGTTTTCTCAGGCTCAACACTATCAAAAGCGTTATATTTCAACGGCTGTGCCTTTTTTAACCATCGCTCCGGATGTTCGTGGCGCCTCCTTAGGTTTTAGCGGTGTAGCAACTAGTCCCGATGCTTTCAGCATGTTCTACAACCCAGCCAAGTATGCTTTCATAAAAAACGACCGTACGATGATTGCCACGGGATTCAGCGCGTTTTCTTCTGTTGCTTCGCGTCAAATCTTGTTGTATGATGCGTTTGCCCAAAAGATAGGCAAATCGGCCATCGCCGCTACGGCACGCTATAATAGAAGTGGAGAAATTGATTATTTGGATGAGAATGATTACCATCTTATATCTTTTAGGCCAAGGGAGTTCGCTATAGATGTCGCTTATTCCTATCGTTTTAGCGATTACTTTTCTGCAGGTATTGCAGGCCGTTTTATCCACTCTAACTTGAAGGAAGGTATGACGCATTTCAGTGCTAAATCCTATTCGATTGCAGGTGATCTTTCGGCTTACTACAAACGTCCATTGGGTAGTTTGGTTGACATGTCGTTAGGAGCTGCAATTACTAATATCGGCACTAAGATGGCGTATTATAGTTCACTTTCGGAACATAAGGACTTTGTTCCAACAACATTACGACTTGGCACAGGCTTTCAATTCAACATCCATCCGAAACATACGCTTACCTTGAATTTGGAGTTCTCTAAATTGTTGGTTCCCACACCTCCCATCATTGAAAAAGATGAGAATGACGAACCGCTTTATAATAATGATGGTGCTTTTAAGATTAAGTACGGTTATGATGGCAATGTCTCGGCACTCTGTGGCATGTTCCGGTCTTTCTATGACGCGCCTGGGTATGCATTAAACTATGCCACTTGGGAATATGACAACATTGGCTGGTTTTACGAGGAATTATGTGAAATCAATACAGGTATGGGATTGGAATATAATTTGGCAGACCATTTCTTTGTAAGGTCAGGTTTTTATCATGTACCTCGTTTGAAAGGTGGTGTCAACTGCTTGACTGAAGGTTTAGGTATTCATTTCGGGATATTTGGCATGGATCTCTCATATTCTTTTTATTTTTGGATGGCAAGTGCCGTCATGAATGATCAATTTATGAATAGTCATCTTCGCTGGAATATGTATTTCTCTTTCTAGGAAATTGCATGTTTTCTATGTAATTTCTGCGTGTTTTTGGGTTTAATTCCGTACTTTTGCGACCCCCAATCGAAGATTCAATGGAGTTAAAACGAGCTCGAAATCATGGAAGAAAAGCTGTTTAATAAGAATTACCTCTGCCTTTGCGCAGCTAACTTCTTGTTTTTCTTTTCGTTCTATCTGTTGCTGCCCGTGTTGCCCTTCTTCATCATGGAGAAATACCAGGCGGGCAATGCTGTCATCGGTACCGTGATTTCATGCTACACGCTGGCCACTTTGGTGGTGCGTCCTTTTTCAGGCTATATGATGGACACCTTCAAGCGCAAACCATTGTATTTGTTGGCATTGTCCATATTTACGGCTGTGTTTGTCGGCTATCTTTTTGCGGCTACCATCACCATATTAATAATTGTACGTATTGTTCATGGCTTGGCTTTCGGCTTGACTTCGGTGGGCGGCAATACTTTGGTCATTGATGTGGTGCCGTCGGAGCATAGGGGAGAGGGCATTGGCTATTATGGCGTGGCCAACAACATCGCCATGGCGGTCGGCCCGATGACAGGCTTGTTCGTTTACGAGCATTTTAGTTTCAATGCTATCTTCTTAGGTTGTATGGGCTGTAGCTTGTTGGCGGCTTTGTTTGCCTCAAGGATTCAGACCAAAGTAAGACCGCCTGTCAAGCGCCCACCGATCTCTTTGGACCGTTTTATTTTGATAAAAGGCTTGTTGGCGGGTGTTTCGTTCACTTTGTTGGCCTTCGCGTATGGTCAGATTTCCAATTATATTGCCCTCTATGCCAAGGAGATGGGCTTGACTATCAGCAGCGGTTTGTTTTTTACTGTGTATGCCGTCGGGCTGATAGCCTCGCGCCTTTTTGCAGGTAAGATGGTTGATAAGGGCAAGGTGACACAGACTATCGCTTTGGGTCTGGGTATCGTTGTGTTGGCCATGTTCGGTCTCGGCATGTGTCACCATTGCAATGCTTTGGGCACAGACTACACAGCTGTGGCTTTCCTGTTGATTGCCTTGTGTTGTGGCTTGGGTTTTGGCGCGGCTTTCCCGTCGTTTAATGCCCTGTTCATCAATCTTGGCACCAATGCACAGCGTGGCACGGCCACCTCCACCTATCTCACCACATGGGACTTGGGGCTCGGCATCGGCATCTTCTCAGGTGGTATGCTGGCCGAGCATTTCTCGTTTTCGACTGCCTATCTGGTGGCCTCGGCTTCGGTGATGGTGTCGCTCATCTTTTTTGTCATTGTTGTAACACCTCATTATCAGAGAAATAAACTACGCTGATGCACCCTGTTAATCCCATAGTACAGCTTCGTGATGCCACATTGGATGATGCTCCTTTTATTGCGCGTGTGGTTTTGGCAGGCATTGACATGCTTGACATTGATGCCGTTCTCCCCGATGAACAGCGTGCGATTTTTGAACATTTGATTGAGATTTGCCGCATGGACGACACCTTGTATAATTATTGCAACACGCGCATTGCCGAGGTTGACGGTAAGCCTGTGGGGGCATTGGTGGCGTACGATGGTGCATGTTATGCCAAAATGCGGGAAAAGACCTTTGGACTTGTGCAGCAAACTTCTGGCATGGACTTGAGCCGCAATGCAATGGAAACCGGTCCAGGTGAGTATTATCTGGACAGCATGGCCATTCTATCCGACTTTAGGGGCGTTGGCATCGGTAAGATGTTGATGCGTGACCGTGTGGATTTTGCCTTAAATAATGGTTTTCAAAAAGTTACCCTTTTGGTTGATAAGGACAAGCCGCGTTTGCAACAGTATTATGAAAGTGAGGGCTTCGCTTTCGGTGGGGAGTTGTTTGTTTTTGGGAGTTGGTATAATAAGCTGGTGAAATTTTAGCATTTTTGTATTGGGCGAAAGTTTTTTTCTACTTTTGCTGCAATAAAACCTATTTCCTATGAAAAAACTTCTCCTTTTTGCCCTTATCATTGTGGCATCATTCCAACTTTCCGCTCAGCAAATGCTGGTCGGTTCCTACAATATCCGCTATAAGAACGCCAACGACAGCATCAATGGTGAGATATGGACCAAGCGTTGTCAGGTCATCTGCGACCAAGTGAACTTCATGGCGCCTGAGATTTTCGGAACGCAGGAAGTGCTCTATGTCCAATTGCAAGATATGCAGAAGGCTTTGGATGGCTATGATTATATAGGCATTGGGCGCGATGACGGTCATCATGGTGGCGAACACGAAGCTATCTTTTACAAAACAGACAAACTCCAACTTCTTGACCATGGTGATTTCTGGCTTAGCGAGACGCCTGACAAGCCTGGTTTGGGGTGGGATGCGGTCTGCATCCGCATTTGCACTTGGGGCAAGTTTGCCATAAAGGAAACGGATCAACGCCACGGTTTGTTCAACCGCAGAAAAGCCGGGACTGGGAAGGTGTTCTATTTCTTCAACCTCCACATGGACCATGTGGGTGTTGTGGCACGTCGCGAAGCTGCCAAACTTGTAGTAGCAAAGGTTCGTGAGATTGCCCAGGGAGCACCTGTGTTCGTCACAGGCGACTTCAACGTGGACCAGAATGATGAGATTTACACGATTTTCACAAAATCGGGATTGTTGAAAGACTCTTATGAAGCTGCTCGTATCCGCTTTGCGGAAAACGGGACATTCAACGCTTTCAAAACCAATTACTATACTACAAGCCGCATCGACCATGTGTTTGTCTCACCAAGCACGAAAGTGGAAGCATACGGTGTGCTGACTAACAGTTATTGGACACCTGACGATGATCCTGACGACAACCTAAAGGCCTCGGATGCGCCACAGCAGATCTCGTTTGACACCTACATCCGGCATAATCCTTCTGACCATTATCCGGTGTTCGTGAAGATAAGGTTATGAGGTAATGTGATAAGAGGGGACGAATGTTACTATATAGCTATGTCTTTTAATTCCATCCAATTCGCATTATTTCTCCCAATAGTGTTTTTGCTCTATTGGCTCGTTTTTGATAAGCTTATTGAAAAATCCAGGTACCAATTGCAGATGCAAAACGCATTTGTTGTTTTGGCTAGTTATGTGTTTTATGGATGGTGGAACAAGCATTTTTTGGTACTCATTTTCTTTACTTCATTCAGCTCTTGGTTGAGTGGATTGCTCATTGAGAATGCAAAATCAAGCAAAGCATCCAAAACTTGGATGGTTGTTAACGTTGTTGTAAACATCAGTATTCTGGCGTTTTTTAAATACTACAATTTTTTTATTACAGAGTTTTGTCAAGCCTTCCATGTCCTATCAAACAAGAACTTACTGAAAGTGATTCTTCCGGCAGGAATCTCGTTTTATACGTTCCAAGCCGTTTCCTACTCAGTTGATGTGTATAGAAAAAAGACCGAGGCTACAAGAGATATTTTGGCTTTCTTCGCATACATTTCTTTTTTCCCTCAACTTGTTGCTGGACCCATTGAAAGGGCGACCAATCTGTTGCCACAGTTTTTGCGGAAACGCGAGTTTGACCAACAACAGGCCACAAATGGTATGAGGCAATTTCTTTGGGGATTGTTTAAGAAAACGGTTGTTGCCGATAATTGTGCGCTTCATGTAAGTTCTGTCTTTTATTGGTCAAGTAGAACGTTTATTCCGGGAAGCGATTTGTTGCTTGCTGCCATTTTGTTCTCTTTTCAGATTTATGCAGACTTCTCAGGTTATTCCGATATGGCAATTGGAACATCCAAATTGTTTGGTGTCAAGTTGATGCAAAACTTTAAGTTCCCTTATTTTTCAAGGGATATGGCCGAGTTTTGGCGGAGATGGCACATTTCTCTCAATTCTTGGTTCCGTGATTATGTCTATATTCCCCTTGGAGGAAGCCGAGTGAAAAAGCCAATTGTCGTTAGAAACATATTTGTTGTATTCTTATTAAGTGCAATGTGGCATGGTGCGGGATTGAATTATATCCTTTGGGGCATTTACCATGCTTTGTTGTTGGTTCTTTTGTTTTTGTTAGGTAGAAATCGGAGAAATCTTGATGTGGTATCTTCTGGAAGATTATTGCCGAATTTGAAAGAAACTGGTCAAATGATTGGCACATTTATGCTTGTGACATTTGGTTGGATTGCTTTTCGTTCAGATAACCTTCATTTTTTCTTCAATTATGTTTCTGGAATGGCACAAAGGGGGACGTTGCGTGCAACTTATCGCTTTTTTATTCAATCCGATATGTGGCCGATAAACTTGTTTATTTGCATCATGTTGGCCGTTGAATGGTTGCAAAGAGACAAGGAGTTTGGTCTTGATATCCAGTTCATCAAATATGGTTGGATTAGGTGGGCTGTTTATTTGGCTGTTAGTGTAATGATTATCATGGTTGGAGGCTTGCCCGAGCCTTTTGTGTATTTTCAATTTTGAAATAAATGAAAGGATTTGTTAGAAAAATAGTATGGTTTGTGCTTTTGCTTATCGTTCCTATTGCTGCGATATATGTGGTGTGTTATTTTCAAAAAGAAAAAAAGTATTCCGTTGATACTATTTATGTGTGGGGAGATTCGCAAATCACTCAGGGATTGAATTTATCGTTATTGTCATCGAGTCTTTCGAAACAAGTCTTATCGGCTGCTAAGCATGGTGGTGGCGTGTACGATTTTTTGGCGAGCATAGAGCATATCCCTAAAGGATCGACTTGCATCATCGAATTTCCTGAATTGGCCTTCATCCGAATTCCAAGGTTGGATTTTAATCGAACGGGAATGGAATTTTGTAGCCTTTGGTCTATGATACAAACTAATACGCCTATTCAAGAGTGCGTTAGAATTTTTGTCCTTAATAGAAGTCGCCTCTTTTCTTGTAATAGCGTTTTTTCTTCAGACCAAGCATTGTATCCATTCGCTCCAGAATTGGAATATTCTCAACCTTTGGACTGGTTTTGCAAGGTCTTTAATATCAAGACAGAAAACTCGGATTGGAAAACTGAGACTTACGAATACGGTATCTCTAAATTGATAGATAAGGGTTGTCGGATTGTGTTTATTCAGTTTCCATTTGAGAAACAGGTTGAACAATGTGCCAAGCAATCTGTTAATAGGGGACTTTCTGAAAGCGTAAAAAAGAGATTGCTTGACAAGTTTTTTATTGTTCCAGATACTATAACTCTTCCAAACGATAGCCTACAAATGTATGATTTGTCGCATTTGAATGAAGTGGGGGCAAGACATGTTTCATTGGAAGTTGCCAAAGCGATGCAGAAAGATACGGTTTGCAATCGGTTCTTTTTTGTGGAGTTAAAATAAGGTAGATGCTTTCTAATAATATACATTTGCTAATTCAGCTTCCTTCTTTTTATTTCGCTCCAAGTCTGCAACACCACTGAAATGATAATCAGTGCAATGCCGATGCAGAATGAATAATTCAACTCTTTGTATTCGCTGAAAATGAACATCGAAAGGATGATGCTATAGACAGGCTCCAAGTTATAGGTAAGGTTGACGGTGAAAGCTGGAATCTTTTGTAGCACAATGATTTGCAGCAAGCAGAGACCGATGGTGCAAATCACGACCATGAAAGCCAAATAGGCATAATCCATTCCGACGGGATAGAGCCTACCGACAGGGATGAACACATTATATAAAGGAATAAGGCAGGTCAGGCCAATAAGACCGCCAATCATCTCCCAAAGCAACATGTTTTTGGCTTCGTAGTGTTTGCCAACGCGTTGGTTGGTGATGGCAAACAAGGCATAGAGCGCCGAGGAAACCACACCCAAGACGATACCCAAACGGTAACGCGAATCGAACTGGAAAATCAGATAGATGCCGAGTATGGTGAGCAGACTGAACAGAAACTCGCGGCCTGAGAATTTGTGCTTGTTGATGATGGGCTCGAACAAGGCCGTGAAAAACCCTACTAAGGAGAAACATACCACACCGATGCTGACATTGGAGGCCTTGATTGAGGCATAGAAAAACACCCAGTGCAGACAAAGCAACATGCCCACACCGCCCATCTGCAAAATGTCCCTGAATTTGTATCGTTGTAGGGACGCGCGGCCGTGCGTCTCTGTAAAGCGCAAATACAGGAACATCAACAAAGCGGCAGCAGCCATGCGCCACCATACCAAAATGGCCGAATCCAAGGTGATGAGTCTTCCCAACACCCCGGTAAAGCCCGCGATGAAAACCGAGAGATGGAGCAGGAAATAGTCTTTCTTCATGGTTTTCTGCGTTGGCGTACGGCCTCAAAGGTGACAATGGCGGTGGTCACCGAAACGTTGAGCGAGTCGGCGATGCCGTTCATAGGGATGATGATATTCTGGTCGGCAGCCTTTACCCATGCATCGGAAATGCCCGTGGCTTCGGTTCCCATCACTAAGGCAGAGGCCTTTCGGAAGTCGGCATCGAGGTAATCGATGGAGGCCTTAAGGTAGGTGCAATAGATGGTGATGCCATTCTTTTTCAGCCAATTGATACAGTCCTCTGTGGAGCAGGCATAAACAGGCACGCTGAAGATGCACCCGATGCTGGCTCGGATGGCGTTGGGGTTGAAAAGGTCGGTGGCAGGGTCAGCCACGATGACGGCATCCACGCCTGCCGCATCGGCAGTGCGCATCACGGCACCAAGGTTACCAGGTTTTTCAACAGTCTCTAACACAATGATCAAAGTGTCTTTCTTTGGCTTGAACTCGCTGAGGCTCTTGTATTTGGGTATGGCCACGGCCAACAAACCGTCACTACCTTCACGGTAGGCAATCTTGTCAAACACCTCTTCCGTGACGGTCTCGATGAAAGCGGCATTGACCTTGACGGGCTCGCGCAATAATGGCTCACAGACATAGAGTTGCTCAATCTCAAATCCACATGCCTGTGCGCGTTCAATCTCACGTTGTCCCTCTATAAGGATGCGGTTCTGCTCGCGGCGCTCAGCGGCCTTCTGCAATTTGACGAGGTTCTTTATCTTGGGATTTGTCTTGCTTGTAATCATTGCTTTTTTGCTTTCAATTGTGACAATACCAGTCCGATTACGACCGCCAAGATACCGATAATCTTGTTCGCCGTCAGGCTTTCGTGGATGATGAGGTAGCTGAAGATGGCCGTGAAGACGGGTATAAGATTGGAATAAACATTGGCTTTGGAGGCACCCAACTTACTGAAAGCAAATGCCCACAAAGCGTATGCGACTGCACTGCAAAACACGCCAAGGCAAACCAAGGGCACAATGTAACCACCCACATTGGCAAAGTTGGAAGGCTCAAATCGTTCCATGATGATTGTCAAAGGGATGAAATACAACATGCCGATGATGTTTTGCACCCAAGTGATGGTCATGGGCTTATAGAGCTTTGTGAGACGAATGAGTGCGATGGAATAGCCCACGGCCACCAAAACGGCACCACAGAGGAACAGGATGCCTTTGGTTGAGGCAATGAATTCAAGGTCTTTGTTGAGTAGCAGTACGATGACACCTATAAAAGAGATGATGAATCCCACAATGTTCATGGGGGTCAACCGCTCTTTGAGAAAAATGCGAGCAGCGAAGGGGGTTACCAAAGGAATCATGGCGATGATGCCAGATCCGATGACCGGAGAGGTGTTTTTCAAGCCGTAACCTTCGAAGATGAAGTAGAGGAAAGGCTCAAACATGGCCGCCAAGGCGAAAAGTCCAAGGTGTTCCTTCTTGACTTTTTCGTTCAGGTGGAACGTGAAAAGAATCGCCGTGAAGAAGATAGTGGCGACAACGAGACGTAGGAAGATGGTCGCTGTGGGGTTAAGGTTTTGGTAGACTTGTGTCGACCAAACAAAGGATATACCCCAGAAAATCATTGCAATGACGCCAGCGAGATGGACGATGTAGGTTCTGTTTTTCATGCCGCAAAATTACGCTTTTTTGAGATTGTTTTCTAAAAGTGGAATATTTCGGCAAGGTTTTTGTAGTTTTGCAGCGCAAATGGGAGTAATATTTAATTAAATAATCAAAATCTTACAAAAATGAAAAAGCTTGGTATTATTTGCATGACAATTTTGGCCGTTTCATTCTTGGCTTCTTGTACTAAGGTCGGCCCGATGGGCCCCCAAGGGCCACAAGGTCCTGCCGGTAACGATGGTAACGCCAATGTGGCTTCTTCGACCCTTACCGTCCGCTCGAGCGACTGGCAATGGGTGAACGGCTGCCAATGGATGGTGGAAATCGACTATCCCGCTATCACCAACAATGTGTACAACTATGGTGCAGTCCTCGTCTACATGGATGTGGACGGTGCATGGTCACAAGTGCCGCTGACCTATTATTATCAAGACGTGAATCAGGACGGTGAAACCATCAATTGCGAAGCATCCATCGAGGTGGCGACATTGAGCAACGGTGGCGTGCGCCTCTTCTGGACGGAAAGCGACTTCTACGATGGCATGCGCCCGCTTACGAAGGATTTCAAGATTGTGGCCATCGAAGCCACGGTTTATGACCACCGCACTGATGTCGACTACAGCAACTACGAGGCTGTGAAGGCCGCTTTCCAATTGGCTGACTGATTGAACGTCAGAGAAAACAATGTAAGACTCGTCCATGGGGCGGGTCTTTTTTTATTTTACGCAGGAAATATAGAAGCCTGCCAGAAGTATATATGGTGTCGCTTTGTGTTTCCCATAATTCTACGCATCCTGCATGAAAAAAAATACTGCGTGAGTTATTATTGCATCGCAAGGGAGAACCACATGAACCCAACATACCCCAATGTCAGCAAGACTCCTTCCCATCTGGAAATCTTGCGGCCTTTGCCCGTGAAGACGAACATCAGCATGAGCACGTTGGCGGCAAAGAGGATCATCAGCTGTTTGTTCATCATCGGATCGAAAGGCAGCGGCGTGATGAGCGCACTGATACCCAATACTATAAAGATGTTCAGGATGTTGGAACCCAATACATTACCAATAGCGATGCCGGAGTTTTTCTTCGTGGCTGCCACGATGGAGGTGATGAGTTCAGGCAAGGAGGTAGCGGTGGCCACCACAGTGAGGCCTATTGTGCTTTCGCTCATACCCCAATTACGGGCAAGAATCTGCGCGTTGCGAGAGACAAGCTCCCCGCCTAGGTATAAACCAACGATACCTGCAATAAGTGCGAATATGGTCTTGCCCCAAGGCATGGCCTCTTGAATGCTTTCGGTTTCTTCTTGCGGGTCGTTTTTCAGCATGGTAAGCAGCAGATAGGAGAAACCCATGAGCAACAAAACGATGCCTTCAATCCAGTTGATGGTGCGCGCTTGTCCCGTGAACAGATAGTTGGCCATCAAGGTGATGGCGAGTGTGGCGACAAAACCAGCGGGTATGTCACGGCGGATGGAGACTCGGCTCACGTCAATAGGCCAGATGAGTGAACTCACACCCAAGATGAGCAGGATATTCATCGTATTGCTTCCGATGATGTTGCCGATGGCCAGCCCTGGACTGCCTTTGGCGCACGAAAACACATTGACAATCATCTCAGGCAAAGAGGTTCCAAAGGCCACGATGGTCAAGCCGATGATGAGCGGCGACAACTTAGCACGGATGCCCACGCTGGTGGCCCCATTGACAAGCCAATTCGCGCCTAGAATCAGTGCAACGAAGCCGACAATCAATAATAATAAAGGTATAATTGAGGTCATCTTTATACATTATAAATCCGTGCCCCGAAAATCTTGCTTCCCACGCGAACCAATGTCGCTCCTTCCTCTACGGCAATCGGATAATCATCCGACATGCCCATAGAAATTTCTTTGAATTGCTGCTGGTCGACAAAATAATCTTTTTTAAGGGTGTCAAATATCTCTTTCAGATGCTTGAATTCCTTGCGGACTTCGGTCATGTCCTCAGTGAAAGTGGCCATGCCCATCACGCCGCAGATGCGCACGTTTTCCATTGTCTTGAATGCTTCTGAATCAAGCAGTTGTCGGGCTTCTTCTAGGTCAAGGCCGAATTTAGTCTCTTCCATCGCGATGTGGAATTGCAGCAGGCAGTCCACAATGCGACCGTGCTTGGCAGCTTCCTTGTTGACGGCTTCCAAAAGGTTGGCCGAATCGATGCTGTGGATGAGCGTGACGAAGGGGATGATGTATTTTATCTTATTGGTCTGCAAGTGGCCGATAAAATGCCATTGGATGTCTTGTGGCAAGGCTTCGTGCTTGTCGCGCATCTCAAGAGCGTGGTTTTCACCAAAAATACGTTGCCCCGCATCGTAAGCTTCCTGCAAGTCACTGATGGGCTTGGTCTTACTGACAGCCACCAAAGTCACCGATTCGGGCAATGTGGCTCTGATTTTTTCCAAGTTTTCCTTGATCATGATTCAATCGTTTTGATGGTGCAAAAATACGCAATCCTAACAATTCAACAATTAAACATTTAAACAATTCAACAATAATTCCTATCTTTGCACGCAAATTTTTGAGAATTATGTTTGAAGGTTTAAGCGAAAAACTAGAACGTTCGTTCAAAGTCCTTAAAGGACAGGCGTATATCACTGAGGTGAATATTGCCGATACCATGAAGGAAATCCGTCGCGCCCTCTTGGATGCCGACGTTAGCTATAAGATTGCCAAAGATGTCACCAACAATATCAAGGAGAAGGCTCTGGGTCAGGAAATTCTCACTTCGGTGAAACCGGGTGAGATGATGGTCAAGATTGTGCATGACGAATTGGCTGAACTCATGGGCGGCGATGCCGTCGACATCAACCTGAAAGGCCAGCCGAGCATCATCCTGATCGCGGGTCTGCAAGGTTCAGGTAAGACCACTTTCTCAGCCAAATTGGCCAGTTATTTGAAACGCAAACGCAGCAAGCAAGTCTTGTTGGTGGCTGGTGACGTGTATCGTCCCGCCGCTATTGAGCAGTTGAAGGTGTTGGGACAGCAGGTCGAGGTTGAGGTGTATAGCGAAGAAGGCAACAAGAACCCCGTGCAGATTGCACAAAACGCCATCAACCATGCGCGCAGTCAGGGCAAGAATGTGGTCATCATCGATACAGCCGGTCGTTTGGCCGTCGATGAGGAGATGATGAACGAAATTGCCAACATTAAGGAAAAGGTTCATCCGCACGAGACCTTGTTTGTGGTCGACGCGATGACGGGTCAGGATGCCGTGAACACGGCCAAGGCTTTCAATGACCGCTTGGACTTCGATGGCGTGGTACTGACCAAGCTGGACGGCGACACCCGTGGTGGTGCGGCCCTCACCATCCGCACGGTGGTGGAGAAGCCCATCAAGTTCGTCGGCATCGGTGAGAAGATGGATGCTCTCGATGTGTTCCATCCCAAACGTATGGCCGATCGTATCCTCGGCATGGGCGATATTGTTTCCCTTGTGGAACGTGCCCAAGAGCAGTTCGACGAGGAAGAAGCCCGCAAGTTGCAGAAGAAACTGGCCAAGAACGAGTTCAACTATAACGATTTCCTGAAGCAAATCCAGCAAATCAAGAAGATGGGTAATCTGAAGGATTTGGCTAGCATGATTCCTGGTATGGACAAAGCCATGAAGGGTGAGGAAATCGACGATGACGCCTTCAAGAGCATCGAGGCCATTATCTATTCGATGACACCTCAGGAACGCGAGAACCCGAAACTGCTCAACGGTACGCGCCGCAAGCGTATTGCTGACGGTAGCGGAACGAGCATCGTGGAAGTCAATCGCCTCGTGAAGCAATTTGAAGAGACTTCAAAAATGATGCGTATGATGACTACTGGCGGTGGCAAGAAACTGATGCGCATGGCTAATACTATGAAACGTAGATAAACCCAACATAACTATGGATAACAAGATAATCGACGGCAAAGCCGTTTCCGAACAGATTAAGAAAGAAATCGCCGCTGAAGTGGCGGATATGATTGACCATGGCGTCAAAGCTCCGCATCTTGCTGCGGTCATCGTAGGCGACGACGGTGCCAGCAAGACTTATGTGGCCTCGAAAGAGAAAGCCTGCCAATCGGTGGGCATGACATCTTCGGTTTATCGTCTTCCCGTGACTACCACAGAGAAGGAAATGCTCGAGATGGTCGAGTTCTTGAACAACGACCCCGACATTGATGGCTATATCATCCAACTGCCTTTGCCTAAGCAAATTGACGAGGATAAGGTCATCAATGCCATCAAGCCTTCGAAGGATGTGGATGGCTTCACGAGCATCAATGCAGGCAATATGCAATTGGGGCATCCATGCTTTATTCCGGCAACGCCCAATGGTATTATGGAACTTATCAAACGCTCTGGTATTGAGACCGTTGGTAAGAATGTGGTGGTCTTAGGCCGTTCCAACATTGTAGGTACTCCTATGGCTATCCTTATGTCGCGCAAAGGCATCGACTCAACGGTTACATTGTGCCACAGCCGCACAAAGAACCTACCCGAGATCTGCCGGAACGCCGATATCCTTGTGGCCGCCATTGGCAAACAAGGCTTTGTTACTGCAGATATGGTGAAACCTGGTGCTGTGGTCATTGACGTGGGCATCCACCGCATCGAAGATCCGACCAGTCCCAAAGGTTACAAGATTTTGGGTGATGTGGACTATGAAGAGGTTTACAAAGTGGCCTCCAAGATTACTCCTGTTCCAGGTGGCGTAGGTCCCATGACCATCGTCTCATTGCTGCAAAACACCTTGAAGGCAGCCAAAGGCGAGGTCTATCCGAAATGATGACGCTTTAATCAAAACTAGGCGAAACTGCTGACTTTTAGGCGGTTTCGCCTTTGTTTTTTGCGTATTTCAAAGCAATTGTCTATTTTTGTCCCCAAATTCTTCAATATGAAAAGAGTTGTTTTAGCTATATTGTTGTTTTTGTCGCTTGCTCCGTTAGCTTTGGCTCAGAGAGAAGGAAGCAATGGGTTCTCGCCTTTGTTCAATCCTGAGTTCAAATCGGAACTGCCCGAAGAAGTAAAGGAAACTTCGGGGCTTTTCTTCCACAACGGTCACCTTTGGACGCACAACGACAGCGGCGGTAAACCGATTCTGTATGCCTTAGACACGATGACGTTTGAAGTGGTGCAGAAAGTCACGCTTTCCAATGTGAAAAACAATGACTGGGAGGATGTCTGCACGGATGGAAAGAATGTTTATGTTGGTGATTTCGGCAACAACAAAGGCAATCGTAAGAACTTGAGAATCTATTGTTTCCCACTGTCTGCCATCCCCGATGAAGGCAACGCCAACATCAAGGCGGATTCCATCTGTTTCACTTTTGGTGACCAAACCGATTTCACGAAACGCAAGGTGCACGACTTTGACTGTGAGGCCTTTTTTGCTACGGAAGAATGCCTTTATCTGCTTAGCAAAGGTTGGGAAACAGGTACCACGCGACTTTATCGGCTTCCCAAAACAACAGGCAAACAAGTTGCTGAAGTGGTGAACGGTTTTGATTCGCAAGGCTTGATCACTGGGGCAGACTACGACAGCGAGAACCACATTTTAGTTATCATCGGTTACGTGAAATCCATCTGGAAACCATTCATGTATATCATTTTTGGCTTTGACGAGGCTGGAGTGAAGCTCTCGAACCGCCGTTTTGAGATGCCTCAATGGGCGGGAATGCAGACCGAAGGCATCTGCTTCTTCGATGAGGGTAGATGCTACGTTACGGCAGAGACCTCTCCAACCATTACCGCGAGAGTGTTTGAGGTAGATTTTAGGAGATGGATTGATAAGGAACTGAAAAACAAAAAGAAATGAAACGTATTGCGGTTATTGTATTCCTAATGGTGCTGGTTTCTACTGTATTTGCCCAGCATCCCAAAAAGGCTGTGAAAGCCTACGAGGCAGCAGAAGAGGCTTTTATGATGCGAGACTATGGCAAGGCGCATCAACATTTGCTGAAAGCCGTGGTGACCGATCCCAATTATGCCGAGGCTTGGCTTTTGGAGGGGGAAGTCGGGATGGAGACAAAAGATTATGACTTGGCTTTATTAGGTTACGAAACTGCTTTGGCATGCGACTCGATGTTGTTTCCTCCTGCCGCCATTACCTTGGCACGCCTTTATGATGCTCGTGGCAGTTACAAGCACGAGATGGTCTTATTGCGATGGTATTTATCGAAGCGCTTAGGCAATGACGCCAATGATGCCACAGCCAATGAGTTGCTTGAAAAAGCTACATTTAGAGATTGGGCAATGAGTCATCCTGTGGCTTTTGAACCTGAAAATCTGGGAGTCGCTGTCAATACAATCAATGACGAATATGTGAATATGCTTTCGTTTGATGGTTCTCAACTGCTTTTCACACGCAAGATGCCGTCTGATAACGGCTATCAGAAGGAGTCGTTATTTGTTTCCTATTTTGAAGACGGTGCATGGTCGGAACCTCGACTGCTTACTTTTGCCGATTTTCCTGAGGACGTTGACCCAGGTGCGGCTTTCATCTCAGCCGATGGCAAGAAACTCTATCTGACGGGTTGCAGCTGGCAGCGCGACAGCGGTTGTGACCTTTTTGTTTCGGAATGGACGGGCGAACAATGGTCGAAGCCAAATCGATTGTCGGAAAGCATCAACACAAGAAGTTGGGAGTCGCAGCCTTGTGTGAGCAGCGATGGCAAGGAACTCTTTTTTGTTTCGCGCCGCTCGGGTAACGCCGATATCTTTCGCAGTATTCGCAATGCCGATGGAACATGGGGAGTGCCTCAGAATTTGGGCGAACCCATCAATACGAAAGGCACGGAAATGGCTCCTTTCCTACATCCTGATGGACACACGCTTTATTTCTCCTCTGACACACACCTTGGCATGGGCGGTTTTGATTTGTTCATGAGCCGTAGGGGAGAGGACGGAAAGTGGCAACAACCTGTCAATTTGGGTTTCCCCATCAACACGCAAGGCGACGAAATCAACTTTTTTGTGGCGGCTGACGGCAAAACGGCTTTTATATCCTCGCAACGCGAAGGCGGCAAAGGCGGCTACGACATCTACACCTTTGAACTGCCCGAGGAAATCCGCTCTGATTCTGCCAATTACCTCTCTACGGTGGATGTGACGGAATTGTCGGTTGGGGATGCTGTGGTTTTGCAAAACATTCATTTTGAATATAATAGTGCGGACCTTACAGCAGATTCGCAATCGGGTATTGAGATGTTGACGGAGTTCCTGAAGCGTAATCCCGGCTTGAAAGTGGAACTGGCGGGCCACACCGACAATGTAGGCAGTGAAAGTTACAACCAGAAACTCTCTGCCGACCGCGCCGAAGTGGTTCGCAATGCCTTGATTGCCAATGGTATTGATTCCGACCGCTTGACTGCAAGAGGCTATGGTGCATCGAAGCCCTTGAAGGCCAACGACAGCGAAGAGCACCGCGCCTTGAATCGTAGAACAGAAATGATTATAATAAACTGATAATGAAAAAATTACTATTACTATTTGCTATGGCAGCACTCATGTCGGCATGCGTGAAACAACCTGAACCGCCCAAACAAATCCGATTCTCCATTTTGGGCGACAGTTATTCAACTTTCGAGGGTTATGTCCACCCTGAAACCAACGATGTTTATCCATTCGATTCCATTGGCGTAACGAATGTAGAACAGATGTGGTGGCATAAGGTGGCCGTTGAAAAAGGCTGGATATTGGATGTAAATAATTCATTTTCAGGGTCTTTGGTGTGTAATTATAACTATGCGTATTACTATGGCCCACATTCGTTCCTCCATCGCATGGATGACCTTGGCCAACCTGACGTGATTTTCATTTTCGGGGCTACCAACGATGCTTGCGCCCATGATGGTGACAATGTGCCAGTTGTACCGCTTGGCAATGATGTTTTTTCAGATTGGACTGAAGATCAACTTTGCACTTTCCGTCCGGCTTTGTCCTATCTCTTTGAAAATCTGCAACAAAGGTATCCCAATGCTGAGTTGTATTTCCTTCTCGACATGAACCTCGGTTCCAATGGCATTGATGCGGACAGGCGTGATGCTTTCATCGGTTCAATTCATCGCATCGCGAACCATTACAATGTGAAATGTATTGATTTAGAGGGGATTAAAAAGAGTTATTGGCATCCCAATGCCGAAGGGCATGGGATTATTGCCGAACAAGTGCTGGATTTCCTTGAGACTGAGGCGATTTAATGCCTGAACCGATAGCGCACGGTCAATTCCTCGTCGCTTGGGGTGGGCACATCCCAATAAGGTTTTTTCTCGGATGCAGAGCCTGTAGAAGCCTCGGTTTCTGAGCCTGTCGAAGAGCCGTTTTCTTCATTTTCCTCGTCCTCATCCCAATGGTAGACCTCTTTTTGCGGTCCTTCCTTGCGCAGGAAAAAGGCTAACAAAACGCCAATCATGGCACCGCTGAGGTGACCTTCCCACGAGATGTTTTGCGGGATGGCCAATGACGGAATCATGCCCCAGATGAAACTGCCGTAAAGGAAAACCATGATGAGCGCGATGACGATGAGCATACGGTTGCCTCGGATGAAGCCGCTCGTGATGAGGAAGAGGTTAAGTCCATAAACGAGCGCACTTGCCCCAATGTGAGTCGTGTCAGGGTTGCCGATGCACCATGTGAGCAGTCCGCTGGCTAAATAGGTGATGAGTAACACGCGATTGGCGAGGGTGGGGTAGCAGTAGTACAAAGCCGTGCCGAGCACGAGGATGGGGACGGTGTTGGAAAACAGATGCTCCCAACTGCCGTGCAGAAAGGGCAAAGTGAGGATGCCGAGAAGACCTTTTGCGGTGTGTGGCACTACGCCGTAACGCCCCAGATCAATACCAAACGACACCTCAATGATTTTCACCAACCACATCAATACCACGATGAGAAGTGGGATGATAAGGCTGCCTAAAAACTTCTTTCGCTCTTGTTTATCTTCCATGCCGAGGTGCTTATCAAGAATTGTTCCGCTGCAAAGGTCGGAAATTTTGGCAGAACACCTACCATTCCCAATACAAAAATCCCGCTCACGAACAGTGAACGGGATTGTCTTCTCAAATTCTATAAAATCTTGATAAAAGAGAATTTGATAGAAAAACTTGACGATTAAGGAAGGAACGGCATCTTCACGACAACAGCCTTGATGAGCTTGTTGCGAATCTTAATGAAGATTTCAGTGTCTTTCTTGCTGAAAGCCTTCTTCACCAAAGCGGTACCGATGTTCTTGCCAGTCGAGGGTGACGGGCTGCCCGAGCGCACCATACCGATGCAGTTGCCCTCGGCATCGCACACTTCATAACCGTTACGCGGAATGCCACGGTCAATCATTTCGAAGCCCACGATCTTTTGGTTCACGCCATTGGCTTTCTGAGCGGCGAAGATTTCGCGGTTGAGGAAGTCGTTGCCGTCGACGAACTTGGTAATCCAACCCAAACCAGCCTCGATGGGGCTGATGGTATCGTCGATTTCGTGACCATAGAGGCAGAAGCCCTTTTCAAGACGGAGGGTGTCGCGGCAGCCTAAGCCGGCAGGCATGATACCGAACTCCTTGCCAGCCTCAAACACGGCGTCCCAAACTTGCTTGGCATAAGCGACGGGGATGTAGATCTCGCAGCCACCCGAGCCGGTGTAACCAGTAGTCGAGAAGATGATGTTGTCGACACCAGCGAAGTTGATGATTTGGAAGGTGTAGTATTCCATGTCAACCACGTTGGCCTTGGTGAGTTTTTGCATGGCTTTCAGGGCGTTGGGGCCTTGCACGGCCAGTTGTGCCCATTCTTCGCTCTCGTTCTTGAAGTCTTCGCCAAGGGTCATGCCAAACTTTTCGGCGATTTGACTCATCCAAGCCCAGTCCTTATCAATGTTGGCGGCGTTGGGCACCATGAAGTAATGGTCGTCGGCGATGCGGTAAACAAGCATGTCGTCAACGATGCCACCCTTGCCATTGGGCAGGCAGGTGTATTGCACCTTGCCGTCGTTCAAAGCGGCCACGTCGTTGACAGTGCAGTATTGCATAAACTGTTTAGCCATAGGTCCTTTGGCGCGGAACTCACCCATGTGCGACACGTCGAACACGCCGACGTTGTTACGGACGTTGTTGTGTTCTTCGACGAGGCCGGTGTATTGAATCGGCATGTCATAACCTGCAAACTCAGCCATCTTGGCACCTAAGTCGTGATGAATCTGATTGTAAGGGGTCTTCTTTAATTCGATGTTCTCCATTTGTGTTTTGTGTATTTGTTGATTAAAGATTTAAAAATTCAAAATCCAAAATTTCTCATTTATCTCCTTGTGTCATGCAGTCCTTTCTTGAAGTAGGGGCCGAAAGTTAGTTTTGTGTACTTGAGGTCATACACTGTGACTTCGCGCGGAGTCTCGCTGTTGACTTGGCGTTTCAGTGTGCAGCCGTTGGCGGGGTCAACCCAATATTGAGTCACTCCATCCTCATTGTCGACGAAGAAATGCCAGCAGTTCACGTCAAGCACCCGCTCCATGCCGACATAATACTTGGATAGGTTGCTTTTGTCAACCTCATTGTCGAAGGAGTCAAGCGGGAAGAAACTCTTGTCGAGAGGTTCGAACTCCCACTTAACATCATCGGTCCAACCTTGGGCTTCGGGTCGGTAATACCAGTTCTCGCCATCCTTGATGTCCCAAAAGCGGTCGATTTCTCGTCCGTCGTTGTAGGCTTCTTTGTTGCCAATTTTGACGAAGGTTTCGCGGCAGTCGCTGACAGGGTTAGTCACTGTGATAAAGAAGTTGTCCGCAGGAGGATTAAAGCTATAGGTGGCAGTGAAAGGCTGTGTTGCAGGTTTTTCGGGGATGACGACCACCGGAGTTTCAACTTTAGGCCCTTTTATGATAATTACAGCTTGTGATTGTTCATCGCCGAAAATGGCAGTGATGACAGGTGTACCTTCGCCTTTGGCAATAACTTGAATTTCGTTACCTAATCCAATAACTTGATAATCAATAAACTTTGAATCCATGACATCATATTGGATTTTGCCTGTTTTCTCAAAGGATTTCCAAACAATGGTGTCACCCACGTTCAGTTCAAATTTGGTAATTTTAGTCTCCTGTGCAATGGCTATGCTTCCAAGACAAACGCAGAATAATGTGAAAAGTAGTTTCTTCATGATGATATGATTTTGTCATTTTGTTTTAGGCCTCAAAAATAGATAAAAAACAAATATGAAGAGGTGGCAGGACTATTATTTTTTGCATTTTGGGCAGTATCCGTTGATAATGAAGCTGGCGCTTTGCATCTCGAATCCTTTAGGAAGATGCATTTTTGGGATAGGGAGGTCTTCGAGACAAAGGGTGGCGCCGCAGCTTTCGCAGTGGAAATGTACATGCATGTCGTTGTTGATGGTATGGTCGTGGCTGTGACAGAGTTCATAGCGAGTGCCTTCGCTGTCTTCAAGAACATGGACGAGGTGTTGCTCTTTGAAAACTGTCAAGGTGCGGAAGATACTCGACTTGTCGATGCTGCCAATGTGGTCATCGAGCTCGCCCATCGTGAGGGGACGGCATGCTTCAGCCAAGGTCTTTGCCACGATAATACGGTTAGCTGTGGGGCGGATGCCGTGCTGTTGCATTAATATAATAAGGTGCTGCTCTTTTTCCATTAGGTTGCAAAGATAGGACTTTTTTCGGTACATATTCGCATGTTTGTTTTTCTGTTTTTTTTTAACTTTTTTGTATCATTTGGATAATAATTGTATCTTTGTAAGGTAAAAATCTATAGTATTAATATTAAATTAGTTAAAAATGAAGTATTTGCAAAAAAATTAAAGGGTGGAGTGAGACGTTTCTTCTCCTTCTGATGATGACACTTTTTGCGCCTTGGTTCGCAAATGCGCAAAATAGTTCAGTTGCCACTCCCAATTTTGAGACGGGCAATATTAATGAATTCAACACCATGCAGCTCACAGTGAACTCGGGAACTACCGTGAACCAATATGTTCCTGTTTATGCTTATTTTGTTGATTGGAAGCTGATAAGTAGCCAGTTTATCATTCCGGCAACGAGCCTCGCCGAAATGGCCAACGGCCAAATTACCAAGATGACTTTCCATTCTTCAACTGCATCGGCCAGCTGGGGCAATGCCTCGTTCAAAGTTTATTTGGTAGAAACAAACGAAACCACCTTGTCAACTCTTCAGGATTGGATGGGTATGACTCAGGTGTATGAAGGCAACCTCTCCATCGCCAGCAACGAGATGGCGGTTGTGTTTGACATGCCTTTTTCATACACAGGCGGCAACCTTTTGGTGGGTTTCAATCAGACAACAATAGGTAGTCATGGATCTGAAATCTATTGGTACGGTGTCACAGCTACTGGTGCCTCACTTGGGGGATCTCTAGAAAACGGGACTTTTATCCAACGGAACTTTCTCCCCAAAACTACATTCACCTATATCCCCACGGCCTATCCGAGAGTGAAACCAGTAATAAGCAGCATTACCCCCAATAGCGTCAGTTTCACATGGACAAGCCCCAGCGACAATGTTACTGGCTACCAATACCAATACAAAACCTCAACTGATGCTTGGCCAACCGATTGGACGAGCTTGGATGAAACTTCCACTTCGTTAACAATTAACGGTTTGTATGCTACGACTGACTACGACTTTCGCATTAAAGCCCTCTATGGCGAAAACGAAAGCGTAACGACCGAAATCAGTTTCACGACGGCATGCGACTATGTTGAATTGCCTATGGAGGATGACCTCGATAGTTATGCGGAAACCACATCAACTGGCGTCAACAATCTTCCTCAATGCTGGAACTACATCAATACAACCACAGAAAACGGATACAAAGGCTATCCCTTGATTTTCAATCAGAGTAGTTATTCTCATTCGGGTAATAACCATCTGAGATTCTATTCTTATCGTTATTCTTATTCCCCAAGGGATCAGTATGCCATCTTACCTGTCATGGAGAATGTGAGTGAATTGAGAATCCAGTTTTATGCACGTCGTTATATTTCCTCATATGACGGCATTATTATTGTGGGCGTGATGACAGACCCAACCAATGCTTCCACATTCACCGAAGTGGAAACCATCAATCTTACTTCGGAAGATTACGAGAAGTACATTGTTCCATTCAGTGGTTATAGCGGTAGCGGTGGCTACATTGCTTTCAAGATGTCAGCGCCAAATAGTAGCACAACTTATTATTGTGGTGTTTTGATTGACGACATAATCGTAGAGACAATTCCGAACTGCGACGCGCCAAGCAACTTGGCCATGGTCGAACACAGCAACACTTCCAATTCCGTCGACCTGAGTTGGACTCCGGGCGGTGGAGAAACGGCTTGGAAGATACAGTATAAGAAGGAAACCGAAACGACTTGGACTCCCTTTACTTCCCAAGTGACGACGAATCCCTTCACACTGACAGGTCTCGAACCTAATACCGACTATCAGGTGCGCGTGGCTGCTTACTGCGACAATAATAACCCCAACAGCATTAGTCCCTATAGTGACCCTATCGGTTTCACGACCTTATGTGAAGCCATTTCCGACTTCCCGTGGAGTGAAGATTTCGATAGTTATACTAGCGGTTACTCGACAACTTTCCCCACCAATAACCTGCCCCAATGCTGGAGCTACATCAACACTACCACGAATAACAATTACAAAGGCTGTCCTGCGGTTACCACATACATGAATAACGATTATTACTTGTATTTCGTTTCCTATTATTTAACTGACCCACAAGACCAGTATGCTATCCTGCCACCTATGGAAGACCTTAATGGCAAGAGAATCACGTTCACAGCTCGACTTCGCTATAGTAACCGCCCGGATTCAAACATCATTGTGGGTGTGATGACCAATCCTTGGGATGCCAGCACTTTTGTGCCAATTGGCACCACTGGCAACAACCTTACCATAGACAAAACCAAATTCAGAGTGAAATTCACTAACGTGACGGGCAACTATATCGCCCTAAAGATGGAAGCTGCCACTAATGACAATAAATATGTGATAGTTGATGACATCACTGTGGAGCTTGCCCCTGACTGCGATGTACCGGATAATTTGGCATTTGTGGAAGCTACTGGACATACCGCCACCTTCAGTTGGACCGATAATGGCGGGTCTGACGCTTGGCAGATTTACGTCGCTACCGACAATACATTACCTGAGGAACTAGTGCCGGAAAATCTGCATGAGGTGACTACCAATCCTGGTACCCTCAGCGGACTGGCTCCTCAGACTTCATATTACGCTTGGGTGCGCGGCAACTGCGGAAATCCTGACGCGTATGGCGCTTGGTCAGATCCTGTTAGCTTCACAACAGGTGTCGCCTGCCCTCAGCTTATTAATTTAACGGTTTCGGAGGTTGCAACCACCTCTGCTACAATTAACTGGACATCTGATGGCCAAGAAACAGCTTGGCAGGTTTGTGTGAATAATGATGAAGCGCATCTCATTGACGTTGTAAACAATACATACACTATCCCGGGACTCACTCCTGCGACCACATACACCGTGAAGGTGCGTGCTAACTGTGGAGGTGAGGATGGCTATAGCGATTGGTCAAACCCGAAATATTTCACCACTGAAGTTGCTTGTCCTGAACAGATTGATTTCACGGTTTCAGACATTGCATCCACCTATGCCACACTTAACTGGACATCCTATGGCCAGGAAACGGCTTGGCAGATTTGTTTGAACGATGATGAAATGCATCTCATTGATGTTACCAACAATAATTCATACACGTTCACCAATCTCACACCTGCGACTGAATACACCGTGAAGATGCGTGCCAATTGCAGCATCGTGGATGGTTACAGCGATTGGACCTATGAACAATGGTTTACAACGGATTTCTGTGACCCTGAGAACAAGTGCAACATCAGCTATACTGCAAACGGTTTTACTGGTTGGGATGAGGCGACTATTGCCATCATGGATGATGAAACGGAGATAGCGTGGCTGACAATGAATGAAGGTTCGGGTGAACTCGCCCTTTGTCCAGGCCAGTACAGTATTGTTTGGTATGGGTATTGTGAAGGAGACGGCTCTTTTTCTATCTATGGTTCTGACGGAAACGAGTTGCTTACTGTTACGCAATGTGATGAGTTGTATTATGAACAAGAGTTGGGCTCATTTGAGCATGTCTGCGAAGGCGTATGCTTCCCTCCGAAGAATCTGGATGTGTGGGCAAGAGCCACCTCTGCTACGATGACTTGGAACCAAGGCAGTGATGAGGAGCAATGGAAACTATCTTGGTCTGTTGATAATTCATGGACTGAGCCTGAAATCGTTAACGAGACCAACTATGATTTTGACAATCTTACTCCTGGCGCTACTTACAAGGCGCGTGTGAAAGCCGTTTGTGGAAATGATAACGAAAGTGGTTGGAAGGAAATCACTTTCACCACCCCGCTTTGCGACGATGCTTGCCGAATCCGTTATGTCTTGGAAGACGAAAATGATGACGGATGGGATGATAATGCACATATCAGTGTTGTGCGCAATAGCGATAACAAGGAAGTGGCTCAACTTACGGTTACCGCAAATAATAGTCCATTAACTGGTTATTTGCCTTTGTGCCCTGACGAAACGTATAGTTTCATTTGGGTTGCAGGAGGAGAATATGACACAGAATGCTCCTTTACTATCTATGGCTCTGATTGGACGACTATAATTGTTTCTCATGAAGCGGGTGACGAAATTAATGATGGAGATGTGTTGTGTAGTTCTTATGAGCATACTTGCGAAGGATGCGAAATTTTTGAGATCAGCTACGATACACCTTACATCGAGGATTTCAACAATACATGCTGGAATACTTGGGGCACTAATGATCCTCCTTATTATTATTGTTCTCCGTCATTATGGGGAGGAACAAATGGTATGGCTAGTGTTTCGCCGGGGTGCTATACTTCAAGCTATATCAGTTTGCGTCCTGTCAAGGTGACGCCTACAACGCAACTCACTTTTAGAGCTTGGGTGGAAGTATGGCTAGATGAGTTGATTGGAACTTCCACGGTGTTGGTTTCTGTCAATAATGGACACACTTGGATTCCAATTGGTCAAGCTTATGAAGGCGGTGAAATCGAAAGTGAGAATGATGAAGTATTCCGACATGTTAGCACCAAAACCCTGTCGTTGGGTGACTATGCACAATATGATTTCATTCTCGTTGGCTTTAGGTATCAAGGCTTTAGTGACAACAATAATCAAATAAGTACAATGTTTGTTGATGGAATCCGCATCTACGACCCCAATGTCTTTGAAGGCAATGCTAAGAGTGGTTTGTGGAGCGATGCGAGCAATTGGACGCAGGGTGTTCCTTTAGAAGGCGACTATGTCTTGATTAACGGCGACTGCTATTTAGATACTGATGCGAATTTGAGTTCGCTGAAAGTGAATGAATGCAAGTCACTGACTATCCAAAGTGGAAAGGCCATGATAACCGAACAAGCATCCACGTCCAATGTGGATCAGCTGGTTATTAAGGATGGCGGGCAGTTTATCACTAACACTACTGTGCTGGCTACCATAGAGAAAAGTGTTGTAGGCCGTGATAATGGTGGAAAGTGGAATTTCATTGCTTCGCCGATTACGGATTATCAAGGTATTAATCCTGCAAATGTCAACTTGATGACGGTAGGTGACTATGATTTGTACAGGTTCAACCAAAGCCCCGTACTTGTCGATGGCATTGGTAAGGAATGGGAAAACTACAAGTCTCATTCGGGAGAATTCAAACTGTTTAATGGGAAAGGCTATCTCTATTCCCATAAGAGTGATGTCACCCTTTCCCTCACTGGTGATATCCATTCCGGCGAGAGTGCCTCGGAAGGCCTTGTTTTTGCGGAGGAGAATGTGAACAATGACATGTCGTTTAGGGGTTGGAACCTAGTGGGCAATCCATTAACCTTCAATGCGTATGTCAATCGGAGTTATTACAAGATGAATGATGTTGGCACGGCCATTACTGCGGTTTCGGAATATGCCAATCCTGACAATAGAATTGCACCTTGCACGGGTATTATGGTGAAGGCTGAATCTGATGACGACGAGTTCGTCATTTTCAGCAGAGGTTTGCCCGAAGGAGCATATTCAAACGGTAGCCTGAACGTCGCTTTGGCCCATACAGATATGCGTGGCGCTTCGAGAGGTTCAGCGGCCTACATTGACAATGCCATCATTAGCTTTAATGAAGGCAGCAAGCTGACGAAGTTCTATTTTGGCGACAGCGAGGCCAATATCTACATCCCGCAGAACAACGAGGAACTTGCCGTTGTCTGTGCTGAAGGCATGGGTGAGATGCCGCTTAACTTCAAGGCCACGGAAAACGGCAGCTATACGCTGAGTTTCAACAATGAAGGAGTCACATTCAGCTATCTCCACCTTATCGATAACAAGACTGGCAGTGACGTTGACCTGCTTGTTAACCCGAGTTACAACTTTGAAGCACTTGTGACGGATTACGAAAGCCGCTTCAAGCTGGTGTTCGTTACTAATGGTGCAAGTGAGGACGCCAATGAATCTGGTTTTGCGTTCTTCAGCAATGGTAACTGGATCATTAGCAACGAAGGCGAAGCCACCCTGCAAGTCATTGACATCAATGGTCGCGTCCTCAGTAGTGAATCCGTCAACGGCAGCGTCAGCAAAGCCATCAACGCCGCTCCTGGCATCTATATACTCCGCCTCATCAACGGCGACAGTGTGAAGGTCCAGAAGGTTGTGGTGAGATGATTTAAAGCTGTAAGCTATAAGTTTGGTGACAACTAAGCTTATGGCTTACAGCTTAACAATTAAACAATCAACAATTTAAATCACTTTTATCCCTTCTGGCTGTTTGGTCGTATGATGTTTTTGGGGAAGTCCCGCGATGCCGCGTTGCAGGGATTTTCTCTTTTCAAATGTTGACCAGCTTGTACGGTAGTGTGTGAATAAGTGAAAACGATATGAATTGAACACCTCCGATTAGTACTTACCTCTTGCTCAATTTGTTCCATTCCTGCTCAAAAGCGTCCCTCATTTTGTTCTCATCTCTAATGATTTTTCTCAATTCTTCCAAGCGTACAGCATTGTCCGATTCAGGAATCCAAAGGCGGAGATAGCTTGTGTCGGAATATTTTTCCAACAGATGTTCTCGAAAGCGTTGGTATTGTTGCTCCTTGTCATAATCGGGGAAGTGGTCTTGCGTGAATTGTATGGTGCGCCGTATGACTTTTTCGGGTGTGATGAGTCGGTCGGCTTCGGCCACGATTTTGCCGTATATGGACCGTGGCTCATGACCGTTTGAGGCGCGATGATCTTCCGCAGCCTGAGCCATGGTCTCGATTTGGCCTTCATCGAACCATTCTCGTAACATCCTGTCCTCTCGGATAATGCGTCCTGAAACGAGATGATGGATGTCGCGCCCCTCGCAAAGTCCCGTGTCATGGTATGCGGCAATGGCGTAGATCATGTTATCATCCACATCATAATGTTTGGCCAAGGCCAAACTCCTTTCGATGACTTCATCGGCATGATTGCGCTGATGGGCGGCATCGAAATGGTCGTAGCGGGGCAGGATTTCCTGTTCGATGTATGCTAAAATATTGGGGTTTACCATCCTCCACCTCCAGCATTCACCGTGGTCACCATCGAATTGACATTCACATTGACGCTTTGTCCGCCAGTGTAAGTGACATTGCCCGTGTAGTAACCGTTCCAGTTGGTGCCGCCGCTGATGGTGCCGTTGTATTTCACGGTGTATGATTGTCCCGTTTGCAGCTGAGGGTCAGTGAAGAGCATGACCATGTTGTTGCCGCCACCTGGCCAACCGCCTCCGCCGCCCGTGAAGGTGGGGCATTGGTAGGTGCAGATGATCGTGCCGTCCGATTTGAGGATTTGGATGGCATAACCAGGCTGCGTGTTGATCTTCAGTGATGGCTGAGTGCAAACATTCGTGCTTGGGTTGCTAGTGCCGCCGCCAGTGCCAATGCTGGTGCTACCTGTAATTTTGAATTGGTTGTTGTCGCAGTCGAAGCCTTCTTCAGGCGAACGGGCTCCGTTGGAGATGTTGAGGCCACCGTTGAGGAACATCGTGCCGTTCGAGTCGGTGCCATCGTTGTTGTCGCTGTGGGCGTAGTAGATGCCTCCGTTGATGGTGAGGTTTTGGGCTGCATTCACAGCGTCGTCTTTCACGGAATAGGCCTCGATGTTGCCTCCGTTGATGGTCAGCGTGGCTTTGCTTTCGATGCACTCGCCACCTTCATTTTGTGTCTGGGTGCAATGCACGGTGATGTTGCCGCTGTTGATGGTCAGGTTGCCTTGGGCTTTGACGCCTTTCGGGTTGGCATAGTCGCCACCGCCCCATGGGCCGCCGCCACCTTGTGTGATGGTGATGCGCTCGCCGCTGGTGGTGACATTGAGGGTGAGGTCGTCGTTGTTGGCACCTTCCTGCCCGATGACAAGAGTGCCGCCCACGTTGATGCCCTTGCCACCGCGACCGGTGCTGGTGAGGTTAAAGTTACCGCCAAGCAGTTCCATATTGCCTTCGCTTTTCAGGCAAGACGAGGTATATGCATCCTTGTTGTTTCCGCTGATGGTGTAGGTGGCGCCGTCACCTTGCGTAGTGATGGTGAAGTCACCGCCACTGATGCTCAGATTGCCATCGGCGCTGATGCTCTTCCCGCCGTGATTGGTGGTGGGCAGTGTGATAGTGAAATCACCGCCTGTGATGTTGATGTCAGAGTCGCATTTGATGGCGGTGCAATAGGCAGGCTCGTTTTGGTTGTTGACCAACTGCAGGACGGTGCTGCCCGACGAGGTAATGTCGATGATGCCGCCAGAAATGTTGATGTCGCCGTCAGCCTTGATGCCTTTCGACATGTCGCCGGAGTTGGCGATGGTGAGCGTCCCGCCGTTAATATAAACTAGGCTGTCGGCCTTGATGCCTTTGCTGTCCGCGCCGCTCGTGTTGAGGGTAAGGGAACCGTCGTTCATGGTGAAAATGCCCGATACTTTGATGCCTCTTTGGCTTTCCGCCGTGGCGTTAATGGTGAGATCTCCGCCTTGGATGGTGACGTTCCCTGAAATATCGAGGCCATCTGAACCGGCCGAAACAATTTCAAGCGTACCGCCGTTCCAAGTAAGATTGCTACTACCGTGAATGCCGTCGCTGTCGGAGCCAAGGATTCGGATAGTACCTGAGTTGATGGTGATAGGCCCTTCGATGTTCATGGCATGTTTGGCATTGCCTGTTATTTGTAGCGTTCCTGGGCCATTTACGGTAAGTTCACAAGGCATATCCATTGTCCCTACTTGTGGACCGTTAGCGCCGTCGGCAAGTGTTGAAGTGCCTTTGAGTTTCAGTGTTACGGGAACATAAACGCCCATCGCGATAGCGACAGTAGAAGAGTTTGACAAGGATAAGTTGTAGAGGGTCAAATGGAAAGGTGTCATGCTGTAATAGATTAACCTGCCATTATCCGAGCTACCGGAAACTACGTATGGAACATCCATTCTCCAAGATTCCACATCAACGAAAGCACCGTCAGTATTGATTTGAACCCCGTCATCAGCGAAAGGATTGTCCACCGTTACGGAATTGCCATTGTATGTGATGTAAACTGTGTCGCCCGTGTGCGGTGACTCTTGCCTGAAAATGATGCTGTCAATATCCCTGATATTCAGTGTGCAACCTCCATTATCGTCGTTAATGAACATGTGTTCGCCATTAAAACGAAATTCTTCGATAGTGCTCACGTCCTTATCATAAAGCATGAAGGCTGTATTGAAGACTTTCATGTGATACTCCTGTGCACTGAGGCCTATACAACCAAGCAGGAAGGCCATAATAAATAAGGTCTTTCTCATAGCTTGATCATTTTAAGGGTTTGGTGCTCAGTTTTAACAAGATAAAGCCCAATGGGGAGGTCGGAGATGTCAATCCATTGGTCTCCAGCGGTTTCAAATGACTTCATGATTCGACCATCAAGCGCGTAGATGCTAACCGTTTGGCGTTCATTTAGGTTGCGAATCAAAAAGGCATCATGGGAAGGATTGGGGAAGAGTTGAACCGATGCGTTTGAAGCTTCCGAAACACCTTCCGTCTCGGCGCAAGTGATTTTACGGATGTCGGCCAAGTTGAATCTGTCGGATTTGGTAGGTGCGAGTTCCACGACAAGAGTCTCATTGTCTTCAAAGTAGACGCGGTCGTTCTCCGACATATAATAAGAGCGTTCGGTGCCATCGTTGAAATGGATGGTCATTTGGGTGGATTGCGCTGCGAGGTGGAATGCCAGCCCTAAAATGAAGGCCAAAAGCAGCAATCCGCGTTTGAAAATGCTTTTCATTGGTGTAGAAATAGGTTTGCAAAATGTTGAAAGATGCAAAAATACACTTTTTTGGAATACTATGGTTGCTGTCTTGGAGAAAAAAAGTTGCTATTGCAGGCCTCATCAGCCTCTTTAAGCCATGTTATGTTGGGCTTCCGCGGGTTTCAGAAAGCATGTCATTCCCTTGTTTAGTTTCGCTGGCCTCAACAGGCATGTCATTCCTTTGGGGGCAGGTGGGCAAAGGCATGGGATCTATGCCTGGTGAGGCCGTCTACATAAAGCTCTTGCCTATTAAACCGCCTCCTATAGATTCCATGCCCTCGCACATACCAGCGCAGGAATGACATAGGAGGCTAGCTGGCTTAAAGAGCCGTCATATAAGGTGCAGTGACTGACTCTTTACAATCCAATATTTGTTTGGGCGTGCCTGTGAAAATGACCTTGCCGCCCATGGCACCGCCGCCGGGACCAAGCTCGATGAGGTAGTCGCACTGTTTCAGCATCTCAAGATTATGCTCGATGAGGAAAATCGTGTTGCCCGCTTCTACCATGGTGTCGAACAGGTCGAGGATGCGCTTGATGTCGTTGAGGTGGAGGCCGTCGGAAGGCTCGTCCATGATGAAGATTTTGGGTTGTTTAATTGTTGATTTGTTTAATTGTTTAATTGTTGGGTTGTCGCGACAACAGTTCAACGATTCAACATTCAACAATTCAACAAGATAAGAGGCCAACTTGATGCGCTGCAATTCGCCGCCGGATAGGGTCGAAAGCGACTGATTCAGATGTAAATAGCCCAACCCGACCTTTCGCAAAGGCTCCAGTTTCTCGGCGATGACGGTGCCCGCAAACATCTCTGAGGCTTTGTTGGCGGTCATGTCCATTACCTCGGCGATGTTCATGCCTTGCACCTTATAAGATAATACCTCGTTGCTGTAACGCAATCCGCCACAAGCCTCGCAAGTGGTCTCGATGGCATCCATGAAAGCCATGTCGCTGACGATGACGCCTTTGCCTTGACAGACGGGACAGCCGCCCTTTCCATTGAAGGAGAATAAATCGGCTTTGGTCTTGTTCACTTTGGCGAAGAGTTTGCGGATATCGTCGGCCACTTCAAGATAGGTGGCAGGGGTGGAGCGCAGGCTGATGCCGATGTTCTTTTGGCTGATGTAAACGATGTCTGACTGTTTAATTGTTGGGTTGTTTAATTGTTTAATTGTTGTTCTGTTGTCGCGACAACAGTTCAACAATTCAACATTCAACAATTCAACATTTTTTACAAAGCATTCCATCAATGAACTCTTGCCCGAGCCGGCTACACCCGCAATGCCGCACATCACGCCCAATGGCAAATCCACGGTTAGGTTATTGATGTTATGCAAGGTGGCATTTTCGAGGTGGAAAAACGACTTGGGTTGGCGAACTTGTTCCTTAATGGAACTTGTTGCGCTGAGTGAGGTACCCGTGAGAGTTTGGCTATGAAGCAACTCTTCGTAGCTCCCTTCGAATACGATTTCACCGCCTTTCATGCCAGCACCAGGGCCCATGTCGATGATGTGGTCGGCGATTTTGATCATGTCCTTGTGGTGTTCCACGAGGATGACGGTGTTGCCGTGGTTTTTCAGCTTCTGCACCGACTTCTGCATGAGCAGGATGTCGTGGTTGTGCAGACCCACGCTGGGCTCGTCGAGGATATACATCACGTCGGAGAGGGGAGAGTTGATGTATTTGGCAATCTTGCAGCGTTGTGCCTCGCCGCCCGAGAGCGTGCCGATGGCGCGGTCGAGGGTTAGGTAACCGAGCCCAATCTCTTCCAAAGCGGCAAGCCTTTCGATGGTGGCATGTTTGATGTCCTCGGCAAGATGATTGTCAATGGTTTCCATCCATTGGCAGCAGTCGGCGATGCTCATGGCAGTTGCTTCTGCAATGTTGATGCCTTTGATCTTGCAGGAGCGTATCTTCTCGTTGAGGCGGGTGCCACCACAGTCGGGGCAGGTACCCATGGTCAGCATGGGGTTAAGCACGGCGGCGTGGAGCAGACCTTCCTCCGAATTGATGATGCTGCGGTACATGCGCGGGATGAGACCTTCATATTTGGCGCTTTTCGGCCAGTTCGACGGCGGGTTTTTCAGCTTGATTTGCGGTGAGTTGAGGAATAAGTCAAGCTCCTCAGGAGTGTAGTCCTTGATCTTCTTGTCGAGGTCGAAGAGGCCACTATGGGCATAACGGATCCAGCGCCAGCCGCCTTTCCCGAAGGCGATGTAGTGGATGGTGTCCTCGTCGTTGAGCGACTTGTCGAAGTCGACAAGCTTGTGGATGTCCAACTCGCGGATTTCACCCAAACCCGCGCATCGCGGACAACTGCCCGAAGGATGGTTGAACGAGAAGGCATCGGAATAGCCCACGAAAGGTTGCCCGATACGCGAGAACAGCAACCTCAGCAGGGCATAAATGTCAGTGTAAGTGCCTACTGTGGAACGGGAATTGGAGGTGGGCTTCCTTTGCTCAATGACGATAGCAATGGGTAGGTTCTCGATGTCGCCGACATGTGGACGACCGTATTTGGGCAAATATTGTTGCGTAAAGGAAGGGAAAGTATCATTGAGTTCCCGCCGCGACTTGGCCGCGATAGTGTCGAGCACCAACGAAGACTTTCCCGACCCCGACACGCCCGTCACCACGGTGATTTGCCGTTTCGGAATCTTTACGGTGACGTGTTTCAGGTTGTTCTCAGTCGCGTCTTTTATTAAGATGAAATCTTGGTTTTCTGGCATAAGTATTTTTTTTATAGGTTGCAAGGTTGAAAAAATCATGGTTGGGAACGATTCGGCTGAAAATTGGATAAGTTTTTGATTGTCAGAGGGCTATATTTCTCCGTTTTTGATTTTAGCCATTTGTAATGGGTGGCTTTCCCTTTTCCTTCCCTGCTAATGACTTGGTATTCGACTAATTTGTCAACCAAAGTTCGTGTTTGCTTTATGGTATAGTCGTTGGCAAAAACTTGTTGAAAATCTGACATGCTGGTTCTTTCTCCGTGCTGCATCATGTAATACACTTTGCGTATGTCACTGGCCTTGAAAACCCCCTTTGCCACAGGTGGATAATACTTGAAGTAGGCATCAGACAAAACAAACTCAAAGTAAGAATCGGGTATAATCAACTCATCTTCAAGCAGTTTCTTAATGCTGTTGGGATAGAAATAGGTGTCGTTGTGGCAAGCGATGGAATATAAAGTAAGCATGTCAAACACGTTCAATTGTTTGTCAATCGCTTTTGAATTTTGGAAATCTCGGAAAAGCAACGCCAAATATGGCATGACGACGGTGGCACTTATTGAAAGTTGCACTTGATAATCATCGGAAGCCGAGTAATCGGGCAAAGCCTTTCCCGTAATGATGGAAATTTTTGCAGTGTGCTCATGAGTATAATTTTTCTGCAAAGATAGTCATAAATTGATAATTGGGCGCGATTGTATTAAAAATTAGATGTAAATTCTATAAAAATCTGTGTATATAATTGTGTGTCAGTGGGCTGCATTTTTATTAATCGAAGGCCGAAAACTATTGATGATTCTATCTGTCATGAATCTATCTGTCTTATAACCGATGGTTGCGAAGGAGTTTATGTTATTTCTAATAACGCTGTAGTAATACGGATTTTCGGGAAAAAAGTTAAGGCATCATCGATAATAACCAAAGTGTCCAAAACAAGTATATCCGACGAAAAACGCACCAAATCTTTTGCACTTCCGAAAAATTGTGTACTTTTGCCCCAATAAAACACAAATAGTAACCCTATAAAAACGAACAAATATGCAATAAAAGCGCAGGATTGCGTGAAATGAAACGACATAAATAACAGCATTAATACTGGATTCTTCAGTTTGAAAATTTGGCGATTTTTACGAAGGTATTCCAAAGTTTTGGTCATAATGCTCGCGCGTAGCGTGAGATGGACTTATTTCTTGGGAATATCGGGTTACGCCAAATACCTCAAACTGCGGGAAACAAGGAAGTTTCACGCTTTTTTTGTGCTTGTTTGGAAAATGAATAATTCAATCAAACAACAATACTTAGTTATTTTTTAATTACATGACTCATTATAAGCTACATAGCGCGT
>CAMHRP010000035.1:0-37340 GCA_946187645.1 uncultured Bacteroidales bacterium | reverse complement strand
ACGGAGGTACCGTAGCTCAGTTGGTAGAGCAGAGGACTGAAAATCCTCGTGTCACTGGTTCGATTCCCGTCGGTACCACGAAATCGTAGAGACGCATAGTCATGCGTCTCTTTTTTTATTTGGCTTTGCGTCCCCCAATATTGTTCATTTTGATTGCCTTTTGTTTCGTTTTGAGTGACGCATAAACTCGCGCCTCCTCAACAGAGAAGACACAAAAAAAGCACCCCCGATGGGAGGTGCTTTTTTTCATTTTTCAAGAATGAATTACTGCAGAGAAGTCGTGCAGGTGAACATCTTGATAACGCCGGGCTCGCTGACGAACAAACGCTTGTTGGGATTCTGAGCACCCCAAGAAGTGATTTGCTTGGTCTTGGCAACGCCACCAGTGGTGTATTCAACATCAACAGTGAAACCTTCGCTCAGAGCCAGAGGACGGAGCAGGAACATGAAGTCCTGATACTGTTGGAAACCAGCAGGAAGAGCAACACCAGCGGCATCACCCATGGTGCAGTCCATCTCGATGCTGTAGTTACCGGTGTTATCACCAGGCAACCAACCGAGTTCACCCATGACGTAGTTAGCCCACAAAGCTTCGTAGCCAGTCTGAGTCTTATAGGCAGTCATCAGAGCATTGAGTTTATCCATGTCAACAGCGTGGAGTCTCAGCGAGGCAGTGCCCCACAGAGCGAAAGCATTGTCGGTGATGGTGATCTTCTGAACCTTGGTGTCCTTGCCAGAAGCAGTCTTCAGACGAATGTCAGCAATACCGAAGATGTGCTTCAGTTGGGCATAAGCCTGCAGGTCATCAGTATTGATGGCCATAGCCATTTGGTCAACATCAACAGCACTGGCAGGATGACCTGGGGCCTCATAGCCTTCAAATTGTTGAACATGGTCAACCGTGAAAGTCTGACGGTTTTCATCGGCCAATTCTTCAGGATTGCCGCTCACCATCGTGGTGGGATAGAAATAACGGTAGCCATAGTACTTGCGAGAACCCATTTCGCTGCCATGGAAGGTAGCGGTAGTACCAGCACCTGATGAATTTTCAAACAAGTTCACAACTGACTCTTCATAGGTGTCGGAGAGGTTGTACACATAGATGTAGTCCTCTTCGTTCCATTGGAAATGCAAGTCGCCATCAATGTAAGCTCTTTCACCGTCTACAGAGACAACAGACATAGCAGGAACCGTGAGATTCAAAGAAGTGGAATTTTCTTTTTTCTTGCAAGAAGTGGTGCATGCAAGAAGGCCAGCCATGCAAGCCAGGCCCATAATTCTCATAACTTTTTTCATTTTTCGATTCTTTTTAATTAGTACTGAATTCAGTTTTTTACCAGGTTAGTCAGGCAAGATTATTTCTTTTCGCCGTTAAAACCTGTGGGGTCAATCGTAGGATCGTCACCGCCAATCTCACCAGTGTTTGAGTTGCTGAGAACAGTGGCGAACACGTTCAATTCGATCACTTCGGCTTCAGGAGCCATGTAAACATTCATTTTTTTCATTTTTTAATTAGATTTTAGTGAAACAATTTGTTATTTAGATGAATTTATCATGTGTTGTGTCGTTGTTTTTTTATCCGATTTCACGCTGCAAAAATAGCACTTATTTTTGATATACAAGAAAAAAATCACTTTTTTTTGCAGATTTTTTTTCCACCACCTATTATATCATGGTTAACTTTTGTAAAACCTTGCTTCAGGGAACTAGCCAATTCCCTAAAAGCCACTTGGGGAAAGACCTTGTACATCCTAAAGAAATCAACAAGAATGCAGGTAAAGGCATGGGCCTTACGCAACAGGTAATTCTTGGGGCGTTTCTTTTTGAAATCCTCATGGCGTCCAAAATTGCCCTCACGCATAATAAAACTATACAATTTTTGCGGGGTGCGATGCAGTTTTGCCGTATAGAAAGGCATCTCCGATTCAGGCAAGCCAAGATACTGCACCAGCAAAACTCCGAAAGCCTGCCAAGGCTTCATCAGGTGCATGCCTTCGAGGCCACGACGGAGCTGTTCTTGATTAATTTGGCCATGATAGGTGTGAAGCACCATGGCTATGTCGCACAGCTGTCGCCAGCCCACTCCTGTGGTCAGGAAATGATGCCAAGCATGATAGAAGGTGAAAAACGCCATGAAGTCCTTTGAAGGGACACGGAGGTGGGCACCTTCAAGTTCAACCTCTTCGGCATTAATCACCAAACCTTGGCGCTCCAATTCCATATAAACGGCATTTTCTTCAGCCTCAAGAACTTCGGAACTGACGCGATGGATTTCAAGGGAATACTCACCGAACTCGATATTGAAGTGCCTTCCCGAATCGAGAATCGTACCCCAGTTGTAGGAACCAGGCATGGCACGCAACACAGCGCAGGCCTCATGAAACTTTTCCAATCCGACAAAGAGGTCAATGTCGCCGAACTGTCTGAGGGCAGGATTGGGATAGAGAGCGGCCAAACTAAAGCCTTTGAGCAACACAGGATCGATGCCCTGCTTGCGTAACATTGCTACAGCCTGTAGCATGGTCTGTCTCAACTTGATATGGAAAAAGAGGTTGGATCGCATATATTGCTTCATCTTTTCCAGCATCTCCATATCAGGTTGGCGGCCATCATTCATCCTGGAGGCTACATCACACAACAAAATGATTGTGGCATGATGCTGGGCGAGTTGCATGACTTCAGGCCAATTTATTGCACCCTCATAGGCTACAGGGCGGTCCCAAATGGCTGCCTGCAGCAGTGCAAAGTATTGAACTTCGGTGTTCGTCATCCGTTTTGCCTCCACCTTATTAATTAATTATCCTTTTAATTAATCCACAATGACTTCAGCCTTCCTCCACGACTTGAGCAGGGCAGCAATATCCTTTTTGGCGGTTTCGGGCGAAACATTCCAATTGTCAATTAATAAATCAACCAGGGTTTGTTCATCAAAATCACGGCCTTCCACTTCTTCCCAGAGGAAAGCCGCGGTGGCATTCATCGAAATCATACGGGTTGCATCAGCCACATCAAGGCCTTCAGCAACCAAGATATATTCTTGTCCTAAGGGACGCAGGGTATAACCTTTCTTTGTTTTCATCTCATTTTGTTTTTTAATTATTTGACAAATAACTTATTCCACTTTTTATATACCTTAAGCAAGTATTTCCTGACAGGAAGCAGTCTGTACCATAACCGGCCGTTACCTGGTTTGCGGCAGCGTCCTGATGGGGTGATGATTTCATCAACAATGCCCAACACCTCCGTGATGTCGCCTTGTTCTGTACCCTCCAGGTTTCCGTCACCCATCAGTGTGACCCTGTTCCCTTCAATGGCAATGACCCTATGCACGAGAGGCCTCCCATTAAAAATGGCCAAAACAATATTACCCACTTTCAGTCCCTCCACCTTGCGCAGTTTGACGCTATCAACGCCACCGCGAATAAAAGGCAACATACTAATCCCTTTCACTCTCTTCAAGATGACCACCTTGCCTTCTGCCAACAGACGTGGCACTTGGGTCAGATTTGAATCATCATAAGAGATAGTTCTTTCCATTACTTCGAAACCGTTTGGTAACACAAGAATGCGGCCTCGGCATTCGGCAGGCAATCAAGCATATAGCATGGAACGGTACTCACCACCATAGCGTTGGTGATGTGCAGTCCTTCCGCCATCTCTTTGATGAAACGATAGCCAGAGAAAGAAACATACACCGAAGCATAGGATTCGGGCATGGACTGACGGTAAATCTTGTTCACTTTCGCCTGACGCAACGAGACGATGGCACCAACCGGAACATTGAGGTTACGGTAACACGGCGTCTTGCCGCTCCAAGGAGATCCATACACGCGAACCACTCCATCATCACCGACACGAAGCACGGGGTTGTCATCGTTCAACAATTCACAACCTTCTAGATTATTAATCCACAACTGGCTGTGGGTACTCTTCCCTGTGCCGCTTTTACCCAAGAAAAGATAACCTTTCCCGTCCTTCACAGTCACTGAGGCATGCATGAGGAGCGTGTTTTTGCGAGCCGTCGCAAATGCAAACATCAGCATCATCACAGTGTTGAGAGAGAACCAAATGGAGCCCAACATACGGAATCGCGCATTTTTGAATGCCTTATCCGTAATCAGATATGCCCTGACAGGCGCATTCATCGTAGGGGCCAACTCCATCAACCATTCATCCTTATACTCATACAACTCAATACGCGCCTGATCGGAGCCAGCACAACTGACAGTGACCCGCTTTTTCTCAGTAATGTCGGGCATGGCCTCGATTAATTCTGCAGTAAAAATACAGTCGGAAACCCCTTCTACTTCAAAGGGCTTGTATGATCCCATACTATTCCAGGCCACCTCATTATCAGGCATCACCACGGCAAACCTATGGCCTGCAACCTCATATTCTTTTCTCATCGGACAAATTTTTTGCAAAAATAGGCTTTTTTTTCTAATCCGTCATTTAAATAGTGAAAAAAGACACATTTGTTGAATAATCGGAAAAAGAAGAATGCTCCAAAAGGTTTTTCGTATTTTTGCAGCTTAATATTCTTGCAATGAAGAAATCACACAAAATACTGTCAGCCCTGCTCAGTGGCTTATTGTTGTCGGCTGCATGGCCTACCTGGGGAATCGCCCCTATCGCTTTCATCGGTTTTGTCCCCTTGCTATTGTTGGAAGACCGCTTTGCCAAAGGTGAAAAAGGCAAACTGTTCTGGCTCTCGTTTCTTACTTTCCTCATTTGGAATGTAGTTACTACCTGGTGGATCTGGAACGCCACTCCGGCAGCCACTGCCGCATGGGTACTGAATTCGTTGTTTATGGCCATCGTATTCAATGTGTTTCACCTCACAAAGAAAAAGGGTTGCAACAACCCCTGGGGCAACTTTTTCCTCATCCCCTATTGGATGGCTTTCGAGCAGCTTACCTACCTTTGGGCTATCAAATGGCCATGGCTCAACTTGGGTAATGCTTTTTCTTCGCGTATCGAATGGATACAATGGTATGAATACACAGGTGTGGCAGGCGGAACGCTTTGGATCTTGGCCGTCAATATATTAATCACCAACATCATCCTGTTTTTCAAGTCGAAAGAGACAAAGAAACTCTTTGCCTGCATTGGAATCGAGGCCATTGTCCTCCTTTTGCCCATCATCATCAGCAACAGGATGTATAACCATTATGAAGAGCAAGGTACTGACACGGAAGTCATCGTTGTGCAACAGAACTGCGACCCATGGAACGAACAGTTCGACAGCCAATTCTACGACCAAGTCATACAGAACAACATTAATCTCTCTTTGCCATTAATCACGCCGAAGACGAAGTTTGTGGTAAGCAGCGAGTCGGCCATACAGGAGGGTATTTGGCTGCATGAAATCGATAATGCAAAGGCGCTCCACACCCTTCACGATTATATTAAACGATTCCCGCAGATGGCCTTTGTGATTGGCGGTACCACATACGAGTTCGTGCCTCGAGGCATGGAAAGCGACTTCCCAGCACGCGACATTGGCGACGGAGAACATTTTTACTATTGCCACAACTCGGCACTGCTCATCGACACCATTAATTTGCAATATCGCAACAAATCGCAGCTCACGCCAGGCGTGGAGGCCATCCCCGAATGGATGGGGTTCTTGAAGAACTACAGCATCACCATGGGCATAGCGCGCGGCACCCTAAAAACCGACCCTGAAGCAAGGGTTTTGACTTTCGGCGACCATAAAGTTGGCGTGCCCATCTGCTATGAGTCGGCTTTCGGCGAATATGTCTCTAACTTCTGCAAGAAAGGTGCCGACCTGCTTTTCGTCATCACCAACGACGGTTGGTGGGGTGACACACCCGGCTATAAGCAACACTTCGAGTTCTCCAAGTTAAGAGCCATCGAAAACCGACGCTGCATTGCACGATCGGCCAACACGGGACGTTCGGGATTTTTCAACCAACGCGGCGACGTGCTGCAACAAACCCAATACTGGGTGCCCGACGCCATCCGTGCAACCTTGAAAGCCAACACCAAGGTGACATTCTACGCGCAGCACGGCGACTATCTCAGCCGCATCGCCGTTTATCTGACCTTTGTCCTGCTTATCTATTGGATAGCCAAGTCGTTGTTTAGCATAGGTAAAACCAAAAAAGCCGACAAGACTACCCGCAAGAACAAGAAAAAGAAGAAATGAATCAGCCGTTGCTTTCCTTAGGTCCTTTCCAAGGCATCACAGATGCGCCATTCCGCAACGTGTTCAAGAAACATTTTAGCGGCATTGACAAGTTCTATACTCCATTTTTCACGGGCATTCATAAAGAAAACCACGCAAAGAACCTGCAAGGCGAGGAAATCGACCCACACTGCAACGACGTTGAGACTTTGACACCACAAATTCTCAGCACCGATGCGGAAGAGATTTTGCGTTTTGCCAAGCAATGCCAACAATTAGGCTACAAAGAAATCAACCTTAACATGGGGTGTCCGTTTCCACGGGTAGCCAACAAAAAACGTGGATGCGGTCTTCTACCCTACCCCGACAAGGTGGAGGCGCTGTTTGAAGCCATCTTCGAGCACATCGACATCCAATTCAGCGTGAAGTGTCGGCTGGGTTATTTCAGTCCCGAGGAGATTAATGCCCTCATTCCCATCTTCAATCGCTTTCCGCTGAGCGAATTAATCATCCACCCTCGCATCGGAAAGCAGCTATACAAAGGAGAGGCTGATGTGGAGTGCTTCAAGACATTAATACCTATGATTAATGTGCCTTTGGTTTATAATGGGGATATTGTTTCGGTGGAAAGTTTTGAGCGTATTCACGAGGCAGTGCGTCCAGTTGACCAATTCATGTTGGGACGAGGTATATTGGCGAATCCTTTTTTGGCAGAGGAGATCCGTGGGAACACACGCAATATGTCCGAAAAAGCCGAACGTTTGCATGCTTATGTTATTGACCTTTATGAAGACAGACTGCATCATGCTGGAGGCAGCCCAAAGGTTTTGGGACGGATGAAGGAATTATGGTCCTATTTAATGAATGGTTTCGACAACTCACAAGACGTTTGGCGGAAAATCAAGAAAATCAACTCCTTAAAAGAATACGAGGAGCAGGTTGAGCAGATTTTTAAGCTGCATGAAATCGTGCTGTAGAAAACGATAGTGAAAATCCAAAAATGTTTCAGCTATGTTTCAGAAAAATGGCTTCATTTTACGCTCGAATTTTGGAACCGCTGCTGCAAAATTCCCATCCGTTTCAGCAGATCATCAAAGCTCAGGGATTGGCCATGAATAAAATGCTGTTGCAGCTCCTGATAATCCTGCCGCCATGCCGCCAAACATGAATCAGGTGGGACTATAGTGATGTATGGCGGATAGTCCTTGTCGTAATCGGCATACGAAACATGGTAGAACTTCCTTCTATGCTCCACAACCTTCCCGTACAGGACCTTGTCAGACAAGGCTTTTTCTCCAAAAGGTGTGTCCATCAGTTTTTCCAAGTCATACAAATGCCTCGACATTCTCAAACTTCGTGGGTCTTGCTTCTGGAACTCCTCACAAAGCAAGAAAGCCTTCTCCAAAAAGGTTCGCTCCGGCATCACCACGGGAATGGCACAAGTGGTATCCTCATCTTCTTCCGAGAACGTATCCTTAATCATCGAATTGATGGTGCGCAACTCAAACGGTTCCTTCATCGAAAGACAACTGATTTCAATCTTCACCCTTGCGGGCATATATGCCGAACTGCTGTCAGAGACACTTTCGTAATCCACATAAAGCACTGCTGGGTCAGCATCCGTCGAGATGGCATTTCCCTCCTCATCAACGGTTTTTGATACGACCTCAAATCCTTGCAACCCCATTCGTGTCAAAGCCGTTGCCAACTGCTTGGTCAAATTGTCGATGATATATTTGTGACACTTTTTTCGCAGGTTCTTCAATTGGTTGTTATTGGCGATGTCGTTCGTAAAGAAGGTATGGTCTATGGTCAAGTCGATGTCCTCCGAAAATCTTTCAATCAAGTTCCATCCTTTGCTGAGACTTGTACCGCCTTTAAACTCCAAAAACGATGCACAATCCGTTTCAAACAGAGCCTTCAGTGCCATTGTCACCCACCAGTCTTTTTCAATGGCATAATCGGGAAGATGGATACTGTCGGCGACTTGCTGGAGCATCACTCTCCTATCGTGGATGTCATGTTGTTGCCAGTTCATGTTGCTTGATATTACGAATGATTTCTGAGAGCATTTTTCTAACCCAAATAGGAGCCGTTTTCAGGTCATCAGCGTATGTGGCATCATCAAGATGTTCCTTCAATAATCCCACTATGGTACTCATGTGTTCTTCTGTCAAATTAGCTTTTCCAATGGATTTCAAAGCCTGGATTAATGCGGCCATAAAGTCATTTTTGCAAGCAAAGTTCCGAGGCACCGACCTTTTCAGCGTAACGGTACGTCCTCGCAAAATCAATTTCCTTGCCGATCCAGACGTGAGATAAACAGAATTCATCGGCACCTGGGTTGAAAGCCCCAACTGGTTTTGCGCAGTCTCACCTGTGGGCAGTATCTGTGCGTTATCACGACGGGCAATAGCTTTGACTAACTCTTCAACCGAAGGAAAAAGCGGGCCAAATCTTGTTTCAATCGGTTTGCAATAAATTCCATTGGCTATACGTAACAGCAATCCGTCATTGACGCACTCTGACAATACACGGCTGATAAACACATCATTACCATGCTCGGCGAAGTCGGAAATGAAATACAACGCTCCCGCCTCATCACCCTTGATCTGATTCCTTATTTTATCCTCGATGCTCATTTTTGTTTGTTTTTAGTAGAAAGTTTTTGCAAAATTTTCTACCAAATTCAACTTTGACACAAAAAAACCGCTTTTTAGCGGTTCTTTTCGTACTCCCGCAGGGGGTCGAACCCTGGACACCCTGATTAAGAGTCAGGTGCTCTACCAACTGAGCTACGGAAGCATCGTTTTGCGGGTGCAAAGGTACAACCTTTTTTTATTCCTGCAATACTTTTTATTCAAAAAATTACCTTATAATATACAAACAATTGTAAATCAATTATTTAATCAGTGAACCAGTTTTTAAACTCGCTCACACGAGCCTTGCTGACGATGATTTTCTCAGGCACCTCAACGTTCAGATTAATGGCCAATTTGTTGCCAAACCAAACCGAAACGTCTTTGATGGAATCGCGCGAAACGATAAACTGACGGTTGGCGCGGAAAAACACCCAAGGGTCAAGTTCGCTCATAATATCGTCCAAGGTATGGTTCATGTAGTAAACCTTGCCACTTGTCGTGACAATCTTCACTGTCTTGGCATCGATAAAGATGTACACGATACTGTTGACCAGCACCGGGACGAGCTTGTCACGCTCAGGAAGCAAGAAACAGCTTCTGTATCTTTTCTTCTCACCCAACTGCGACATAAGCTTATCGAGCTGGCCGACATTCACACGTTTCTCCGAAAGGCTGTAAAACTTGTTCAAAGCATGTTCCAGAGCTTCCTTGCTGATGGGTTTCAGCAGGTAGTCAATACTATTCACCTCGAAGGCCTTCAATGCATACTCATCATAAGCCGTGGTGAAAATGACCGGGCAAGTGATATTGACCTTTTCAAAAATGGCAAACGAAGAGCCGTCGGCCAAATGAATGTCCATAAACATCAGATCAGGCATGGGATGGCTGGCAATCCAATCGACACTGTCTTCAATGGATTCAAGTACGCCAACGATTTCAACACCTGGGCTGACTTCCAGAAGAAGCTTCTTCAGCGTCTTCGCAGCCATTACTTCGTCTTCAATTATCAGTGCTTTCATAGTGATTGTACGTTTAGTTTAAGAGGCAAAGTTACGCTAAAAATCTTTCCGTCGTCAAAAATTTCAACATTTTCGTTCCATTTTATTCGATATCGCTCCGAAAGATTGGCCAATCCGATACCCGTTCCTTCTTCTTTTCCTATTTTTGGTTGAATTTTATTACTGATTATCAGATGACTATCATTATCTGTATAAAGATTAATCGTTAGAGGTTGTTTCGAGGAGACAACATTGTGCTTGATGGCGTTTTCAATCAGCCCTTGTATAGAAAGAGGTAGGACACTATAGTTATCGTATTTTTCATGATTGATGTGATGGTCAAAAAGGAGGTTGTCGCCATAACGCATTTTCATCATATGACAATAGGAACGCACACAGTCCAACTCTTGGGCTAAAGTGACCACTTCCTCGTTTTTCAAGGTGTAACGAAGCACCGTTGACAATTGGTGGACAAAATCACCGGCCTTGTCGACATCGACGTCAATCAACGCTTTCAGAGTATTCAGCGAATTGAAAAGGAAATGTGGATCCATCTGGGTTTTCAGAGTCTCATAGCGAGAGTTGAGGTTCTCGGCATGAAGTATCTCGTTCTCGACTGCTATTCGCTTCTCCTGATAAAGTGACCGCTGCAAATAACTGAATATAAAAGCGATGGACACCAAGGTAAAATCGCCCAACATGCCTCTGCTGATGTATCCAATCAACGAACGGGGAACGGGGCCATAAGGCCAAATATACAGCTGAACAAGCGTACAAATCGAACTCAAGACACCAGAAATCAACAACGAACCTATGATGTTTATTATCAATTCGTCACGATGCCGCCTAAAGCTCTTTCCCATGATTTTTCTATTATAAATAAAAACACAAAAAATCATCAGGAATGTAAACGGCACATTAAAAAGCAATACAAGAGAGAACCTTGGCTTTTCGAACTTATACCCTGGCTGAAATCTATCTGACTGAAATAAAACAGGACATTTTTTTTGAAATGTCCCAAATACATATTCGTTGGGACCTACTATATGATCTTTCTCTCGCTCAAACTCCTCTTGCTCGTCTGCATTAGCAAAAGACGGCCTGCCAAAATAATGGCTCAACGCAAACAAGGAATAATATCCAATCGTTATGGCGAGTGTCATCATAACAATTCGCTTCAACGAGAGGTAATTGTCAACTTCGGTAAATTTAATGTTTTTCATGGTAACATTTACTTTATTCATACCTCAAAGCATTACTCGGATCGGTGCGCGAGGCCTTTAAGCTGGAAAAACAATTCATTAACTTCATTAACCAAGCAAAGATAATTACTATACAAATCTACAAATGAGTTTTGAAATATGAAGCGGGAAAAATAAGTCTTGAATTCATCATCAGACTTATTCAGATAATACCACCTATTTTTTCTTCGAAAATAATTGCATTTTTTGATTATTTTGTACATTTGCAGTGTTCCAATGGGACGATTCCCGTGGAATCAGGCAAGCAAGTTAAACACAAATCAACTTATAACTAACTAAAATTTAAAAAGTTATGAAAACAAGTAACAAGTTTTTTGCTGAATTGTTCGGCACATTCGTCTTGGTCTTTGGCGGTTGCGGAACCGCTCTTTTCGGACATGTTGGATTCCTTGGCGTAGCCATCGCCTTCGGTCTCACCGTGGTGGCCATGGCCTACGGCATCGGTCACATCTCAGGCGCTCACCTGAATCCTGCCGTGAGCTTTGGCGTCTTCGTCAATGGCCGCATGAGCCTTAAAGAAATGCTCTGCTACTGGGCTGCCCAGTTCATCGGTGGTATCATCGCTGGTGCTCTGCTCCTCGTGATTTGGAATGCCATCGGCGGTGGCGCTACCGGCGTCTTCGCTTCCAACGGTTTTGGTGAAGCTTTCCAGAAGGCTTGCGGCGGTCCCGAAACGGGCTACCAAGCCATCTCAACTGGCGGTGCCTTCCTCGTTGAGGCGCTGTTGACCTTCGTGTTCTTGATGGTCATCCTCGGTGTCACCGACAGCTGCCATGCCAACGGCAAGTTCGGTGGTCTGGCCATCGGCCTCACCCTGGTACTCATCCACCTCATCAGCATCCCGCTGACCAACACTTCTGTCAACCCCGCCCGTTCACTCGGCGTTGCCTTGTTCTCAAAGTGCGACGGTTGGAGCGCCATGGGGCAAGTGTGGCTTTTCATCGTGGCCCCGCTCGTTGGTGCCTGCCTCGCCGGCCTTTGCTACAAGTGCCTTTGCTGCTGCAAAAAAGAGAAATAATCACTATCATTAATTAAAGGATTTCAGGCCGTTTCATTCGCTGGTGATACCGGCAATGAGACGGCCTTTCTTTTACATCAAAACACATTACCATGAAAAAGTTATCTCTACTATTCCTAGCTTTATTTCCACTGTCGTTGGTTATTAATGCCCAACAACCTGCAACTCGGGCTTTCATCGACGAAGAGGGCGTAATCCGTACCGAAACCATACAGGCACAGCTGCCTCCAGCGGCCCGCGATGGTCTGACGCCCATGCCCGGCTTTCCTTTAACCTTTGCCTCCAACACCACTTACAAGCCCATGCGAGGCTTGACTTTGGCCGACCTCAACAACGACGAAGCCGATGAAATCATCCTCTGCCACAACGAAGAAATCAATGTCATCGACGGACAAGGCAACGTGCTTTGGACACAGGCCTTAGTCGGAGGAATGGCCCAATATCCTGCTGCCGTGGGCGACATCAACAAAGACGGCATCCTCGAAATCGTGGTTCTCACGGCCTACGGCAATGCACGCGGCGGCTTCAACGTCTTCGATGCCAACGGCAACGTCCTGTTTTCGACCGTTACCAACAACAACCCGCTCATCTGCGCGCCCGTTTTGGCTGACCTCAACAACGACAGTGAGTTGGAAATCATCTTCTGCGGTCGTGGCAAAGCCTCGGCCAACATCTCAGCTGGAGTTCATGTGTGGAACCTGCAAGGCGAGGAGATGGAAGGCTTCCCCTTCGAGCTACCCTCAACACCTGCTTTCACGCCTACCGTAGCCGACATCGACAACGACGGCTCTCTTGAGATTTTCGCCTCCACGACCTCTGCTTTGTATTGCATCAGCCACACGGGCGAACAGCTCTATACGGTGGAAAGCAATGAAGCCTACAAATATTCCTACCAATCACCGCTCGTGGTCGACTTCGAAGGTGAAGGCAACTGGAGCCTCGTTGGAGCCTGCCACGGCGATAACCCGAACCATTACGTACGCGATGCCCGCACGGGCGAATACCGTACAGGATGGCCTAAGCCTGTCTCCTATTGGACCTACTCCGCCCCCACGGTGGCCAAAAACGGTGACCAATACGCCATCTTCATGGGCGTGTCGGGTGAAGGTAACGTATTCTACCAATACGACATTGAAGGCAACGTGGCTCCTGGATTCCCGCTCAACTTGACCTCAGGTGTTGAAGGCTTCGTTTCCGTGGCCGACATCGACGGCGACGGCGAGAACGAAATCATCACCGACTTCAACCTGATGGACGGAAACGAAGGCTATGTCCGTGCTTGGGAGATGGACGGCACGGAAATCACCGAAGGCTTTCCACTCCGCCCGCAAGGTCTCTCCTATATGAATGGTGCCAACTTTGGCGACATTGACGGCGACGGCAACTTGGAAATCGTCACCTTGACCTACGTTCAGAACTTCTCACCCGATGACCCTGTGTATGTGACCGCCTACGCACTAAACCAACCTGTCGAGAACCTGGTCTACGGCACCTACAAAGGTAGCAACGACCGCATAGGGTGGATTCATGAAGAAACCGTTCTGGTTCAATGTTATCCTATTGAAAACCTAACATGGGAAACAGGCGGTGATTATTTCTATATTGGATTGTTTTGGGACCTTCCTTCGGAAACCTCTACGGGCGACTTGATAGCGCTCCAGGTTTATCGAGACAATGAGCTGGTAGCTACGCTTCCCGCTGACTATACGTATTTTGACGACGATGACTTCGGAGATGCTTACGAGACCCACCTTTATTATATCAACGCCGTGTATAGCGACGAATGTGAGGCGATGAGTGAAACCATTGAAGCAATGTGGATTCCCGATGGAGTCGACGAGTATTGGGGACAAAGTTGTATCTACCCAAATCCCGCAAAAGACATACTCCGTGTTGAAGGCAAGGGCATCCTGAAAGTTGAGGTGTTCAACATCGTTGGACAAAAGGTACTGAGCATCAACAAAGGCTTCGAGGCTATCGACATCAGTCCCCTGCAAAACGGCATCTATTTCGTGCGTCTCAAAACCAATGACGGAGAAAAGACCGTGAAACTGGTCGTTGAAAAGTAAGATGGCTGGTATATACATCCATATTCCTTTCTGCAACTCGAAATGCGCCTATTGCGGGTTCTATTCGCTGCCTTCCTTGAAGCTGAAAGACAGGTTTTTGGAGGCATTGAAGGCTGAGATTGTAGCGCGGAAAGATTATTTGCAAGGCGATGCCGTCAATACGATTTATTTCGGAGGCGGCACGCCTTCGCTGCTTTCTTTAAAGGAAATCAGCGACTTGCTACACCTTATTAATGCGCATTATCCAGTAGCCACTAATGCCGAAATCACCCTCGAAGCCAACCCCGACACGCTATCCTTGGCATACCTTGAAGGTCTGCGCCAACTCGGGGTCAACCGCCTCAGCATCGGCATCCAGAGCTTTTTCGACAACGACTTGAAGTATCTGAGCCGTCGCCACGACTCGCATCATGCCCAGCAGTGCCTCGACTGGGCCAAACAAGCTGGCTTCGAGAACATCAGCATCGACCTCATCTATGGCCTCCCCTCCTCCAACGCCGAGCAATGGAACAAGAATTTGGACATTTTCCTTGCCTATAGTCTCCCCCACCTCTCAGCCTACGCGCTCACCCTGGAACCCAACACCATCCTGACCAAACAGATTGAATTAGGAAAAGTACAACCTGTCAACGAGGAGGATGCCCTCCGCGACTATGAAATCCTCTGCCAACGTGCCGCCGAAAATGGTTATCTGCATTACGAGATTTCCAATTATTGTAAGTCGGAGATGCACTCGAAGCATAACGCCAGCTATTGGTTTGGGACGCCTTACATAGGCTTCGGGCCTTCGGCGCATTCTTTTGACAGAAACTCTCGGCAATGGAATGTGTCGAGTGTAGAAAAATATTGTGTAAGTGTCCCAAAGCCTGTCGAAGGGTCCGCCATAGAAATAGAAAAAGAAATCCTTTCCCCTGAACAACACTACGACGAGTACGTCATGCTGCGCCTGCGCACCCATTGGGGCATCGACCTAAAGTGGCTCAAACGCGAAATGGGTGAACGTTTCTCCACCTACTGCGAACAACACGCCCAACCTTTGATAGCCGAAGGCCGGCTTTCAAAGACACGCGAATTCCTCTACCTCACCGACGAGCAGATGCTCTTCGCTGATGGTGTGGCTGAAACATTGTTTTGGGAATAATCACCAATTCATCCCAACCAAGACGGACTTCACTTCGTCCTTGGTGAAACCAATCTTGAAGACATGTGAAGGCTCCAAGTGGTAGATTTCGTGTTCGGCGAGGAAACGACGTTCACCGCCGCCAGTGATGTTGAGCATAATCACGTCGTCGGGCTTCACCATGTCGCGCTCTATAGCCTGCTGCAAAGAAGCCGTGGCCACAGCGGCGGCATGGTAGATGTCGATACCTTCGGTTTGCTCAAATAAAGCCTTTGCAGCATCGGCCTCGGTATTGCTGACGGCGAGGATATCACCATTGGTGTCTTTCAATGCATCGTATAATCCTCCGGCAAGGCTGTATGGCGGTTTGCGGTTGGAAAGTACTGGAGCGCAGATTTCAGCGGCATCTTTGCGGGCCTGGTCGGCATCGTAGGGCAACAGGGCGCGTGAGTTGGCACGCCATGCGTCGTACATGGGGACAAAAGGCTTGTTTTGCGAGACGATCAGACGGGCTTTGTTCGAGCCAAAGCGACCATCGCAGATGAAGCGCAGGTTGGCTTCCCAAGCGGCGATGGCACCCGTGCCGCTACCCACAGCCTGGAAATAGAAATCGGGCGTACGACCGATGAAGGTCGTTGCCGACATCATCGTGGTACTCATGCCATCGCGGCGGGCGATGTTCTTGGCGCCACCCTCGGCGAGATAGCCTTCCATCTCACAGACCACATTCGAGAGGTTGATGGCATCGAAATAGTCGCTACCCGACTCGGTGGTGATGAGTTTCACGCAAGGATTCAGCGGTTTGTCGAACCACAAGGCCTTGATGTTGTCCTGAGGTACACAAAGCAACAGCTTGATATTGTTGTCGGAGCACACCTTAGCGAAAGCGCGGGCTGTGTTGCCTGCCGAAGCCACCACCAGTACCTGGTCTTTTAAGTCGTCACCCAAACGAGCACACACCGAATAAGCTTCCATTTCCTTGAAGGAGCAAGTGGTCATGTGGACGTTACGCTCGGGCCACCAGCCATTGAAAGTGATATAGAGGTTGCGCAGCCCCAGTTTTGCTGCTAGGCTTTCGCTCTTATAAGTGATAGGCTCGGTAGGCTTTTTCAGCATGGTCTTGATGGGCAACCAGTCGGCATAGCGGTACAAGCCCAAGCAGGCGCCTTCCTTCACTTCAAGTTGTTTCTTCTCATAGATGGGACGCACCATGCTCGGTGTGGGACATTCCTTGTCGTCCAGAGTCCAACCTTCGTCCTCAAAAACCCGTCCAGTTGCTACAGTCAGCAGCTGATATTTTGTTTCGGTGAAAATCATTTTCTATTTGTATTATCCTATTATGGCGCAAAAATACAAAAAGTAAATAAGCAGATAGTAAATATCTTTACTATTTTTCGGGGTTATTTATGAAATGCATAGTATTAATAAACAAAGATTTTGAAGACAATGGTATCCCACCTTTCGAATCAAGTGGCCATATCTTCAAAATCTTCGACAAAGGTAGCTTACCAAAAAAAAAGGCAAGCCACCTTATATTCTTTTTATTATTCCTCGCGGCGTTTTCTTGCAACAGCATAGGCAGCACCAAGGCTCACGAGCACAGCAATGCCACTACCTAAAGGACCCGAAGCATCAACGTCATCTTCCATTGCATGCTCTGGGAACAAAGGTTCCTCTTGAAATTTATGGAAAATCCCTGGACCCTTTCCAAAGAGGCCAGCCTCTTCGTATGTTTCATCGCTAATCTCTTGTGCGAAAGCCATGGTGCCCATCCCAAGGACGATGGCAATCATTATCATTAGTTTTTTCATCGTATATTTTGGTGTTGAATTGTTGATTGTTTAATTGTTTAATTGATGTTGAACTATGGCTTATAGCCAATGGCCTGCGTGTGCCTAAGGCTCGGTTGACAGCCTTTTGGCTCTTGGCTTATGGCTGTTTTACGAGGTACTTACCACTTGGTAAAACAGCCATAAGCCATATGCCATGAGCCATAGTTATCTCACCACCACCTTCTGGACTTTCACATTGTCGCCGTTGATAAGGCGGAGCATATAAACGCCTGGTGTGGCCTCAAAACTCTTGCTGTAGCAGCCATTGATTTGTTCGTTGCAAAGGACACGCCCATTGAGGTCAATGATTTGCAGGGTGGCTTTGCCATTATTGTTAATGACCCAGTTGCCGTTGCTGAAAAAGGCGAATGACTCACTGTCACCCTCTACATCCTCGCAGGCGGCAGCAAACACTAGCTTGAAACGGCTCTCATAGTCATTCAAATTGGCTTCAAACGTATAACTAGAGGTCTGGAGCAAGTCAACATCCATGCCCGTCATGTTGTCGATGAGGTGGAGGTAATTCATATCCACGTTCTCTGTATCGATACTGAGGGTATAGGTGCCGTTCTTGCTGGCACTGAAGTTAAGTGGAAGCTCACCTTGGAAAGCACTGCGCACTACTGAATAATCATGGTTACCTTGCGGAATATAAAGCTTGGTATTGTTTTCGTTGAGCATGAACTTAGGCAACATTTCGCCTTCGTCGAAGCTGACAATAGCACGGTTGATGGAAACACCTCTATTTTGGGTAAGGTTGATAATCAATTGCTCTCCGCTTTTGGAAGGAGCTGTAGTACTGAAGTTCAAGGTGTTGTCATCAGCACTTGTTGCTCTCACGAAAACACCTTCCATAGGTGCAATTGCACCACTTTCAGCTTCAAGTTCAGTATTTTCCAAATTTGTCCTATAAAAGAAATCCCTATCGATATATGCATCTACTGGGAAGGGATTGCCCACGAGGTTCCAGCCTATCAAATCCGTATTTTGATTAGCACCTGCATCATATACCAACGACACTTCGAAAGGCTCAGTGGCTGTGAATGGTGCACCGATGAATTTAAGAGTGACATCGTTACTGTTGGCATAAAGATAGCCTTTACCAGGTTCAAGGCTGAATTCAGGATTCAAATTCGTATTTCCAGGATTACGTTTATAGTTAACCCATTCCTTTTCCTTGGTTTGGTCGTAATAGTAGAGGTCGTAGCTGGATGAAAGCATATCTGTCACATTCTCAGGACTCACCTCTCCAATGGGCGAAGCAATGAGATAGTAGTGGTCACTAATGCCAGTGTAATGAGTAATGTCCTTGGTAAAATAAGTGTGAAACGGCAATATTATTGGGTCATCTACAGAGCCACAACCATTTTCAGAGACAGTAGTAGTAAAATCACACATATCATACTCTTTGCGAGTACTGTGGATATACATCTTAAAAGAGACAGGTTCGCCAGCAAGTGAAAAATGTACACTATTCATGACGTACAGAGGTAATGTTGGGGCAACACTAAACAAAAACGTTGACATTCTACACTCATCGTCAACAAAAGCGGCTATTTCGATGTCATAATCGTAATTATTAACTTGAATGTCTGGATTACCTACATAGTTGCCATCAAGAGTAACCCAAAAAGCTACAGTCATATTATTCTGGAAGTCATTGTCGTTACAAGTCCAATGATGGGTTTCTTGAGCAAAGACTGATCCGCCGAAAAACAGGGATACAATCAGAATAAAAAGATATTTCTTCATTTTACTTAGATGTTTTTATTTATCTTATTTTATTAAAATGCGCAAAAATACTGATTTTTCTATTGTTACAATTCTTTTTTCCCATTTTTTAGTTATTTCATGGTTGCACATAGAAACTTTTAGCGGGATTTGAGAAAAACAAGGTTTTGTTTTCTGTAGCTTTAGATTCATAAATATAGCCCTTACCAGGCTCCAAGGTCAAGGTGCCGACCCATCTCCCGAGATTGCCGCTGTAAGAGGCATAGCTCCCACTCTTTGACTTGATCACGTCTCCTGCAGTTGGCGTATAGCCCGACATCGCCTCGCTCACGCTGAGGCTGACGCTGGGTGTATAGCCTATCCATGTGAATCCTGGCTTGAGGATGATGGGGCACTCCGACGGGTTGACTGGAGTACCCGTCAGGCTGATGTCGCACGGCGTGTTGGTTTGTATCTTGTACATCTGGCCAACCGTGATTCCCGTCAACGTGCCGAACCATCCCCCCAGATTCGTCGAGTATGTGCGGTATGAGCCATCTTTAGCCACGATTTTGACACCATTGGCACCAAGACCCTGCTCTATCTGGGCGAGCAGGTCGTCTGCTACAACCTGTGCCGACCACCAATTCCAGCCTGCCACGAGGCTGATAGTCTGGGTGATGGAGGCACCTTGGGTGACCTCGCCGCTGAGGGTGACGTTGCTGGAAAGACTGCCCGCACTGACAGACAAAGTCTCCGATTCGTAAATGCCTTGGCCGAGACCTGCTTTCATGCGGACATACACATTGGCGGTGACAAGTTCCGCGTTGGTCGGGTTGATTGGTGTCACTGGATCTCCGCCTTCCACGATGGTGATGTCGTCAACCAACAGCGAGGCCTGGTCGGCAATTGCGGTATGGCGGATGGCCACATAACCTTGGCCTGAATACGCACTCAAATCGACGGATACCAAGGTGTAGTTGGTAGATGTCACTTGAGTTGAAGACAACAATGTAGTTGTGAACTGGTTGATGGCGGTGGACCCTGTCGACAGATGAACAGAATAGTAATCCGTATAACTGGTATTTGTGATCTTTATATAGAAACTCATGCTACCTCCAAGTATAATTTGAGGTGAAATCAGCCAATCGTCAACGGCATTCGACGCATCATAAACTGAACCCACATAATAACTTCCGCTATTCGAAGTATAAACCGTGCCCGAAGCACCTGATGGGTTATAGCCGCTTTGTCCCACAACCCATGTAGTCGAGCCATTGTCGCTGCTGCTGACGGTCCAGCCTTGAGTGGTGCCGTCCTCGAAACCGTACGTGATCTCTTCGCGATTGCCTCTGCTGGATACTGGAATGGTCAGTGTGCTGCCGTAAGTGCCGTCTGCCTGGTTGCTCACCTCGAAATGCCCGGGAGCGGTCACCGTGATGTCCTCGGCTGCGCAGGCCACAAGGGTGACAGCCTTGGCCGCCGACGGTCCCTCGCCTTGAGCATAGGTGAGCCCGTCCAAGGTATTCGGAGTGACCGACAATGACTCGGTGGTGCCATTGGCGGTCTTGGTGAAGACAACCTGGTTTTTGTATTTCGCATAGTTGCCAACTTCCGAAATAGTCGATGGAGAATAGTTGGTATTACCAGACTTAAATAAAGAGGTATAGGAAGTAGTAGTAAAACGGTAGAAAGAAAGCCTATTTGTATTGTTAAGAGCAGTATTTGTATTGTCATCCACAGTCAACAACAGGTTGCTTGTTCCGTCATATTCGAATGGCGTGTCCAAAGTAATAGTTGTCCATCCTGACTTGGCAAAAGATACTGAGCCAGAGAACACTTTATTAGATGTAGCTTGTTGTACCCAATCAGAACTACTATCAAATGAACTCTTTGAGGTATGAGCCAAATAAACTTCAAGATTTCTTGTTGTCGACTTGGAGTTTGAAACTTGAAAAGCAATCTTGGTAATAGTACCAGCATTACCCATCTCATTATTGGTGTAGATTTGTTGAGACAACGAATACTTTTGACCACTGTTTGTGGGCACATTTGTGTTGGTACCCGTCCCACTACCAATAGTCACGTCGCCTCCTTGCGGTGCACTGAAGACACCCACCACTGTGACATCATAATCTGGCATGGTGAAGCTGTTGCCACTCACCGTTACAGTAGTATTCACGTCGCCAGTCTTGAAGACGACCCAGCTATTGAGGACATAGCCCGTAGCAGGTGTGGCGGTCAAGGTAACGGTGGTGCCAGGGACACAATTGGTCGTATTGGCGCCGATACTGCCGTTGGTAGCCTCGGCCAAGGTGACATTGTAGCCTTGCACAAAGGTCGCACTCACCGTGACATCACTATCGGGCATGGTGAACTGGTCGTTCGTCACGGCGATGGAGTTGTTGTTGGCATCCCTGACATCCCAAGCCGAGAAGAAGTAACCCGAAGCCGGGGTGGCACTTAAAGTGACGGTCTCGTTCTTGTAGGCCGTGGTCGGGTTGGCACTGATGGTGCCATTCTCAACGGAATTGCAAGACACCGTATGAGGAGTCAAAGCCGTGAAGTTGGCAACGTATGTCGCATTACCCGTTACCGTAAACGTGTAAGGATTCTCGGTGCTTACTTGAGTGCCGTTCTTCGTCCATCTGCTGAACTCATAGTGGTTGTTGGCTATGGCAGTCAGCGTGCACTGGGTGCTTCCGTAATATTGGCCAGCGCCTTCCACGGTACCGCTGTTCTCTGGGTTAACATTGGCAGTGATGGTATATTGCGTGCCACCAACAATACTGATGGTGCCGAAATAAGGCTGGTATTGCTGGCGGGTGACAACCACATACAGTGTGCCGTTGCTCGGGATGGCATTGGTGAAATTGACGGTAGCCACACCCGATTCATTGGCCTCGGCAACACCGTAGATGACCGAACTGTTGTCGGTGACGGCAACGTATGAACCAGCCAAGGCGTTAACGGTGATAGAGGTGGTGCCAGGGGTGACCGTACTGGGTATCGTCACGGTGTTCACTTCCGGTCTGGTGATGTAAGGCATCACGGAACCGTCGCCGAAGGTATGGTAGAACTGGAAGTAATAGTGGGCCGAGTTGTTGCAGTTGCCACTGGTGATGCCACTGGTTTGGTTACCATTGGTGACGGCTTGTTGCACGGCGAGGTTACCCAAATACATCAACGCTGAGGCTGAGTTCCAATAATTATCCATAAACATCACGTCGTAGACGCCCTTGGTCGATCCTGATACCGAAGGAGGATTGCCAGATTCAGAGAATGAGTGAGCTCCCACAGCCCAATAATAGTCTTCATACCAGTACGAATATGGAGAGCAACCCACATATGCTATGGCACCAGCATTAGGAACACGTATCATGGTTTCGCCAAAGCTTGCGGTTGTACCTATCGCAGAACCAGGGGAATAATCCGTTGTGGTATTGTTGAAATTGCCTGTCAAACAGCAGTTGCCAATACCGAAGAAGTACTTGCCAGTGTTGGAGAGTGTAGCGGCCTGCGTTGCTGTAAATTGCGGCACTTGCCATTCTTGTCTGGCTCCATGTGCCGTGTAATTCACAATGCAAGCACCATCATTGATGCCGTTGTAAACGCCATGGTTGGTGCCACTGTAACCTTGTGATGAAGAGGTCGATACAACAGCACGAATCGTGCCTCCGTTAAAGCCTCCATAGGTGGTGTTGGAGGCGTTGAAATAGTTGTTTTTACCGTAATTTATGGTCGGTTTGGCAACAATAGGTGTCCAATCGGAATCCCAACCACCGACAAGCAAAACGTTGTTCAAGTAGTTGCCGCCATCGGTGAACTCGTATCTTTCATACGTCAGCACCTTATTAATATAATTGGTCAAGTGTGTGGTGTTCTCCACCGACATACGGCTGTAGTACATGTCGGGAAAGTAATTGTTGGTATTTGACGAGAAGTTGACGCTCGAATACCCAAGGTCAGATGCACAGGAGTATGTAACGCTCTTTGTCATATATTGTGGCACTTGTCCCGTGTCGCCAATCACTATAAGGTAAGTGTAGGCGTTGCCTGCCGAAACAGAAGCGTTGTATTTCGTCTTGATGAACGAAGCAATGGCACTTGCAGTGGTTCCTGTCTCATCGGTGTAGTGGATATCAACATAGTAGCCTTTCTGGAGCTTCCATTGCAACCATTCGTTCAACGAGCTATTGTTCTTGAAGCCCGAATAGCAAATTACCAACATTTTGACTGGCGTATTGTACAGGTCGGGGTAGTCGGTGTAGACATCAGTTATTGCCCTACCATTGAACAGTTGTGCATAAACGGGTTCAAAAGCCGGGCTGTAAGTCCTGAGCAGCATGTCCTCGGTGGCTTGGGTGTCGGCGCCGTCGAAGTGAACGGTGATTTCAATGTCGTTGAACACACGGATGGTGTTGTTGACCGGGTCGTAGCTCACGGGCTCGATGGTCATCGTGCCGAGTTGCACACCGCGCATCGTGCCTTCCACACTTACAGTAGCTATGGGTTCAGCATGCAAGCCACGCGTTTGGTAGGCAGCCTCATTCATGACGAAGGGCACGTCTTCGGGCTTTTGGTCTTTACGCACCGAAGGTTGGCGCGGTACCAAAGTCTTCATATCGTAGTCTTCGAGACGGTAGTCCGTCGTGCTATAGCTCGTGATTTCGATACGCGGGTTGGCACCGAAAGGCACGGCGATGAGCTGGTTGATGACGGGAACCTGAGGATCGCCTACATTACCGCCAAGGACGGTGTTGGCCAGGCTGAGCCAGGAGAAAGTTCCACGTTCACTTTCGTAGTCCTGCGCCTCAATGGTTGAAAAAGAGAACGAAGCCTTGAGGCTCGTCATGTCGCTCTTCACGCACTCGGCCTTGTCCGCAGAACGCAGCTGGATGCTTTGCTGGGCCATGGCACTCGCGCCAAAGACTACCAACAATAAAAACAATAATACTTTTTTCATGAGTTTATACTTGTTACTAGTTAATACAATAATTATCAATTCCCTGAAGGATAATAGAAGGTTTTTGTTTCCGTAGCTTTCGATTCATATATATAGCCCTTACCAGGCTCCAAGGTCAAGGTGCCGACCCATCTCCCAAGACTGCCGCTGTAAGAGGCATAGCTCCCACTCTTCGACTTGATCACGTCTCCTGCTGTTGGCGAATAGCCCGACATCGCCTCGCTCACGCTGAGGCTGACGCTGGGTGTATAGCCTATCCATGTGAATCCTGGCTTGAGGATGATGGGGCACTCCGACGGGTTGACTGGAGTACCCGTCAGGCTGATGTCGCACGGCGTGTTGGTTTGTATCTTGTACATCTGGCCAACCGTGATTCCCGTCAACGTGCCGAACCATCCCCCCAGATTCGTCGAGTATGTGCGGTATGAGCCATCTTTAGCCACGATTTTGACACCATTGGCACCAAGACCCTGCTCTATCTGGGCGAGCAGGTCGTCTGCTACAACCTGTGCCGACCACCAATTCCAGCCTTGAACCAAGTTGACCGACTGAACGACTGAACAATTGCATTCCATGTAGAAAGTGATATTGCTGTTGTTTGTCGTGCTGGTCTTAAAGTTATTGCTGTTGGTGTCATAATACAAATAATACTTACTGTTTGACTGTTGCTGGTAGATACCATTAGCGTTGACATACCACCTATAAGAAGAAAGATTAACGCCATAACCGGAAGAATTGCTGGGTTTAGCCCAAATGAGACTATTATTAGATCTTGTAAGAAGGCGTCCCTTATAGGTAATGAAATATTGCCCAGCAGTACCAGAAGCGTCCAAACCAATTCTCAATGGTTCCGTGCCACGATCCAAAGTAAAACCATCTTCGGTTGGGTTAACCGAATATGAAGTGGCAGTCACAGAAACTGAAGTGTTTGTATTGGCATTATTGTGCGTAGGCATAATCAAGGTCGAACCGTTGAGACAGCCCATAAGATAAGCACCTGAAGCATTGGGAATAAACTGTGTGAAGCATTCCACCTGAGTCGTGCTGCTAGGGTTAAGGTTCACGGTAAGATCCACACGTTGCCCATCAGCCACAGTGACCTCCACAAACTTTCTGGCATAGCCTTCTTTGTCAAAGATGAAGGTATAGGCGCCACCTTTGATAGGGCGATGGAAGTCACCTACTGAGTGGGTAGTCACATGGGAATTGTGAATGTCATGATTCAACACGCTAACGGTGACGCCTTGGATGGTCTGTCCGGTTTGGGCATCATACACAACGCCGTGCACGCCATTACGGGCCTGCTCCATGAGTGTCATCATGCTATTGTGATTGTAGCTCCAAAAATCGGGCAATTGAGAGGCATTGGGAGTCTTGGTAGTGGAACACTCCACAGTCACCTCGCGGCACTCGGCATAAGCGTTCATATAATCCTGACGACTACCAGTGATGGAATACCAGGTGGCGCCTCTAGTTACGCCATCATAATCATAATTACTGGAGGTTTGGTAATAACCACCCATATAGGAAGAATTAAACTGTCGAGATAGCTGTACATATTCGGTGCAGACATACTCCCACCAATCCACATCAGCGTGGTTTTCGAAAACCCAATCCCAGCAATAGTTCATTACCTCGGAGCCACCATGATAGTTAGCACCCATGGTAAAGAGGTTTTCTTCAGCAAGCGCCATGGTCCACAGGGTTTCTTCCTGATAGTTTTTGTTATCTGGATGGTCTCCATTGAAGTAGTCTCTATAATTGCGATTAAGGTCAACACTATTACCATTATAGCGTTTAGCATTATTTACGGTATTGTTACCTCCGTAATATGTGCCATCAGGGTTGGTTAAGGAGAAGATATATATATCTAAATCGTTCAATAAGTCGAGAATGCGGCTATCATTGCTGGTGCAAAGCTCATCAATGAGTCGCAGCATTAGAATCATGCCCGTGATTTCGTCACCATGCATGGTGGAGGTGTAGAGGAATTTAGGCTTACCTTCAAGTTCACCATTATTGATACGCACACCCAAAAGTCTGCGATGGTTGCTCGTCGAGAGCGTGCCGAGGTCGATAAGAGTGCATGTGCGGCCCTCAATAGCCTTGCTGGGAAAGCCTTCCATCATCGTCACGTATTGAGAATAGGTCAGGTAGCTATCCCAATTATACGTGCCATGCCCGTCCCACATGGTAACGTTGGCACGCAGCGATGGAGGAGTTTCAAGGTTGGGTTGAAAGCCTGCTGCCAGCAGTTTGTCATACTCCTGTTGGTTGGCATATGCCACAACGTTACGGCCATCGGAGCCATCCACCGAACAGAGACTGCTGAGGTCCTGAATTTGGGCAGGATCGTCGACACTAAGGGTGAAATAATACTCTCCACGGTCGCACATGAGCTGCCTAAGTTCCTTTTGGCTTTGTGCAAAGATTGTATTGCTGATGATCACAATACATATTAGGCATAGTGTACGGTAGAATCTCTTTTTCTTATCTCAACTTACAAGAATACAACTATTTATCAAATCAAATTATTTTCAAATTCCAAGTTACTAATTGAAAGTCAATGTCTTCGGTTCAATGGCATTCGACATATAGACATAGCCATGTCCGGTCTGAAGTTCAACAAGGGTACCGGTCCATGTACCGTTCTCGTAAATGGCATAACCTTCGTCCTGTGAATTAATCTTATCGCCTTCTGTTGGGGTAATATTGAGATTCCCGATGGACATGGGCTGCGTTCCCTGATAACCGAACCAATTGTAACCTGGAAGAATGGCAAGGCTTACTGACACATAGCTTCCATATTGCATAATGTCACAAGCGGAGTTAGTCTGTATCTTGTACATCTGCCCAGGAACAAAAGCTGTAAGCGTACCGACCCAAGCGCCATTCTCGTAACGGAGATAGCTCGAATCTTGGGCATTGACAACGATTCCATTGGTACCGAGAGCTGATTCGAAATCATCTACAGTCATCTCCACAAGAGGTGCCCACCAATTCCAACCCATAGCAAGGTCCAAAGTCCTATTAATAAGAGGTAAAAGTTGTATGTTGTTCAAGTCAATCCTTTGACCATCTGAAACAGTCACTTCTATATATTGCGTGACATAACCTTCCTTGCTGAACACGAAAGTGTAAGTGCCACCTTTGATGGGACGGTGGAAATCGCCCACTTCATGAGTGCTCACAAATGAATATTCATCGTCGTGGTTCAATACAGTGACGGTCACACCTTCGATGGACTCGCCTGTCTCAGCATCATATACAAAGCCATGCACACCATTGAGGCACTGCTCCATATATGCCAGCATGGAATTGTGGTTATAGTTCCAAAAATCCGGCAGCTGTAAGGCATTGGGGTTCTTTACATCGGAACATTCGATAGTGGCTTCACGGCACTGGCGATAGCCGTTCATGTAATCTTGGCGACCACCTCCAATCATATACCATTGGGCTCCATTTGTGATGCCATTGTCCAGGTCAGTCATATAGCTTGAATTGACCGCTTGGGCCAAGTCGGCATATTCCCTTGAAACATACTGCCACCAATCATCATCCGCATGAAGTGTGTGGGTGTTGTCCCACGGATAGTTCACCACCTCTGAGCCTCCGTGAAAGTTGGCAGCCATCACGAAAGGATAGTCCTCAGCAAGTTGCATAAACCATTGCGTTTCGCTTTGGTAGGGTTTATTGTCGGGATGCGCGCCACCATGAGGATCGGGATAGTTGCGGTTCATATCCACCCCATTGGCATTGTAACGCCGGGCGCCTGTAACATTGTTGTTACCCCGATAATACGTACCGTCTGGGTTGGTGTTGGGGAAGATGAAGATGTCGAGGTTGTCTATCAAGTTGACGATACGGGGATCCGTGCTGGTGCATAACTCGTCAATAAGACGAAGCATCAATATCCAGCCTGTAGTTTCGTCACCATGGATAGTAGAACTGTAAAGGAATTTAGGTTTGCCCTCGGGACTGCCGTTGTTGAGACGGACACCCATAATCTTACGGCCCGAAGAAAGTGTTCCTAATTCCATCAAGGTGCAGGTTCTGTCGCTGACAGCAGATGCAGGAAAGCCTTGCATCATGGCCACATATTGGCTGTAGGTTGGATAACTATTCCACTCGTAAGTGGCACGGTTGCCATCCCACATCTTAGCCTCTTCAAGCAACGATGGCGGCGTTTGCAAATTGGGCTGGTAACCAAGACCCAACAACTGGTTATATTCCTGTTGATTAGCATAGGCAACCACGGTATGCCCGTCAGTACCATCCACAGAGCATATTCTGCTAATGGATTGAATTTCAGCTGGTTCATTTACACTAAGGGTAAAATAATACTCATTACGTTCGCGCATGAGTCGCCCAAGCTCTTTCTGGCTTTGGGCAAAAACGGTATTGCCAATGAAAGCAATACATAAGGCACAGAATAATGGATTGATTCTCATTCTTTTACATTAATAAAGCCTGCAAAGATACAAAAAAATCCAATTCTGTTGCAATTTTTCTCCGTTGTTATTGAAATTCAAGTGCTTTCGTCTCCACAGCATTCGAAAAATAAACATAACCATGTCCAGACTGAAGCGACGAAAGGGCCCCATTCCATGCACCGTTCTCGTAGATGGCAAAATCCTCGTTCTGTGAAATAATCTTGTCGCCCTGGGCAGGTGAAAAGTTAAGGTTATCGAGAGCCAAAGGTTGAGCGCCTGTGTAGCCAAACCAATTGTAACCCCGCCTAATCGTGACTGTGACACTGGAAACGTAACTTCCACTCAACACAAGATTACAAGAGTTATTAGCCCATATCTTGTACATCTGTCCAGGAACGATGGCGTAAAGCGTACCATCCCAGTTACCCTCATCATAACTGAGATAGCCTGAGTTTTGAGAATTGATTAGGATGCCATTGGTGTCAAGAGCTGTTTCAAGTTCCTCCACTGTCATTTCGATGGTCGGTGTCCACCAATTCCAGCCTTGGTCAAGTGCGGTCGTCTGCTCGGCAGGATAGTCGTTAATTTCCGAGCGACGAAACAGACAAACTTCTTGCATGTTGCTGGCATAGCAAGAAAAAATGTTACTCTGACTATTGTATTTCAACAAATTATGGGTATTATTGCCTTGTGCAGTAAGGGTTGCCGTCCCATTAGTGCCAAAAGTGATGTTCCATTGCCCATTGGCATTGTTGGAGGCTTGCGTCCTCAAATAATTGCCGCTGCTACTTGCAGCAAACAGATAACCGCCGTTGTTGCCCCAATTGGTATCATAGAAGGTCCAGTTGTTCCCCACTGCGCCCAAAACCAACTCACAAACATCATCACTAATGCTGGGGATGATATCATCATTAATCGTGACCTCAGCAGCACTCCGGTTGTTGGCGTTTTGTGTTATGCCCAAAGCCTTCCCATTATCCACATTGACAATCAGATAGGTACGGCCAGGGACGAGTTCGCCAACGGAAGTAACAAGGTGGTATTCTTGCACCAAACTTTGGGGAGAATAGCTAAACACCGCGCTTACCGTGACATCGCTGGCAGGCATCTCAAAACGGTTTTCAGTAACATTAATGTCATAACCTTGAACATCGGTTACCGTCCATTGCTCCAAGGCATAACAAGGGTCCGCAACGGCGGTCAGAATAATTTCGTCCTCTTCAAAGGCTTGGGTTGCACTAGCACTGATACTGCCATGTACCGTTTCTGCCAATGTGATGTTGAAAAGCTGGTCCCATTGGGCATACAACTCCAAGTCATCAAACAGGACAACTGTGGCACCATCGGCAAAGTAATTGCCCGAACCATCAGCTTCGGTGTTCCAACCGTCGAAAACGAAACCATCCCTTGTGAAGGCATTATCAAACAAAGCTGTAGGTTCAAACTCGTTCACAGTTTGGTCGTTCATTGTACCGGCACCGCCGTTAGGGTTAAAGTGGATGCCATGGGTAGGAATGGAGACGACTTTCTTGTAGAGTTGTATGGGTTGCTGGCTGTTATAGGTGCTTGACTTAAAGTAACGGAATCGGTTTTGTCCTGAGTTATTGTTAAACCGCATCACCGAGGTGTTTGAGGTCATCATCACGCTATTGGATTCGTAGGAAAGCGTGTTCACAACAGGGCTGGTGCCAAAAATCAATCTGTTTTCGCCCGACTTGCCAGAAATGTACTTCCCGTCATTGGTTCCTCCGTTGACTTGGACGGAATATCCGCCCGACATAGGGGCAATAGTGAGGGTGACCAACCCATCGTTGGCGATACTGTTGTCGGTTATCAATTTCGAGACATAACAATTTTCCACATCCACACCCGTCCAAACATAGCCCGTTGTGCCGTTCTGTTCATAAACCAGTAAATACTCCCCGCTCCAGTCTGTCGGGGCTTGAGTCACCCTTACGAAGTCACCATTGGCATTGCCTTGAACAAAGGTGGCTATCACGGTGACATCGAAAGCGGGCATGACGAAGCTGTTGCCGCTAACTGTGACAATAGTGCTCATATCGCCGGTCTTGAAGACATACCAAGAATAAAAGCTATAACCAGATGCAGGCATAGCCGACATCGTGATACTAGTGCCCGAGAGGGCAGCCTGTGTGCTGACGCCAATACTGCCGTGACTGACCGTCCCCAAGGTGATTTGATATTGGTTGGTGTTCTGTACAAAGGTCGCACTCACTGTGACGGCATAGCCAGGCATAGTGAAGGTTCCGTTGCTGCTCACGGAAACGGTTGTTGAAGGGTTGTCTGTCTTATAAACGCTGTAGGTACCCACCATATATCCCGGTGCCGGTGTAGCGGTGATGGCCACGGTGCTACCTTCTAAGGCACTTTCGGGTGCCGACACGCTGCCATGCTGTAAACCCGTGGCACAAGTAATGTTGTAAGAAACGCCTTGTGTCCAGTCGGGGTCCCAAATCATGCGTGCGTATTCGGGATGGTCTATGAAAGGGTTGCGATTGTTTTGGTAGCCGTAGACGGCATTGTTGCGGTCAATTTCTTTTTGGCTTACAGGGTCTTCGTCGCTCCAGCGCAGTAGCATAGTCATGGCCCAGGGTTTGATTTCAGCCTTGTTGGTCATGCCACTGGTGCCCCAGTCGTCATCTTCGCCGCTATAGCGAACACTCATGTAAAAGTAGCTGCGGGCGATGTCGCCTTTGTATTCATCGACGGGCTCAAACACCTTGCCAGAATAGCCTTGTGTGACGCAGGGACCAAGCTTAGAGCCGTTACCAGAGGTATAGGTCGGGTGGTTGACCTCACCATAAGGGTAGTTGCTGCGTTGCGCATTGACATAGCCATCGGTGGGATATACATGGAAGAGGTCGCTGCGGGGGGTCGTACTCCCGTTGAACCAGCTCTGTGGCCATGTGTGCTCACGGTTCCAGCAGTCGCCTTCCTGTTCGTATTCGCCACATTGATCTGTGTTTTGGCTGAATTCGTAATTGGAATAGATATCCCAGATCTTGCCGTTGGGTTTGCAGTCAGTGTAGGCAAAAGCGTTGATGAGGCCGCTATAGCTAACCACATGATGGCCTTTGATGATATTGTGCAAAGCAGTCTTCAGCTCATCCCCGGTCTTACCTGTGGCGTTGTTGTAGTAACCGTTGGGAATTTGGGCCATAATGCTGCCACTTATTGCAAAGAGCAGCAGTGGCAGCAGGATACGGGAAAATGTGTTTTGTCTCATGGACACATTATTATATATTAGACTGCAAAGATAATGAAAAAGCCGACCACAAATGTAGTCGGCTAAAAAATAAGGTCCACTGTCGTGGAGGAACCTTGCAAATGACTGCACCTCCACAACGGAAGAGATCAATCCTCCTTGCGTTTCTTGGCAACCATATAAGCGGCACCAAGACCCATGAGAACGGCGATGCCGCTTCCTACGGGAGCAGGCTGATTAGATATCTCCATGTGGTTAGGAAATTGCGGGAACAAAGACCCGTTACCTTCATAAGCGTAGCCATTTGATTCGGACACAGCTTCACCGCGACCAAACAAACCACCACCATTGTCAGCAAATGATGCCATTCCCAATCCCAGGACGATGGCCAATGTCAATGCTAATTTCTTCATTATTTTATTATAATTGTTGTTTTAATTGTTATTATTCAATTCGAGTTAATTTTCGTTTGTTAGCTATCTATTGATTGCCTATGGCTTTCCCCTTGTAAGGGCAAGCCATAGGCAATTGGTATAATATTTACTTGACGATCACCTTCTGAACCTTCATGTTGTCGCCGTTGACAAGACGCAGCATATAGGTGCCAGCAGCTGCATTCACGTTCACGCTGCTACTGCCATTGATGGTCTCGCTTTGGAGGATGCGTCCGTTCATATCGAGAACTTGCAACGTAGCATTGCCTTGGTTGACGATAATGAAGCTGCCGTTGCTGAAGAAGGCAAACGGTTCAGCATCGTTTTCTTCAACACTTGTAAGGTGGGCGAACACCAACTTGAAGCGGTCGGCATAGTCAGTCGTGTGGGCTTCGAAGCTATAGCTCGGGGTGACCAGCAGGTCGACATCGGCACCCGTCAGGTTGTCGATGAGGTGGAGGTAACCCATCTCAATGTCGCCAATATTCACATCGAAGGTGTAGGTGCCGTTGACAGCAGCCTTGAAGTTGACAGGCATCTCACCCATGTTGTTGGCATAGACTACTGCATAATCGCTATCTTCCATCGGGAAGTAGATCTTGGTGTCATCGGGGTTGAGCATGAATTTCTTAAGACTGCGGCCTTCGCCGAAGCGAATACGAACGAGGTCACTATAGCCGTTATTGTCGCTCACGCTAAGATCCATCAGTTCCGGTGTTTCACTGCCTGAAGGCATCCAACTACCATCATTGAAACAGGCGAATTCATCGGCAGCAGTAGCTTCCACAAAAACACCTTCCTTAGGATGAGCTTGACGATTTGCAATTTCCAACTTGGTACCTTGAGCATTCATAACATAGAAATCCGTCAATTCATACACTTCTCCAGTACGAATATACAAGGAAGCATCCTGGTTATAAGGATTACCTATGAGGTTCCATCCAGCCAATTCGGCATCTTCGACATAATCCAAAGCAATTTCACCATCATTATCGCCATTGTAAGGAATGCCTGTGAAGGTAAGCGTGGTGTTTTCTTGGCTGGCATAGAGGTAGCCCTTGCCCGAAGCGATATTGAAATGCTTAGCCTTGTAGTTGCGCCACTCTTCACCTTGTTTGGCTTGGTCGAAGTAATAGAGGTCGTATGCTTCTGTGAGGAAGCCGTTTTCGGCAGTAGGTCTAATCATGGAGACAGGTGAAGCAATCAGGTAGTAGCCACCATCGCTGTCACCGTAGCCCTCGATATCCAAGGTATAAGTCACAAGGCTACCTTCATCAACTCTCTTGTAGAATGCAAAGGTTTGATCCTTGATGTTGTTGATGATGGAAGTATAGCATCTCCAGTCTTGTCTATTGTAAATGCCGATATAACGCTCAGTGGCATTGTTGAACAGATAACCTTCAGGAGTCATAGTGAAAACATTGTTCTCGTTGGTTCCCACACGGACACCATTGTTGGAGTTGGTGCAATACAGCCAAGTCTCGGTTTCGCCATTCGGATAGAAGGTGTAGCCATTCTCACCAATGCTGAGGTTCCATTTGAGATTGTCGTCAATGTCGCCCGACAAGGTGTTGCCCACCAAAGTCACTGCGGTTGCTGATGGAGCACCTGTACCATTGTTTGGCATAGCGAAGGAAGACTCATCTTCATCATAAACACCAACGATGACAAACACATCGTCCTCGGTGAGGTCGTTGAGGCTGACCATCACCCATTCGCCAGGAGTTGGGGGAACAACAGGAGCAGCCTGGTTTATGGTGACGAGGTTGGAATAGACGTCTTCGGCGTTGTCGTCAAGGGCATAGACCTTCAGGTAAGCCGTGCGGGCTTCGCCTTCGTTGGCGTCGATGACATAGTAAACATTGTTTTCGTCATTGATTTCAGCGTCAATCCAGTCGTAAGTGGCAACTCCGCCTTCGGCATCGCAGAAATAAACCTCTGCGACAACCTCGGTGATGTTCTCATAGGTCACTGTGAGGGTGCCATCTGTTTCTTCAGCGGTGGCGTTCACTGTGGCAGGTTCAACAGTGATGGAAGCAGGGAGAACTGGGCCGCCGCCAACCTCATAGAGGTGAATGTCGCCGAGAGCAACATTACCGCTTACCTTCTCAGCATAGATCCACTTGATGTATCTCACATCTGCACCCAAATTGTCGAATGTTTCATCATCAAGTACAGTGGTTGTAAGTTCAGTGTAGGTTTCCAAATCGGTATAAGTCACACCATCTTCAGAGGTTTGAACTTTGAATGTGCCTCCCCATGAGCCTTGGCTCGGGTTGCCCTTGATGTCGAAAGTCAAAGTGCCAGGGGCTTCGTTGAAATGGAGCAGCAGCCAGTCGCCAGTGTTGTTGAATTTCAGCTTAGGTGATGAACTATAGTCGGAATCAAGGCCTTCTTGGGTCAGGCCATCGGTGTTTTCGATGTCGGCACGACCGCCGTCAAATGCAAACGGCAGGCTGGCCACCGTAGGAGCCACATATTCGGCCTGGTTGACGGTGACGATGGCATAAACGTCATCCGCTTCGGGAGTATAGACCTTAAAGTAGGCAGAGCGGGCTTCACCATCGTTGGCATCGATGACATAATACACGGAATAAACATCATTCTCCTCTTGAATTTCAGCAAGAATCCAATCAGGATCCTCTTGGAGTTCGTTACCTTCAGCATCGCAGAAATAATAATCGAAACTGATTAAATCAGGAATGTTTTCGTAAGTTATTGCAAGAGTGCCATTCGCACCTTCGGCAGGAGCATTGACCGTAGCAGGAGTAACGGTGATGGAAGGCTCGAGATTTTGTTGCACCTCAACATTCTGCGGGTTAACGATTTGCACACCGTTAAAGGCACCGATGTTACCATTCAAGGAAATAACATCATTCACACCGTATTCCACACCACTGATGCCACGCACCACGATGGTATTGTCGCCTTGGGCGATAGTGGTGTTCTGTCCACTGATGGCAGTGACGGTAGCTTCTTCAATTCTGATATACCAACCTTGGTTGGTGCTGGCCACAACTTGAGCAATCGTCATCAATTCAGGATTGATGGTGTTGCCAGATGAGATAACTGTAACTTGGGGGTTAGTAATTTCAAGCAATCCATTGTATGTGCTCAAAGTACCCGAAACGCTGATTTCATCACCGACAGTGAGAGATGCGCCATAAACACAGATAGCTGCAGTAGCATCCTGAATGTAACCCGTGGTACCAACACAACTGGTAACTATACCCGAAGTGGCTACATTACCCGTGCCTTGTGCACGCACTTCGGCGATGGTCATCGTGGTATTCGGGTTGCCGGCTTGGGTGACGGTCACGTTTTTGGTGACAGTTGAGCGGTTGTAAGAGTAGGTAAGGGTGATGACACCTTCGCGAGCGACGACGTTTTGGTTGACTGTGGTGGAGAAGGTCACCGAATATCCCTGAGAAAGTGTGTTGATTTCGGCTTCTTCAATCCATTCCACGTCTTCAGAAACTGAAAGAGCACCGCCTTCAACAGGGTTGTTGAGGGTGAAGTTAAACGAACCAGAGGTGGCATCGTAGGGGATTTCAACATTATTCGCGGAAATGCTCGGAAGAACGATGCCGCCACTCACTTTCTTGTAGAATGAGAAGGTTTGGCCAGCAATGTTGTTGTTGATAGAGGTATAGCATCTCCAGTCTTGTGCTACAGATGCTCCACTAGCAGTATAAACACCAACATAGCGCGATGTTCCCTGATGTACCAAATAACCCGAAGTGGCTTCCATTTCGAAAGTATTGGCTTCATTTGTTCCCACACGTACACCATTGTTGGTACCGGTGCAATACAGCCAGGTCTCAGTTGAACCATTCGGATAGAAGATATAACCATCGGTGGCATTGCCGCTAATGGTCCATTGGATAGTGGCTGCCACTTCGCTTGTGATTGCATCATCAACTACGGTTACTGCAACTGCGGCAGGGGCACTGGTAGTGCCATTATTATTCGACATGGCGTAATTTGAACCATTGTTACCAACAATGACAAACACATCGTCTTCTGTGAGGTCGGCAAGGTTGGTCAAAACCCATTGCTCGTCACTCGGAGTGTTTTCAATCCAAATGGCATACAATTCTACATTAGCTTGGATGTTCTCAATCACATCGCCTGCATCATAAGGATCACCATCGCCATCGGCTTGGGTATTCCACTCGCTGAAGGTGTGACCATCATAAGTGAAGGTGTTTGAAGCACGCAAAGTAACGTCAGCACCTTCAATATAGGTGTCAACAACAGGATTTACCCCTGCAACATTTGCGTTGTAGGTGACCGTATAGGTGGTGGGGGCAACGCCGCCTTCAGAGAACGTCACAGCTATCTCCTGAATACGGGCTTGACCCGAAGCAGTATTTGTAAAGGAAACAGATGTCTCGCTACCTAACCAATTCTGCAACGAACCAGTGTATGAACCAGCGAAAGTAAAGTCAATAGCTGTGATTCTTGTCTCACCCGTTTGATCGTTCAAAGCAACCTCGAGTGTGTTGCCTGTGTACATGCGAACGCCTGTGCCAGTAGTATAATACTTGGGCGCATTGTAGGCATTTGTGCCTTGGTCAAAGGTTAATGTTACATCGTCGCCTTCAACGGTTGTAACTTCTTCAGTATTTTCATAACCCAATTCGGAGAACGTGAATGTTTCAACGTCTCTTGTCTGGCCCCTCATCCCAATAGGGAGAGTGAGGAACGCGAACAGCATAAGAGCTGCGGTTAGCATTGTAAATTTTTTCATTTTGCAATGGTTTTAATTGATACTTAATTATTTATGAATATTATTCTCTTCAAATTCCTATCTCGGAACTTGCAAAAATACGATTTTATCTCGTACGCGTACACGTACTTATATAAAAAAAGAAATTTTTTACAAGCATTGCACAAGAATGCCTATATCAGACAGCTACGGAAGACTGCATTTCGGCAAAATCGGGGAGATACTCCATCGCTTGGACTGCACCGTTTGTCACCTTCAAACAATAGGTCGCTACGCCATTGCTGAGGAGCAGATATTTGGGCTTTAAGGCAGAATGGTAACGGAGCGCCTGATCCAATACGGTCTGGTCGAGCGCGACGGTCGGGGCCTTGCATTCCACCACCATCAGGGGACGGCCCTCGATGTCGAACACCACGACATCGGCACGCTTGTCCAACCCGTTCACCTTTACGGAATACTCAACCGCCACCAAGCCCGCTGGCACTTGGAGCTGCTCCACCAAGTGGTACAATAGTTTCTGCCTCACCTCTTCTTCAGGCGTGAGTGCGACAAAACGACGGCGCAAAGGGTCGAAGACCTGAGGTCTCCCCTCTTGCATTTGCGTTTTGAACCATTGGAGCCGACTTACTTCCATGACTGAATTTTGTGGGGGACAAAGATACGGGAAATCTACAGATAAAAATTCAAAGATTTAAGAATCTGTTTTGATTTTATGAGAATAGTTTTTTAAGCATGATGGCAGAGAAG